>JANXSF010000030.1 GCA_025352795.1 Acidobacteriota bacterium
CTTACGTATCGTCACATGGGCCGCGATTTCCGGTTGACCGATGTGCATGGCGAGTTGGTGAAGAAGATTCTGTCTTAGTGAGTCAGACCACGGTAGAATTCTTTATGGCAAGGACAGTTTACCTCGAAATTGAACTTCGACGATGGGAATGATTTTTCAGGAAGCCGTTCGAAATTCTCCGCAACTCAGTGGACCTCCAATCCGTATTGAATTTCGTCCAGAGCTCACAACCTGGCGTGGCAAACTTCTTAGCAAAGAAGATCGCGGACAACCGATTCATGCCACTTCTTTCCTGCCCCAACGGCTGATTGTCTTTGAAAGCGAACTCCTCAAGGACTGGTCCGAACTCAGTCGGATTCTTGTTCATGAGCTGTTCCACTTCGCCTGGGTCCGCCTGGGGAATCCACTGCGTTTTTCCTATGAAGAGCTGCTTCAAAGCGAATGGAAAAGTCGAGCACGAGGGGAACTGGGCTGGTCTGCCGAATGGCGCAAAGCAAAATTGAGCCATTTGGATGTTGAAACCCGTTCTAGAAAATGGCGTGCCTACGTTGTGGAAAGCTTTTGCGACACCGCCGCGTTTCTGTATTCCGATTGTCGCCAGCATCCTGAATTTACTCTGCGCAACCGTTGGCGCAATCGGCGCATCCAATGGATGGCGGCAATATTTAGCGCCAGGCCGGTATTCATATAATGAAGTAGGAGGCTCTTCCCCAGTTGTTTCGACGAACTCACATTTTGGTCGTAAGTCTGGTTCTGACTTTGCTTGCCAGTTGCTACAACGGTGAGGAGTCTAGAGGCTCTGCTTTGAAACCATTGGAGAAGCGCAACAAGGCTCCAGATTTCGCTTTGAAGGATTCCACCGGGAACCCTCTGAAATTGAGCGACTTGAAGGGCAAAGTGGTCATGCTGAACTTTTGGGCCACTTGGTGCGGACCCTGCCGTACGGAAATTCCGTGGCTCATTGAGTTCGAGCAAAAGTATCGCGATCGCGGATTCGCCGTTGTTGGCGTGGCCATGGACGACGAGGGTTGGGAAGTGGTGAAGCCTTATATGGTCAGAACTAAAATCAACTACCGCATGATCCTTGGTGAAGGCTTAATTTCACAACACTACGGCGGGATTGACTCAATACCGCAAACATTTATCATTGACCGGGAAGGTCGTATTGGCGCAGTGCATGAAGGGCTGCCACGGAAAAAGGAATATCTGGATGAAATTGATCAACTACTGGGCGCTGCAAGCACTGCTTACCTGCGGGATGGCGGCTTATTGCATGGCCCAAACCAAACCCGCGCCAACTAAGCCGCTGAAGCAAGCTGCCGATTTCACGCTGTCCGATGCCACTGGAAAAGTGGTCAAGCTCAGCGCCTATAAGGGCAAAGTTGTGTTGCTGAATTTCTGGGCCACGTGGTGCGGACCATGCAAAATTGAAATTCCCTGGTTCATTGAGTTTGATCAGAAATACAAGTCGCAAGGGTTCGCGGTTTTGGGCATTGCAATGGATGACGAAGGTTGGGATGCGGTTCGTCCTCATCTGGCCAAGAACAAAATTCCATACTCCATCATGATTGGTAACGAAGCGTTGGCCGATAAATATGGCGGCGTGGAATCCATGCCCACCAGCTTTATCATTGATCGGGAAGGTCGCATTGTAACAATGCACGTCGGATTGGTTTCAAAAAAGGATTACTCGGATGATATTGAAAAACTTTTGGCCAAACCAGGCAGTCCTGTTAAGCGCTCTGCTGTTGGCCAGCCCTCTGCTATCGGCACAAAGTAGTTCGGTGATAGCAGTGCAATCACCAGCGAATACTTCGCTCAAAAAGGGTGAAGTAGCTGAAGTGAAGTTGCGGCTGGAAGTGAAGCCCGGGTACCACGTGAATTCAAATCAGCCTGCCGATGAATATTTGATCCCGTTGAGACTGTCTTTTGACACCACGCCGCTGGAGTCTGTTTCCGTGCACTTCCCTAAGCCGAAGATGGAAAAATATCCGTTCTCAGAAAAACCTCTATCTGTCTATTCCGGGGCATTTGAAATTGTAGCTAAAGTGAAATCCAAGCCCGATGCCCGCAGTGGAATGAACTTCGCTAACGCTAAATTGCGCTATCAGGCCTGTACTGAAAACGCTTGCCTGCCGCCCAAGACCATTGATGTTCGTATCCCCTTCGAACTGTTTTGAAGCGGACACTACTGATTCGACCAGGCGCCATTGGCGACGCTATTGTGTCGCTTCCTGCACTGGAATTCCTGCGCAGTGAATACACCGAAGTCTGGGCTCCTACTGTAAACTTGCCGCTGTTCCAATTTGCCCATAAGGTGCGTTCTATCGCAACCACAGGGCTGGATCGCATCGGCATTTTCAATGAACCGATCCCCGATCTGTTGCACCAGTTCCACCGCATTGTTTCCTGGTACGGCACCAATCGCGAGGAGTTCCGCATGGCGCTGCAAGGCTTGCCTGTGGAGTTTCATCCTGCCTTACCGCCTGAAGATTGCCCCATGCACGCCGTCGATTTTTACCTGAATCAGGTAGGCGCACCATTGGGTGCTGTGCCGCAAATTTCAATCACTACGGCTAAGCGAGAATTCATCGCGATCCATCCTTTGTCGGGTAGCGCCAGAAAGAACTGGCCTCTTGCCATGTTCCAGCAAGTTGCTGCGCAACTCCCGATGCCAGTGGAATGGGCTGCCTTGCCCGATGGCACGCATCGTTTTAAAAGCTTGGCTGACGTGGCAATTTGGTTAGCTTCATCGCGCGCATACTTAGGGAACGATAGCGGCATCAGCCATTTGGCCGCAGCCGTGGGGACGCCAGTTGTCGCACTGTTCGGCCCAACCAACCCGCAAGTCTGGGCTCCTCGTGGAGCCCTCGCAAAAATTCTGCAAATGGAATCAGCCACCGTTGAAGAAATCGTCACTGCACTTGTTGTAGGATAGATTGGCCGCTTGCTTGTGTTAGACTCCATTACTGATGAAACGGATATCCATTCTTTGCCTGTTGGCAGCCGCTATGCTGCCTGCTGCCCCGAAATTAAACAAGGTCCACACCATTGCCGGTACCGGTCAAAAAGGGTTCAGCGACACTCTGATCGACAATCCTTTCGGTGTCATTGTTGGTCCTGATGGCAACGTTTATTTCTGTGAGTATGGCAATCACACCATCCGTAAATTGAATATGAAAACAGGCAAGAGCATTGTCATTGCAGGCACTGGTAAAAAAGGATATTCAGGTGATGGTGGTCCAGCTATGGCTGCGACATTCAGTGATCCTCACGAGATCAGTTTTGACAAAGCGGGCAACTTGTTTGTCGCCGATATGACCAACCATGCAATCCGAAAAATCGACGGCAAGACCGGCGTTGTCTCCACACTGGCAGGCAACGGCGAGCCTGGATTTTCCGGCGATGGCGGCCCGGCAGCTAAGTCGCAGTTGCGTCAACCCCACAGTGTCCACGTGGACCCACAAGGCAACGTTGTCATCTGCGACGTCGGCAATAATCGCATTCGTAAAGTGAATGCTATGACCGGCATCATCGATACGATGGCGGGTAATGGTGAGAAGAAGCCCACACCCGACGGCGCACCCATCAAAGGCACTCCATTAAATGGTCCGCGGGCAATTGATTTCGACCCGCAAGGCAACCTGTATGTTGCGCTTCGCGAAGGCAATCAAATTTACCGCATGGACATGAAGAAAGGTACCATTCACCACTTGGCAGGCACTGGTGAAAAGGGCTACACCGGGGATAAAGGGCCTGCCAAACAAGCCAAGTTAAATGGACCCAAAGGCGTTGCCTGGTCACCTGACGGCAGCATTTTTATTTCCGACACGGAGAGCCACGTGATCCGTCGCATCGATCTAAAGAGTGGCGTCATTACGACGGTGCTGGGTACCGGTGAAAAAGGCGATGGACCGGAAACAAGTCCGCTGCAGTGTAAATTGTCTCGCCCGCATGGAGTCTTTGTGGATAAGAAAGGAAAGCTATATGTGGGGGACAGCGAAGCACATCGTGTCCGACTTGTAGACTAACTATTGTAAGTGGACAGAGCTCACAATCAAGCCCAATATCCGTTGATCGTTTGCCGGAGTGATTGTTCGATCAATCGAAATGCCAATGGTTAGTTGCGCATCGCGAAACACCGGCAACTCTGCTGTGAATTCGCCACCACCCGGTCCAGTAAGTTGCTTTTGACCAATCCGTTTTGCGCCGGCAAATACTTCAATCAATCGGCCAGGCAATGCGTCGGGCAAAGCGTATTGAATGACCACCTGCTTATGCTTCGGGTCACGCTTCAGCAACACCACGCCTTTGCCTGACATCCAACGCCACTGGCCGCCTTCAATCGCATAGAAGCCGCTGGCAATTTGGGAATCAGATTCAGGTGAGCCCATTTTGATGAACGATTGCGACGCTCTTCTTTCCACAATCACTTCCGCCGTAACCACATCCACAGGCTTATTGAAGACAAAGCCGAACGCTTCCATTCCCATGGAAACGGTGGAGTAGGCGGAGTTAGCATCAAGCCCGATGAGTTGAAAAGGTAAGGAAAACTTCACTGGCCAATCCCGCATGGGGACCCGCATACCGCCGCCCGTATTGAATGGCGATGGGAAGCCCAGTTTTGCGGAAACCACCACATCGCCAGGCTGCACAGCTTGGCCTTCCAAAATCGGCAAAGCGCCATTCGATTCCAGGTAGAATCGCAACCAATCCCCGTTGACCCAAACCCGCTTAGTCTTCGCTTGTTCCGACATACTCAGTGCAATTTGACGGTAGGTATCCCACTGCTGATAGTTTGAAAATGCCAGTGCCAAGCTGACCGCCAAATTCCCTACAATGGCAACGTTGCTGAGTAAAGCAGGCAAGGGGATTCGACTCAGTAAAATGGTCAGTGGTGCCGCCAACGGCAATAAGTATCGCGCCGATCCGGCGAAGAACAGCATCAACGATGCGGCGAAATAAAGTAAAACCCATCCGGCCAGAAATCGCTCTTCTGCTTTTGACCTTCGTACTTTCCACAGGCAGAATGCGAGCAATGCAATTCCCACAAGAAACGGGAAAACGATTCGAGACAAAGTGAATCCCAAGGTGAAGGAAGATACGCTGGCTCCCAGATGAATGGTCAAGGCCGCAGCGTTCAACACTTTGTTGTGCAGGGACTGCAACGCATACTTTTCAAAGTTACCGGCCAGTGCCGCTAATGGAACTGTTTGTGTGGTGAGCCGCTCGAACAATTGCCATAGTGTGATTACAAGTGGTGCGGTGAAAGTGGCAATCCAGGCGGGCCTCCAACGATTGCCAAAGCACCACAAGTAGAACGCACAAACTGGCAACAACAACGCCGTTTGATATGCAGTCATTGCGGCGAAGGTCATGGTCACAACGCAAGCGGAGAGCAATCGCCAGGACTTAATTTCTGCGCTTGCGACGAACAGTGCAATGGACGCCAGCCACCATCCCAATAAAGGAAGATCAGCCTCAAATGAAGTGCCATTGACTACGAATGCCGGGGTGGCAACAAATAGCAGTGTGGCGGTCAACGGGCGTGAGCTCCAACGTCGCGCCAGAAAAAAGCAGGCAAGCGCAGCCATCAAAGAAAAGGGAAGATATGCCAGATGAAACGCAAGCTCGTTGACATCGCCAAAAATCCATAACAGCAGGCCAAGATACCAAACATTGAAAGGTGGATGGGTATGACCCTGCATGGAAACAACTTTGCCGTTGAACGCAAAATCCACGTGTTTAGGATGCATTGGCTCAATTAAGGCGTGATTCGCACCTATCAGGTAATAGACGTCATCACCTTGAATCGCCTGGTTGACGAACGGTAGCCTTAGCAACAGGACGGCCAGAATCACGAAAATAGTTCGAACACCCAATCCGCTATTTTACTGCGTGAGAAGAATCGGCGTGAGGAAAACGCATTGAATCTGCGTCGATACCATAAAACGATAGAAAGTTAAGGGTTTAGCGTACCATTCTCATGGTATTCTAACGATATCGTTTTCAAGACTCTAACTGTTGGCAGATTGAATTTCATGGAAGGGAGGAGTAGCTGTTAATGTCCCCCATCGCTTCACGCTCGTCTACCATCAATTGGGTTTTAGAGAACGGCCCCAAGGAACTGGAACGCTTATTTCGAGCGATCATTTATCACCCTTCTGCACCCATTTTAATTGCTGATGACGACGGTAATTATCAGGACGCAAGTGTTGGCGCTGGTAAGTTATTAGGGCTCCCTAGAGACAAGATCATTGGGCACAAGATTGACGACTTTGCCCCGCCCAACTTCAAGCCAAAAGTATCCCAACTTTGGCGAGCATTCCTGGAACATGGCGAGCAGCAAGGCACACTGGCGCTGGTAGGTTCCGATGGAACTTTGCGTGAGGTTGAGTATATTGCCAAGGAAAATGTGTTGCCTGTGCGCCACGTTCTGGTTATGCGGGACAAGGCGGTAACTGCCAACGGCACTGCGAACCTGATTCCATCCTGGGTGCAGGATTACGCGTTGTACCTTCTGGATGACGAAGAAAATGTTTGCACCTGGTATGCAGGAGCAGCGCGCATTTACGACTATCAGGCCCAGCAAATTATTGGCCGACACGTATCCGTCCTTTATCCCGGCGATTCTTTGCGGGTCAAGCTGCAAGAGGAATTCCAGCGGGCGGCTGCAGAAGGTCATTCCGGGAATGAAGGCTGGCATGCCAAAAAAGATGGATCCCGATTCTGGGCCAATGCGGTTACGATGGCGCTGAAGAATGAACGCGGCGAATTGCAAGGCTTTGCCAGGGTAATTCGCGATTTCAGTGATCGTCATGAACGGGATGAAAAGTTGCTTCGCAAGCGCGGGCGTGTGCGTCCAATCCCTATGGAATCGACCATTGCTGGTGTGGTTTCCGGTGAGTTTGACCGCGTGCCAGAAGTGAATGATGCGTTTCTAGAAATTGTCGGTTACACCCGTGAAGACCTGTTGGCTGGAAAGATTCGTTGGCCTGAACTCACACCGCCCGAATACGCTCCACTGGATGAGTTGGCACACGAAGAAGGCTTGCGTTTTGGCGCTTGCACTCCCTTTGAAAAAGAGTTGATTCGAAAAGATGGAACTCGCGTTCCAGTGCTGATTGCCACCGCAGTCTTGCAGCTTTCCCCTTTCAAATGGATTTCCTTTGTGCAGGACTTACGGGAACGGGACAGGAGTGAAAGTGTTGAAGAAGAGGCTGCCGAACCAAATGAATCCTTTGTAGAGATTGTGGGCAGTAGCTCCGCCCTGCGGCGTGTTCAACAGCAGATTGAAGTGGTTGCCCCTACCGATGCAACTGTCTTGATTCTTGGCGAAACAGGCACTGGTAAGGAGTTAGTGGCCCGTGCCATCCATCGCATGAGCCCCCGCCGCAATCTCCCTTTCATCACGTTGAACTGTGCCGCCATACCCACTGGACTCTTGGAAAGTGAATTGTTTGGTTACGAACGCGGGGCGTTTACTGGTGCGTTGCAGCAAAAAATAGGTCGCTTTGAAATGGCTCATCGTGGGACATTGTTTTTGGATGAGGTGGGCGATATTCCGCTGGACCTGCAACCCAAATTGTTGCGCGCCTTACAGGAGAAATCCTTTGAACGGTTAGGTGGAACTAAAACCATTCCAATTGACGTTCGGCTGGTGGCGGCAACCAACCGCAACCTTACCCAGATGATGGGCGATAAGTTATTCCGCAGTGATCTTTACTACAGGCTGAAAGTTTTTCCCATCACCACTCCACCGTCGCGCGATCGGCCTGAAGACATACCGGAACTTGCCCGGCATTTCACGAAAAAGTATTCGGCAAAGATGGACAGGCAGATTGAAAAAATTCCGTCAGACACCATGCAGGCCTTGGTGAAATGGCGTTGGCCAGGCAATGTTCGGGAGCTGGAAAACTTTATGGAACGAGCGGTGATCCTATCCAAAGGTCCAAGCTTGCGCGCACCGATTGATGAAATTAGGGAGGATGTTCTGGATGCTGGAAGCAGCGCCACACTGGAACAAGTGGAACGGAATCACATTCTAAAAGTGCTTAAAGAGAGCGCTGGGGTGGTCACTACCGCAGCAACTCGATTGGGGCTGCATCGCACCACCTTAAACGCCATGATGCGTAAGCTGGGCATCACTCGTAACGATTTTTGATGTCGCTTACTTTGCCGCTTGCAGCACCTTTTCAATTCGCAGTTCCAATTCTGATTCAGCCAGCCGACCCGGATGGTACATCCGTCCAGTGCCCTTCTTATCAATCAACACGAAGGTGGGCGTGGTGCTTACTCCGTAACGAACCATGATTGCCTCGCTGGTCACCACCGGAACATCAGCCAGACCTGTGTAGACTTCCTTCCAGGTTCTGGCGATCTCCACATCCTCTTCCTCAACTGTGGCATTCTCACTCTTCTTTTCCGTATAGCCATAACGACGCGTGGGCGCGATTACGGTCAGTTCCCGGTCCTTATACTTAGCAGCAATGCGGGCCAGTGAAGGTGCCTGCGCTTTGCAATCGCCGCACCAGTGAGCCCACAGGAACAACAGCATGGGCTTACCTTTGAACTTGGACAACTCATCCATTTTCCGGGGCAGGTTGGCCTTCCATTCCAATCAAATTGATATTCTTCTGAATACGGATTTTGAGCGGCAGCCAACTGGTGCGCTCCAATTCTGCTTTCAGTTCGCTGACTGCTTGCTTCTTCTTTCCTTGCATGGTGAGGAGCTTGGAATGTACTTCAATGGATGCCCCCAACGCCGAGATCAGTTTTGGATTGCCTTCCAGCTTTTCCTTCTCCAGCAATGTGTCGACGATCGTTCTGGCTTGTGTCGAATATAGTTCTGCCGCTTTGTAATTCTTGAAAGAGAATGCACCGCGTGCCAGCCAACTTAGGGCCTCTGCATATTCGGCATTCTCTCCGTTGACTTTACGGAAGTCTTCGGCGTAAGCGGCGGCACCAGCCAAATCACCGGCAGTGATCTTGCCCCGAACGTCCTGCAGGACTGGCGCAGCCATCAACGTGAACGCCATGAAAGTCAGGACAAATATTTTCAATTGGTCCTCTCAGAATTCATTTTGGCCAGTTCATCCAATGACAATCTGCCAGTATAAATGGCCATACCTAACGCCGCATGAATGTTCATCGCTTGTAAGGCTCGCACATCTTCCAGCGTGGTAATGCCACCGGCCGCGGTGATTTCGTGCGTGGTCGCTGCTCGCAATCTGCCAAACCAATCCAGGTCAGTTCCTTGCATCATGCCTTCTTTATCCACGTAGGTGCATAGAAAGCCTCCGCAGTAAGGTTCCAGCTCGCCAATGACTTGTTCAGCGGTAAGTGTGGTGGCTTCCTGCCATCCCTTGACCACAATGTTGCCGCCCTTCGAATCCAGAGCCAGCAAAATCTTTTCAGCACCCACTTCGCCACAAATTGATTTCAAAAGTTCGTGATTGATGCCAGTTCTGGTAAACGCACTAGTACCTACGATCACGCGGCTGGCACCTTGATCCAGCAGCTTTCGGGCACGTTCCGGAGTCCGCACGCCACCCCCGACCCGTGTGGTTGCATGGGCGGCCAAGGTCTCCACAATATCATCATTAGCACCGCGACCCAATGCCGCGTCCAGGTCGATCACTTGAATCACCGGAAAGCCCGCAAACTTTTCCAGCATCACCAGCGGTGCTTCGCCTTCCAGCGCCTTCTCTTTACCTTGCACAAGTTGCACAACCTTGCCATCCATCAAATCAATACATGGAATAATCAAGCGGTTTTCCTCACCACAATGCCATATTTATCCAGAAACTCTTTCAGGTCGTTGACCGTGTAGGTGCCATAGTGAAAAATGCTGGCAGCCAATGCCGCATCGGCTTGACCTTCGGTCAATACTTCCAGGAAGTGCTCTGGAATGCCTCCACCACCCGATGCAATTACGGGAATACGAGTGGCTCGGGAAACGGCTGCAGTCAATTGGCAATCGAATCCTTGCTTCACACCATCGGCATCCATAGACGTCAACAGAATTTCACCGGCACCCATTTGCTGCCCACGGGCGGCCCATTCCACAGCATCCATCCCTTCATCCACGCGGCCACCTTTGGTGAAAACATTCCAACCGCCATCAGAGCGTCGGCGTGCATCAATGGCCAGCACCACGGCTTGCGACCCGAACTCGCGGCTCAGTTCGGTGATCAATTCCGGCCGTCGCACAGCGGATGTATTGACGCTTACTTTGTCAGCACCAGCCATCAGAATTTTACGAGCATCCACCACACTGCGAAGCCCACCTCCCACCGTAAGAGGGATAAATACTTTGCGAGCAGTCCTGGCCACAACATCCACCATGGTGTTGCGTTCATCACTGGACGCAGTGATATCCAGAAACACAAGTTCGTCAGCGGATTGGTCGTTATAGCGCGAAGCCAATTCCACAGGGTCACCGGCGTCGCGCAGATTGACGAAGTTGATACCCTTCACCACACGACCACCGGTGACGTCAAGACAGGGAATAATACGTTTTGCCAGCATGGAATCAAAAGTCCAGGAGTGATCAGAGTTCGACAAAGTTTTTGACAATTTTCAAGCCTAGCGGGCCGGACTTTTCAGGGTGGAACTGCACGCCGAAAACATTCCCTGATTCAAGAGCTGCCGTAAAGGGTTCGGCATATTGGCAAGTGGCCGCAGCTTGCGGAACAACCGGCACGAAATAGCTGTGTGCGAAATATAGATACGGACGTTCGCCCATGCCGTTGAACAATCGTGATGGAGGTTTGGGTTCCACTTCATTCCAACCCATGTGCGGAACTCTGGCATCTTCAGAAAAACGGCGCACCTTGCCTGCAAATAGTCCAAGTCCCTTTACGCCAGGGGCTTCTTCGCTTTCCTCAAACAAGGCTTGCAGTCCCAGACAAATTCCAAGAAACGGGATGCCTGCTTCAATGCGGTCCAGTATGGTTTGACGCACGCGCATGGCGTCCAGCGATCGCAACATTTGGCCGAAGTGTCCCACACCGGGCAAGATGATTTTCGTAGCTTTGTTCAAGCCTTCCACATCATCCACCACCGTGTAAGTTGCCCCCACCTCTGCCAAAGTGTTTTGCACGCTGCGCAGATTACCTGCGCCGTAATCAAATACGGCAATCATAAAAGTCCCTTGGTGGAAGGCAATTGATCTTTCAAGCGCGCATCTTTGGAACAAGCGAATTTCATGGCTCGGGCAAAGCATTTGAAGATGCCTTCAATCTTGTGATGGTTAGACCTGCCGTAAAGAATCTTTGCATGAAGGTTGCCGCCCACGTGCACGGTAAAGCCGTCAAAGAAATCGTGCAGCAGTTCGGTTTGCAAATCGCCCACCAGCACGACTTTCACTTTTTGATCGTAAATCAAAGCCGGACGGCCACCAAGATCCACGGCCACAACGGCCAGCGTTTCATCCATTGGCTGCACAAAATAACCAGCCCGATTGATGCCCTTGCGGTCACCCAAAGCTTTGGAAAAGAGTTGGCCCAACACAATGCCCACATCTTCCACGGTGTGGTGCTGATCTACATCCAGGTCGCCAGTTGCCTGCAATGTAAGGTCGAAACCGCCGTGCTTGGTGAACAGTTCCAACATGTGATCCAGGAAGCGGATGCCTGTATGAATGTCGTACTTGCCCTTACCTTCAATTTTCAACGACCCGCGAATTTGCGTTTCTTTAGTGATGCGTTCAACGGAAGAAGTTCTTACTTGCACAGAAAAGTCTCCAGTTGGTTGATGTCGTCCAAAACGGCTATGGCACCTTCGTCCCATAACAATTTCGTTGTAAGTTCCGCTTGCAAACCATCGGGGTGGCTGATGCCGATGAAGGGTAACCCTGCGGCTGAAGCCGAACGCGCGTCGTCCACTGTATCGCCGATGTAAAAATATTCAACATCAGGAATCAGCGTCTGAATCAGTTCCAGACCCTCTGGGGCGGGCTTGCCCACTTTCACTTCATCGGCACCAATCAACGGTTGGAACTTGAGGCCAATTGCGAAACGGTCCAGAGTCATCTGCGCTTCTTCCTTGGTTCGACCAGTAAAAATTGAGAAGCGATACTTTTGATGCAGCCGTTCCAACGACCCCGGATTTGCAATCCAACGTTCGCGCCACATCAACCCTTCTTCTGGAGTTGGGCCGAAAAATACTTTTTGAAAGTAGTCCACCACGGTCGCATATTCTACGTTGGTTCCCAGGTCAGCAGCCATCTTTTGTGACAGCAACCAATCGTTGTTGTAGCCGCCCTGGTGTTTATAATCCTGAATCAAATTGCGGGTGATTTGTTTTCCGGTGAAGTGTTCCACAGTTGTGCAAATGGCGGCGCGATAGGATTCCTGCACGTCCACCAGCACGCCATCCATATCGAAAATAATCAGGTCGGTAGGGGCTACCATATGGTTGAAAGTTCCTCTAAGAATTGCCGCATCTGGTCTCTGGTTCCTACTGTCACCCGCACGCAACCGGGCAATTCGTAACTTCGGTCGCGCACAAGAATATTGCGATTTCGCAACGTGTCGCGGATTTCAACCGCACGCTCACCAGCATAGAACAGGACGAAATTCGCCTGACTTTGAAAGTATGGAATTTTCAGTTTCTCTAGTCCCACATACAGCAGTTCGCGCGCCGCCAACACTTCCGTAACATAGCGTCGAATGTAGGCTTGATCTCGTACCGCAGCTCGGGCAGCCAATGCTGCCAGCGAATTTACGCTGTATGGCGATTGCGCTTTGTGCAGCCACCTGATGTTACCAGCGCTTGAAAACAGGCAACCGAAACGCATGCCTGCCATGCCGTAGACTTTTGAGAACGTGCGACTGACGAACAGATTCGGATATTCCTCAATCAATGGCAAAGCCGTTACACCGCAGAATTCGTAATAGGCTTCATCAATCAGCACGGCGGCGTTGGGTGCTTTTTGAAGAATTCGTTCAATGCCTTCCAGATTGGTTCCCGTGCCAGTGGGGTTGTTGGGATTGGCGATGAGCACGGCGCGGGTGGCTGGGGTGATGGCACCCAACAGTTCCTGCAAGGGAAATTCCAGCTTGGCAATGCGGTAATCAATTTCACGAACCACTGCTCCAGCCACTTCTGCATAGAACTTATACATGGCATAGCTGGGGCGCAAAGTCAGCACCTCATCTTCATCGTCAACGTAGGTGTTCACCAGCGCTTGAATGGCTTCATCGGTTCCATTGGTGAAGATCATTTCTTCATCGGCGACTTGGAAGAACTGGGACAACTCTTTTCTTGCGTCGGTATATTCGGGGTAGACGGCAAGGTCGTTTTCAATCAAATGCTCAGCCAGAAATTGAGTCACTTTGGGGGAACAGCCGATGGTGTTCTCATTGAAATCGAGGCGCAACTTATCGGCACGGTCGCCTGTGGGTGGCGAGTAAGGGGCCATCCGTTCCACGGCTGGGCGCGGACGCAATTCATCTTTCAGCACTGTTATTTCTCTCTCTTTTTAAGATCGAATCTAGCTTCAACACTACGGGCATGGGCCTCCAGACCTTCAGCCCGAGCCAACGTTGTAATTGCTGGTTCCAATGTTTTTAAAGCGGCACTGGAAAGCTGTTGGGTGGAAATGATCTTTACATAATCGGCAGATGAAAGGCCGCCACGCAGACGGGCCGCGCCTGATGTGGGCAGTACGTGGTTGGGGCCCGATGAATAATCACCAGCCGCTTCCGGACTATTGGGACCAATGAAAATACTGCCCGCATGACGGATGGCTGGTACAAGGCTGGCATCGGGAATGCTTAAGTGTTCCGGCGCGAATTGATTCGATATTTCCACAGCCTGATCTAGCGACTTCACTAAAATAATGGCGCTGTTGTTATCAATGGCGATGCGCGCGGTTTCCGCTGTGGGCAGGGTAGTAAGCTGCATTTCAATCTCACTGGCTACGGCCAATGCCAGCGCCTTCGACGTTGTTAGCAATACCGCCGATGCGTCGGTATCGTGCTCGGCCTGGGCCAACATATCAGCGGCAATCCAACGGGGATTGCCTTCGTTTGCAATCATCAGGATTTCCGTTGGTCCTGCAATAAAGTCAATGCCCACTTCGCCAGCCAGAAGCTTCTTTGCGGCGGCTACATAGATGTTGCCCGGGCCCACAATACGATCTGCCTTGGGAACAGTTTCAGTTCCATAGGCAAATGCGGCAATGGCTTGTGCCCCGCCCATTTGGTAAACGTTCTTCACGCCTAACAAAGAAGCGGTTCCATAAATTTCAGTGACTACGCGGGGAGATGCTACGCAGATATTGGGGACCCCGGCAACTTGTGCGGGAATCACTGTCATCAACAATGTGGAGGGTAGGGGATAGCGGCCCGATGGAATGTAGGCGGCCACAGTATCCAGGGGTCGAACCACTTGTCCCAATCGTAAGCCCGGGGCCACTAATTTCGATTTTCCGACGGGCAATTGAAGTTGGGCGAAGGCTCGAATGTTGGCTGATGAAATGGTCACGGCCTGGCGAAATGCCTTGGTCAATTTCTTTTCTGCAGCTTTCAGTTCGGGACGGGGAACCGCTACGGTGGAGCGATCCAACTTATCGAACTTACGAGCGTATTCGAGCACAGCTGCATCCCCGCGAGTGCGCACTGCTTCAAGAATGGGTCGGACAATGCCTTCGGCTTCTTCGAAGCGAGCGGCATTGCGGGAGAGGATGTTTTTTACTTGTTTGCTATCAACGATTCGAATCATGTTCCTGGTGCCTATAATTTACTGCAAAAATATGCTCGCTTGCGGGCTGACTGGTGGAATCGCCCAATGCCACTTAGTTTTCCCGCATCTCTGTAGAATCTCCAACCTTTGTTGAGAATAACCTGTGGTTGGAAAACCGCTCCCTCGCGGTCACGGCTCTGTAGAAGCAGTCCGTTACTAGCCGTGACCGCGAGGGAGCGGTTTTTCAAAGGCCTGATACGCTTCCCTCCAACACTTGAAGCTGTCGTATTGCAGGAAAACTAAGTGGCATTGGGCGGAATCGCCTGCCCCACAAACACCTGCCCAGCCCTTACATCACAATCTTATTCAGTGGATATTCCACAATGCCTTGCGCCCCGGCTTCCTTCAACCTGGGAATGATATTTCGAACTGTTATCTCTTCCAATATCGTATTCAGGGCCAGCCAGTTATCGTCACTCAGATGCGAGATGGTTGGTTTCTTCAACGCTGGCAGCACCGCCAACACTGCATCCAGGTTCGATTTTTCCACGTTCAACATTAAGCCAACTTTCCCCAGAGCATTGATGGCACCATCTAACAGCATTTTGATGTCGCTCAATTTGCGACGCTTCCAATCATCGGCCCAAGCTGTTTTATTGGCGATTAACTGCGTATTGGATTCCATGATTGTTTCCACGATCCGTAAATTGTTGGCTCGCAATGAGGAACCTGTTTCGGTAACCTCAACAATGGCATCGGCCAGCACGGGTGGCTTCACTTCCGTGGCTCCCCAACTGAACTCCACCTTGGCCTTGACGCCATTGCGTTCAAGATAGCGCTTGGTAGCGTTGACCAGTTCCGTTGCGATCACTTTACCTTCCAAATCCTTAACCGTTTTGACGGGTGCAGATTCGGGAACAGCCAATACCCAACGCACTTTGCCGAAGCTCTGTTTGGCATACACAAGATCGGCCACAACGTGGACGTCAGCCTCGTTTTCCACCACCCAATCAAAACCAGTGAGCCCGGCATCCAGCACGCCGTCCTGCACGTAGCGAGCCATTTCCTGAGCACGAATCAGCATGCATTCAATTTCTGGATCATCAATGCCGGGAAAGTAAGATCGGCTGGAAATATTAATATTGAAGCCAGCGCGACGGAATAAATCCACTGTGGCGTTTTCCAGACTACCTTTGGGGATTCCTAATTTTAGTTTCATATCAGGCCTTATATACCGATTTCGGATCGTAGGTTTGCGTCTCAGTAACCACCCACTGGTTATCTTGCAATGTGCGGTAGAAGCAGCTTTGGTAGCCATCGTGACACACGCCGGGGCCAAGCTCTTCGCCTTGAATGAGCAGGGCGTCTTTATCGCAATCGGTTTGAATTGATTTGATGGCGATCTTGTGGCCAGAGGTTTCGCCTTTTAGCCAAAGCTTTTGGCGTGAGCGGCTGTAAAAGCATGCGAAGCCGGTTTCGCGCGTGATGCGGAACGATTCTTCGTTCATATAGCCCACCATCAGGATGCGACCGGATTTGTAATCCTGAATCACGGCGGTCACCAAGCCATCGAGTTTTGTAAAGTCCAGATCCATTTTTGATTCCCTACTGCTTTTTAGGCAAAGAAAAAGCCCGCCGATTAGGGCGGGCGTCTTTTCAATCTCATATTTGAAAATTGTTTAAGAACAAGCCCGCGCACGCACGACGTCCGCATGATGGTGGATGGCGCAAGCAGTGAACGGCTTCATGAATCAATAAGTATAGCAGAGACCCCACGCATCTGCTTCTTGCTGTGACACGTCGGTGGGAACCAACAAATCCAAATAAATAAAAAGCACCTGTCCGAAGCTTTTAGCATCGTCAAAATTCATTGATCAACATCATTTACAGCGCGCCCTGTCTACTTCAAAAATACTTCTTGACGGAAATAAAAGTTGGATTTAGGATAAGAGTATCACTGAAAAAGGAGGTGATCCAATAAAATGATATCTGGTTGTAATTGGACGCGTCGTGAGGTGGCCGACTGTTGAGTCGGAGTTATTAACGTTCAGGTTTCGTCAGTGCCGGAACCGCAGTTCCTGTGGACCGGTCACCTTGAGACGCGGCGCTAGTAAAAGATAGAAAGTTGTAAATCGATCAGAAGTTGAGCCTAACTCTTAGGCTACCAAATGGCAACCGCCCGAAACTTTCGGGCGGTTGTTGTTTTTTAAACCCAGATAGTGGTAATTTTTTACAACTCCTTTGCGACTCACTCATTGCATCAGTGCACAATAACAAAAATGCCCGATAATAACGATAACCTTCCTGAAACACCTAGACGCTCTTTCTTCACTGCGGCAATCTTTGGACTAGGCGGCATCATCACTGCTGCTTTAGGCGGTCTAGCCGGTGGCTACCTGCTGATTCCACCCAAAGCCAAGAAAAAAGATGGTTGGATCACAGTTGGGGACCTGACCCACATCCCTGCCAACAAGCCCGCAGAACTGGTTTTTCAGAAAACTCGAGTCGATGGCTGGAAAGTGACTCGCGAAAAGGCCACCGCCTGGATCTTGAAAAAGTCCGATACTGAAGTGATTGCCTTCTCCCCCCAATGCACGCACCTGGGTTGCGCCTACCACTGGGAAGACGGTTCCAACACATTTATCTGCCCCTGTCACACTTCCGCTTTTTCGCCAGATGGCAAAGTTCTTAGCGGCCCCGCCCCACGAGCCTTGGATCGCTACGACGTTAAGCTGGATAGCGGAAAACTGCTATTAGGCGAAATTCGCCGTTCGGAGCAGGCATGATACCGAAAGTTCTCAACTGGCTGGAAGAACGCACAGGCCTGGTGAGCGGGCTGCATCATGCCCTGTATGAAGACATTCCGGCCTCTGCTGGCTGGCATCAGGTGATGGGTTCAGTCGCTCTATTTTCTTTCATGACGCAAGTGTTCACGGGCATTATGCTGGCCATGAACTACGCCCCAACGGCCACGGAAGCCCATACCAGTTTGAAGTACATTCTTACGGAACTGACTGGCGGCCAGTTAATGCGCGGATTGCACCATTGGGGCGCCAGCATGATGGTGATCATTGTTGTTCTGCATATGATCCAGGTTTTTGTTTGGGGCGCTTACAAGAAGCCGCGCGAAGCAACCTGGATGGTAGGCGTGGTGCTCCTATTAATCACAATGGTGTTTGGTCTAACGGGCTACTTGCTGCCCTGGGATAACCGGGCGTATTGGGGCACCGTGGTGACTACCCAAATCGCCGGCCAAGCGCCGGTTCTTGGCCCCTATATTCAGCAATTAATGGGCGCGTCCAATGGAGTTGGCGCGCTGACATTTACTCGCTTCTACAGTGTCCACGTAATGATTTTGCCGCTGCTGATGGTGCTGCTGATCATGCTTCACGTCTACCTGGTTCGACGGCATGGCGTTGCCCCTGCCGCAGATGACAACAAGCCCAAGAAGAAGTTTTTTCCGGAACAAGTGTTCAAAGATACGGTGGCCATTTTTATTGCCTTTTGCATTTTATTTGCCTTGGCGATTTTTGCCAAAGTTCCGCTGGGTCGTCTGGCAGATCCTACCGATACGGCCTACATTCCCCGTCCAGAATGGTACTTTTTGTTTTTGTTTCAAACCCTCAAATACTTTGAAGGACCTCTGGAAATTGTGGGCAGTTTAGTTCTGCCGAATCTTGCTCTTGTCGTACTTTTATTGGTGCCCTTCATTGATCGTGGCCCGGCAATCAAGACTGCCAAGCGAACCTATGCCATGGTGGTGGTGCTGCTGTGCACCCTCGGCTGGTCGGCATTGACTATGGCGGCACTTCGCAATGCACCTACCAACGCCGGGGATGAAATCAGCCTGGAAGCCCCAGAGCCTTGGCAGGAGTTGCCGCCAGATCAACTTGCTGGCATTGGTGTGTTCCGCAAGGAAGGTTGCGTGCAATGCCACTCTGCGGGCAAACAGCCCTTCAAAACTGCCAGGGAAATGGATTGGGTAACGGATCACATTAAGGAAAAGCATGTTGGTCCTTCACCGGAAAATCAACTGCGGATACTGGCTTCGTTCAGCCGCAAGGCGAGTGACGATGCCATCAAGAATATGACTGCCGCCGCCCAGTTGCCGGTGGAAGGAGCAATCTTCTACCAGGTGAACCAATGCGGAATTTGTCACGAAATTAATGGCGTCGGCATGAAGACCGGTCCCAAGCTGAATGGGGTCATTGTTCGGCGAACTCGGGAATGGCTCACCGGGCATTTCATTGATCCGCAGAAGTATTCGCCAGGAACACCCATGCCTGCCTACAAATTTTCACCAAACGATATGGAGCGTATGCTGGCTTACCTCACCTCTTTACCGGAATAGTCAGAAAATGGGATCCATGCTACAATCAGGTTTTCGGCATGTTACCCGGAAAAAAGTGAGATCGAATATGAAAGCCGCAATACACCCTGTTTACAACGAATTGAACGTAGTTTGTGCCTGTGGAAGCACCTTTAAGACCCGTTCAACGCACAAAGGCGACATCCGAGTGGAAATTTGTTCCAGTTGCCATCCCTTCTTCACCGGTCGCCAAAAGCTGATCGATACCGAAGGTCGCGTTGATCGTTACAATCGTCAAATGCTCAAAACAGCCGCAATTCAGAAACAACGCGAAGCCACAACCGCCCCCGCTGCCAAGGCTTAAACATAGCCTAGACATAGCTTAGTCGATATCTGCAAGTACTACTACTTCCTGAGTAGTAGTACTTGTATGTCATACTATCGAATACTATGAATTTGGCCTTGCAAACTATTTTCCGTTCAGCCCAGCGGCTGTTCACTTCACCGCTTCCCGATAATGAGACGCTCCTGTGTAGCGATATTGCCAATCAGCTTCGCTCCGTACGCACCAATGCTGGTCTTTCGCACCTTCAATTGGCCAAGCGGATTGGAACTACCGCATCCACTGTAAGCCGATTTGAAGATACAGAATTCAATGGGCATTCCCTGTTCATTTTAGATCGTCTGGCAGATGCTCTGGATTGTCGTCTGCAAGTTCGATTTGTCCCTAAGAATCGTTAGCCTGCTGGTAAACTCATAGTTTCATGTTCTCGAAAGTTCTTGTTGCCAACCGTGGGGAAATTGCGGTTCGCGTTATCCGCGCCCTCAAAGAGTTAGGCATAAAAAGCGTTGTTGTTTATTCCGATGCTGATCGGAAATCGCTCGCTGTTCAAATGGCTGACGAAGCGATCCATATTGGTGCATCCCCATCCTCAGAAAGCTACCTGCAAATTCTCAAGATTCTTGCTGCTGCCCAACAAACAGGCGCAACGGCCATCCACCCTGGTTACGGATTTTTAAGTGAGAACGCCGAGTTTGCCCAAGCCGTTGTTGACGCCGGGCTGACCTTTATCGGCCCCACCGCCGACGCCATTCGCAAGTTGGGATCGAAGACCGCTGCCCGGCAATTGGCGATTGCCGCCGGTGCGCCGGTGGTTCCGGGAACTACTGATCCAGTGACCAACTTCGCTGATGCCCGACGTATTGCAGCCAGCATCGGCTATCCGTTATTGATCAAAGCAGCAGCAGGCGGTGGTGGCAAAGGCATGCGTCGCGTAGATGTCGAAGGGGAACTGGAAGCTGCCTTGCGCGATGCCGCAAGCGAAGCGGAACGGTCGTTCAAATCATCGGAAGTCTACATTGAAAAGCTGGTGCTGGCACCCAGGCACATCGAAATTCAGATTTTGGGCGACCATCATGGAAACCTGATCCACCTTGGCGAAAGGGAATGTTCAGTTCAGCGGCGTCATCAAAAAGTGATTGAGGAATGTCCCTCTCCGTTGATGAGTGTTCATCCTGAATTGCGACAAGCCATGGGTGAGGCGGCCATCAAAGTGGCCAGAATTGCCGGTTATACAAATGCTGGAACTGCGGAGTTTCTGGTAGATGCGGAACGCAATTTTTATTTCCTGGAAATGAACACGCGCCTGCAGGTGGAGCATCCTGTGACGGAGTTGGTCACTGCCATTGATCTGGTTCATTGGCAGTTGCGTATTGCTGCGGGTGAGAAACTTACGCTGCAACAAAGTGATATTCAATGGCGTGGTTCAGCCATTGAGTGTCGATTATATGCGGAAGATCCGGAAAACTATTTTCCGCAACCGGGCCTGATTCGCCAATTGGAATTTCCTTCGGGTCCTGGCATTCGTTTGGATAACGGTGTGTATGCCGGGTGGACGGTTCCCATGGAATACGATCCGCTGCTGGCCAAGCTGTGCTGCTGGGCAGGATCGCGGATGGAATCGATGGATCGGATGATGCGGGCACTGGATGAGTGTGTGATTGCGGGCATTCAAACCAACTTGCCATTGTTCCGCCAAATTCTTCGCGAGTCCGATTTCAGGGCAGGGAACTTAACCACGTCCTATTTAGATGTTCATCCATATCGTCCGGAACCCATTCCACAGCACTTGGAAATTCCAGTGGTGCTGGCGGCCTTGGTTATGGAAAAGAGCCAGCGCACGTCGCCCATCGTCAACGCAAGCCCTGTTTCAACTTGGAAATCGGAAGGCCACAGGCGGTTGTTACGATGAACTTTCGGGCCATCCTCAATGGGAAAGCAGTTGCCGAATTTGACCAGACTCCTGGTGAGGTGGAAGAAATCTCTCCCGGTGTTTATTCCGTTCTGCGCAATGGGCAGAGCTTCGCGGTGCGACTTATTGGAGGCCCTGGCAATTACGAAGTTGCCGTAGATGGCCATCGGTTCCCATTGCAACTGGAAGACCCACGCGATGCGGCGTCGGCAAATAATACGAGCGAACAGAGTGGACGCGTTGAAGTGAAATCAGCCATGCCCGGCAAAGTGGTTCGCGTGTTGGTGAGTGATGGCGATATGGTTGAGCCGGGGCAAAGCCTGATTGTGGTGGAAGCGATGAAGATGCAAAACGAGTTGAAATCCCCTAAAACAGGCCGCGTTGTGAAGATCAATACCATTGAAGGTGCTACGGTGCAGGCTGGGCAGGTGTTGGTTGTGTTGGAATAGAGGAAAGCTATGGACAAGGTTTGCGAAAAATGCGATGGTACGGGTTGGATTCCAGGCGAATCTCATGGCATCAGTGCAGTAACTCGTTGCGACTGCATTTTTGTGGAACGTCGGGATCGCATTGAGCGTTCGGCCAGCATTCCGCCGCTGTATCAAACCGCTTCTCTTGAAAATTTTCTACTGCCCAAAGATAACCCTGTTGCTGCTCGTTCGTTGCAATCGGTAATGCTGAACGTCCGCAGTTATGCGCGGGAGTTTCCGCAGACCGATAAGCCAGGATTATTGTTTGTTGGTGAGCCAGGAACTGGCAAAACGCACTTAGCAGTTGCTGCTGGACGCATTCTGATGGAACGGGGATTCGAATGTCTTTTCTTCGATTATCAGAATTTGCTGGACCGCATTCGTAGCGGCTACGACGCTGCTTCCGGCACCAGTGACCGGGAAGCATATCGAACTGCTCTCGATGTCGAAGTCTTGCTTCTCGACGATTTGGGTGCCCACCGCACTACCGATTGGGTTGAAGATACGGTGACCAGCATCATCACCTACCGCTGCAATAATCGTAAGGCGCTGATTGCCACCACCAATCTTCCTGATGTGGAGGCTGCGGCAGCATCGGGAGAGCGTGGCAACCTTTCTCCTGGAGGTCGTGATTATCGGCGCACTTTGGGTGAAAGCATCGGAATGCGAGCCCGTTCACGCCTGTTTGAGATGTGCCGTGTGATTCGAATGCCTGCTGTTGAAGACTACCGCATTAAGAAATCGCGGAGCTTGTAACCTGTTTACAGGTAAAATAGAAAGGTCCACTAAACTATCATGCTCTGTGCCGGAATTGTAGGTCTGCCCAATGTGGGCAAAAGTACGCTGTTTAACGCAGTGACGCAGTCTCAGAAGGCCATGGCGGCCAACTATCGCTTCTGTACCATTGAACCGAATCAGGGGGTGGTGACGGTCCCTGACGACCGGTTGGCGGTGCTGGCGAAGATCAGCGGATCGCAAAAGCTGATTCCTTCTGTCTTTGAATTCGTCGATATCGCGGGCCTGGTGAAAGGCGCGAGTAAGGGCGAAGGATTGGGCAATCAATTCCTGGGTCACATTCGCGAAGTAGATGCCATTGTGCAAGTGGTTCGGTGCTTTGAAAACTCCGACATTGAGCACGTGATGGATAGCGTAGATCCCATTCGCGACATTGAAGTGGTCAATACAGAATTGCTGCTGGCTGATCTGGAAGCAATTGAAAAGCGCAAATACAAGCAGCAGAAAGCTGCCAAATCTGGCGATAAAAAAGCTCAATCTGAAATTGAATTGCTCACCCGTTTGGAACAACATTTGGGTGATGGCAAATTCGCTGTATCGATGGATGTCACCGCAGAAGAAAAGCTACTGATGAAGCCATTTTTTCTACTCACCAATAAACCCACCCTGTTCGCTTGCAACGTGGCGGAAGGGGAGTTAGGAGATCCTGACAGCAATCCCTGGGTGCCCAAGGTCCGCGATTACGCGGCGCATCATCATGGAACAAGTGCCGTGGTTGTTTCCGCTGAAATTGAAGCAGAACTGGTCACGCTTCCACCGGATGAACGTGCCGAATATCTGGAAGGGTTGGGCGTGAAAGAATCAGGTACCGGGACGCTGATCAAAGAGGCCTATCATCTGCTGGGTTTGCGAACCTACCTGACCACTGGCGAAAAGGAAACAAGGGCCTGGACGATTCACGCTGGGGACAAAGCCCCGGTAGCGGCAGGCGTGATTCATTCCGATTTCGAGAAGAGCTTTATTTCCGCTGAGACCATTTCCTACGACGATCTGGTTGCGGCCGGAAGCTATGCCAAGGCTCGTGAAATTGGTCGGCTGCGGACGGAAGGCAAAGAGTACGTGGTGCAGGACGGGGACGTCATGGAATTTAAGACGTTTTTATAAACTCAATTATCCGCAGATGGCGCAGATACGCGCAGATAAAACTTAAAACGGATTGTCTTTACCTGTGTGGTAAGTGGTTTGGGGTTTTGTGGCTGGTTAGGATTGGGAACATGGCCATTGGGATTGCTGGAACATTATGTGATTCGTCGGTGAGCGATCCAACCAAATCATAATCGTGAGCTTCTGTGATGCGCATGCGCCTCATTTGGCCTGGGGCGATGGGGCCTTCGCCTGGATCGCTGATGTAACACACGCCGTCGATTTCAGGGGCTTGCGTTGACATTCTGGCTTCCCACAAAAGGTCGCTTTCTTTGGAGGGCCCTTCGATTAATACATCCACTTCCTGGCCTATCATTCTGCGATTGCGCTCGGCGCTGATTTTCCGTTGGATGGACATCAACTTGCGCTTGCGGTTATAAATTGTTCGAGCGTCTATTTTTCCATCGAGTAAATAACTCTTGCTGGAGTCTTCATCTGAATAAGAAAATACGCCTAAGCGATCCAGTTGGGCGGCTTCTACGAATTGGCAGAGCTCTTCAAAATCCTGCTCTGTTTCCCCAGGGAATCCGGCGATCATGCTGGTTCGAATGGCCACGCCGGGAATGGTTTTACGAATCCGTTCCAGCAGCTTCAGGAAGAAATCCCCATTCGATCCGCGCTTCATGCGCTTCAATACGTTTGAGCTGGCATGCTGCAAAGGCATGTCGATGTACTTCACCAGGTCGCCATGTTCGGCAATGGTGTCCAGCAGCTTCTGGGTTACTTTATTGGGGTAGCAGTAGAGGAACCGCACCCATTTTTTATGCTCAGTTTCAATTTGCGCCAACCGTGCCAGCAGTACAGCAAGGCCGTCACGAAGTCCGAAATCCTCTCCATAGCAGGTGGTGTCCTGGCCGATCAGGTTAATTTCACGCACGCCTTGCGAAAACAGATTTGTCGCTTCGTTGATTACCGATTCAAAACGACGGCTCCGAAAAGCCCCACGGTATTGGGGGATCACGCAAAAGGTGCAAGGGTGGTCACAGCCCTCAGCGATTTTCATATACGCGAAGTGGCGCGGTGTGGCTAGCACTCGGGGAGTCAGGTCGTGGTAGAGGTAGGGTTCAAATGGTGCCGCTTTCGGCGTCAGACCTTCGCACAGGGCGTTGATCTTTTCCAGTTCATTGGTGCCGATAACGGCATCCACTTCCGGCATCTGCTTTTGGATATCGTCCCGATACCGTTCCACCAGACAACCAGCGACAATCAACCTTTGGGCGCGGCCAGTCTTTTTGAACTGGGCCATTTCCATGATGGTATCTACCGATTCCTGTTTGGCAAGATCAATGAAGCTACAGGTATTGACGACAATCACGTCGGCATCTTCTGGCTGATGAGTCAATTCATGGCCGCCCGCAGTGAGCGTACCCATCATGACTTCTGTATCTACGAGGTTTTTGGGACACCCCAGGCTAACGAATCCGACTTTCATGGAAAAAAGAGTGTTCCTCTTTTTAGTGTAACCCATTAGTGTTACTCATCTATTTGCGGATGGAGATAACTACCGGGTCGCTTTGTTCGGCTACGGCCAGTGATTTCACTTGCAGAATTGCTGTACCGGGAATTACGGCGTCTGGAATGCGTGCGGAAATCTGCGTGCTGGAAACGGAAATCAGCTCCAGCGGCAGGTCGTTAATGGTCACGCAGGATCCGCCCATCACGGTGGGTGTGGTCTTTGGGTCAGCCGTGGAAGGTGCTCCCAGGTTGGTTCCGTTGATGGTGATGAAGGCTCCAGCGTTCAGGTTGGGAGTGCCGTCGGTTGAATTCACAACTCCACGGGACCCAGCGGTGATAATGGGTCGAATTGGAGTGCCGCTCAGTTGCAACGGCATCACCGTCAAACCGGAAAGCGTAATGGCGTAGGCGGTTCCGGCGGTATCCACCACAAGTTGCCGCCAGGGGACATTGACTCGCGTAGCGCCGAATACATTGTTCACAGGATTTTCTGGAGCGATGCCTACCAGCGATTCTTCTCCGGTCACAGTATTGACGATTTCCATTGTGGTGCGGGTATCGTCACGCGTGGCGGCATTAATGTTCTGACGCACGGGCGTGGTCATGCGGATGAAGCGAGTATCGTCCAGCGGATACAGCGCGGCGATATTGCGGTCACCATTAGAGACAACGGTTTGCGTGGGAGGTTGTCCAGGGCCAGCAGGAGGATTGGTTTGCGTCACACCAGGACGTTCAAAACCTCCGATAATGGCCAGCGATGGGCTCAGAATGAATCCATTGGCCAGGAAGTAGCTGCCGTTCTTCGATCCTGCGGCAGGTCCAAAATAACTGACCGGCGTCTGATCGTACAAGCTGCGCGATAAAACATAAGTATCAGCCAACGCATCGTAAAGGTAAGCTGTGCCATTGCCCGATAGCGTAAGAATTGTTTCGCCACCGGCTGAGGCCACCATGGAGATGGGTGCCGGTATCGCCGTTGGAGTGACCGTGTTCACTGGGCGAGGCGTTGCTGTGTTGCCTACCAGCCTCCAAAACGTGCCGTTGGACATCATGAATTGCAATCCACTCAGACCGTAAGCCATGGAAACAGGCGTGATGGCAGCCTGCCCGCCAATGCGCGGGATGGGCGGAAATTCCACGTTGCCGATTTGTTGTAACGAATCCAGATCAATAATGCTGATCGATTCCCCACCAGTATTACCGACATACAAAGTTGCGCCATCGGGGGTCATCGCCATCGCGCGAGGCAACTGACCAACGGGGATGGGGTCGTTGAATTTCAGCTTCTTGGTATCGAACACTTCCACACGATTGAAACCGGAGTTCGATATATAAATGCGATTGCGCGGCTGATCCAAGATCATGTCCACCAAACCTTGGTTGTTGTTGGTTGGCACATTAGGAACGGGGTATACAATACCACGCTGATCGCGATTTCGAAAGTTCATGTATACCCGAATCACGTTGGGAAAATTAATGGCTTCCGGTGATTGCAGCACCACGTTGATAGCTGTCCCGGTGGTTCCACCCGCAGCGTTGAATAAATTCGTGCCCGCTTGCCGGACAATTCCACTGCGACCCGGTTCCATTACAAAGGAAATTTTCGATGGCGCAGAACCGTTGTCGATTTCCGTCACTAGTGCGGGTGTGATGTTGGGGATGCTGTAACTCAGCTTGCCTTTACCCAGATTGCGGACGGCGAGTGAGGCCCTGGCCACACCTTTGTTGCATTCATCATTGGCCAGAAACACCTGCGTACTTTCGGGAGCGATGATAGGGTAATCCGTTAATGTCGATACTGGAAGATACATTAAACCTGATTCCGATATGCCGTAAATATCGTTGCCGTTCAATGTGGTTACCAATTTTCCAAGGATGGATTCCTTGAGCTTCAAGCCCAGGGAAACGCCAAGGTTTAATGGGTTTCCAATATACAGCACGTTGGCAACCGGGCGGGCTGCGGTGGCTGCGGTATTAAAGGCTGAGTAAAGCCCGCTGCCGTCCGTAGAAAAAGTGCTGCCGCCAAAATTTCGCTGGACGTTAAAGCCAGGGCTGGTGTTATTCCCTGTAAAGAAGGGCAGGTTTGAGGCGCTCATTTGTCCTAAGACGGCCAGCGTATTCGAATCGTACAAAGTGGAACCCGCCATGAATCGGCTTCCATCGGGAGCCATGGAAAGAATCGTGGATTGGCCCGTGACCGTACGGTTTTTTAAAACGATTGCGCTGGATACTTCATACACAAACAACGTAGTTTGCGCAGCGGTAGCTGTCTGATTAATGGCCACCATGCCAATAATAAAATCCTTGTTTGGCGTGGGAATCAATTGCCCTGGAAAAGGTGTCGCCGGCTTTCCTGCAAAAACGGCTGCCAAGGGGTTGGGCGTGTTAATAGGGGGAGGGGAAGAGATGGGGGTGACTTCACGGCCTCTCACCTGCGAGGGGTCAATCAGAAGCAATGTGTTGCTGGTATTATTCAACCCGGTACCTTGGGTGGTCACCAAAACACGACCGTCGATTCCTACGGCAATCCCTTCGGGCTTTGCAGGCAAGCTGATGGACTGGCGGGCGGTATCGGACCCCAGATCAATCACCGTGATGGATGCGCTCTGCGTGCACGTTACGTACAGCAGGGAATTATCCGGGGAAATGGCTACCGATAAAGGATAGGCCCCCGTGTTGACGGACTTGATCAGCCGACGCGAGCCCATATCGATCATGTCGATACGATTGGCATTGGAATTCGCCACGTAGATGCGCTGCCGTACTTCATCCAGTAATAAATCAGAGGGAGTGCCATTGAGTGAAACAACACTGCCAAAGGTCCCGCCACTATTCACAGTCTGTGACCAAGCCGTGCAAGCTGTCAACAGCAGGAGAATGGCCAAGTGGGATAGGCTTCCCAGCCTGTCCTTCCCGGCATTGGAAAACGTTTTCATCATGTTATTTTTTGATCGTGATCAGAATCGGATCACTCTTTTCTGAGCGAGCCAGCGAACGCACTTGCAGCACTGCAGTTCCGGGCAAAGCATTTTCCGGAATCTGAGCCGTGATCTGTGTTGGGGTGACTGTCAATAACTGCAAAGGTTGATCGTTCAACGTAACGCACGTGCCACCCAAAACGGTTGGCGGCGTCAGCGATGTGGCAACCGAATTAGCGCCCAGGTCGGCTCCGGTAATGGTGATAAAACTTCCTGCTCTAAGGGTGTTGCTGTTGTCTGTGGCATTCACAATTCCCTTCACCCCGGCAGGAACCGTGGGAGCGATTTGTGGCCCTTTGATATCCACTGGTATCACGCTGATGCCCGACATTGTGACTGCATAGGCAACATTGTTGGCATCCAGGGCCAATTGCCTGGACGGGATATTCAAACGGGTGTTGCCGAAGATGCTCTGCTGTGGGCTATCGGGGCCAATGGCCACTTCACTTAATCCGCCAGTGGCAATGTTCACAGCTTCAATGGTGGTGCGGGCATCGTCTTTAGTGACTGAGTTAATGTTCTGACGCACTGGGGTGGTCATGCGTAAATAGTTGTTTTCGTCTATGGGGAAAATGGCGGCTACATTGCGTTGGCCGTTGCTGACAATTTGCTGTGTGGGAATGCCAAAGGGTCCCACTTGGACGATGGTGGTTTGGGTGGCCCCGGGCCTTTCCGTGCCGCCCAAGATAGCCAGTGAGGAACTGAGGATCAACCCGTTGGCCAGAAAATAGGATCCACGGGTGGCCGCTGCGGTGGGCCCGAAATAGCTCACGGGTGCCTGCTCATAAACCTGCTTGCCAGCGGTGTAGGTATCGGCCAGAGCGTCGTAAAGATAAGTGCTGGCGTTGTTGTTGCCGCTCATCACCAGGACCGTTTCGCCAGTGGGTGCGGCTGACATGGAAACGGGAAGTGCCAGACTGGTTGGCGTCACGTTGTTTGCGGCGCGAGGGGAAGCCACACCGTTGGCCACTCGCCAAAATGTAGCGTTGGCCCCGTTGGACATCATCAACTGCAAGCCACTGGCACTCCAGGCAAGCGCTACTGGCGATGTTGGCTGATTCTGCTGTTGTGAAGAACGGGGGATGGGTGGAAATGCGATATCGCCAGTCACCTTCAAAGTTTCCAGATCCACAATACTAATCGACTCTCCACCAAAGTTGCCGACGTATAGCGTTGTTCCATCGGGCGTCATAGCCATGGCATGGGGCAACTGGCCCACTTCAATGGGATTCAATGCCACTTGATTGACGGTGTCAATGACTTCAATGCGATTGTATCCAGGGTTAGAAACATAGAGGCGACCGCGAGGTTCGTCCAGGATGATATCCCACAAACTCTGCCCGTTATTGAGAGCCGTCGGAATGGGAATGATCACGCCGCGCATGTCCGTCTGACGGAAGTTCATATACACTTTCACGACGTTGGGAATGTTCACTGCTTCATTGGAACTGATGGTTACAGCGAAAGGTGTGCCGCCGCCGCCTGCTGCATTGGTGAACAGATTAGTGCCTGGTAGACGGATGACGTTGGCCCGTCCTGAATCCATGGTGAAGGTCACGGTGGAAGGGACATTTCCCGTAGTAACATCGGCAACTACGGCAGTGGAGGTGTTGGAAATCGTATAGGTCAGCCGACCCTTGCCAAGATTGGAAACACGCACTTGAGCTCTAGAAACGCCGTGGTTACAGTTATCCTGTGTCAGAAAAACTTGCGTTGTTTCCGGTTGGATAATTGGGTAATCGAACAGTTTGCCGAAGGGTAGGTGGATCAAGCCGGTCTCTGAAAGAGCGTAGCCATCCTGGCCATCAGCGCTGGTGACGATTTTGCCGATGATCGATTCCTTCAGCTTCAGCCCCAACCGAACTCCCAAGTTGTTGGAACTTGCCACATAAAGAATATTGGCAATTACCCGAGTGCTGGTTCCAGTGTTGGTATTGGCAGTAATATAGATGGTTTCGCCTTCTTTAGAGAAAGTGCTGCCACCAAAATTGCGTTGCACATTAAAAGTAGAAAGTGCCGTTCCACCGTTATAAAAAGGTAAGTTCGCCGAGTTCATCTGCGCTATCACAGCCAATGTGGAAGTGTCATACAGCGTGAACCCAGCCATGAAACGGCTTCCATCAGGGGAAAGCGAAAGCGTGGTGGATTGGCCATGTGTGTTCCGATTGCGCAAGATGGTTCCACTGGCAACTTCGTACACAAAAAGCGTGGTTGCGGCATTGTTGGCAGCCTGATTGGTGGTGACCAGGCCAATCAGGAAGGCGCCATCTTGCGTACGAACCAGTCGGCCGGAGTAGGGCGTAGTGGGACGTCCCACAAACAATTGGGGCAGGGGAACTGGGGTAGCCGGAGTTGCTGGTACGGAAATCACCGTCAACTGCTGGCCTGCATCCTGGGCTCTATCGTACAAAAGCAGTGTGTTCAAAGAATTATTCAAGCCGCTACCCTGGGTGGTGATCAGAACTCTACCATCGGACCCCACTGCCACACCTTCCGGTTTGGCTGGTAAGGTGACGGTCTGAAACAGGGCCAGCGAACTGGCATCAATCACGCTCAGAGTGCTGCTGCCGGTGTTGGTGACGTAAATAAACCGCCCATCCATGGATTGTGCAATGGCCGATGGTGCATTGCCAGTGGTGATGGAACGGATGATTTTCTTGCCGCCGATATCGAAAACATCCACCCGATTGGCGGCATTGTTCGCCAAATAAAGCAGCTTCCGATTCTCATCAAGAATCAGGTCCGACGGCGTGCCGCTGAGCGCATAAATTTCGCCAAAAGTTGAAGTAGCAGAGCTGTCGGTAGACACTTGTGCCATCAACTGCCCAGCGTCGAAAGCCAGCACAGCGGCCATAAGTTTCAGAAAGTTATTCGCTCTAGTTTGCAAACGCATATCAGATCAGGTAGTTTAAACCCTTGACGCAGCCGAAAGTTGCCCGCCTCCACCTTTCTTTACGGGGGTACCGAAACCTTTACGGGTGCAAAGTGTTAATGGAGTGGTCAAGCTGCTAGTACGCAATGTAACACGAGGAAAGATTATGGCGTCGGCCGCCGGGGTAGCCAATACCAGCGAGACGCGCAGAACTGGGTTGTTGAAGCACACCTCGCTACCCCCTGGCGAAGGTCTGTGGATCGTTCCCACTGAAGCAGTTCACTGCTTTGGAATGAAGTTTGATATCGACGTGCTGTTCCTGGATAAGGGTAAGAAAATCTTGAAGCTACGGGAGAACATGAAGCCGCGCCGCATTGCCATTTGTTGGCGTGCGAAATCTGTTTTGGAGCTTCCTGCCGGGACCATTTCTGCTACCGGAACGCTGGTTGGTGATCAACTGGAGTTTGAGCGCTGATGGCCGGTTTAAATCAAAATTTATTTGTGATCGGCTTTCTTGTCTGCTGCCTGGGTGCTACCGCATGCGGCGGCCTAGCTCCCAAAAAGACTATGGTCCCAGTAGCTGCGGCCACCCCTAAGCCCGCCACCAAATCGCAAAAGAAGCAGTGGGAACAGGCCACCGCCATGAATACGGTCATGCAAAAGCAGGTGCGGAACGCCGTTCTTGCATCCGCTGGCGATTCCGTTGCCCAAGGGTTGCGCGACCAGATGACGGCGGAACCGAACAATCCTGAAGCCCGCATTAGCTTGGCGGAACATTACGAAGAAATTGGCTTCACAGAGATCGCCGTGGAACATTACCGCCTGATAGCGGAACGCTTTCCAAAGTCTGAGAAAATTCAGTTCCGGCTAGCTCAAGCGTTGCGAAAGTATGGTTTTAGCGAAGAAGCGGCGGAAAACTTGCAAGCTTTTCTGGATCGCAATCCTTCGCAGAATTCCGATTTGTACTCCTGGCTGGGAATTGTACTGGACGACATAGGAAGTTTGGGGGATGCTGAAAAAGCCCATCGGTACGCTATCTTCTTAGCACCTAGGAAGGATTTCCTGTACAACAATCTCGGCTACAATTTGTACTTGCAAGGAAGGAATAAAGAGGCGGAACTGGAAATTCGCAGGGCTTTGCAGTTGAATCCTAACTCTCCCAAGACCAATAATAATTTGGCCATTGTGATGGAGAACAGGGAAGAGTCGTTGGCCCAATTCCGCTCTACTAGCGATTTGGCTACGGCTTATAACAACCGGGGTGCGGAAATGATTGAACAGGGCCGGTATCCTGAAGCTCGTGCGGAATTGGAAAAAGCGTTGCAGCATCGCCGTGACTTGCCTCAGATTTGGAACAACCTGCGCATGGTTGGCGAATTAGATGGGCTGGGTTCCAGCAACATTATGTTGCCTACCGCCGGGGAAACTCGACCACTGTTGAAGCGATGGGCTAGTAATGTGAAGCACGCCTTTCTGGGAACGATCCCTTTGAAGGATGTGCAGAAAGAATCGAAATCATTGGGTGAGACTCTTGCGGGAGCGGCTCAGGACTGAGATAGTAGGAGTCGCGCTCAGATAGAGCTGACTCGACGGCAATTTGAAAATCAGGAGAATTTTATGATCAAACATTTTTTTATTCGCTTATGGAAGCAGGAGGAAGGCCAGGATCTTGTGGAATACGCTTTGATAGTCGCCGCCGTCGGTCTTGCTCTAATCACCACCGTTAACCAGTTGTCGACGGCGATTGTCAGCTTATACTCTTCCATTACCCAAGGGCTGACTTCGATCGGCGCATCGGGTCAGTAACGGCGGGATACTTCTGCCGAACATGACTTCTCCGCGCGAGAAGCCCGAGTTATCATTTTCTATTACTGTGTCCGCTTTTCAGGCGAGGCTCTTACCGGGTCTCGCCGTTTTCCTTTCTGTCCTATCCGTTTTTTACTGCCTGCTGCTCTACGACGCCCCCACTCAACTATTTCGCGATTCCGATACTGGCTGGCACATCCGTAACGGCGAAACCATTTTGCGCGACCACGCGCTTCCAACCACTGATCCGTTCTCCTTCAGCAAAGCCGGGGAACATTGGTATGCCTGGGAATGGGGTGCCGACGTGATCATGGGTTGGGCTCATCAGCGGGATGGAATGCGCGGCGTGGTGTTGCTGTATCTGACTCTGATCTGCGCCTGCACTTACTTATGGGTCCGCTTGCATTGGGCGGTGGGTGGTAACTTTCTGTTCGCCTGCCTGCTGGCATCGCCAATGTTGACTACTGTGAACTTGCATTGGCTGGCCAGGCCGCATCTGTTCAGTTGGGTGCTTCTGTTGGGTGCAGTATTGTGGCTGGAAAGTGTGCCAACGGTGTTCAAGCTACGTCATGCACTGGGAATCGTTGTGGGTGCCGCTTTGTGGACAAACTTGCATGCCAGTTTTCCCTTGGCCGTGATTCTACCGGTGCTCTACTGCTTCTCCTATTCCATCACCAGCCTGCTGTATCAGGTGGATGCCGATGAATACCTTGCCAAAGCCCGCTGCTGCCTGTTCGCCGCACCGCTGGCGTTGCTTGCAACGTTGCTGAACCCCATGGGCATTGGCGTTCACCTGCACATTGCCGCCTACCTTGCCAATTCCGCATTGCTCGCCCGCATAGCTGAATTTCAGAGCTTCAATTTCCATAGCGACGGTGCCTGGCAAATTGTCGCGACCTTGATTGTGGCCATGGCCGGAGCCATTGCCGCACTGTCCACCGGCAGGTTCCCCGCATTCGTCCTGACGCTGTTGCTGATCGCCGGATCCTTACGAGCCGCCCGCGGACTGCCTGTGCTGGCGCTGATCGCATTGCCGCTGGCCAACGGAGCCATTACCGAATGGTTGACGCAGATCCCCAAGCTGCGCGCATCCATGCAATTGAGGATCACGAAATTTCTGGAGTACTTTGCACGTCTCTATCACATTGACAATCAGTTGCGCGGATGGATTTGGCTGCCGTTGACTTTCGTCCTGGTTTGGATAATATTGCACGCCCCGGCAGCAGCTCAGCGCATTGGATTTCCGGCAAGCGAATTTCCGGTGGCCGCCATCGCGGAAATCGTCAAGCTGCCAGATTCCGCACGCATTCTTGCTCCTGATAAGTATGGCGGATACCTGATTTATCGTTTCGACGGGAAGCGCAAAGTTTATTTTGATGGTCGCAGTGATTTTTACGGCCTGGAATTTATGAAGGAGTACATCCGGCTAACCGAAGCACGACCCGGATGGCCGCAAATTATAGATAATTATGAGTTTAGCCACGCGCTTCTACCTAAAGAATATTCTTTGATCCCCGCTTTGGAACGGCGTGGTTGGGTAAAAATGTACGAAGACTCTGTTTGCGTACTACTTCGCAGGAACTTCTAGTTGTATAGTGTGTTATTAGCTTTCTTAGAGTTTTCTAATCCCAGAATTCAGGGCATCGCCTTAACCCAAGGCTGCTTCAACATTGGGGCGTCTTTATTTGAGTGTACGGAAGCAGTTGGTTAGGACGATTAATGGACCGAAACAAGCTCATCATGATCTTCGCCGGCGCGGCTTTGGCTGCGTCTTTACTCACGTGGGTTCTATACCGCAGCACGGTTGCCCCGAAGGGCGAAAAGATGGTGAAGGTTTACGCCGCTAGTGGAAATTATTCTGCGGGCACGCGCCTTACCAAGGAACGCATCAAGCAGATTTCGGTTGTTGAAAAATCCGTTCCTGCAGGCGCAATTCTTGACGAAAAACAGGTGATGGATCATGTTTCCATGTTCCCTCTCACTGCCAATGAAACTTTAATTTCCAGCCGTCTTTCCGGCGTCAGTAGCGCGGAAGGATTTGCCGCTATGATCCCCGCCGGTAAGCGCGCCGTTAGCGTTCCCATTTCCGATGCTACAGGGGCGGGAGGCATGGTTCAGCCCCGGTCCCATGTGGATGTGATTTTTACCAAGTCCGGATCCTTGGCTGAAGCCGTCAGCACCACGATTGTGGAAGACGTTGTGGTCATGTCGGTGGGCCGTGTGACGGAAGTCCCGGCATCGGCAGTGGCATCTGATAAGCCCGCTACGGCAAGCACGACCACCACGACCGCTGCTGCCGGGTCGAACTCGCAACAACGTTCCGCAGTGCTGCTGGTAAGTCCTGAAGAATCCCGTAAGCTGGAACTGGCTCGCAACCAGGGTAAGATCAGCTTAGCGTTACGTAACCCGCAAGACACCGCCAGATCGGTTGAAATTGAATCGGTGACGGCAGAAAATCTTGATCCGAATGTGTATGCCCGCTTGGCTATGTCCAAGCGAGGTCGTGGGCGGTTGCCCAACAATGCCAACTTGAAGAACGATCAAGAGTGGTGCAAAATCGTCGGCTGTGAATCCACCCCAAAAGCTGTTTCTATTCCCCCTAAACCTGCAAAACCTGAGCCTCCCAAGCCTCGTGCCATCGTCGACGTATTCCACGGCGATAAACACGTGCAAGAAGCATTTCACGATTAAGACTATAAAAGAGAAGCTGAGCAGTGAACCGATACCTCATGAATACTAAAACCTTGGTTACTGCCCTTGTGGCTCTCCTTCTGGCCAGCCAGAGCGGCGCACAAACGGTGCCAATTCGCGAACTCACCATCACCGTTGGACGTGGCGAATTATTGCAATTTGATGCCGATATAAAAACCGTTGCTGCCAGTGAACCGAAGATTGCCGACGTTGTCGCCGTTTCGCCTCGTGAAGTAATGGTCAATGGCAAAGGGATCGGCAAGGCTACCGTGATTGTTTGGGAAGAGGGATCCATTCCCCGCCGATACAACGTCACAGTTGCTTCCGACAAAGAAGAGTTCGACAACGTTCAAAAACAGATCCGCCAAAGCATTATGGACGGCACTATTCAGATTACAGGGACGCCAGAACAAGTGGTGTTAACCGGCAATGCCAAGACTCCGGAAGATTCCAAACGCGCCGAAGCTTTAGCCACCACTTACGCCAAAAAAGTCACCAACCTGATCAAAGTGCCACCGCCAGCCGAGTTGCGCCAGATCCTGCTGGAAGTAAAATTCGCCGCCCTTGACCGATCTTTGTTGTCTGAAGTTGGGTTCAACTTTGTAAGCAGGAATCCCAATACTTTGGGCGAAATATCTACCCAGCAATTTGCTACGCCGCGCTTCTCACAGTTGCAGTTCCAAAATCAGCAATTTTCCAATTCCACCCTGAACTTTTCCGATCTGTTGAATCTGTTTGTCTTCCGACCCGACTTGAACATTGGCGCAACCATTCGTGCCATGCAGGCAAAGAATATGTTGCAGGTTTTAGCGGAACCCAACCTTCTAGCCTTGGAAGGCAAAGAAGCCAGCTTCTTAGCTGGGGGCGAATTTCCCTTCCCGACTTTGACCGCAACGTCAACCGGCGGTGCCACGGCTCCTGTGGTAACAGTTCAATTCAAGAAGTTCGGCATCCAGTTGGACTTCACCCCCACGATTACCCCGAGCGGTGCTATCCACTTGCATGTTCGACCATCGGTGACCTCACTCGATTACGCCAACGCCGTCACATTGCAAGGATTTCTGATTCCAGCCATCGCCTCGCGTTACGCCGAAACCGAAGCCATTTTGAAAGACGGTGAAAGTTTCGCCATCGCCGGATTGATTGACAATCGTTTGATTACGTCCATGGCCCGTGTGAAATGGCTGGGCGATGTTCCCGTGCTTGGGAACTTATTCCGCAGCCGTTCCACTCGCAAATCTTCCGATGAATTGCTGGTCGTCGTGACGCCGCGGTTCGTCAAGCCGTTGACTGCGGAAGATAAAGCGGAACTGTTACCGCAAATGGAACCATTTCTTGCTCCTTCCAAAGTGGAAAAGCAATTGTTAGACCTGAAGAACAAGAAGGGCAAGAAGGAAGAAGTGATCGATCCCGCCGTACCAACCGGTAAGAAACGGAAGAAGGCTAAAATCGTAAATGGTAAACCGGAGTTTATAGGACCTCGTGGCCAACAGGAACCAGCAGCTAAAAAATAACCGCTGGACCAAAGCAAGACGCCGACCCCGTCAATCAGGATCGGTGTCCTTGCAGCTTGTGGTCATCATGATGGGCGTCCTTATTGGGTTAATGGGATTCGCTGTTGACCTGGGCCGTCTGTACATGAGCAGGGCTGAGCTGAAATCCGCCGCCAATGCCATTGCCTTGGCCGAAGCGAGCAAATTGATTGGAACCACCGCCGCCTTAACTTCTGCTGATGCTTCAGGCAAAGTGACTTACGAAAATCAAACCAACTTCGGCAATAAGTACGATTTTGGCGGCTATCAAATTGGCCAGGATAATGGCGTGGTGAACAGTGAGACTCCCACCAAATCGTATTTCGATACCATGGCATCAGCACTAGGTCTGGATGGTGCGACGGGTGGGGAAGCCGATGGGTCAACCGCAAAGTATGTGAAGGTTCAAGTGAAGGGTGAATCGCAACTTCTGTTCTGGAGTTTTTTGCCATCAGCGCAGGATCGGAAAGTGAATCTGATCGCCCAATCCGTTGCTGGCGTTAGCTCGCCAGTGTGCACAGCTTGCGGCACGGAACCAATCGCCCTGGCTGCGATCACTACGGACGACACCATAGACTTCGGCTATACGTTCGGCACTCGCTACACACTCTATCATTCGTGCCAGGGTGGCGCGGCTCCTACGGTGCTCACCAATGACGCCATCACGGCCCAATACATTTTGATCAATCGCTTAAACGATGCCGCCACAATTTTTGCCGATGAGACATCGCAACTGTTCCGCTATGGCGCGCAGGGTCTTGCCCCCAGCACCACCCAAGCCGCGTCCTGTATAAGGATCGCTGCCGATGAATCGGCATGGGTGAATACCGCGCCCGGTGGAAGTTGCAATCAAGCCGTCAACTCTTTTGTGCAAGGCTTTGTTTGTGGTCTGGCCAATCGATTCGATCAGACTTTGCCCACCGTTTGCCAGGCGATCAACGAGTCAGACACAATTTCCACTATCAATTCGGCTGACACTGATTTGACCGATCTGGACGATTACACCAGCTATACCGGAACCACTCGGCGCATCATCACCGTGGCCATTGTAGACGCCCTCTCCGCCACCGCCACTATGAATGTGCAAGGCTTTCGTCAGTTTTTGCTGGAACCGATTGCCAACGATGTCACGCTGAATCCCGCTGATACCCGCGGTAGATTCAGCGCCATGTATCTTGGAAGTAAGATGCCACTACGAGCTGGAAGTTTCGCCGGATGCCAACTGACAAGCGGACCAGGCAAGGTGGTACTGCACCAATGAGCAGGCAAGAAATTGGAATGAAAACTGCGCTCGCAGGCGAGCAGGCAGGCGGAATCGGACAGCTTCAAGTGGTTAAAAAACCGCTCTCTCGCGGTCACGGCTCGGTAGCATCGGTGTGTTACAGAGCCGTGACCGCCAGGGAGCGGTCTTTTAACCACAGGTTTCAGGGATGCTGGCAGGGTATCCAAATGTGGGGCAGGCGATTCCGCCTGCCTGCTCGCCTGCAACCAATAAAACCATCTTCCGAGAGACTCCTCCACCAGAAGGGTGCCTCCATCCTTGAAGCAGTTCTGTTCCTCCCCATCCTATTCATGCTGCTTTGGGGCATGATCGATCTGGCGCGCATCGGCATGGTTTATTACGAGTTGCATAAGATGCTCTACACCATTGCCCGCTACGCCGGATCGTCCCAAAACGTGAACTTTTGCGATGATGCCGATCCCACTGTCGCCACTGCGAAAAACCTTGCTCTGCGCGCTTCTGTCGACGAATCTGCGGCGCTGATTCTCCCCACTCTTACCGCCGACCTGATCACCGTTCGCGCGGAAAAAGTCGATCCTGATAGCCAGGCCGTCAGCGAGTGTGTATGCTCCGCTGCTGGTTGCGACGCGGCTACCGGCGGTCGTGGGCCGGACTATATTGTGGTCACCATTCCCGATGGTTACTCCGTAAAAACGAACATCCCCTTTGTAGCGTCAGAAACGTTTCTGCTGCGACCCAAAGTGCGTGTGCCTTTTGGAGGCACCTAACATGATGCATCCAATCTCACTGCGTCGCAGACAACAGCAAGGCGGTCAAGCCCTCATTGAATGGGTGATCACCAATGCCGGAATCATTCTGCCCACCACGTTTGGAATCATCTTCACTGCCCAACTATTATGGGTTTGGCATTCGGCCATTGAATGGACCCGCGATGGCACACGCTACGCCGTCACTCACTGCTTCCAGGGGAACGGTGAAAATGTGCGCAACTACATGCGAACCCATGTTCCGGTGAATGTTGACCAGACAGAATTTCAGGGCGGCACCGCAGACATTGGGATTAGCTACTACGGCAAAGATCCCGATACCGGCGTTCTCAGCGATTTCACCTGCAGCGGTTCGGATTGTTCCACCGATTGCATTCCCGACGCCGTGACCGTGCGGGTTACCGGATATCAATTCCGGACTTTTTTAACTTATCTTGGGCTCCCTCCAGTAGTGATGCCCGATTTTGCTACAACTTTGCCCATTGAAAGTGCAGGCTGCGACCCCGAATTGGGTTCGTGCCTGCCATAGGAGATTTAGAGCCGAATGTCTCTCTCATTACTAGTAGCTTCCGCCGACGATTCGTTGCGTGAGCTAGTGCGTGACCTGTTATTGAACATGCCGAATGGCCGGGTGGTGAACGAGTATCCCGAAGTATCGCCCAACTTGTATATCCGTGTTTTGCAGGATTTGGAACGCCATCCCGATGCAGCTCTAATCGTCGATATTTCCTCCGATCCTATTTCCGGCATCAAGGCTTTGGAAAAGCTTCGTCAAGCAGTACCCGATATCTACATCATCGCTGCCGATTATTCAACGGATGGCGATTCCATCCTGCTCACCATGCGCTCTGGTGCCAACGATTACATGTTGATGCCAGTGAAGCGCGCCGACCTTCGCGATGCCATCTCACGCCTGGAACGCGCCCCCCGTCGTCATGCCGGTTCCACCGCCAGCCAGCTTGCCCGCGTCTATACTTTCATTGGAACCAAGGGTGGAGTTGGAACCACATCGCTTGCCGTAAACTTTGCCAGCGTGCTGGCCCAGCGCAAACAGAACGTCGTACTTGTCGACGTGGATTGGCATGCAAATGACGTCTGCATGCAACTCGGGTTGCAGCCACAATATACTTTGCTGGAAGTTGCGGAAAACTTAAATCGCATGGATCAGGCCCTGTTTGAAGGGTTTGTGGCCCGGGATCCAATTGGCTTCTTCGTAGTTGGTCCACCGGAATCTTTAGAGACTGGTCGTGGCTATTTCAACGAACCCACTCTGCGTGAATTTGCCACGTTCCTTGTGGAAAAATATAATGCCGTGGTGTTCGATGGCGGTAACGATATGACTGACGAATTGGTGCAAGGGGCATTGCAGGTTTCCTCCACCGTGTTTCTAGTCATCACGCAGGATTTCCCCGCTGTTCGAAATGCCCAACGCTACATTGCTTATTTAATGCGCCTGGGCTTCACTGCCGATCAAATCAAAATTGTCGTCAACCGTTACAACAAAATGGCCGGATCACACGTGGCCACTTTGGAACAGATTCAGCAGACGTTGAATCAAACGGTTTTTTACGGTATTCCAAATTCGCCAGATGTGGGCCAAAGTATCAACAAATCGCGACCGTTGGTGGCTGATCGTCAATTGTTCCCAGAGATGGACAAGACCATTCGGGCGTTTGTAGATAAGGCGACTGGCGGAAAACCGGCCATGGCGAAATCGGCGTAATTCATGGGCAGCCGCACAATTCCAAGACCGGCGAGTGGTGGTGCTGACCGTTGGTTCGGCATCAAGACCAAGATCCATGGCAAATTGCTGAACTCCTTGACCCCAGATCAACTGCGGTCCATGAACAAGGAAGGCATTCGCGACCAGATCGCTGGGACGATTGAACGGCTGGTGAGGGAAGAACATATTCCCATGACTCTCGCCGAACGCGAGAAGTTGATTGACGAAATCATTGATGAAATTTTTGGATTGGGCCCACTGGAAGCTCTTTTGAAAGATCCAACCATCTCCGATATTCTGGTGAACGGTTATGATTCCGTCTATGTGGAACGTTTGGGAAAATTGGTGGAAACCAACATTCGTTTTAAAGATGCCACCCACCTGCGCCTGATCATTGATCGCATTGTGTCCAACATCGGCCGCCGCATTGACGATTCCTCCCCTATTGTTGACGCCCGCCTTCCCGATGGTTCCCGTATCTGCGCAGTCATCCCACCCATTTCGCTGATTGGCCCGGTGATGTCCGTCCGTCGATTCGGTAAAAAGCTAATGACGGTAGATGAACTGATGCGGCTGGAAACGTTTACTCCAGGCATGGTTCAGTTCTTGGAAGGGGCTTGCAAGGCACGTTTGAACATTGTGATTTCCGGTGGGTCGGGTTCTGGCAAGACTACCGCACTGAACACGCTATCGCGATTCATTCCAGAATCGGAACGCGTGGTTACCATTGAAGACACTGCGGAATTGCAGTTGGTTCAGGAACATGTGGTTCGTCTGGAAACACGTCCTATTAACATTGAAGGCGCTGGTGCAATCACCCAGCGTGACTTGGTCATCAACGCCTTGCGTATGCGGCCAGATCGTATTATCATCGGCGAATGTCGTGGTGCTGAGGCCATGGATATGATGCAGGCGATGAACACTGGTCACGATGGTTCCATGACCACCACCCACGCAAACACAGGCAGGGACGCGTTTACACGTCTTGAAACCATGGTGATGATGGCATCGCAAAACATTCCTGATCGCGTCATTCGTCAAATGTTAGCCAGCGCCATCAACATTGTTATCCATTGCGCCCGGTTGAACGATGGCACCCGTAAAATCCTTTCCATCAGCGAAGTGATGGGGCTGGATGGTGATCAGGTGGACATGCAGGATCTGTTTGTTTTTGATAGAGAAGGCATTGCCGCCGATGGCCGCGTGCTCGGTCGCTTCCGCGCTACCGGCAATCGACCCTTCTATGCCGATCGCATTCGCACCTACGGTTACAAGCTGGATGACGCCATCTTCAATGAAATGGTTGAGGTGAAGGCCTAATGCTAGGATTCTTCTTTGTAGCCTTCCTCATTTTTAGCGCAGCATTTTATGCGGCTGGCCACTATATTTGGAACATTCCGCAACAACAAATCGCTTCCAGCCTTGCCGATCGCATGCGTGAGATCCGGTCCCGCAATAGTGTCCGCGATTCCTCCTCCCGTTCCGATTTAATGCGCACCGAAAAGAAAGGTGTGTTTGAATTTTTGGAAGATTTCGCTAAGTGGTTAGGCCCTGCCCGCCGCCTACAAATGTTCATTAATCAAGCTGACCTGCGTTACCGGGCAGCCGACGTCCTGGGGCTTTGCATGGCAATCCTGGTGATCGTTTTTGTCGCCTTAGGAATTTTCGGATTGGATAATTTGATTCTGCGGATCATCATTTCAGGCATCGCCTGCAGCCTTCCTATTGTTTGGATCAAGCACAAACGAAAAGTGCGGATGGAGAAATTCGAACAACAATTGCCCGATGGAATTGATCTCTTCAATCGCTCTATGAAGGCCGGTCACAACATGCACTCCGGCTTGGAAAGCATCGCTGGGGAAATGCCCGACCCAATCCGCATGGAGTTTCGGAAGTTGATGGAAGAGCTTTCTCTTGGATCAACCATTGATGATTCTTTACATAACCTGGGGGATAGAGTACCGCTTATTGATTTAAAGTTTTTTATTACGGGCTTGATTCTGCAGCGGCAGACCGGAGCCAACATGGTGACGGTTTTGGAAAACATGTCCCAGCTGATTCGGGAACGGCTGAATCTGGTTGAGAAAATGAAAGCTGCCACCACGCAACAAAGGGCCTCGGCAGCGCTGTTGTGTTCCCTGCCAATTGTGGTCTTTTTTGGTTTTTGGTATTTGAAGCCCGAATATATCCACATGCTGCTATACGACGAAACGGGCAACATGTTTTTCACCTATGGAATTTGTTCGGAAGTATTTGGCATTCTGGTGATTCGCAAGATCGCTAGTCCCAAAGTCTAGATGGAGCATCAATGATTATTATCTACTTCATCGCCATTTTCGCTGCTGTGGCTCTTCTTCTTTGGAGTGGGGTGCAATTAATGCAACCTGTGGAGGATCCGCTGGGATCTCGACTCGAGGAGTTGCAAGCGCATGCCATGGTTTCAGGAACTCGTGTTTCTAAACGACGAGCGGGGGGCGGCTTTTTCAATAATTTCCTTTATCTGGTGAGCTCATTGGGCGGGGAAGATTTTCTGCGGGAAACGGAAAGGTCGCTAAGCACCTCCGGCGTGCGTCGCAAAAATGCCTTGGCTTACTATGTGCTATTTCAGGTAGTGTTTTTTCTCACCTTAGTCATTGGAATGCAGTATTTGCAGTGGAACAACGAATGGTCCAACAAAATGGGTGGACTTGCCGC
>JANXSF010000071.1 GCA_025352795.1 Acidobacteriota bacterium
TTAGTTGATTCCTGCCCCGTAGAACCTATTCGCGCGTTTAAAAAGCTTCATCCAGATCACATTATTGTAAGTTACATAAATACCAGCGTGGAAGTGAAAGCGGAATCAGATATTCTCTGCACATCGCGCAATGCGGTGGACGTTGTGCGCTCCATTCCTGAAGATAAACCGGTGCTGTTTCTGCCCGATGTAAACCTGGGCAACTGGGTAAAAAAGCAGACTGGCCGGCAGAACATGCGCATCTGGCAGGGTGCTTGCATTGTGCACGCCACTTTTCCTGCTCGGCGTCTGGCAGAGGCAAAGTCCACGCATCCCCATGCTGTTGTAGTAGCGCATCCAGAATGTCCTCCGGCAGTTTTGGCCATGGCAGATTACATTGGATCCACTTCAGCATTGATCACTTACTGTGCTGAATCGCCAGCTAAAGAATTCATTGTGATGACGGAAAGTGGCGTGCAGTATTCCCTCCAAAAGAATTCGCCGGAAAAGAGTTTCTACTTCGTCAACAATGAAAATTGTAACTGCAGTGAGTGCCCTTACATGAAAATGAACACGCTTGAGAAGGTAAGGGACGCTCTACTTAACTTGGCACCCCGCGTGGAACTAAGTCAGGAAATTATGGAGCGCGCCAGATTACCCATTGAACGGATGTTAGCCATAAAGTAAGTTGCCAATGAATACTGCACCCCTATACGACACGTTCGGCCGCTTACATGACAACCTGCGGATCAGCGTGACGGACCGGTGCAACATCCGCTGTTTTTATTGCATGCCGGAAATGGACGCGCAGTACATGCCGCGTGAGGAAATCCTCAGTTGGGAAGAGATGGCCCGCGTAGTGCGAGTGGCGGCCAAGTTAGGCGTCCGCAAGATTCGCATCACCGGCGGTGAACCCCTTGTCCGCAAAAATCTCTCGTTTCTGATCCGCGAAATCAATGCCATTGAAGAAATTGAAGACATCGCCCTGACCACCAACGGCGTCCTATTAGCGGCACAGGCGCAAGAGCTGTACGACGCCGGTCTGCGACGCCTCAACATTCACATTGATACGCTGGATCGTGCAAAGTTCCTGAAGATCACCCGACGCGATGAATTTGATCGTGTGATGGCTGGAATTGATGCCGCACTCAGCACCGGCTTCAAAGTGAAGATCAACGCCGTGGCCGTCAAGAATCTGGTTGAAGAGGACATCGTACCGCTAGCCCGCTTCGGACGCGAACGAGGCATTGAAATTCGCTACATCGAATTCATGCCGCTCGATTCGCAAGGCCTATGGGATAAGTCGAAAGTGCTGCTGCAGGACGACATGTTGAAGATGCTGGAACAAGGCATTGGCCCGTTGGAAGAGATTCCAGATCGCGACCCGCGCGCCCCTGCCAGCGAGTATCGTTTCAAAGACGGCATAGGACAAGTAGGCTTCATCGCATCCGTATCGAAGCCCTTCTGCATGAACTGCAATCGCATCCGGCTGACGTCAGACGGCAAGCTGCGCTATTGCTTATTCGCCATCGAAGAGACAGACCTGAAAGGCTTGCTCCGCGATGGTTCGAGCGACGCCGCCATCGCCGATACAATTCGTGAGAACATTCGGCAGAAGTGGGTTGGGCATGAGATTAATACTGTTCAGTTTGTAGCTCCACCAAGACCAATGCATTCCATTGGCGGGTAGGGGCTGAACCTGGAAACTTTCTTGAACGCGCTTGGGGTACAACTCAAACCATAAGTGCGCTGTCGCTACAGCGTATGGCTTTTCGGTTTATTGACGGCGATGCCCACGATGTTGAGTATGTCGATTATCACTAGGAAAGGAGGCCAGCCGTGCCCATGAAAAACCCACCGCATCCTGGCGGCTTTGTTTACCGCCAATGCATTGAGCCTTTGGGATTAACCATCACGACTGCCACTACCGCGCTTGGAGTCACACGAACCACCTTGTCCGAATTGGTGAATTGCAAGCGGGAAATTTCTCCTGAAACGGCGGTACGCCTATCCAAAGTTTTCGGTGGTAGCGCTCAAAGCTGGCTCACACAGCAAGCCCACTACGATCTTGCCCAAGTAGACGCCAATGGCATCAAGGTGCAACGTCTGCAACAGGTGTAGTTCCCACAACCCCATCAAAAATGCCGCGATAGACATCCTTCAGCGCAATAGAGCATCCGATACTAGCCAGTTGCAGCACAGCGTCCATTCCCTTGCGATACGAGACCAGCCCCCTCCGCCTGCGGAGTGAAGTGTTCGATTAGGACCTGGTCCGTATGCACCAACAGGTAATCTTTTAACGAAGAGATTTCGCGATACAGTGCAAATTTCTTTCCGTGATCGTAATCTTCGGTGGAAGGTGACAACACTTGGGCGACAACAATCGGACTTTCCAGAAGATCATCATCCAGAACTATCGACCCGCCGCAAGCTACTGACAAATCCGGATACACATAGCTATGCCTTTTTCAACATGCACCCGCATATCGGAGTTATAGACCAGGCAGTTGCCACCTTCTAACTGGTTTTCCAACACAACGATTAGACGGATTGCCAAACGCGAATGCCGACCAGTTCTGCCAGACATGGGGTACATCTCCCCACCACAAAATTCACTCTTGTATTCGGCAGCGCGGTCAAGGGCAAGGTAATCCTGCTCGGTTACCATTACTGATGGTTGCGTTGCCATGTCCTCATTATGACCCGGAAATCACTCGCGAATTCGAAACGAACCCAATTTCCCGACGGTACCCATTGAAAAATAAAAATAATCCCCACCAATTCAATGCCTTCCCCAATGCCCTGTTCGGAATCGGCCCTTGATACTGTACTGTAATCGCAGGAAGACAAATCGCTGGCCAGCGTGCTTCCTCTGGAAAAGTCCGCGCGGTATCCAAAATTCAAAGGAAATCCGGTCCTCAAATCTTCGATGGGTAAACCCGAAAAAGAGCAAAGGACCCGGTGCTCCGTTTAGAAGTTAAAAGCGACAGTATTGCATCCAAGGCCGAAGTGTCACTTTTATATGCACGTACTTACACACGTACTTACCCATTTGACTCCAGCCCAACCTCTGATATAGCATTTGGAATCGATTATTGATTTTGGCGAGAGGCCCTCATTTTGACGAAACTGTTTTTTTCCTTGGCGTTGGCTCAGATTACCTTCTGCAATGGCGCGCTTGCTCAAAGCATCACCGGGCAAATTTCCGGCAGTATTACCGATCAAAGTGGTTCCGCCATTGCCGGAACCTCCGTCAAACTCACTTACGATCTTTCTCAACAATTACGTGAATTCATCACCGAAGCCAATGGCGACTTTTTGTTCACCAATCTTGTTCCCGGCGAATATACTCTTCGTGTTGAACATTCCGGATTCAAAACTTACTCTCAAAAAGCAATTAAAGTGAGTACCGAAGATCGAGTCACACTGGGCCAGATTAAACTTACTGTCGGCGACGTTACCAGCACAGTTCAAGTGGTCGCAGAGTCTTCCCGCGTTTCCACTGAAACATCCGACCGCTCAATTCTTATTGACCGGCAACAAATCGAAGATACTCCCATCAGTGGGCGTGATTATCTGGGCATTCTCCGATCCTTACCCGGCGTACAAATGGTCAGCACTGGGGATATGCCAGGCTGGTTCAACACTACCAATAGCGTAGTAAATGGTGGACAAAGCGGACAATTCGTGGTTACTCTTGACGGCATTGTCAGCCAGGATAGCGGTGCCCCACGGACTGGTGGCTACCTTGCGCCAAATGTGGATGCCATCGGAGAAGTGAAAGTGTTGGTCTCCAACTACACTGCAGAATCTGGCGCGCGTGCCGGCGGCCAAATGAACGTTTCCATTAAGAATGGAACGAATCAATATCACGGCTCCGCTTACTACTTCTGGCGCCACGAAATGCTTTCGGCCAATGAGTTCTTCAACAATAAGAACGTCAATATTGTAAATGGTGTAGGCGTTGCTCTGGCTAAGCCATACTATCGCTATCAGAATCCCGGCGGAACAATCGGTGGACCCGTTGTAGTTCCTGGACTCAATTTCAACAAGAGCCGTACCCGCATGTTTTTCTTTTTCTCCGAAGACTACCTTCACACTCGCACTACTGGCGCAGTCAATAGCTACAACATGCCCAGCGCGCTGGAACGCTCAGGAAACTTCTCTCAAACAGTCACTAGTACTGGTGTTGCGATCAAGATTAAAGATCCCCTCACCACCGGCGGATTTTTTCCAGATAATCAGATTCCCGGAAGTAGGATCAGTTCTATCGGCCGTGCAATGATAAACTTGTTCCCGCTGCCTTCCGCCGTGGATACATCCGGCAAGCGAGGCTTCAATGGTCAATACCAATTCAACCAGGATCGTCCTCGCGAAGATCGCATTCTGCGCATCGATATTAATCTGGGTCCAAAGACCACCTCTTATGTTCGACTGATTCAGGACTTTCAAGCTGATCGTGGTTACGGAGCGACTCTCAACGGCGGCAGCGGCTGGGGTCAATACGCCAGTAATTACGACATTCAATCGGCCGGAGCAGCTTACACGGTGGTCCACACGTTCCGCCATAATCTGATTAACGAAACAACTGCGGGAATCAATCGCGGCACTCAGAAAACCTATGCCGCTGACCTGGAAACATTCAAGGCCACCAATGATGTTTCTGTGTTGAAAGGACCAGATGGCAAAACAATTGCCTTGCCTCATTTCTTTAATGCGAATTCCTTAAACCTTCTTCCCAATATTAGTTTTGGTACCAATAGCCCCCAATCGGCCGGGCAAACAGTAACTGCGCCTCCAGGTTTCAGCGTGGATAGCCGATGGCCCTTTCAAGGCACAGATCAATTAACAAACATTACTGACAATCTCACCTGGATCAAGAAAGCCCACACAGTAAAAGCTGGCTTCTACTTTGAACATGATTCCAGAAATGTGAGCGTTTATTCCACTTACAATACCAATGGTACATATTGGTTCGGCTCCGACACTGCAAACCCCAACGATACAGGCTATGCCTACTCCAACATGATGTTGGGAACCGTTCAAGCCTATGGCGAAGATAACGGCAAGTTGACCAATCATGCCCGTTACAACCAAGTGGAATGGTTTATCCAGGACACCTGGAAGGCCAGTCGTCGCTTGACCTTTGACCTTGGTATTCGCTTTCAAATCCTGCAACCCACTTACTCGCAAGGAGCAACGTTAGGATTGTTCGACGGCGGCACTTACGATAGGAAGAAATCCGGGCAATTGCTGTTTCCTGCACTTGTGAATGGTCAGAAAGTAGCCATCAATCCTGTGACGCAAGCCAGTTATGTGTACGCTCGCTCCACATCGTTCGATCCAGCTTCGTATCCAGTGGGCGGTTTGCCTTACTCGGGAATTAATCAGTTCAAAGACCGGTTCTTTCACACGCCGCCCGTTCAGTACGGACCTCGGCTTGGCTTTGCATGGGACGTTTTCGGGAAAGGTAAAACCGCGCTGCGTGGTGGATTTGGTATTTTCTACGGACGGGCGTATGGCGTGGATACAATCGGCGCTGTCAGTTCGGGTATTGGCCCGATGGCGGCCCCACCAGCCTTTCGCAGCCCCATTAACTACAGCACAACGTTTAATGATCTGTTTTCCACGCAAGGCTTTTATGGAACGCAAAACGTAACCGGCGGTTCGCAGGATTATAAGAATCCCACTACTTACAATTGGAGCTTCGGACTTCAGCAAGACCTGCGCAAAGGCGTGATCCTCGATATTTCCTATGTCGGCAATGTGTTCCACCATGGATTTGGGACATTGAATGATGCCAATGCGGTTGCACCTTACACAACCTGGACACCAGACGGCGGTGCCAATAAAGCTTATTTGGACCCCACCAGTGCCAGTAATGGTACTGGTGCTTTCTACGCTACTAATCTGATTCGTGGCACGAATAAATATATGGGTTACGGCTCCATCAGTACGTATACCAGCCTCGGTGAGTCTTCTTACAACGCGCTGCAAACTCAGGTGAATAAGCGATTCAACAAACGCTACCAGTTCAGTGCAAACTACACTTGGTCAAAGACCATTACTTACAGCCACCAACAATGGGTCCCAGATAACTTGACCAAGAACGTTGTGAACCGTCCTCATGCGGTGAATCTCAATTTCGGATATGACATTCCTCGTGGCAGTAGCCTATGGTCTAACTGGCTTACAAAAGGAGCGCTTGATGGTTGGCGATTTAATGGAGTAGGGGCATTTTTCAGCGGCACTCCATTCACTGTGGGTTGTGCCGCCACGGCCCCGCCAATCGGTTATTGGACAGGAACGCCCACGGGTGGCATCCCGTTGCGTTGCCAGATGAACGGTGAATTATTCAATGAAGGGGCCAAGGCTCCGGGAGTCATTGACCAAAGGTTATACTATCCATTGAATGTTGCCAGCTTCAGCTTGCCCGGAATCCGTTCACTGGGCTTTGGCAACACCCCACCCACTCTGACTTACGGGCCTGGAATGGAAAATCTGGATTTATCACTGTCCAAGAGCTTCAAAGTTGCCGAACGCAAAACCGTGGAATTTCGCGCTGAAGTGTTCAATACTCTGAACCACTTTAATCCTGGCAATCCAAATTCCAGCTTGACCTTCAACTTTGCCAGCGGCGCCCAGACCAACGCCGCATTCGGACAAATCACCGCAGCTCAACATGTTGCACGACGCATGGCCATGTCCCTCAAATTACGATTCTAAGCATAGTCTGCAAAATAGTTACTTCTTGTCAACACTGACAACCACTCCATTCAAAACTACACCCACGCAGTGCGAAGTAAGTTCAAACGGATCTCCATCGTACAATGCCACGTCGCCATCTTTACCCACTTCAAGCGAACCAACCCGCTCTGCGACATTCAAAATCTTGGCCGCATCAATGCTGATGCTGGATAATGCCTGCTCAAAGGTCAAGCCGTTTGCCGCCGCCATCCCCGCTTCAAAAAGCACCACTCGCGTCTTAGGCACATACCCTTCAAACCCGCTCTCAATGGCAAACGGAATTCCCGCAGCCCGCAGTTTCGACGCTGTTTCTCTGCTGATATTCGCTGTCTCCCCACCAGCACGCTCCATCGTAGGATGCAAAATCACCGGATAGCCTGACGCCTTAATCTGATCTAAAACCAGATACGCTTCGGCACATCCTTCCAGCACCATCTTCAAATTGAACTCCTTGCCCAACCGGATGGCCGTCAAAATATCGTGAGCCTGATGTACCTGCACCAGAAACGGCAATTCACCTTTCACCACTCTCAGAAAAGCTTCCGTGCGCAAATCGCGCGTCTTGTCTTTCTTCTTCTCAAATTCCTGCGCCTTCAAAAACTCCGCCCGCAGCATGGCAATTGCCTTAGCTCTTGACCCTGGGGATTTACCCGCTTCATTGGTCAATCCATCACTGCCCAGAGTTGCCGCAACCATTGCTTCTGGTTTCACCAATGCTTCTTCTACGCTGTTCCCAGCAGTTTTCACCACCATGGTCTGCCCTGACACCAAAATGCCTGTGCTGTGCCCGGTATGGACCGTTGTAACTCCGTAGCTGCGCACATGCGCCAGTAACGCTTCGCGCGGATTGTAGGCATCCATCGCCCGCAACTCCGGCTGCATTGGACTGGAACGCTCCACTTGATCTTGATCATGCGGCTGGACGAGGTAGCCGGAAAGCCCCAGCGCAGAACGGACATCAATCAACCCCGGCGTCACCACTTTGGCCGAAAGGGTTTTATACCCCGCAGGAATTGCCACGCTCGCAGCCGGACCCACCCGTTCAATCTTGCCATTGCGTATCAACACCACACCATTGGTTATGGGAGCTCCCGCCATGGTGTAAACCGTTTCCCCTCGAACGGCAACTTGGGCTTGCAGCGTTCCAGCGAATAAAACAAAACTAATCAGTAATGATTTCATGGTTACTGTTCCTCCGGGCCGTGAATAAGGGCGAAATCCAATTCATCGTGGCTTGCTCCATAGCCGCCCGTCTGGTACAGCTTGTCTTTTTCGTTCGACCGATCAAACACGTTTACCCCATCCACATAGGTTTGCAGAACTTTGGTATAAACGCTGAACGGATCTCCAGAAAGCACAATGAAATCGGCATCTTTACCCACTTCCAGCGACCCTATCCGCTCATCTAACTCCAACATCTTCGCCCCGGCCATGGTCAGCGCATAAATCGCTTTATCGCGCGGACACCCAGCCCTTACCGCCAGCGCTGCGGAGCGCAGAAAGAGTCGCGATTCCGTCACTCCGTCATCCGTATGAAAGCCGAAGGGAGCCCCTGCCTTGTCCAGTACCATCGCGTTTTCCGGGGTTACATCCTTGGCCTCAATCTTTCCACCAGGGCTGTCCAACACAATCAACGACGTCCAAACTTTAGCCTTGGCAATCTCATCGGCAACGGCCCAGGCATCGCTGGCATGTTGCAGTACAACTTTGAAATTGAACTCTTTGGCCAGCCGCAAAACGGTAAGAATGTCATCGTTACGATGCGTATGGAAATGCACCGTTCGCTTCTGCTCCAGCACTTCCACCAGCGCTTCACTACGCAAATCACGGGGCGGTAACTTGGATGCATCGGTTCCCGCAGCTTTCACTTTGTCGCGATATTCCTGGGCTTTAATCAGTTGTTCCCTCATCATCGCCGCCGCCTTGCCCCGCGTCCCAGGGAATGGCGAAGCACGCCGCGGATTGCTGCCATTGGCCATCTTCATGCCACCAGCGTTTCTTCCATCGGGTAACTTGATCAGTAAATCGTCAATGATGCCGCCATCGCGCAGTTTCAAATAGAGCGTTTGCCCACTATTCAAATGTCCCGACCCTGGCATTACATTGGCCACCGTAACCCCGCCTGACTGGGCTTTTTGAATGGAGGCAGCACGTACGTTGATGGAATCTAACACGCGAACTTCCGGTTGAATCGGCCCACTGCCATCGGCACCAGCAGGGCCGCCCACGTGCGAATGCGAATCCACCAGGCCCGGCATAATCACTTTGCCCGACGCATCCACACGTTTTGCATTGGCTGGAATTGTCACTGCAGCGCGTGCTCCAATGGCGCGGATTTTACCGCCGTCCACAATCAACACACCATCGGCAATTTCAGGCCCGGCAACGGGAATGATCCGTGCACCAATGTAAGCCACGGGCTGCGCAATCGCGCAAAGCGGCACAAGCAACGTCAATTGGCGCAGCATTTTGAATCTCATAATCAATAAGAATAGCGCGTGCAGGAATGGGGGTGTGCAAAGGGGATGTGCAAAGTAGAGCTCCTAACGTAGATAATGTATTAACGAATAATCAATTGTGACGAACGGCGAACATCCGTTCCTAAGAGACGACTTAAACAATGGCTCGAATCTCTATCGGTAAAAAGCAAGGTCGTTACGAGATCCGCCAGATTCTCGCGGAAGGCGGTATGGGCAGAGTGTATATTGCCTTCGATACCGTCCTGAAGCGCGAGGTTACGCTAAAAACAGTACTCGATGTCCAGGACAAAACAGTGCTGGATTTGTTCCGTCGCGAATCTGCCGTGCTGGCTCAAATGGCTCATCCCAATATTGTCGAGATCTTCGATATAGGGGAGACTGACGAAAAGGAACCTTACTTTGTCATGCCCCTGCTGAAAGGCGTGACCCTTGATCAATTGATCCGCAGTTCCAGTCCGCGACTCACCGTGGAACGTAGCATTCAGATGATCAGCCAGGCATGCCGCGGATTGCAGGCAGCTCATGACCAGGGAATGATTCATCGCGATCTGAAGCCCGGCAATTTATTTGTGCTGGACGATGATTCGCTAAAAATCATTGACTTCGGCGTGGCTCATTTAACCGATCAGCGCTCGGCAACGGGGTTGAAGGGGACGTTGTCCTACATGTCCCCGGAGCAGCTTCAGTTAAGAAAACTGGAGCCCTGGTCAGATCAATTTTCGTTGGCGATAATTTCATACGAAACACTTACCCGGCGTCATCCATTTGCTTCGGCAGGCAGGGAGGATATTGCCCAGGCCATCATTCACTATTCGCCACCGCCTGCTTCAGAAATCAACAACCTGATTCCACCCGCAGTCAGTCAGGTGATTCATAAAGCGTTGGCCAAAGAGCCTTTCCATCGCTTTTCTAATGTCCGGGAATATTCCGATTGCCTGCAAAAAGCTTTCCGCGGAGAAATGATTGAGATCTTCAATCCCGCTAAAATTGAACCTCGTTTGCAGCGAGCGCGAAAAGCTTTCGATTCCGGAGATCTGGATTTTGCTGCCGAAATCACTCGTCAGTTGAAATCGGAAAGTTACCTGAGCCCGGAAATCGACGTGCTCGATACGCAGATTCTGGATTCCATTCGTACCATAAACCTCAATCAGCTTTTGGAAACGGCACGCCGTCGTTTTCAGGAAAATGAATACGTTCTTGCCTTGCAAAAATTGCAGGAAATCCTCAACCTTGATCCGCAGAATACAGAAGCCAATACTCTGAAAGTTGCCATTGAAGGCAAACGTGGATCAGCTCAAATTGAAGAATGGTTTCATTTGGCGGAACAACATGTGGAAAACAACGCCTATTCCCATGCCCGGCAGGCGTTGGAAAAAGTGCTTGAGATTCGGCCGCAAGATAGTCGGGCGGGCATGCTTTTATCGGAAGTGAATCGTCGCGAACAGGAATTCAATCGGCTTCGTTCAGAAAAGCAGCAAGCCTATCAATCGGCGTTGGAAGCCTATAAACGTGGTGATGTTAAATCCGCTCTTTCCAAGTTGGAGCGGGTGTTGGAATTGGACCGTCGCGCACCGCACATCACGTCTCCAGAGCAGACTCCGGCCTATCAAAAGCTGTATCAGGAAGTTCGTTCTAAGCACGACGAATTGAAGTCAATGGCTGATGGGGCGCGCAAACAAATCTCCGATGGCAACTTTCAAGCCGCTTTCGCTATTTGCGATGAAGCGCTTGCCAGTAATCCGAAAGATCTTATGTTCCGCGCTCTCCGCGATGACGCCGAACAAGGGCAGCGGCAAGAGATTTCCGCCTACGTCGCCAATGTGGAACGGGAGGTTGGCAAGGAACCTGATTTGAATCGACGCGTGACAATTCTGGAGTCAGCAAAAACCAAATATCCTAATGAATCGCGCTTTGAACAATCGCTGCAACAGGTGCGTTCACGCAAGGGCTTAGTGGATTCCATCATCGCCAGGGCCCATTCGTTTGAAGATATCGGGCAGTTTACCGACGCGTTGGGACAGTGGGAAAGCTTGCGCGATATTCACCCGCAATACCCTGGTCTGGACGTGGAGCTGGAGCGCCTGCGCCGCCGTCGTGCAGATCAGATAAAATCTGACGCCAAAGGTGGCTGGATTGCCCAGATTGATCAAGCGATTGGCGTGCACAATCTTGTAAAAGCATCCGGTCTGATTGGCGAAGCCTTGCGGGAATTTCCTGGCGATCCTGAATTGTTGGCGCTGGAAAAATCGACTAAACACTTCCTGGAGCTGCAGAACGAAGCCGAACAAAAAGTATTACAAAGCAAAGAGCTGGATGACGCCGGGCAAACCGAACAAGCGTTGCAAGTTCTGCGTGAAGCCTTCAAGATTGATCCGCATAGTTCCACTACTCGAAGTGCATTGCTGGAACTGTTATTGAAGCGTGCACGAGCCTTGCTGGATACGGATTGGGAACAAGCTGAGCCCTACTTGAAAGAAGCCTCAGACCTAGAACCGAAGAACGCATTGGCCAAGAGTCTGCGCACTTTGGTTGAGGACAAAAAGCAAGGTGCAGCAGTGGCCACTTCTCTTTTAAGAGCTCGTGAATTTCAAGGGGAAGGTCGGCTGAACGATGCCATCGCCGAGTTAGACAAAGGGCTGGCCGCGTTTCCCAAAGACAGCCGCCTGCTTCAACTTAGAACTTCTCTACTGCAAAGCCTTTCCACCGATGACCGTCATGCACTGCGTGGACGGGACCTTCAGGAACTGAAGCAGTTGGAAGTGGAAGCGAAAAAACATTCCGACATTCGGCAATTGGAAACTATTTTTGAACGCACTCGTATTTATGCCAAGTATCAGGATGATCCGGAATTCCGGTCTCCCTTGAGCGCCATTGAACAGCGCTTTCAGAGTCATCAAACGCAAAAACAATCAGTTGATGCAAAGCCTGCCGCTGCTTTAAAAGTGCCAGCTGTAAAAATGTCCGCTGCGAAGAATGCATCGCCGACCAGAAACTGGAAGCTCTGGGGCATTGGTGCTGCAGCAGCATTGGTGACCTTGTTGCCCGTTGCTTATTTGATTCAGCGGACAGACCCGGCACCTGTCGCGTTGAAGATGAATCCGGTTGTGGTGACTATCAGCCAGCCAGGAGATTCAATTCGAGTTGAGGATAGTAAAGGCTCGGACGTTTCCGCAATTCTGCAGACTCCTGGGCTCAACCCAGGCACTTACAAAATAAAGGCCACACGCAAAGGCTACCGGCCCGCTGAGCTTACTTTGAATGTGACTGCCGATGAACCAGCCAAGACAGTGACCATTCCGTGGGACAGGCTGCCTACGAAATTGTTTATCCGTCACGCTATTGCGAATAGCCCCATTGAAGTGGGCAACGCCACTTATCAAACCAGTCCGACTGGTGACCTGGAACAGGATTTGCAAATCGGAGTGAACCTGGTTTCCTGGAAGTCGCCCACAAATCCCGCAGTGGTTTTCGCTGCAGAAGTCCTGGTGGAGAATGGCAAAGTTGCAATCCAGAAGTGGAATTTGAAGCCAACTTTTTCGGTTTTGGCGACTAGGATCGATGCTGGGTCAGTGGCTTTTGAAAGTTTTGGATCCTATAAAAATATTCTTTTTGACGGCAAGCCTTACGTGGATAAAGGCGTGCTTCCCGACGTTGCAGGTAAGCCGTTTGTGATTCAATACATGAACAAAACCACACTGGGCGAGTTTCCAGCATTGGGAACGGAGTTGTCTTCGGCGATCTACTTCGATCTGTTTCCACCGCAAGTGCAGGTGCGATCGAACGTCGTCATCAAACCTCTACCAATTATTCGTGCAGAAGATCCGCCTGTACCTCAACAAAAACGTGCTTTGACGCCTGAAGAAATTGAGGCAGCAAGAGTTCAATCCATCATAGATAAAGCTGCACAAAAACTTGAACAGAAAAAGGTCCCCCCCAAATAAAATGAAGAAGCTGCTTGTTGTCCTTTTCCTTCACCTGGCAATGTTTCCGATCTTTGCGCAAGTGACTCCGCCAGCGGACGATGCCCCACTGCTGCTGGACGATGTCATGGATTTTGTATCTGTCTCAAAAGTTGACCTTGAAAGTGTGATTGAGACAATACGAGTTCGTGGCTTAGGTTTTGAGTTGAATGAAACTGCACTTTCCCACGTGCTGGCGGCTTCTATAAAAGGGAGACGCGAACCGGCGCTCACTGCAAAATTAGTGTTGCAAATGCTGCAAGTGTGTCCTGATTGCCGTCAACGCTATTTTGGGCAATGGACCAAAGATGATTTGCTTGCGCTGCTTGTAAACAAGAAGTTGTCACCTGCAGTACTGCTTCAGGAAGTTCAAATTCGTGGAGTGAAAAACCTGCCCAAAACCGCTGAATCAGTCGCCAGGCTGAGGCAGGCTGGGGCGACACCGGAATTGATCAACCTGCTTGTGCCTGAAGATGAAATTCCAATGGATGCGCCCGTAGGTTATGAAGTTGTACCTATAGCTCGTTCCGCAACCTATGACCGAACCCTGACCGGTGGCACGATTTCATTGATAGTGAAAGTTACCGGCACTGTGGAATTTGTTTTCTTGCGCAATGCACTATTTACCAAAAATACATCGGTTGCAAAAATGAACAGCCGGGCCGAAGTAACGATGATCAACTTCACGGCACCGATTCCCAAGACCGGCGGCGCCCCTTCTTTTACATTGTTCAGCACTTTGGATCGACCTCCTGCCAAGAGCAAAAAAGTGGCTGAACAACCAATCACTTTGGTTGATGGTGGATTTAAGTTTACGGTGAATGAAAGCGACAAGGACGGTCGCGTTTACGTGATCTTAATCAAATACGGAACTCCGGCGACTCCGAATAAGTGACGACCGCCACTACGAAGGTGTATAGTTTTCTGTGGGAGAACTGGAGCTACACATGAAAAATTACCAACGCCTGGTCACTATCGGAGTTTGTCTTTCCGCAATGGTCTGGGCACAACCACCAGCGGGTTCTGAAAAAAAAGGCAAGCGCGGCCCAATGGACATTACTAAAATTGTCCTGCCACTGGAAGAGACAGGTTTTCACTCAATTTTCGACGGCACAACTCTGAAAGGTTGGGATGGCGATACCGATTTCTTCCGCGTGGAAAACGGCACGATTGTCGGTCAAACACAAACCGATAAACAGCCCAAGCAGAATACCTTTTTGATTTGGCGTGGTGGGCGTCCTGGTAATTTTGAACTCAAAATGGATTACAAGCTGACTGGGCTGAATAGTGGGATTCAAATCCGGTCTGAAGAAATGCCTGACTTGAAGTACGCTATGAAGGGCTATCAGGCCGATATGGATGGAGCGCAAGTGTACACAGGCCAGTGGTATGAAGAACGTGGTCGGGGATTTCTTGCCTTGCGCGGTCAGATGAGTTACGTAGCACCGGGTAAAAAATCGGCATGGATTGGTTCCTTGGGCGACAATGCTGCACTCAAAGCATTGATCAAAGCCGATGACTGGAACAGCCTTCACCTGATAGCGCGCGGCAATACTTTAATTCAGATCCTCAACGGTCAAGTGATGAGCGTAGTGATTGACGACGATGTGGTTGGTCGTAAGTTGGAAGGACTGATTGGCATTCAGTGTCACGTAGGTCTACCGATGAAAATCGAAGTCAGAAATATTCGCATCAAAGATATTAAGGAATAAGTTCCGGGTATTGTTATTTTAAAGTTGAAGCTATGGGGCTTCGCCACGCTTCGTTCCAAATAAGTGGCATTGGGCTGAATGCCTGCCCCACAAACTCAACTCCAGGTCTAGTGAAAGTTTGTGAATTTAGTGTGGGGTAGGCGAGTCCGCCAGCGATTCCGATTTCCGAAAAACTACAGGGCATCCCTCATGCACTAAGAGATGGCTTCCAACCCTATCCCTTCCTGATCCAAAATAAAAAGCCGGTCACCCGTAACAAGGGCGACCGGCTTTTTTACCTAATCCCAGCTACATCGTCTTCGTGACTTTCGACAACGTTCGTGGCTGATCTGGGTTCAACCCTTTAATCACCGCCAAGTGCGCTGCAAACAACTGCGCCGGGACAATGTAAGGGATAGGCGTAAACAGTTCCGCCGGGGCAGCTCCTTTCCGTTGTAAGCTGGCTGGAATGACAATGGCGCGGGTGGCAAGTTTTTCCGCCTCAGCATTGCTCTGATCGGTAATCACAAGTGATTCTGCACCTAAGGAGCGCAGCTTTTCCATCATCTCTTTCATGGAGGGCCAAGTAACTCCCGCAGGGGCAAATAGGAAGGACGGAAACGATGGACCCACCATGGCAATGGGCCCGTGCATCAAGTCGGCTGATGAAAACCGTTCCGCCACCACATAGCAAGTCTCCATCAGTTTCAGGGCGAATTCAAAGGCGTTTGAATAATTCAATCCACGCCCCACAACCACCGCATGATCCATAAATCGGTAACGCTCTGCCCGGATTTTTATATCATCGTCCAAGCTCAACGCCTTCGCCGTCCAATCAGGAACCTGACGAAGTTCATCCAACGCAATCGGAGCACCCAAAGCATAGGCAATCATGTAGATTGCCAGTAACTGCCCAGTGTAAGTCTTCGTCGCCGCCACTGACTTTTCCCGACCTGCTCTAACCAGAAAGACGTGTTCCGCCAACTTGGCTAGCGAACTATTTGCTTCATTGGTTATGCCAATAGTAAATGCGCCTTGCGCCCGGGCTTTTTCCAGAACCAGATTCGTATCTGTTGATTCGCCGGATTGCGATATGGCCACCACCAATGCGTCCTTGAAGTCCGGCGACGCTTCATACAACGTGTGGATTGAAGGAGCGGCTAACGATACAGGAATGCCCGTGGCAATCTCCAATAAATAGCGGCCAAACTGCGCGGCGTTATCGGAAGTGCCTCGCGCCGCCAGCACGATAAATTTTGGCCTCCGTGTTGCCAGAAATTTCTTCAGTCGTTCGGTTGCGCGCAATTCGGCGGCTAGGGTCTTGGCCAGCGCTGCAGGCTGCTGACGGATCTCGGCAAGCATTTGGGACATTCACCCTCTAGGATAAGTTATCCCCGCGCCCCTACTGGACTCCCTTCGTCCAACCCGTTACGATGGGATAAATAATTAACCTTCGCAAAAGGGGTCAAAATGCAAATCACTTCCCAATTTAAGAAGCTCGCGGCAGCGTTTCTGCTACTCGCGTTTTCCTGCGCGGCGCAAACCTCCACATCGCAAATTTCAGGCACTGTGCGCGACGCCTCCGGGGCTGTTGTGGCCGGCGCTTCCATAACGCTCACCAATGACGCTACCGGGGTTGTGCAGCGGCAGAACTCAACCGATGCCGGTGTGTACGTCTTCCCAGCCATCAATGTGGGTGCTTATTCAGTTCGCATCGAAGCCAAAGGCTTCAAATCCTTCACCAAGACGGGCAACACAGTGCAAGTGAATACCCCACTTGCCGTAGACGTGACCCTCGAAGTAGGCGCGGCATCTGAAAGCGTTTCCGTTGTCGCATCAGCGGAAACTTTGCAGACTTCCAATGCCTCTGTGGGCAACGTCATTGAACAGCGAGCCATTGTCAACTTGCCGCTGAATGGACGCAATCCTCTCAACCTTCTTATTTACGAACCGGGTGTGGTGCAACGTTCGGGGAACACTGTGAATGTCAATGGCTCACGCTCGTCAGCAGTAAACGTCACTATTGACGGCATTGAAGCCAACGAATCCACCAACCCGAATCCAACCAACAACATTTTTCGTCTCAACCCGGACAACGTCCAGGAGTTCAAAGTAACCACGTCGAACCCAACTCCGGAAGAGGGTCGCAATTCCGGGGCGAACGTTTCCATTGCCACACGCTCTGGCACAAATCAGTTTCATGGTTCCGTGTTTGAGTTCTTCCGCAACACGGCGTTGAACGCTCAGGAATTCTACGCCAATGCCCAAGGCGCAACCAAGCCACTCATTCAGTTGAATCAATATGGCTTTGAAATCGGTGGCCCTGTGCACAAAAACAAAACCTTCTTTTTCGGAAGTTGGCAGGGGCAGAAAGTGAACTTTGCTGACCCGGTTGATAAAATCTTCGGGGCCGTCAATCTATACACTCCGTCGACTCTGTCCGGGCTGTACCGTTACTTTGTCGCCAACCCGCAAAATCCGTTGGTTGTGAACGGGCAGAAGATTACCCAGAACTCTTCCTTGCTGATTGATCCTCGCACAGGCCAGTATGCCCAGGGTGTTCGTAACTGCGGTGCCGCCGGGGATACCAACTGCGTGGCCACTTACAATATTTTTGCTAACGACCCTGCCAAGGTTGGTCTGGATTCAGCGGTGAAATCCGTATTGGGCGGTTATCCTGCACCCAACTCCTACAATTCTGGCGATGGGTTGAACTTGGGTAACTATCAGTGGAATACGCCAGTGCGTGTGCGCGGTCCGCAATATATGGTGCGGGTAGACCACACTATCAATGAGAAGCACAACGTCTTTTTCCGCTATCTGGGGGCGGAACAAAACAGCCTCAATGGAGACCTTGCGAACAGCCGTCCCGTTGTGATTCCCGGTTATCCGGCGCGCGGTGAAGTGTTCCGTCCAGCCATGAACGCGGCACTCGGTTTCCGAAGTGTGTTGTCTCCACGGCTGGTAAACGAACTGACGCTGGGCTTCTCCCGTTGGCAGTTCTTGTTTACGCAGGGCGAAGCCAATCCGCTGTTTCCCAATACTCCGCGGTTCACATTCAATAACTCAACCGTTGATTACACTGCCAACCCTCGCACGTATCGTGCAGTGAATACGCCACAAATTGTCGAAAATCTGAGCTACCTCAGCGGGAAGCATGTCATGCGATTCGGTTTGAACATCCGCATGTATCAGCACAACGATCAGCGCGGTGACGTTGGTGGAACCAGTCTTACGCCGGCGATTTCGCTTTCCCGAACCACCCGTCCGCCAGCCGCTGCCTTTGGGCTTCCGAGCCTGGCCACTACTACAACAGCCGGTATCTCTGCCACCGACCTGAGTCGATTGCAGGGCACCATCAACGATCTGCTGGGCATCCCCGCCGGACTTACGCAAGTGTTCTTGGGCGACCTGCGCAACGATACTTTTCTACCATTCCGTTCCGGCAACGGAGTTACATTATGGTCCCAAGGTCAGCGTTCCAAGCAGTACAATGTTTTTGCGCAGGATGAATTCAAGCTGCGTCCGAACCTCACGTTGAACTACGGTTTCCGCTGGGAGTTGAACCCACCTCCCAGCGAAGCCGGCAACCGCGCTTATGTTCCCAACAAAGCAATTGACGGTAGCCAGGGTCCAGTCACATTTGTCAATTCTGCCCGCTGGTTTGAAAACTTTAACGCTGGAGCCATTGCCCCACGTTTTGGATTCACCTGGTCTCCCCGCAATTCCACCAGGACCGTCATCCGGTCAGGCTACGGCATTTCATTTGATCCTCTCAGCAGCTTCCAAGTTACTTCCGTTGCCGCATCTGTGCCCGGGCAAACGTATACCTGTAACTCATCGTTCCCCAGCGGAGTGCAAACCACAACCAACGGATGCCAGGCCGTGAAAGATGTGCGGATAGGTGCGGGATTTGCTAATGAAATGACCGCTCCCACGGTGAAGCCTTCCACGTTCCTTTCGCCGCCTGCACAACTTTTAGGAAATGCCCCCAACGTCCGTGTATTCGATCCGCAAATGAAGTTACCTACTGTCCATCAATGGAACCTCACCGTTCAGCGGGAGTTGGCTTATGGATACGTAGTTTCGGTAGGTTATGTGGGACGTCGTGGTGTTCGGCTATATCGTTCCTGGGATGCCAACCAGATTGATGCCAAGCCTATTCTGCCGTCGTTCCTGGCCATGCAGAAGAATACAGGGCTGGGTGGCGGCTGTCGTCCTGATGGCACACTGGTAAGTGGTGCAGCTTGCACCGGTGCCGTAGCGGTGCCTATTTTGCAGCAAGGCATTGTCAACCAGGCTTTCGTTAATTCGGCAACCACCACTACCGATCTTGGGCAGAACGCCGCCGGTAACTTTGCAGGCCGCGTGGAACAGAACTTTCTTGCAGCAAAGCTGCGACCGAATCAGCAGTTCAACCAAATTCTAGTGCTGGATAACGGTGGCGATTCTAATTACCATGCCGCCCAGATGACTTTTCGCAAACGCTATGATGCAACCGGTCTGCTGCTTGCCGGGTCTTACTCGTTGAGTAAGTCCATTGATAACCTTTCCATTGATCCCGTAGGTTCAACCGTGGGCGGTGGACTTACAGCAACAAACTCACGCACTCCTGTGGATGGGCGCAATTATCAGAATGAACGTGCCCGTTCCGATTTCGATCAGCGACACGTAGTGAACATGACAGGCATTTACGAACTGCCTTTCGGCAAAGGGAAAAAGTTGATCTCCACCGATAATAAGGCGGTCAATGCGCTGCTGGGCGGGTGGAGTCTCAATGGGATTTACACCTACCAATCTGGCGAATCGTTCAGTGTCCGTTCTGGTGTATTGACTGCGAACTTCACCGCGCAATCGCGGGCCGCGCTGAAACCTGGAGTTTCCTTGCCACAGGCTCAGTTACAGAATAAAGATGGTGTGGTTGGCCCCGTCTTTTTCGCGAATGCCGATGCGTTCACATTCCCTAATCCTGGCGATCTGGGATTGGGTCGCAATATCTTTCAAGGCCCATCTTACTGGAACCTGGATGCGGGCATTACCAAAGGTTTCCAACTGACAGAACGCGTGAAAATGGTCTTCCGCACAGAGCTGTTCAATGCGCTGAACCATCCCAATTTCCGCAATCCACGCGATGCATCTGTGGGAAGTCCGGCGATTACTTCTGGCGTGTTTGGACAGGCCTGCTGCGTCACATTGTCAACGGCAAGTTCGGCAACCACCAATTCCAATGGAGAAAGCTGGCGGGTGATTCAACTGGCTTTGAAGGTCCACTTTTAATGGGAACTAAAAGGTTCGTAATGCTGTTTGCCTGGTGTTGCATCGCCCCAATCTTTGGACAGGATGCACTGCAGCGCCAGATCCGCACGATTGCGGCGGAGGCACAGGGCAAGGTGTCGGTTGCCTGTTCACTCCCCGGAACATCGGTCAATTGCGATCTGAATCCCCGCAATCACCCACCCATGCAATCGGTATTTAAACTCCCATTGGCCATCACTGCGTTTCACATGGTGGAAAGTGGCCAATTTTCACTGGATCAGCCAATTCGCTTCCTGGCTACGGATCGAATTTTACCCACAACTTATAGCCCCTTGCAGGACAAATACCCGCAGGCGGAAGTAGACATTCCATTGCGCGAATTGCTGCAGGCGGCGGTCACTTTAAGTGACAACGCTGCTACCGAAATTATTCTGCGAATCCTTGGTGGCCCTGCTGTGGTGGACAAATACATCCGGAAAATCGGCGTCAAGGGTTTTCATCTGCAAGACAATGAAGCTACCCTTGATCGCGATGTTGCGGCGCAGTATCGAAATTGGTTTGAACCTGCCGCAGCAGTGCAACTTCTTCTAAAACTCAACAGAACTTCTCCGTTGACTGCCCAACACAACAGGCTTCTGCTCGGCTGGCTGCGGGATTCGCCCGGTGGACCGAATCGCATTAAAGGACAGCTTCCGCCCGGTACGATTGTGATGCACAAGACCGGTACATCCGGTGTTAAAAATGGCCTCGCCCATGCAACGAATGATATTGGGCTTGTTACCCTTCCATCGGGCAGCAACTTAGCCATTGCGATCTTCGTTACCGATTCCACCGCTGACCAGGCGACACGCGAATCAGTCATCTCGCGCATCGCCAGTGCCGCTTACCAGGCTGTGGTCAAAACCGGAAAGTGAGTGGTTAAGTACTTCTGTATCCAGGCATCAAACGGAGGATTTCCGTTGTTGCAATCTGTGGGTTCTTCAGCACCAACTCGGCATTGTAATTCTCTGTTTGGCCATTCACCCTTGCGGTAATCAGTCTGTTCACGTACGATCCTCCTGGATACCCCACCGTTTGCTCTGAATAGGTGAATCCAAGTGAGGCTGGGTCTATCCCACGTTTCAATAGATCAGCCGACAACAATGAAATGGCATCCGCTCCAACATTTCCTGTTAGGGCAATGGCAGGGGTTGGATCGCGGGCGGTGGATTGCTTTGTTGGCGTCAAAGAACTGTCTGTGCCAGAATTTTGCCGCGTTCCGGGACGGTTGGGAACTTCTGCAAACGGGCTGCTGGTATCGGCCACATGCTTTGAAAGCAGCGAGGAAACAGAAACAAGTTTTTTGCCAGTAAAAATCACGGGCTTGGATGTATCACTATTCAAAAGATTAAACGCTACCGGTCCGCTTTGAGAACGGGCGTTTACAGCAAACTGCTGCCGGGAAATAACGGGCGAAGAAGGAATGCGCAAAGGAAACTGTCACCTCACCCAAAGCAGAAGCAATTCCTTCGCCAAACACAATTACTTGGGAATGGTTTTCATCACTTCTTCAGGAACGGCGAAAGTGATATTGAAGGGCATGGAAGCACCGGTTTCTTCTATGGTCAACAAACCACGGCGCATAGGCTTGGCAACTGCATCAGCGGGATGATAGGCCACTAACAACCGAGTCTTTTCGCCAGATTTCAGTACCTTCTTTTCAAGAGCTACGGTCATTCCGGGTAAAAGTTCGTAGTCCAGCAGCAGCGTTACAACACCGGGCATGAAGTTGGAAATCAAAATCTCAGCCTTCGAATCTTCAAAGCTGGATAGCTGCAAATCCTGTTTATCCATGCTGACTTGGGCAAGCAACTGTGGAACCGACTTCGGCCGCGTCACCAAATGATCTTCCGGGTTGCCCGGACCGGCGGTTAAGCCACCAAAAGGCGTCGTATGGGCCACACTTTTGTTCAAATACCACTTCCAAATGCCTTTTTCCAGCTTCCAGTTGGACGCGATCGGCGCCTCTAACGGCACAGCTTCTCCGTGAAAAACGTAGGTAATGCCGACCTTCAGCGTGACTACAGCCTTCTTAAAGTTTTCTTTGTATTCCACTTTGACAATTTCAAAACCACGGTATTTGGACTTTTCAATATTGAAATAGTCATCCTGGCTTTCATCGGCCACCAGCGGGATGCATTGTCGAAACTTGCCTTCTACTTGCAGTTGGTAAAACTTGCTGACATTGGCGATCAGCGCACTGTTCACCAGCGGAGGAGCCTGATTGAAAATCCCGCCAGCAACTGCCGGACTGGTTACGGCTGGCTTTACGGTAGAGGCAGACTTCTTTGGTGCCACCATACCCGGTTGGGCTAAGCCAATTGAAACCAGCAAGTTGCAAATGGCAAAGCCAAACAAATAGTTGTACATTCTGTTCATCTTATATCTAGACGCAGATCAACGTCCAATAGTCGAAAAGGTCGCTATTGGTTGAAAAGGAACCCGTTTGAGTTGAGCAAAGCCCACATCAGATCCTGCGCACGTTCACCACGATCTCCTTTTGAAAGATACTCATCCGCCTTAACCAGTTCGCTTGCCTGAGGATAACGGCCCAATCCTGCCAAATAGAGCTCTTCCGCCAATTCCTTGTTGCTGACGTTCTTTACCAGAAGCTTGGCCAGACGCCCTTCCGGATCAGCAATCGAATCGGCAATCATGCTGCCATTCAACAAATTCAGAGCCTGCACCAGACTGACATCGGTGCGGCGTTCGCACTCGCAAGAAGTCTGGCGTTCTGGACGTCCAAACAGATCCAGAAACCCGCCTTTCGCCACATGCGGATCTACAAAATCCTGGGCCTTGGCCTCTTCTGGAACTTCTGGAAATTTTCGTTTGCTGCCAGTTGCCGATTGCACTGCATCAAACAACTGTTCCGCACTCAGCCTTCTAGGCAAAGCGTGGCTATAGTTCAATTCATCCTCACCATTCCAACCATTCACTTTGTAACTCAGTTGATAGGCTCGGGAATTGACAATTGTTCGGATCAAATGGCGCACGTCGAAATTATGTTCCAGAAAATCTTTGGTCAATGCTTCGAGCAAAGGTGCGTTGGAGGGCGGGTTCGATGCGCGAATATCGTCCACTGGATCAATAATCCCTTTCCCCATAAAGTAGCTCCATAGACGATTGGCCATTGCTTTAGCGAAATAAGGATTTTCGCGGGCGGTCAACCAAGTGGCCAGACTCTCCCGCAACTCTTCATCCTTCACCCCAAACTTATCGTTGGCAAAAAGGAACTTAGGATTCATCACGCGACCATCTTTGGGATGCTTAATGTCGAAATCTTCGCGCTTGTCGTAGATCACACCTTCTTCGGAATCCATGCCCGATTTCACCGCAGTCTTGCCGAAAAACGCCGTCAGTTGGTAATACTGATTCTGCGTCCACTGTTCAAACGGATGATCATGGCATTGCGCGCAAGTCATGCGGACGCCCATAAACAACTGCGTTGCCGTCTCCATGGCTACTTTCGGTTCCGCTGTAAAACGGAAAAAGTTAGCTGGTGGATTTTGATAAGTAGATCCGCGCGCTGTCAACAGTTCCTTCACCATTTTGTCGTAAGGTTTGTTGGCAGCCAAGGAATCACGAATCCATTCATGGAACGCCCAAGCCCCTTTTTCACCTAACTTGGTTCGATTCACTTGCAATAAGTCGCTCCATTTCACCGACCAGTGATTGACGAACTCCGGACGGGCCATCAGCTTGTCGATCATCGCTGTGCGCTTCTTCGTAGTTTCAGTTTTATCAGCAGTAAAGGCCCGAATCTCATTCGGTGTTGGGGGCACACCCACCAGATCGAAACTCACACGACGCAGGAATTCTGCATCGCCGGAAAGATCGGATGGCAACAGTTGCAGCCTGGCCAGCTTGGAGTTCACATGCTTATCAATGTAGTTGTTCTCACCGGCATTGGCCCAGTTGAACCCTGTTTTGCCAGCAAGTACGGTAACTGGAACCACACTCAACTTTCCTTCGTAACGAACCATTACGGCGGCTTCGCCTTGGCGGATTGTTTTTACCTCACCGCTATCTTCCACTTCTGCGGTTTGCGGAACGCTGGAGTTGTATTGAGCCAACTTAGTAACATCGCGCTGACTGCCATCGGCAAAGTGGGCCACCACTTTCATCTTCTGGGCTGGACCCGCTTTGGGTACAAAAATCTCCGCTGGTTCTACATCTAACTTAGTAACTGTGGCCGATACGGGGTCGCCAAACACTGCCCCTTCCCGCATCCATTGCAGCAACTGCTTGTAATATTCAGAATCGGTATCAAAGCGCAGACCACCGCCATGCGGAACGCCCATGGTGGGCTTCAGAATCACTAAACTCTTTTCAGATTCCGTCCGATTAAAGCGACGGCCAGAAAGATCGTGCATGATGGCGCGGTAGTCAAACTCCGGGTCATAGCCACGCAGGCTTAGCTTAAAGCCCGCTTTACCTTTGGCGCCGCCATGACAAGGGCCAGACGTGCAGCCCTCTTTATTCAACACGGGCATAATGTCTTTAACGAATGAAAGCGGCGCCGCAGCTATGCTTGTTGCTGCAACCACGGTTAGAAATAAAAGTGCTGATCGTTGAATCATGAAGTTACCTTGCCGCCTGTGCCGAACCGACTATCACCAGTTTGGCGTCAATATCCTGAATCTTGTATTCGGCCTTGGCCTTGCGGCCAGTATCGGGAGCTGTGCCCGTCAATCGAATGTCGTATTTGCCTGCCGTGGCCTGGGCGCTGGCTTCACACGTAAGTGTGAATGCTGTTTCCTTATCGGATAACTCCACCGTTGGGCAAGTTACATTTTCGGGTAAGTCAGCCGCAGCAATTTTCACGGTGGAACCTTCAAAGGTGAAGTCACGCCAAATGGAGCCTTTCAATTGTAGTTTGCCACCTGGAGTCAGCTTTAGGTTGGTTGTATCCACCTTCATCTGAAATCCCTGGGCAACTTCAATTTCAATCGCCGGGGAATAAATGGGCACCTGCCGACCGTCAATATCGGCCTGCGTTTCAAGCAACATGTCGAACGTGGTGATGGGTGTGGAAAAATTGGTATTCACCAAAATACTGCTGGCTTCCTGAGCACCTTTTAAGATGCGCAAATTACCTATCTTTGCCGCAGTGGTGTTGTTGATTTTGCCATTGGTCTTGGCCCCGGCTTTCAGATTGGCTTTGTAGGATAGCGTGTATTCCACACCCTGACTGATGCGCACCAGCGGGCTTCCTGCAGCCAAAGTCACTGGCAGCGCTTTTGAAACGGCCATGGGCAAATTAAACTCCAGCCATGGAGCAACAAAAGCCCTTTGCCGATTCCCCTTTGGGAAGACAACCATGCCTGGACCCCGGGCAATGCGCTTCATGCCGTTGCCAGAAATGCCGGAAATTTGCAGGTCGACAAAGTCATACTTCAAACCCGCTTCCGCAGTGATGGTTAAGACCCCGGTGGACTGGCGATACGCCGCACCTTCTTCCAGAAAGTTTTGCGCCGCAGCCTCAGGAAGAATATGCCCACCTGCGACGCTGAAGCCGGGCGGAAGATTATCCACGCTCAACTTCACGCCGCCTTCATATCCACGTCGCTGCATTAATACTGAAATTTGGGATGTTCCGCCTGCGGGTACATTCACAAACGGCGTCAACTGGGTGAGTGTGTAATCGGCAGACTCTTTGCGCACTTCCAGACGATAGCCATAGGCTGCGCCGCCGTTGCCCTGCACATCTTCCACTGCCACTGTTACCTGAGTTACACCTTCGGGAATAGTAAATGGCAGCGTTGGGTCGGAATTTTCAATGTCGTCCCGCGAGGCCAATTTCTTGCCCTTTTGGTCGAAAATCGTCAGCAGCGCGTCCAGCTTAGAAGTTCCCAGGGATGCCGCCTTCACTTCAAAAACCCACTCTTCGCCAGGCTTCACTGTCATTTGAAATTTATCCACTTCACCGGGTTTGCTAATGCGACCGTTCATCACGGAGCCTGGTTTCAGAGGTCCCGGCTCCATTGCCTCGTCAAGGTCACTCCACACAAAGGGAAGTGGCAAGCTGGATGAGTTCGTCAGACGCAACATGGAATAGTTACTGCCGCTATTTGCCACGGCCTTCACCTTCACAGGTGTCGCTAAATTGCCACCCACCAGTTCCACAGTCGCAGTTGAACCGCGCTTTGCCCCCAATGGGAATAGTGCTTCGGCATAGGCGTAACTGCCGATTTTCAGACGATAGAAATTCTGAATCTGATCGCTATAGCGAGTGTCATGCACACGGATTTTGTAAGTACCCGCTTTGGCGAATGTTGTTTCCATACGCGGGTCAACGCCTGCGCCATCGTCGTTTTTGGCAACGAACTTACCGGCTGCATCGTAAATTTCAATTGCCGGATCTAATGCCGAACCGGCCCGCCGCGCTTCCACTTCAAACACCAGCTTCTGCCCTGCCTTCACATCAAATGCAAAGTAGTCTTCATCGCCACTAGTCAGGGTTCCGTTCATTACTCCTGGAACGACCATCTTTTCCGCTGTCGCAAGGGAGTTATTCAACTCTTTCGGCTTTGTTGTTTCGTTCTCTTCACTCTCTGGAAGATCACTGATGGCGAACAGCATCACGTTGGACATGCCATCGTCGCTGATCAATCGCAGCGGATACAGGCCCACCGGCGCATCGGCTGGAATAGTCAACAAAAACGGTAGTTCCGAGCCGGGTCGCATTAAGTCCAGTGGTGGGTTCAATCGCGATGCGGAACCGGGAACTCCGCTCCTCAACCGCATGCCCATCAGCAAGCCATCGCCACGCAGCTTCACTTCAACGGTGTGTCCGCGTTCGGCCCCATGCGGATATACTTCGCGGATCACCGGAGGCAGCGCAAAGGCAACGGAGGTTAGTAGAAACAAGGGAAGCAGGCAACGCATTAGTCATTCCTCGCAACAGCAGTTTTTTCCAAAGGCACTGGCGCAAAGGCTTTCAGCAGATTACCGGAAACATCGTAACTGCGCACCATGCCATCAAAGCCGGCGGTCAGTAATTCCTTGCTGGATGGATGAAACACCAAGGTATAAATACCACCGACATGACCAGTGCACTTACCCTTCAATTCGCCTGTTTCCAAATTGTAAATGCGCACGTCGCCCACTTCCGATCCCACGGCCAGCAATTGCCCATCGGGAGAAATCGCCAATGCCAAAATGGGTCCATCCTGTTTTTCGAACTTGCGGATTAAGGTGGAATCATCGGCAATGCGCATGGCTCGAGGCCTGTCTAGTTTGTATAAGTATGGAATGCGCTCAGCACCGCCCACGGCGATCCAATCTTTCTTCGGATGCCTGGTAACCGCGGTCAACGGCTCGCGCAGCAAATTCACATTTTCAATAAAACGACCGGTGTCCACTTCAGTAAGTTTGGCGGCACGGTCGCGACTCACACTCACCAGACGCTTCCCATCTATTCCGAACACCGTACCGAAAACCCATTCTTCGTGATGATCCATTTTACGGATCTCTTTCCCTGTTTCCGCATCGTAAAGGCGCACTGACTTATCGGCACCAGCAAAGGCGATTTTGGTGCCATCGGGTGAGAAAGACACTCCGAAGAAAGTGTCGTTCGACGTCACTATGCTGGCAGTTTGCCTACGTGAAGCAACGTCCCAAATCTGCATTTCACCGCGCTCTGAGGGATCGCCACCAACTGCTGCTAAGCGTTTGCCATCGGGCGAAAATGCCAAACTATGAATGCGCATGGCAATGCCCGGCAATCGGGCAAGCAACTTGCCGCCGTATTCATGGAGCAAGATTTCGCGATACCCAGCCACGGCCAGCAGTTTTCCATCAGGTGAAAATGCAATGGCCATTACTAAGGGAGGAGCAGTGTAAAGGGCAGGCTGATGTAATTTACTGACCTCGGCGGTGCTTGAAGCGGAATCATCTTTAGACCCTTCGGCAACCCAGCGTCGGAAAGTAGCAATGGTTTCATCGGGAAGCGACTTGCCCCCAAAAGGCATGCGGGGTTGACGTTCGCCAGAAATGTATCCCACAACAGTGGTGAACCCTGGACCTTTAGCACCGCCCTTTTGAAAATCAGAATAGGAGCTAAGCAGCAGCCCACCCTGCTTGTTTTGGGCCATATGGCAGCCGAGGCACTGTTTTTTTAGCACCGGCTCAATCTCTTTCTGGTAGGAGACGGGTGATTGTGCGTAAAGCGCAAATGTCGCCCACCAGCCACTCAGCACAACTTGGGCTAGTCGTTTGGTCATGAATTATTCCACTGACCGGATTATATCAGCCGTGGGGGGGGTGAAGTTATTCCGCACGCTGCAGAAAACTTCCGCCGATGTACATTCGGACTACCTTGCCGTTCTCTTCTGCAAAGCGCACTACTTCACCTACTGCTGATCCGCCGGTTGCACTTTCCATTCGGAATAATCCGCTGCCGAGTGGAATCAATTGCATCTGTTCTTCGGGATTGGGACCAAGCGGATTGATGATCACCAGTCGTTGGTTTAATTCCACCACTGCTTGTTCCCCGCCGACACTTCGATAGAGACCGGCGAATCGGCTCCAAGCAGGTTCCCAGGCTGCCTGTTTGGGCTTGATCTGCACTGCTTTCGCAACCGCATTGCCAACGGTTTGCATCAGGTGGAGAGCGATATCGTTCGGTGCAGAATCATCCCCATTGGAAAGTACAATCACCCCCACCTTGTCATCAAGTTGAATCCACGTTTGCGTCTTATAGCCGGGATAGCTTCCTCCGTGGCCAACATACACTTTATCTTTTTCACGACTTACTGCAAAGCCAATGGCATTGCCTCGGGTCCAGTTATTTTCCAGCATTCGGACACGATGCATTAATCGTAATGCGCCAGTGCTCAAAATCTGCGCTCCACCAACCTTGCCTGTCCGAAATTGTAAGAAAACAAATTTCGCCATATCCTCAGTGGTGGATGTTATGCCAGTTGCGGCACCCATGGCACGAGCATCAATGAACCGCAATGTTGTCCGGGAGCCGTCAGGCATGCGCCTTCCGTAGCCGACAGCAAGGCCCGCCACGTTTTGGTCAACGCTTGAATCATTCATCCCCAAAGGTTCAAAAATGTGTTTTGTTACGTAGCCAGCGTAAGTCTCACCGGAAATTGCTTCCACTACCATACCGGCAATTGTTAGGGCCAAATTGGAATATTTGAAACGCACTTCAGGTGAATAGATTGAGGGGTTCTGTTCAATGTACTTGCGCACTTCAGCGGCAGTAGGGAATTCGTAATTGGACCAGTGTGGACCGGCTTCACGGGAAAGTCCGGAACTGTGCGTTAGTAACTCTTCAATGGTGATTGGCGGATCGTCCTGTTCGGTCCCTTTAATTTGAAACCAAGGAAGGTACATGGCCACCGGATCATCCAAACGCACCTTTCCGGCGTCGCGCAATTGCATGATGGCAGTGGCGGTGAACAGCTTGCTATGCGAAGCCATACGGAATTTTGTTGCTGGAGTTACAGCTACCTTGGCTTGCACATCGGCCATTCCGAAGCCGCGTGACCAGAGGAGTTCCTGATCATGCACCACAGCAATGGCGATACCCGGTAGGCCACGTTGCGCCATTTGCCCATTGAGCCAACTTTCAAACAGACGCTCGGCACCTTTCACTTCAGGATGATCGGCAACTCCTGCTGCTGCTAAAAGGGGCAATGTAACAAGCAAGACGAATTTCAGAGGAAGCATACCGGTCAATATAGCAGGCTCGGAAAAATGTGCAAGTGTGTTTAAGTGAGCCGTGCCCAGCCAAACAGGAAACTTCCCAGTAATCCTGGGATTGCCCTCATTTCCTCAGCAACTGTCAGGGATTGTTCACCCACTAACATTGCTCCTTGACGCATGGCATGCCATTGGAAAAGCCCGGCCAGAATAGTCATCAGTACCGATGCGGCCGTGGTGATCAAAAACCTTGGAGTTCCTAATGACCAATGCAGCCAAGCTTCGGCGATTTGGACAATACCTGGAAGGAGTACTGCGCTCAAGAAAAATGCCCGCCACTGCGGCTGTGAGTTGCGGAACGCCTGCATGATGGATCCAAACAGACCGCTAACAAAAAATACGAAATAAGGATTCAGCAGACATAGCGACAATGGCTGTGCGCCAACCGCCTTGAATTAAAATCACACAGAATACGAGCGATCTAAGGAAGGCGCTCCAAAGGACGGTTTTCCAATTGAAGCCAGTTACAAGAAAACGGAACGGATCGTCCCAAATTTTTGCAATCACATTGTCCACAGTTTCCACTAGAACTTATGGACGCCTCTTGCTGGCGGCTGGTTTCAGCTAACAGCCAATGGGTCATTTTGCCCGCTTGGCCAATAATTCTTCCGTGGCGAATTCACCCACTTGGCGGTTGAACTTGATTTCATCACCAGCCAATGTTCCCTTATATTCAATGCGGATGCTTTGGCCCTGATAGCTGATCATTTCAACGAATGTAACGGCTTCTCCGCTGACTTTACCTTCTTGCACCTCTGCCGTACCCTGCGGTCCGGTGGCCGTACCTGTAAGCTTTCCGGCATCCACTTTGAACACATACGTGTACTTCTGCACGCCAATTTGTGTCTCAAATTCAGCCGTCCACTTGCCGCTGATATCAGCCGCCTGAGCCGAAAGAGCCAGCGTGAAAACTGTTATGATCAGAGCCTTTAAAAACTTCATAATTTCTCCCCTATTAATTTGCGCGAGTCACCCTGCCGGCCAGAGCATTCACTGCTGCTGTACGATTTCTTACTGCGTTCGGATAATTTGGATTCAAAGACAATGCCTTATTGAAATCGTCAATGGCACCTTGATAATCTCGCAAACGCATCCGGGCATAACCACGTACATTGTAAGTTGTGGCAGTCTTCGGATTTTTGGCAATTGACTTATTCAGTTCGTCGATTGCTTCAATAAAGCGAGCCTTGGCCACATACTCCCGACCAAGGGCAGCTAACTCCTCAGCCGCGCGATCGTCCACCGTCATGGACGCAGGTGGGGGAACTACCTTGGGCAGTTTCTTGGGAGCGGCAGGCACTGGGATTACGATTACGGGCTGGGGCTTGGACACTGGCGGCTTGGGTGTCGGAAGTTGCGGATCAGGTTTGTCTACTAGCGCTTCTTGCGGTGTGAGCACCACAGGTGACGGGGGAACGGCAACCGGAGCGACAACCGGAGTAACAACAGCAGTAACAACTGGAGTGACAGCGGGCGGAGGGGCCACCACCGCGATTTCAACTGGCTTCGGCGGTAACTTTGATTCGGCCAACTTTAGCTGCGAGCGTTCCAGAATGACTGTTATTTCACGATTTCCTGGCGACAAACGCGTGGCTACGCTCAAGTCACTTACTGCCTTTTCGTAATTGCCGAGTAAGTAATATGCACCGCCACGAGCTAGCCATCCTTCGTCTAAGTCAGGAGCAAGTTCAATGGCTTTCGTTCTGTCAGCCAATCCTTCCTGATGCTTTCCCATCTGATGGTAAGAACCACCTCTTGCAATGTACGCCCGGGGATTTGTAGGGTTCAAACGGATAGCTTCTGAGCGATCTCGTAACGAATCTTCATAGCGCTGCAAGGGCACAAAGGAACCGGCGCGGGCCATGTATAAGTTGGCGTCCTTAGGATTCAATGCAATTGCTTTTTCTAAGTCATTGATAGAATCCTGCCAACGGTTCACGCGCTTATAAGCTTCTCCACGCAAAAACAGAGCACGTTCGTTTTTAGGTTCACGCTCAATGGCGTTGGTCAAATCGGCAATGGCACGATCAAAACTGCCTAACTGGCCATGGGCAAAGCCGCGCTCCACCAGCATGGCGGTCCAACTGGGCCGGAACTCCAGGGCACGAGTAAAATCGTCCACAGCGTCGCGATATTCACCCATGGATAAGCGCACCATACCCCGCTCTTTGTAGGGTTCTGGATTGTCCAAGCGCAGTCTGATTCCTTTGCCATAATCTTCCATGGATTCGGTAAAGTGTTCTAACTTTGCTTGGGCGGCGGCACGGGTATTATATAGCGTTGGGGTTTCAATTCTATTCTTTTCTGCGCGATCAAAATCTTCTATAGCCCAGGCATATTGATTCATGCCGTAATACAACGAGCCGCGTTCAAAGTAGGCGTCGCCATCCTTAGGATTGCGTTTGATTGCTTCGGCATAATCTGCCAAAGCCTTTTCCGGCTGCTTCAACTTGGCGTAAACTCGACCGCGTTGCATGTATGCTGCGGCGTTTTCAGCATCGTAAAGAATGGCTGTGGTGAAGGCCTCAATTGCGTCGTTGGTCTTGTTGGCTTCCAACGCTTTTTGACCATCGGCAAAAGCTTTTTGCGCCCGTTTGGCATCGATACGGGCACCTGTTCCTTGCGCTTGCAGATTTAGGGCAAACATCATGAGGATGAGGATCGCCATGCCCACCCTACTTCTTTTATAAGTCAGAGCAACCGTCATTTAATGGACACCACTCTACTGTTTAACCGACATAGTCTTCATACCCAGATCGTTCTTCAAATGTGCAATCACCCGATTCGCAGTGCGATCCATTTCCCGCGCCGTGGAATTTTTCGGCTTGTTGTAGGCCGACCAAATCACGACGCGAGATTTGCGGTCAATTAGGTATATGTTGCCTCTACCGCGACCCCAGGTGGAAGCACCACGCACCGCACCAGAAGACATCATGGCCGCTTCCTTCTTCTTGTCTGCGTCTTTATCTGTATCTTTTTCGGCATCGCTTTTCTCTTCTTCAACTGGCTTGGGCGGAGGATACACTTCGGCCCACTTTTGTTCCAGACTCTCCCCAATACGGTCAGAGAAAATGGCGTCGGCAAGCGCTGGATCAGTGACTACTTCGAGGGTGTTGCCCTTGATCAAATGTTGAGCAAGATATTGATCCATGCCACTGGTCATTTGCAAGAAATAGACCTTCCGCACTTGTTTCAATTCAGGGGTTGCAGCAAAACAGGCCGCGACCATCATGGTCAGCGAGCCGGCTAGGAAAAAATAGCGCCTCATCTTTCTACTTTACCGCGACAGCGCGTCACGGTAGTAGCCGTTTTGGGAATACTGGGCCTCCGCGTCCGATCTGCATTACACCCAGCATTACTACGATCCAGCGCACGAGGCTTGACTTACTTAAGCGGTTACTGTAGTGTGTTTTGGAGTTTAGTCTGCGCCTGAAGTGCAGAATGTAGTTGCCTATTCAGGTTGAGTGACCTTTGCGCGAGTCCTGTATTCAAGCACAAGTTATCCTTCAACCAAGGCTATTTAATGAGAGGAACCATGCGAATTTATTACTCAGTTTTGGCGGCGATCCTAACTGTTGTACCGGCCATTGCCCAAGTGGGTGCTAGCGGGACCATTCAGGGAACAATTAAAGATCCCTCCGACGCCATCTTGCCCGGTGCTTCCGTCACCGCAACCAGTGTTGGAACTGGAATTCCGATTACCCGTGAAACCAATACGACGGGATTCTTTGTAATTACGCCACTGCAGGCAGGCGAGTATTCCGTTACCATCAAAGCCGCTGGATTTCAAACCATCACCCAAAAACGAGTGATTGTGGATGCGTTGGGAACAGTTGGATTGAATTTGAAGATGCAGTTGGAAACTTCAAATCAAGCGATCACAGTTGAGGTGCAGGCTACTCAATTACACACCGAAGATGCCACGCTGGGTGCGTCTGTGGGTAACGAAGTATATTCCGCCCTGCCGCTGGCGATGAATGGTGTTCCACGCGATCCTACTCAGTTCGTCAACCTTGTGCCAGGCGTAAACTCCGCAGCCATTCAAGTGGCCGGTACAAATTTGGCGTCATTCAACGGGGGCCAGACTTTTCAAAACGAAACTTATCTGGAAGGCTTGCCCATGACCAGCGCTGGAACGCAAGGGGACACCCGCTACATTTCGTTTGGTGTGTCGGTTGAAGCGGTGGAGCAGTTTCAGGTGGAGACAAGCGGGGCCAAGGCCCAGTTTGAAGGCCAAGGCGTTTCTAATTACGTTCTGAAATCGGGAACAAATAAGTTTCACGGATCGGCCTATGAGTTCTTCCGCAATACAGCTTTAGATGCCCGTGGATTTTTTCCAGCCACTACGCCCATTGAACATCAGAACCAATTTGGAGGTAGCCTGGGCGGCCCCATTAAAAGGAACAAGGCATTTTTCTTTGCCAGCGCTGACGGTTACAAATTTAACTCCGGGTCTATCCCAGCGCTGCAATCCATTCCGACGCTGGCCGCGCGCACCGGCGATTTTGGTGCATTTCCCGCTGTGATTTACGATCCAGCCACAACCACCACCAGTGCAACAGGCATCAGTTCCAGAGTTCCATTCAGCGGCAATGTCATCCCTTTCAATAGACTGTCACCAGTTTCCAAGTCGTTCCAATCCTATCTTCCGGCACCGATTAACGCGAACCTTCAGAACAACTATCTGACAGGTCTTCCGGTGCAAGTGAACACGCACAACACAACCGACAAGGCCGATATCAATTTGTCTGATAAGCATCGTGCCTATGGCATGTTTAGCAATGGTCACTACGCCACCAATTTCACGGGCAGTTTGGCTGCCGGTACCAGTGCCTTACCATTGCCTTACACCCAAGCTCGCATTGTTGCTGAACATGTTACGACGGTGCAGTTGCACGATACCTACACGCTCACTCCAAATATCGTGAACCAGTTCAGCTATGGATTCAATCGGCTTCAGGTTCCATTGCAAAACGTAACTGCGGAAGGGTTGTATCCACAGAAAGCCGGGTTGAAGGGACTGCCCGCAGGCATCGCCAGTCAGGCCATGCCAGACATGAATTTCAATGGAGCCAATTCGCCAATCGGATGGGCTGGCACCAACTCGCGGGCCAACCAGGAGGCGGTGAACACGTTCACTCTGCAGAACAATTTGTCCTGGCTCAAAGGTCGGCACGCGCTAACTGTTGGTTTCCAGTTTCAAGCTTTGCAGAACAATTTCAACAACCCACTCACTGGCACCTTTGCCAGCTTCACGTTTGCGAACAATGAAACTGCCGGGTTCGGTCCGACGGGAACTTTGTTGAGCACAACGGGCAACTCCTACGCGAGTTTTTTGCTTGGCGGGGTAACCGGCGGCAGCGTTACTGACAACGCCGTGGCTGAGACAGGGGGGCGTTACAAGACTTACGCCACTTACGTGCAGGATGACTTCAAAGTGAATTCCAACCTGACCATCAACCTGGGCCTTCGTTGGGACGTATGGATTCCCTTCAAAGAAGTAGTTAACCGCATGTCGTTCTTCGATCCCAATCTTGCCAACCCCGCAGTGGGCGGTCGTCTAGGTGCATTGCAGTTTGCGGGTACCGGTGCAGGCACGTGCAATTGCAGCACTCCGGTAAAGACACACCATTTGAACTTAGGACCTCGCGTTGGCGCTGCTTATCGGTTGGGTGATAAGACTGTGATTCGAGCTGGCTTTGCGATTATGTTTGTGCATGCTGGTGGTGTTGGTGGGCGAGTCAACGGTCGGCAGGGACTGAGTCAATTGGGCTTCAATAGCAACCCTACTTTCAACAGCCCCAGTGCTGGGGTTCCAGCATTTTATTGGGATAACGGCTTTCCCGCTTATCAGCCTCCGCCATTCTTGAACGCTGGATATGGAACTGGGTTCATCACGTCGAATCCAACGGGCGCCCAGACGGTTACTTATGGCAATCCGGAACTGGGTGGCAAGCCACCTTACTACGAAAATTGGAACATCGGCTTTCAGCGTTCGCTACCTGGCCAGTTGGTGTTGAACGCTACATACAGTGGCAGCGCCGGTAAGTTTCTTCCAGGTGCCGGCCAAGGTGGCGAGTCGGTAAACATTGCCCCGCTGAAGTACCTTGCCCTTGGTCCGCTGCTCACCACAACCGCCACGCCTGCGACAATTGCACAGGCGCAAGTTTTGTTTCCAGAAATTAAATTGCCGTTCTCTAATTTTGTTGGAACGGTAGGACAGATGCTTCGTCCCTTCCCGCAATACGGGACCATCAGCAACCCCTGGACGAACCTGGGCATGTCCACTTACCATGCCATGCAATCATCGGTCAGTCGCCAATATTCCAATGGGTTCACGTTCTCGCTTGGTTACACATTCAGCAAAGAGCTGGACAACCTATTGGGCACTCCGCGCGACCCTTTTAAGGCATCGCTTGAAAAGTCGCAAGGGACCATTAATAGGACGCACGTATTCACTGGCACTTACGTTTATGCGCTGCCGTTTGGTGTAGGACGCGCAATGAATCCTGGGAATGCAGTGGTGCGTACTGTGGTGAGTGGCTGGTCGGTTTCCGGAATCTATACCTATTCATCGGGTGCGCCGTTGTCCATTACTGGAACTGCTTGCACCAGTGGAAATATTCTGGGCACCTGCTTCCCCAATTACAACCCGGCGTATTCCGGGGATGTTCGAATCAACGGCAACTACGGATCAGGCAGCGTTCTTGGCTCCACACCCACAGCGTATCTGGCCAAGGCCGCATTCATCGCTCCAGCGCCTTACACTACTGGGAACGTGCCCAGGACCGCTCCTTACGGGCTGTTTGCGCCAAGAATCATGGGTCTGGATGTGAGCCTGCGCCGCGAGTTCAAGATTGTAGAAAAAGTTAAGTTTGCCTTGCAGGCCGATGCCTTCAACGTGACGAATTCGGTTTTCTTTGGAGCGCCAACGCTGAATGTGGATTCGGCTAATTTCGGTACCTTAACCACGCAAGCCAATCAACCACGCAAACTGCAAATCAGTGCGCGTATTAGCTTTTAAGCCTGGAGAATTTATTCATGTATCATTTACGATCCGCACTTTGCGGGCTGCTACTGGCCATTGTTCCGGCTATTGGTCAGCCGCCTCCTGCTGCCTCCTATGACGATCCTCGGAATCTTCCTCTTTCTCCGGAGGTTCATGCAGATCGGTCAATCACTTTCCGAATGTACGCGCCGAATGCCAAGGAAATCCTGATTGTGGGGCCAACGATTGTTGCGGCTCTCAAGGGCACTATGGCCATGACTAAGGGCGACAAAGGTGTGTGGAGCTTTACCACGCCACCAATTGATGCAGCAATTTACAGTTACGGGTTCGCCATTGATGGAGCCATGCGCGTTCCAGACCCGGCAAATCCGAATGTGGAAGGACGTCGCTGGGGGCATACGAGCTATGTCGAAGTTTCAGGCGACCCGCATACGCCTCGCGACTATCGAGCCGTAGCTCATGGCACGCTGCACATACATTTTTACGATTCCAAAGTGTTGAATGAAGCCCGTGGCTTTGTAGTTTATACGCCGCCTGGTTACGAATCGTCGAAGAGTCACTACCCTGTGCTGTACCTTTTGCATGGGTCTACGCAGACGGAAGAATCGTGGTCGAAGGTAGGTGGTGCGCAAATTATTTTGGACAATCTGCTGGCTGATGGCAAGGCCAAGCCAATGGTGATTGTGATGCCATACGGCCACATTGGTCGGCAGATGCTTCCATCGTCAGGTGGTCAGGGTCGGCCCGGTCCAGGTCCGATGGCTGTTGCTATGAGTGCATTCGAGAAGGACTTTATGGGCGAAGTAATCCCGCTGGCCGAACAGAAATATCGAATTCTGAAAGGTACTGCGAATCACGCAATTCTGGGACTTTCCATGGGCGGTGGGCAATCGATGAGTGCAGGGTTACACCATCCTGAAATCTTCGGTTACATCGGTTCATTTAGCGGTGTCAGTAACTATCGCACTGAGATGGAAAAGATGGGGGCCGCCACTCTCAACAAGTACCGCATGATCTGGATTGGCTGCGGCACTGAAGATTCAATTTATCCCGCGAACAAAGCTGTTTCGGAATGGATGACTACCAACAAAGTGATACATACATTTCGGAGCATTCCAGGGGCGCATGTTTGGCCTGTTTGGCATAAGTTCCTTGCCGAAACGGTTCCCATGCTGTTTGCTTCCGGAGTTAAAAAATAACATGAATAACAATAGGAAAAGTTTCATGACAAGAAGGAATAAAATCGCAGTGGGCCTGCTTCTTGTTGGCCTCTTGCAATCCGCCATTGCTGGCGAATGGACCACGTTTGGGCACGATCCGCAACGCACGGGCTGGGCCTTTGAGGAGACCACACTCAATCCGACAAATGTTCCCCAAATGGGGCTGTTGTGGAAAGCCAAAGTGGACAACCAGTTCTACAGCCTTTCCGCCATAACTGCACCTGTTGCGGCAAACAAAATCTCAACCGTAAAGGGGATTCGCAATGTGGTTTATGTTGCGGGAATCAGCGGAACAGTATTTGCTTTGGATGCGCAAACTGGCGAAGAACTTTGGAAGTATGCATTTAAGACGGTAGCGCTTCCCGGTAAGGGTCGCTACCAGGGAACGTTCCTTTGTCCCAACGGAATTACTGCCACGCCGGTGATTGATAAGAGCACTGGAATTCTGTATGTGATCGCATCCGATGGCGCATTGTATGGACTGGATCTGGGCGGTGGCAAAGTTCGCTATGGTCCAGTGCAATTCGTCGCGCCCTTTGCTAAAAGCGCTAGTCTGAATCTGGTTGACGGAGTGATTTATACGACGCTGGCACAAGGCTGTGGCACTGGCGTTTCGGGAGTCTACTCGATTGATGTGCGCGATCCGCATCGCCCAATCATTCGGCAGATGCTGTTATCCAATACGGACACGGCGGGCATCTGGGGTAGGGGTGGTCCAGTCATCGGAAAGGACGGCAAGATTTATGGCGGTACTGCCGATGGTCGAACGGATCCGATTGCTGGGGACTTTTCCAATATGGTGGTTTCGATCGCAACGAAAGACCTTTCGTTGACTGACTATTTTTTACCTGCCAATTGGGAAGTGATTCGGCGCAAAGATTTCGATCTGGGTGCTTCCAGCCCGGTGTGGTTTGGTTGGAAGAATCGCGAGTTGGTAGCGGGTGGATTCAAGGAAGGTGTGATCTATCTGATGGATGCTCAAAGTCTGGGCGGGAAAGATCACCAGACTCCAATTTATGTATCGCCGCGTCTTGGAAATGACAAGGCCTCGTGTTGCGAAGGTCACGGAATTTGGGGCGGTCTATCCACATATCGCGATACCGATGGGCAGACTTGGTTGTTCAGCCCAATGGGTGGACCGCCATCGTCTACAGGGCCGCGCTTCCCCATCACTAATGGCGAAAATCCTCACGGCAGCGTGATGGCATTCAAAGTAGTTGCCGATCCGAAGACGCAGAATCCCATACTGGAACCGGCTTGGATTTCTGGTGATTTCAACGTTCCCGACCCCGTAATCATTGCCAACGGAGTTGTTTTCGGACTCTCCACCGGGTCGAATGAAGTACAGCGTGGCGGCGATGCCAAGCGATTACTAAACACCCGTCCTGCCGTTCTCAAAGCGCTGGATGCAAAGACCGGCAAAGAGCTGTATAACAGTGGGGATGCAATGACTAGTTGGGTGCACTTTAGTGGTCTGGCGATTGCCGATGGCCGCGTGTATGCCGTGGATCATGATTCCACGGTGTATTGCTTTGGGCTGAAAAAGTAACAGGGGAAAACGGAATGAAAAGAATTTTATGTGTAGCGTCTGGATTGCTGATGCTGGCATCAGCCGGGTTTACTGCCGATAAACAAATCCTGATGATCGCTGGCAAACCGAGCCATCCACCGGGCCAGCACGAACACAATGCAGGCGTGCTGCTGTTGTCAAAGTGGTTGAATACCGTTCCAGGAATCCACACCACAACATCGTTGAGTGGAGCTTGGCCCGATGCTGCAGAGTTCGATAAAGCCGATGCGATTTTCTTCTTTTGTGACGGAGGGGAAAATCATTTAGCTTTCCAAGCCGATCATCCTGCAATCATCGCCAAAGCTGCTGCGCGCGGCGTAGGGTTGATGTTCATGCACTTTGCTACGGAGCCTCCGGCGAAAAGCGGACATCAGGAAATGCTGGATTGGATCGCTGGTTTCTTTGACTTGAACTACACTATCAATCCCTTTTATGAAGCCGAGTTCAATGCACTTCCCGCACACCCCATTACGCGAGGCGTAAAGCCATTCAAGATCAAGGATGAATGGTACTACAACATTCGCTTTCGCGAGAGTTTGCGCAATTTCACAGGAATCCTGATTACAACGCCTCCGGCAGATACGATCAAGGCCGATGGAATCCGCAGCGGCAATGCCGACGTCCGCACCAAGATCGGGCAACCGCATTTCGTGTCCTGGGCTGGAGAAAGGCAGGATGGTGGAAGATCAGTAGGATTCAATGGCGGCCATTATCATTCCAATCTGGGAGATGAAAACTTCCGAAAAATTGTGCTGAATTCACTGGTTTGGATCACCAAGGCGGAGGTGCCAGCCAAGGGTGTGGAAGTTACGGTAACACCGGCCGAGCTGGCAGAAAATCTGGATCCGAAACCGATGCGCCCGCGTCCACCGGCAGCGGCACCTCCGGCTGAAAAGTAAGCAGATAAAACTTAGCCATGCTGCAACAGATCAGTGAGGTTTGACATTTTGAAGAACACGACGCGACGAAAGTTTCTACAGTTGGTCCAAGCCGGGGCAGCCATATCCACCCTGCCCACGACTCACGCTGCTCTTGCTGATCCAGGCCCTCTAACGCTTTGGTACAAACAACCTGCTGTTAAATGGGAAGAAGCGTTGGCAATCGGAAACGGTCGCCTGGGCGCGATGATTTTTGGCGGTGTGGAAAAAGAACGGCTCCAGTTGAATGAGATCACTGTTTGGTCAGGCAAGCTGGAAAAATCAGCAGACCGTAAGAAATCGTACAAGCAGGTTTCTGAAATCAGAAAGATGATTGAAGAGGGCAAGTACGTGGATGCTGGAAAAGCTATGTCCACCCACATGACCTGTGAAAAAGGCGGCAGGTTCGGCCGCGATAGCTACGGTTCTTATCAAACGCTAGGTGATCTCAATCTGGAATTCGCATCGATAGCAGGTGAAGTTACTAACTACCGTCGCTGGCTGGATATCAACCAGGCGACGGCAGGCGTCACGTTTGAAGCGGGTGGCAAGGTTTGGACGCGCGAACTCATCTCTTCGGCTGTTGATCAGGTAATCGCCGTTCGCATCGCTTGCAGCGCCAAAGGATCAGTGACGTTCAACGCCAACTTATCTCGTATCAAATGGGCAGAGACCAAGCAGACTGGTCCGAACCAGTTGACCATGACCGGGACAAGCCTTGGCCAAACCGATGACTTGCAGTTCGAAGCGCAATTACGAGTGGTTACGCAGGGTGGAACCCTTTCCATTGTGGATGGGCGCATCAATGTTAAAGATGCTGACGAAGCCACACTTTTCATCGCCGCAGGCACTGACTACATTTTGGACTTTGCCAAGGAATACAAGGGCGCCGATCCTCACGCAGCAGTTTCCGCAACCATGGAAAAAGCAGTGAAGCGATCCTTTGCCAAAATCATGTCTGACCACGTCAAAGATCATCAACGCTACTTTCAGCGCGTTGCAATCGATTTAGGACAATCGTCCAACGCATTGTTGCCAACGGATGAACGCCTACGGAAATTCAGCGCTGGTGAAGACGACCCAATGCTGATCTCGCTCTTCTGCCAGTTCGGTCGCTACCTGCTGATTTCTTCCAGCCGTCCAGAGAATTTACTGCCATCCAATTCACAAGGAATCTGGGGAGATGGACTCTCTTTGCCGTGGGGTGCCGATTACAAATCGAACATCAATTTCCAGATGAATTACTGGCCGGTGGAGACTGCAAATTTAAGTGAATGCCACACGCCAATGTTGCGCCTGATTCAAGCCAATGTTGAACCAGGCAAACTTACGGCGAAGGCCTATTTTGATGCGCCTGGTTGGATGCAAGCCTATACAACCAATCCTTGGGGTTGGACTGCGCCAGGCCCTGGTGTGCCTTGGGGGCCATTCTTTTTAGGCGGGGCTTGGACGGCCCAGCACCTATGGGAACACTATTCGTTCAATCGTGATCGCAACTACCTGCGAGCTGTTTACCCGGTCATGAAGGGTGCCGCAGAAGCTTGTTTGCACGTACTGATTCCCGATGAAAATGGCCAACTGATTACTTCGCCATCCACTTCACCAGAAAATCGTTTCAAGACTGATGACGGCCAAAACTCCTTTGTGTGTGCCGGCACAGCTACTGAGCGCCAGATCGCCTGGGAGTTGTTCAACAACACCATCATGGCCAGTTGGACGCTGAAAATGGATGACGACTTCCGCAAGAAGATAGAGGAAGCAAAAGCGAAAATCCGTCCGCCGGAAATTGGTCGGGGTGGGCAGTTGATGGAGTGGGGAAAGGATTGGGACCTAAACTCTGCTGAACCAAAGCATCGTCATATCTCGCACTTATTTGCATTGCACCCCGGACGCCAGATTTCACCACATCGAACCCCTCAACTTGCTGAAGCCGTGAAGGTCACACTCAACACACGTGGCGATCAAAGTACCGGATGGAGCCAGGCTTGGAAAATCAATTGTTGGGCTCGGCTACATGACGGGGATCATGCGCTGAAGCTAATCCGCGAACAATTAAAGGCTGTGGAAACGACTACTACGAATTACGCACGCGGCGGCGGAACGTATTTCAACCTGTTCGACGCGCACCCGCCGTTCCAGATTGATGGCAACTTTGGAGCCGTATCTGGCATTAATGAAATGCTTCTGCAAAGCCATCTGATTGCTGAAGACCCTTCCAGTCAATTGGAGGAATCGTACATCCTCCACTTTCTTCCTGCGCTTCCATCCTCTTGGTTGAAAGGTGGAATCAAAGGATTGCGCGCGCGAGGGGGAGTGGAAGTGGACTTGGCATGGAATGAAGGCAAGGCCACGTCTGTAAACTTGCGTCCCAGTGCTGATGGGCGCTGGTCACTGTTTGCGCCCAAGGGTCAAAAGGTAAATGGCGTCCAAGCGGGCAGCAAAATCATTCCCATGAAACAGAAGTCTGATGGGACGCTAGACGTGGAACTTAAAAAAGGTACGGCGTATAAACTGATGTTCGCATTGGTCTAAATCGCGGATAATTTAATCATGGCTGTGACGATGAAGGACATTGCGAACGATCTTGGCGTATCTGTTGTTACGGTATCGAAGGCAATGCGGAATCATAATGACATCAGCCTTAAAACACGCACACGAGTCCTGCAGCGCATCAAAGAACTGGATTACCGACCCAATTTAGCAGCTCGTTCGTTGGCAACAGGCAAAAGTTATCTGATGGGATTAGTTGTCCCTGATCTGGTATATCCGTTTTTCTCCTTGGTTGCCAAAGGGGCATCCAGAGTGTTGCGCAAAAAGGGGTACAGCCTGATCATCGCTTCATCGGAAGAAGACCCTGATCTGGAAATCCAGGAACTCAGCCAGATGATGGCCAGAAATCTTGACGTCTATATTGTTGCCTCCGCGCAGACTGGCCCGGAAAGTCTTCGCCGTTTCGTGGAACAAAAGAAATCGCTCATTCTGGTTGACCGAAGATTTTCATCCTTCCCAGCGCACTACGTAGGAACCGATGACAAGGAAATTGGCAGGATGGCAACTGACCATCTGATTGAACGCGGTTGCCGACAGATCGCATGCATTGGCGGTCGTGATGTGAGCCCGGCAATGGATCGCTTGGAGGGTTACAAACATGCCCTCATTAGTCATGGGCTCCCGGTACTGGAACAGTTCATTGTGACTCGGGTCAATGGAGACAATCACGGCGACGTTACCGGGTTCGAGGCTATGAATTCGCTGTTGCGGTTAAGCCCGCGTCCCGATGGCGTATTCTGCCTTAACGATCCAACAGCCATGGGCGCAATGAAAGCGATTGCCGAAAGTGGCCTGCGCATCCCACAAGATATTGCTGTGATTGGATGCGGCAATGTTCCTTATGCTTCGGAGCTGAGGGTTCCGCTGAGCAGTGTCGATCAGGATTGCGAAATGATCGGCGAGAATGCCGCAAAGCTTGCATTTAGTCTGGTTGAAGGAAAGCAGTCTATGGCATTTCCCAAAACCATTCTAATGAAACCGAAGCTGATCCCCAGAAATTCAACGAACCGCATTTCGCAAGAGTAAATTTAACCATCACTTAGCCAAGCCGCAAAATGGAAGTTGGCGGGTGAATTTCGTAATGGCAGGAAGGCGGTCACTGCGTTGCCACAGCACTGGCCAAACGCGCGCTCCACCTTTGGATGGCTGTGCTCCAACGTTTGTGATCACGCCGTCATGCTTCACCCAGGTGGAAAGAATCCTTGCACCGCAGGCAAGATTTGCCTCCGCCTTTTCCAGATCCTCAGCCTTGTTGATGAAGGTGCAGCCATAGCGGGCTGCCTTTGCCGAACCGAATGAAATCTGCAGAAGCCCCCTGCTAATGATTGGATTTTCAAATTTGTCTCCCATCCGTTCAACATGTCGAATCGCCGGATTGAAGCCGCTTTCAGGACGGGCGATGGCTGACAACATACCCACCCAGAACTTACTCCGGTCACTGTGCCCAAGGGCTTGGTAATTCGGACAAAATCTGGCGATGTCCGTAGGGTTGGTTGACGGTAACCGAGCTTCAACAACAGCAGCCTCAGCCGCTTTGGTCCACACCCCTGCTGGGTTCTTCGTTGCCCAAGCGGCGTAGTCAGCACCTACGCAAGGTGCGGCCAATGCCAGCAATATGTTGATGAACCTCAAACCGTGATTCTACTTCAATTGTTTGATTTAAAGTTTGGCATTGCTGCGCTTCAACACATAAAAAGGGTGCCCTTCAAATTTGCCTTTCCGCTGGAATCCGTTTTTCAGCAGCACACGTTGCGACGCGATATTCTCTTCCGGAGTGTTCGCCGTTACCGCATACACCTTCGAGTCCTCAAAAACCCAATGGCACAAACCGGACAGGGCCTCCGTCATAAACCCGACGCGTTGGTAATTGTCATCTATCCAGTAGCCTGTAAACACATTTCCCAATTCATCGGCTGGCCCGTTCAGCCCCATGCCGCCAATCACACGGTTCTCCGCGCGCAGTACAATTAACCAATTTGTGTACCAACGGTATTCGTCAGGATGCTCGTGACACATGGCATTGCAATGGCGTAGACCTTGCGGAAACTCTTCGCGAAATACTTCAGGAATTTGAAGTCCAGCAGTTTCTATTCCAAGCAAGATTGGCAATTGATCCCAGCCGTCCAATACAATCGTCATCAATTCTGGCGGCAATGGAATCAGCCTTAGCCTTGTTGTGTTGCGCTCAAACAAAGTCACTGAGTCACCCCAACTTTTTCGGGAACTTCTAAGGTGCGGGATAAGAAGTTGGGATGAACAAGAATCGCCTCTAGCGCAATCCGAATGCCCACCTCGAAAGATTCTCCACGCAGCTTTGCCATGTCGACTAAATGCACCAGCCCCATCACTTCAGGCCCACTAGCTGGACGTCCAAAAGCACGACTGGCTAGTGGCGTCAGTATCTGCCTTGCACACGCACTGGTGTGTTGATTGAACGCATGGCCGCACAGAAAAATCTGTTTGTGCGACTTAGCGACTTGGTTCGCGGTCTTCCGGTGATCGTCTTTGATATCGAATTCATCGGCGGTCAATTGGATGGCAATACCCAGAAGATCGCGGACCGCATCAATATATTCAAGCCTGTTCAATGGGCGCGTCGCTACTCGTGCAAGTTCCGTTTCAATCCACTGCAAGACTGGTGCAATCTGCTCCCCTGACGGCAGTAAAGCTCCTTTGGGAGGCATCTGGCCAGAGTTAAGCTTACCCAAAACTTTCTCCCAAGTAGGTTTGGATTGCAGCTTTCCAGTAAGATCAAGAGCTCCCGCTTTGGCCTGCGGATTATGACAAACCGCACAGTAGGTTTCAATAAATTCAGAGACAACTGCATCCCCCGGCGCGCCCCCGCAGGGCAACAGGAAAAGCACCGGGACGACGAGTTTTGGAAGACGAGCTGCCATTGTTTCTATGCTACAACTCGTTAGCTTGCATTTGCGACTTGACTTTCCAAACGATCGTTCGTAATATGGCGTTGTGCGACATGTCGTGGAACCTAATATATCCGAATCGGCATTACTCATTCTTCTAAGCTTGGCACCTGAGCCTCGCCACGGCTATGCAATCTTAAAAGATGTTGAGAATCTAAGCCAAGGCAGAGTGAAGTTGAGCACGGGTACGCTGTATGGTGCCCTGCGACGGATGCTTGAAGATAAGTGGATTGAACGCTTTCACGAGCCCGATGCCACGCGCGGTCGGCAAGCGTATCGGCTATCCTCAAACGGCCATTGCGTGCTTGCTGCGGAAGTTTCACGCATGAAGCAGTTGACGCGGGTGGCCGCCAAGCGCCTTATAGGTAAGGAAGCATAATGCGCACTCTCTACTCAGTGTTATTGCGGCTATATCCAAAATCGCTGCAAGAGCAATATGCCATGGAAATGTTTGAGGTCCACTGCGACGCAGCCCTGCAAGCACGTTCCGCCGGAACTTGGCATTACGCGTTATTCTGCTTTCGAGAAGTGTTTGGATTGCTCTTCGATGTTACTAAGACTGCGCCTTTAGGGAGAACTTCAATGACTCGCTTTCGATGGATTGCTTTAGGTGGATCGGTAGGCCTAGCGATTGCTGCGTTCACCGTAAATTACACAGAAGCCTACCGCTCCACTGCAGTTCTACGAATAGGCCAACCTAGAATTTCCAACAGGTATGTTGCTGGCAACCCAATTGACCCTCAGGCGTTAGTACGACGAATGAAAGAAACGCTTTTCTCACGCGCATCTCTAGTTAACATTATTCAAACCTATGCCCTTTATCCGCGCGAAATTAAGCGAGTGCCAATAGAGGATGTCATTGAGACAATGCGGCAGGATCTTGAAATCAAAGTGGCCGGCGAAGATACGTTTCGAATTGGTTTCACCTATCGAGACAATATATTGGCTCAGAAAGTAGTTCGTGAACTTGTGGAGCGGATATTTTCTGAGTATGAGCAATCCCGGAAAAGTGAAGTCACAATGGCACGTGAGTTTCTGAGCTCCCGCGTCGAAGACACAGCCAGGGAATGGGCCGATGCTGAAGCAGCTATGAAAAAAGCACAAGCCTTGGGAGGCGGTGGCGGCAGGTTACAACTTGACTTGGACCTGGCTAGAGATCATTATAAATTGGCCAGTGATAAGCTTTCCGAAGCGCGAACCGCTGCCGTGATGGAAGCGAGAAAGTTGGGACCAAACCTTGAAATGTTGGACTCTGCTTCGCTCCCTCTTTCGCCAACTTACAACTCTGGTATCGTTCTGCTGACTGGCTTTGGTGGTGGTGGTGTTCTGGGCTTTTTGGTGAGCCTGCTGCTCTCATTCCTACCCAATAAAACTGCCCATTCTTCAGAGCTGAATGCCTAGTGACTAACTACTTACCCAACCAAGCTTCGAATGCTTCCAGCATTGTCTTGCCGTTATAAACTCGATCCAGCGACTTTTCCTTGTCTTTGAACTCGAACTTCAATACCACTGGCCCTTGCACCATCCAAGGCTTGAATTCTTTTACGCGAATAGCAGCGCTGCGAGCGGCAATTTGAATAAGAATGCGCGCTTCCTCATGGGAGATGCTGAGCGCCGACGCCTTGCCCATGCCCCGCTTCACTGCCACCGTTTCCGCTTTGGGCTGTAGATCCAGAAGTTCATCGCAAGCCGCTTGGTCGCCTGAAAGCATGATCACTGGAATGTGGAAGTATCCCGCAATAGCTGCTACTTGGCCTATTTCGCCGACAGCTTTCCCGTTCAATGAAATCCGCTCCACGTTGAAACTTTGGGAATGTGCCAACACTCCATTCTTGGCTCCAGCCATGGCGTGTTGACCAATAAAAAGAATGCCATCATACAAGCGATCCTGCATGTAATAGTTAGCAGGCGTAGGCTTACCCTGAAGCAGTTGCCCAAAGGGATGAAGGGTGTCAACCGAAAGACTGCGGCTGCCGTCATGACCATCCCACACCACAATTTGACCCGCACCTGCTTCAACCAATCCCTTAATAGCAGCGTTAGTTTCCGCAGTTAGTAACTGACGACTTTCATCGTAGCGTCGCTGACCTGGCAGCAGTTGTTCATCGGCATTGTTGACCCCACCCACGCCTTCCATATCGGTGACAATCAGGAATTTAGGCTTCTGAGCAAAAGCCATTGTGCACACAAACACAAACAAAAGCGCCTTCATTATTGAATCACCTTCAGAACCCACAGCGGCTGTGTCCGCAACTCCTCGGGCAACTCTGGTAGTTCAATGTTCAAAGCCTTACCCACTGTCTTCCACTTCAAAGGTGACGATGCACCTAGCAAGGTTACCGACTTGGCCTCAAAGCCTACATCCTTGATCTGAAACTGACGCCCCGGCCAGCGAGGCAGAATCGCATAAACATTTTTCCCCTTAGCCGTGAAAAATGCTTCAATTGCTGCCTTTTCCGCAGAAGGCTTTTGCCCCAGCTTAGTAACATCGTATGCTGTTTCATACGACTTGTTATATTCCACTTTTTGCACTTCCCCTGAACTCCACTGACGAGAGGTTTTCCAGGGTTTAGTGCCGTAAATTGCCTCGCCATTCACTTTCAGCCAGGACCCAATCTCCAGCAGACGTTCCTCCATCACCACCGGAATTGTACCGTCGCCATTAGGCCCAATGTCCAACAGTAAGTTACCACCACGACTCACCAAATCCACCAACATAGTTACCAGTTGAGGGCCTGTATGATAGTCCTCCACTCGTTCCGCGCGATTGTAGCCGTAGGAAAATCCCATGCCACGGCTTTCCTCCCACACATGATCCATGCCACTCATGCCGGGTGTGTACTCGGTGGTCCAGTAACCGCCATGCTTGTGTCGGCTATCCTTTCCCCAACGGTCGTTAATCACCACCTCGTTCTTCACGGCAGTTTCGTTGAACAGCCACGCCAAAAGTTCCGGACTTTTCCATTCATCAGATGGAAGGTCCCATTCCCCGTCACTAAAAATAATGGACGGATTGTAGCGAGTTACCAGGTCTTTAAACTGAGGCGTCATATGCTCGCGGATGTAGCGCTGCTTGTCTGCTAAATACATGGGGTTGTACCACTCATAGAGCGAATAGTAAAAACCCATCTTCAAATTCTTTTTGCGGACGGCTTCAGTAAGATCGCCCAAAATATCGCGGTTGGGGCCTGTGTCCATTGCGTTCCAAGGGCGACCCCATGTGGCTGAAGCTTCCTTGCTGGGCCACAACGCAAAGCCTTCATGATGTTTGGAAGTAAGCGCCACGTACTTTGCCCCGGACCTTGCAAATATGTCAGACCAGTGATCCGGGTCAAACAGTTGAGCACGGAATTGTGAAGCAAAGTTTTTGTATTCGTAATCGGCACCATACTGCTTTTTGTGATATTCCCAAGTGCCGCTCTGAATGGGATTCGCATTCGGCTGCTGCCCTGCAGTCATCGCGTTCCAATACCATTCCGCGTAAGCCAGCTTGCCAGGAATTACCGGAGCATAAGCGGGTACCGAATAAACTCCCCAATGAATGAAGATTCCAAACTTAGCATCAGTAAACCATGTTGGCGTTGGACGGCTATCAATGGATTCCCAAGTAGGCTGATAAGTCTGTGCCTGCAATAAGCCGATGGTAACTAGCAATAAAAGTGTTTTCATAAATCTGGCATCCTTATCTTACAGCAGTGCATGCTTGCGGTAGAACCATCCTTTCACCATTTGTACAACCAATAAATAAGTGACCGCAAGCAAGCCAATCGCCGCAACCAGCATGAACGGCAATGGGACAAACCCAAGCAGCTTGCCCAACGGTGTGTACGGAATGACCATCGCCAAAGTTACGATGGTAAGCACAGCGATTAACAATGACTTACTCGGTCGGCTACTGAACGGATTGCCTGCTGTTCTGATCACAAAAACAACAAGAGTTTGCGTGGCCAACGATTCAACAAACCATGCCGTGTGGAACAGTGGCGCATTGGTTGCCGCTTGGAATCCGTATAGTACGACGGCGAACGTCAGAAAATCATAGATGGAACTAATCGGTCCAATGATCATCATGAACTGACGGATAAAACTGATTTGCCAGCGCTTCGGTTTATGCAGCAGTGCGTCATCCACATTGTCTGTAGGAATGCTAATTTGCGAAATGTCGTACAGAAAATTATTCAACAGAATTTGCGTGGGCAGCATCGGTAAGAAGGGTAGGAACAACGATGCAGCGGCCATGCTGAACATGTTGCCGAAGTTGGAACTTGTGCCCATAATAATGTACTTCATGATGTTGGCAAAGCTGCGGCGACCCTCAACGATTCCATCGTTCAGCACACTCAGATCTTTTTCCAACAAAATAATTTTGGCTGCATCTTTGGCAACATCCACGCCGTTCATCACAGAAATGCCCACATCGGCTGTGTGCAATGCAGGAGCGTCGTTAATGCCATCGCCAATAAATCCCACCACATGCCCGTGAGCTTTCAGCGCGATGATCACACGGTTCTTCTGTTCCGGTGAAACACGTGCGAAAATTGCCCCATGCTCAGCCTGGTAAGCCAAGGCCGCATCATCCATCGTGTCGATCTGACTGCCAATCACTAGAAGATCCGCAGGTAAGCCCACATCGCGAGCAACTTTTTGCGTCACATATTGGTTGTCGCCAGTCATGATCACAATGGAAACGCCGTTTTGCTTCAGCGATTCCAGCACGGCTTGCACACCTTCTTTAGGCGGGTCCAGAAAAGCAGCGAATCCGGCCAAGGTCATTCCCTTTTCCGCTTCAACTTTATAGACCCCCTGTTTAGATACCTTCAACACAGCAACGCCAAGCGCCCGATATCCTTCTGCACTTAGTTTTTGAAACGTCGCTGCGGCCTCAGCACGCCGCTGGTCATTGAACGGCTGACTAACTCCGTCAATAGTTACTGAATCGCAAATGGCAAAGACGCTTTCCGCTTCACCCTTGGTAACCAACAGACACTCTTCCGCGTGACTCACCACCACAGAAAGACGTTTGCGATGGAAGTCAAATGGGATTTCATCCAGCTTTGCGTACTCAGTAATCTTCGGACGTTCGTGCTTTAAAATGGCGTCATCCAATGGACTGCGGATTCCCGCTTGAAAGAAACTGTTCAGGTAGATCAGTCGCAGAACATTTTCATCATCTTTACCGGCTACGTCCACATGGCGGTCCAGAACAATTTCCCCTTCCGTCAGCGTACCTGTCTTATCGCTGCACAGAATTGTCATGCTGCCGAAGTCTTCAATTGCTGCCAGTTGCTTCACCAACACTTGCTTCGCAGCCATACGGCGCGCCCCTTTGGCTAACGTGATGGTGATAATCATCGGCATCATTTCTGGCGTCATGCCGACGGCAAGTGCGACAGAAAACAGAAAAGATTCCAGAATTGGCCGATGCAGAATAATATTGACCAGCAGAACAAACAGCACCAATAAAAGAATGACCTTGGTAATCATCAAGCCAAAGTTACGAATGCCACGGGCGAACTCAGTCTCTGGCGGTCGCTCGGTCAGGCGTCCGGCAATGGCTCCCAGCGCTGTGCGCCTTCCTGTTGCCACAATCACTGCGGTTGCAATGCCCGTCTGAACTGCTGTCCCCAGAAAAACACTGTTGCTGGCATCGCCCACTCCACGCGCGCCTGCTGCAAGATCCTGAACCAATTTCTCAACTGGTAACGATTCACCGGTAAGTGCCGATTCGCGAACTTGTAAGTCCTTAACCTCCAAAAGTCTCGCATCTGCCGGTACAAGATCCCCGGCATTTAGGTGGATCACATCTCCTTTCACCAATTGCTCAACTGGTAATTCCAGTTCGCGCCCATCGCGCAGAACTGCTGCTTTAGTTGCCACCTGTTTACGAATGGCCTCAACTGCATGGCGAGCCTGAAATTCCATGAAGAAATTCAGAACCACACTCAGCAACACCATGGCGATGATAATGATTCCACCAACGTGGTCCCCCAGACTAATGGAAATTGCGCTGGCCACCACTAAGATAATCACCAGCGGGTTTGCAAAAAAGCGCAGAAAATCAATCACCGCCGCAAAGCGCGATTCCTTATCCATGCTGTTTGGGCCGTAAATACCTAATCTTTTGGCGGCTTCAGTGGATGTTAGCCCAGCCGGTGTCCCTTCAATGGTGCGCAGCAGTTCCACCAGCGGGACTTCCCAAAACTTGTCCCCTGACTTCAAATCCTGCGACTTCAAATCTTCGGGCTTTAGTATGGCCATTTCCAATCACGGACCTCTGGCATATCATCCCCATGCACTACGATGTAACGTTTGTGTTCCGCCAACTTGTCTCGCAACAATTGCTTCACATGGCCTGCCTTATTCTGTAGACGCGGAACGCGGTCAATCATATCTCCTGCCAAATGGAAACGGTCCAGATCGTTCATCACTGTCATGTCGAACGGGGTTGTGGTCGTACCCTCTTCCTTGTAACCGCGAACATGCATGTTGTCATGATTTGTTCGCTTGTAAGTCAATCGATGGATCAACCACGGGTAGCCATGAAACGCAAATACAATCGGCTTGTTTGTAGTAAAGATAGAATCAAACTCACCATCGGGTAAACCGTGCGGATGCTCTGTGTGGGGCTGCAAGGTCATTAGATCCACTACATTCACAAAGCGGATTTTCATATCGGGCAGGTGCTGCCGCAGCAGGTCCACAGCGGCCAGTGCTTCCAGCGTAGGAACATCGCCTGCACAGGCCAGCACCACATCGGGTTCACACTCCTGATCATTACTTGCCCAACCCCAAATGCCAATGCCCACTTCGCAAAGACGCACAGCCGCATCAATATCCAACCATTGCGGCGACGGTTGCTTGCCTGCCACAATCACGTTCACATAGTGGCGGCTGCGCAGACAATGGTCCGTTACGGAAAGCAACGTGTTGGCATCGGGTGGAAGATACACCCGCACAATATCAGCCTTCTTGTTCATCACATGATCAATAAAACCGGGGTCTTGATGGCTGAATCCATTGTGATCCTGCCGCCACACGTGCGACGTCAGTAAGTAGTTAAGTGAGGCAATGGGCTGTCGCCAGGGCACCTCACGGGATACCTTCAACCACTTAGCATGCTGGTTGAACATGGAATCAATGATGTGGATGAAAGCTTCATAGCAGGAAAGCAGGCCGTGGCGACCCGTAAGCAGATAGCCTTCCAGCCAACCTTGACAAAGATGTTCACTCAGCACTTCCATCACCCGACCATCCTGGGCAAGATGATCATCACCAGGTGTTATGCCATCTTCCCAAACTCGATTAGTAACTTCAAACAGCGCCCCCAGACGGTTGGAATTGGTTTCATCTGGCCCAAAAACGCGAAAGTTTTTCGCCTTCTCGTTCAGTTTCATCACATCGCGCAACAGGTAGCCCATCACACGGGTTGCTTCGGAATCAACAGAGCCGGGCTTAGGGACGGCCACCGCATATTGCCGAAAATCTGGCATGATCAGGTCTTGCAGAAGTTGGCCACCGTTGGAATGCGGGTTGGCACCCATGCGACGATTACCGGTCGGAGCCAGTTCCGCCAACTCAGGACGTAACTTGCCATCGACGTCGAATAACTTGGCCGGTTGATAGCTGAGTAACCACTCTTCTAACAGTTTCAGATGCCCTGGGTTAGTGGCCACGTTTGTAAGTGGAACCTGATGCGAACGGAACGTGCCTTCCATTTGCAGACCATCCACAACCTTGGGTCCAGTCCAACCTTTGGGTGTGCGAAGGATGATCATCGGCCAACGTGGACGATCCTTGATTCCATCCACCCGAGCTCTCTTCTGTATTTCCTTGATCTCAGCAACTATCGTGTCCAACGTGGCCGCCATCATTGGATGCATGACGTCGGGATTGGAACCTTCCACAAAGTAGGGCTTATAACCATAACCAGTAAATAGATGGTCTAACTCCGCGTCCGTCATGCGTGCCAGAAGGGTGGGTGCGGCGATCTTGTATCCGTTCAGATGCAGGATAGGAAGCACCACGCCATCGCGGGCGGCATTCAGAAATTTATTGGAATGCCAACTGGCCGCCAGCGGACCTGTTTCCGCCTCACCATCGCCCACCACACAACACGCCATTAAATCAGGATTGTCAAACACAGCACCATATGCGTGTAACAGCGAATAACCAAGCTCACCACCTTCGTGAATGGAACCCGGCGTTTCCGGTGCCACATGGCTGGGAATGCCTCCAGGGAAACTGAACTGTTTAAACAGGCGCTGCATGCCAGCCGTGGTCTGCGGAATGTTCGGGTATAACTCGCTGTAAGTGCCTTCTAAATACGTGTTGGCTACCAAGCCGGGTCCACCATGGCCCGGGCCAGTTACATACAGCACATTCAAGTCATGTTCTTTTATAATTCTGTTGAAGTGGACATAGATAAAATTCAGCCCCGGAGTGGTTCCCCAGTGACCCAGCAATCTTGGTTTAACATGTTCCACTTTCAAGGGCTCACGCAGCAGGGGGTTATCAAGCAGATAGATCTGGCCTACCGACAAGTAATTCGCGGCATGCCAATAAGCATTCATTTTGCATAGAAGTTCTGCGGAAAGGGGTTCAGACATTTTCAATATTCTCATAGAAGATCTGGATTACACCTTGAGTATAGAGTTCTTTGCCTTTGGATAACTTAGCCTGGAATCCTGTCAATTCAGTTTCCACAGCGATACACTACAGGCATGCGGTTGCGAGCTTCTCAAGACAGGCTGAAAGTGGAACATAGCATCATCGACGGGCTGCGTCGTGTGCTGGAAAAGCTGCTCGATCAGAACATTGAAATTCGATCCATCGTACCCGGCCGCATCAGCATGGTGCGCGATGCCAAAGGTCCAATGGTGAAAGTTCGTGTCACAGTGCCAGTTACCAATGGCTGGAAAGCAATTGCTCTGGCTGCTGGCGCGCGGCAGGAACTCTTCATCAGTACAGAATTCAAAAAAGCTGAATTGGAACAGGCCTTCGCCAATGCCGGTGCTCTTCCTGCGGGGAGTTGAACACTGCTTTGTCAAATGAGAAAGAACCAGTCACTACCTATAAATCACATAATCGAGCCATAATCAAAAGTGGACCTTGAAAAGACCCTTTTGCGTAAAGTCGGCGAAGCAATTAGCAAGTACGATATGATTCGCCCCGGTGATCGAGTGGCTGTTGGCCTTTCCGGCGGTAAAGATTCCGTCACGTTGCTGGAAGCCCTGGTGCTGTTGCAAAAGCGCGCCCCCATTGATTTCACTGTCTGCGCCTTCACCATTGAGCAGGGCAAGTTTCTCCGCCCCATCGCCCCTTTCAAGGAATACTTGGAAAAGAAGGGCGTTGAATGGGTCTACTATCATGACAATCCCAGTTTTCAGTTACTGGAAGATCAACCCGATCATGGCTGTGATATGTGCTCCCGCTACCGCCGTCGTGCTGTCTACGAAGTTGCCAGGGGCATGCGTGCCAACGTAATCGCCTTCGGTCACACTGCCGATGACTTTTGCGAATCGTTCCTGCGCAACGCGCTGTTCAATGGACGGATCAGTTCGCTGCCACCCATCACTTACTCTTCCCACAAAGATTTCCGAATTATCCGCCCACTTGTATTTGTAACTGAAGACATCACCACGGCTTATGCCAGCCACTTGACAGCCCCAGTAATCCCTTGCGGTTGCTCACAAAAAACCGGCACCGTCAGGAGATCTCTACGGGATTACTTCACAGAAATGGAAAAGGATCACCCGCGCATTAAAGAAAGCATGCTTTCCGCCATGGGGAATATTGAACTGCATCGCCTTCTCGATACCCGCTATCAAGATCCAGAGAAAACCATCGCTAAACCAGTTACTGAAGAACTGTTCCCAATGCTTACCTAAACAATAGACAAAGTTCTCAAAGGGAAACAGTCACTCGCAAGAAGGTCGCAGGGATTGAAGTGCCTCCGTCAATGCCTTTGTTCTGTGAATTCGCCAGTTCCAAAAGTTGGGCGTGAAGATCCTCAACTTTTCCGCTATTTTGAGCGGCTTCGAAAGCGTTCATGGTTGGGCCATAGAATCGTCGAAATGATTCCACCACGTCTGCGGGGCTCTTGTTTGGCGACCTGAAATGGAACGTGTCCTTCTCCATGGAGATGTTCTCTTTGGGCACGCCTGCTTGACCAAAACGTTCAATGATGTTGGCATCCACGCCCCAAGTCATTGGGCTGACGAAGCCTTCTGGAGGTGGTGGCGTAAAGGACGAACTGATCTTCAGCAACTGCGATACGAATGAAGTTGGATCGTTCGGAATCCAGTTGCCCATCACAATTCTGCCACCCGGTTTGGTAACCCGCACCATCTCCTTGGCCACATCGAAAGGCTTGGGCGCAAACATCGCACCAAAAACAGAGAGGCTCAAATCAAACGTATGGTCGCTGACTCCCTGCAAGTTGCAAGCATCGCCCTCTTGGAACTTTAGTCGATTGAGACCAGCTTGGGCGGCGCGCTTGTTCCCCGCATCAACCAGATTTCTGGCGATGTCGATCCCTACAACTTCAGCCCCCAATAGCGCTAGCGGAACTGCCGTAGTGCCATCTCCGCAGCCCAGATCCATCACCAGCAGCGGTGTAGTTATCCCCAGCGAAATAACGAATGCTTCTCCAGATTCCCGCATGAAGCTGGCAATCTCAGTAAAGTCACCCTTCTCCCACAAAGCTTTGTTCGGATTCATAAAAGGTCTCCTATTTTAACGTGCGAGTCACTCAGTGAGTATTCGCTGCAACGCGCCAAGGCGATACCCCTGGCCACTTCTTCAATTCCTTGCCCGCCCACTCGTTTGACTTATCCTTGTGGCAAATCACACAGGCGTTGGGGATCTTATACTTCTCTGAATCAGACGGCGCAATAAACTTGAACGTATGGCTGCGGACATTGTTGCCCTCAATGGTCTGCGCAATTTGAGGCATATGGCACGCCGCGCATTCACTACCAGTGCTTCCTTCTTTATGTTGCGTGTGTGCCGTCAAAGTGCCGCGCGGGCCGTTCGGCGAATCCACACCATGACATTGCAGGCACATGGAATTGCCTGGCTTAATCAAATCAGCGGAATTCGGCGTACCATGCACGTCGTGACAGCTAAAACATTTCACGCCTCTTGTGTGCATTGTTGCCTGAACATAATCGTTGCCTTGCATTCGATTCTTATGGGCTGAACCTTCAGGAAAATGGGTGAAAGTAGTTTCGCCCAACTTGTGCTCTTCCAACTCCCAATAGTCCGCCAACTTCGCCCCAGGTTGGTAGCCCACAGGCCAATCGTAATACCGGCCATTCACCGGATTCACTAGCGGACGCCCTTGCGAATGGCATTGAATGCAGACATCGTTGGCCCTCACAAAGTCCAACCGACCAGGATGCACAATCGTCGCCTTCGAAGGTGCTGCGGCATGTGCGCTGCCTGCTCCATGACATTTTTCGCAGCCTACATTCCATTCGCTTACAGAATTATCGGCAGTGTTGAAATTCGTCGAATGGCAACCATCACAAGTGGGTCCGGTGGGACGTTGCATCTGATCCGCTGGATAATGCTTCGTCCACCAATCCGTGCCGTCACGCACATAATAGCGACGCCACAAGCCAGCTTTGATGTCCCACTGTGCCGGGAAGACAAAATAATCGTTGCCCACTTTCGTGAAGTAACGTTGTTTCCATTTGCTGCCATAAGTGAAGGAAATGTCTTCCTTCTTGAAGGTCACCAGCGCGTTAGGTTTTGAAAAATCGCCCAGAATTGCTGCGGGCCTGACTTTTGGATCCTGTACCACATTGGCCATCAAGGTCTTCTTCCAACGGGAATAGATTTCCATATGGCAGGTGCCGCACTTGGCCGATCCAGCAAATGCCGCTTTTGGAATTGCCTGGCCCAAGCTGAGCATCTGCGAAAGCACAAATAGCACGATCATGTATTTTTTCATGGGATTTTCAGATTTCCAACCTGTGTTCAATGATACCCTGCATAGGATAGACTTCAGCGTTCCACTTGCATGAGAAAACTTGTTCGGCATTCGTTCACCCTGGCCACGTTGCTGCTGCCGCTTGCCCTGGGGCAGACACCTGCAACCAAACTTACTTTGGCTGAATGCATTCGCTTGGCCGAATCCGTCCCTTCCGCTGTTTCCATTGCACGGCAGGAAGCCCGCATTGCAGCGTTAGGAGTCAATATTGCCCGCACCGCATTTCTTCCTCAGAGCAGTTTCACTGGCGGCACAATCTACAATAGCCCCACCGCGAATGGCAGCCGATTCGTCGCACTAAACGGCCAGCATGAATATATTTCCACGGCGAATGTCGGTCTGGAAATTGATACTTCCGGCCGCTTACGAGCCGCCTACGCCCGCGCGAAAATTGATCGCGATATTGCTGAAGCTGGTTCGCGAATCAGCACTCGTGACCTGCGCCGTGCCGTCACAATTTCTTACTATTCTTTGCTGGCTGCCCGCAAATTATCGGAAGCCGCTGAAACAAGTTTTAACGAAGCACGCAGTTTTGAGACAAAGACACGCAGCTTGTTCGGCGGTGGCGAAGTAGCTCAGGCCGATGTTGTGAAAGCTTCTGCCCAAGCCGTTTCCTTTGATCAATTGCGAAAAGCCGCCCTGCTCGATTCGCGCCTTGCCAACCAGGAACTAGCCAGTTTTTGGACAGAAGATGTAGACAAAGTTTTAGACGTTGAAGATACTCTGACCGAAGCTCCGCCTAGCGATGAAGCCACTGCTCGGGCCTATTTACGACGACCCGAGTTTCTCATTTTAGACCTGCAAAAGCAGGGGTTTCAGTTAGATGCCAAACGCGAACATGCGGCGTTGCTTCCCCAGGTCAACTTCAATTATCAGTACGGAATCGACGCCAATGTGTACTCCTACAAGGAACGTGGTTCGGCAGTATTCGCAACCGTGAACATTCCCATTTTCGATTGGTTCAAAGCACGCTCGCACACGCAACAGTTCACCCTGAAAGCGGACCAGGTCAGCAATGTTCGCAGCCTTACGGAGCGGGCGTTTTCCCGTGAGTATGAAAATGCAAAGGCCCGTGCTACATCCTTATTTGAACAGAGCAAGCTGGCTGAAACACAAATCAAATTGTATGAGGACAACCTGCGTTTATCGCAGCTTCGCTATCAGGGAGGCGAAGGTCCGGCGCTCGATGTTGTAGTGGCCCAAACACAGTTGCAGCAAGCCCGCGCCAATTACTACACAACGCTTTTCCAATATGCAAACGCCCGCGCCGCCTTGGAGGTCGCCCGAGGACAATGAAACCTCTTTTTGTAATTTGTTGTATGGCAGTAGTCGGCTGTGGTGGCCACAAGGAAGAAGAACCGGTGAAACCCAAAGCCATTGTTGCCGTGAAAACAGCCATCGCTGAAACTGGTGCCGTGCAGGCTACATTGAAAGCCCCGGCCACCATCTTTCCCCGTGAACAAGCCAACATTACACCCCGTATGACTGGCGTAATTCGCGAACTGAAAGTTCGTAAAGGCGATAACGTCGCCAGTGGTGCATTGCTCGCTGTGCTGGAAAATCGCGATCTGGTTTCGCAGCGCGAAGAAGCGCAGGCAATGCTGGCCGATGCCCAGGCGACGCTTGAAAAGACCAGTCGTGGAACTATCCCTGCCGATGTGGAACGTGCTCGTGGGGCACTGGCGATTGCCACCGCTTCTATGAATCAGGCCAAGAAAATTTATGATCGCCGTAAAGCGTTGTTTGATCAAGGCGCAATTCCTGAACGCGAATTGCTGATTAGTGAAACGGAACTTTCCACCGCTCGCACCAATTCTGAAGTCGCTAAAAAGTCTTTGGATTTACTAGAGCAACAATCGCGTGGACAGGACATCAAAATCGCTGAAGCCCGCGTAGAGCAAGCCAGGAGCCGTTTGGCCACCATGGGCGCTCAGTTGCAATACGCCGAACTGCATGCCCCTTTCAACGGAACAATTACCGAACAGTTGCAGTACGCTGGGGATTTGGGGCAATCATCCAGTCCTATTTTTACAATTGCCGATCTTGCTGTAGTAACGGCTAGGGCACAAGTTCCTGAAGGGGAAGCAGCCCGCGTTGGTAAGGGTCAGGCCTGCGCTTTCCGCACCGGAGAAGGCGAAGGCACGGAAGTAAGTGGTCGAATTAGTGTAGTGAATCGCGCGGTTGATGTGCAGCGGCGCACGGTGGAAGTATGGTGTGAAATCGTCAACCCGCCACAATCGTTACGTGCCGGATCCTTTGGATCAGTAACGATTAATACTGCACGAGCTCAGAACGCTTTAATGGTTCCTGTTGCTGCTCTCATGTTGGAAGAAGGCACTAATAAAGGGCACGTCATGGTGATCGATGAAAAGTCCATCGCCCATAAGCGCGATGTCCAAGTGGGCGAAACCGTGGGGAGCAATCGCATTGTTACTTCAGGTTTGAAAGCTGGGGAAACGGTCATCACAGAAGGTGGTTACGAACTGCCCGACAACACCGAAGTGACCACAGGGGCTAAGAAGGACCCCACTAAAGAGTCTAGTAAAGAGGCTGTTAAAGGGTCTACTAAAGAATGACTAGTTCCCTTGCGACGTTCGTCAATTCACACGGTCGGGCATTGGTCCTGGTGGTGTTGTGCTTTGCCTTGGCGGGCATTGTCCTTACCCCTCAAATTCCAATTTCGATTTTCCCGCAAACCGATTTTCCGCGTATCGTGATCCTGGTAGATAACGGGATTGCCCCGCCAAACATTCAGATGACTACCGTCACCCGCCCCATTGAAGAGGCCATTCGTCTGGTGCCAGGGGTGACCACGGTTCGTTCCACCACGGCCCGAGGCTCAACGGAAATCAGCGCCTTCTTCCGCTGGGATATCGACATTTTGAATGCGCTCCACTTAGTGCAAGGGCGTATCTCGCAAATCACTCCGATGTTGCCGCCGGAATGCCGTTTCTATATCAACCGGCTGACTTTTTCCGTGTTCCCAATGGTGGGCTTCAGCATTACATCGCCCAGCCGCAAACCGTCAGAGCTGTACGATTTGGCTTACTACGAAATCTCTCCCCGCTTGTATCGCTTGCCCAGCGTAGCGGAAACGCGCATAGTCGGCGGTCGCGCCCCGGAATACCACGTCATTGTCGACCCCAAACGTCTGAATGCTTACAACATGCCACTCACTAAAGTAGTGGATGCCATTCGCAACACAAACACCATTGTCCCTGCGGGCATGTTACAGGAAAATTATCACTTGTATCTGACCACCGTGACGGGCTTAATGGACAAGCCCGAACAGATTGAAAATACCGTAGTGGATGTGGTGCGCGGCACGCCCGTACTGGTGAAAGATATTGGCCAAGTCCTGCCCGGCGAAAAGCCAATGTATAACATTGTCACCGCCAATGGCCGTCCTGCTGTGCTGGTCAATGTGCTGCAACAGCCCGATGGCAACGCCATTGAAGTGGCCGATTCAGTGAATGCGGAACTGGCCGAGATCCGCAAGACATTACCCAAAGACATTGAGATTTCCACTTACTATGATCAATCCATCTTAGTGCGCGATTCCATTACTGGCGTGGTGGAAAGCATCCTCATTGGGCTGATACTTTCTGTAGGAGTGTTGATTGTTTTCCTGAAGAATTGGCGCACCACTATCATCGCCGCAGTTGTCATCCCAGTGGCTGTGCTCATGGCTGTGGTCTGCATGAGAATGTTCCACATGAGCTTCAACTTGATGACGCTGGGAGGCATTGCTGCCTGCATCGGTGTTGTCATCGACGATGCCATTGTGATGGTGGAAAACATTGCCGTTCACTTGAACTTGGGGCAGAGCCCAACCGATGCGGCTCGCAGTGCCATCATCGAACTTACTCCGGCCTTGATTGGTTCAACGCTCACACCCATTGTGGTGTTCGTGCCACTGATATTCCTGGGTGGAATCACCGCAGTGTTTTTCAGGGCGTTGGCATTGACGTTAGTCGCCGCACTGCTGGCCTCCTTGATCTTGGCGTTGGTCTTCACTCCAGTGCTTGCCGGCTGGTTGCTTAAGCCTACTACTCGCACTGCCATGAATTTGGAAGAAGCGGAACTGGAAGGCCAAGGCCGCATTTTGCGCAAGCTGACGTCGGTTTACGGATCAACGTTGCGCTGGTCTATCAGCCATCCCATGGTGATCCTTGCGCTCAGCCTGTTGATTCTGGCTGGTGCTGGCGGCCTGTTTTATAATTTGGGCAGCGGCTTTCTGCCGGAGATGGATGAAGGTGCTTTTGTGCTGGATTACCGCACCCCAGCAGGCACTTCGCTGGTGGAAACGGACCGTCTGCTAAAGCATATTGAAAAGTTCCTGGAAGAAACTCCTGAGGTTGAAAGTTACTCTCGCCGCACTGGTGCGCGCTTGGCCCTGGCCATTGCCGAACCCAATACAGGCGACTTCCTCATCAAGTTACGCAAAGAACGGAAGCGGTCCCTGGACGATGTGACCAGCGAATTAAGACAGAAAATTGTAACTTCAGAAACTGCTGTTGAAGTGGAGTTCCCGCATATTCTGGAAGACCTTGTCGGCGATTTAGCCTGGTCCCCTCAGCCCATTGAAATCAAGATCACCCACAATAATGAAGAGACCTACAAAGCTGTAGCGAAGGCTGTTGAAGAATGGTTGCCCAAGGTAAAAGGTGTGGTCGATATTGTCAACCAAACCATTGTCATTGGCCCCGCTGTCAACTTTCGCGTGGATGGGGATAAGGCTCTTCGTGCAGGATTCAATGTGGCTGACGTGGCCAATTTGCAGTCCACCATCGTCGATGGACAACTGGCCTCGCAAATGATTATTGGTGGACGGCGTGTGGGAATTCGAGTTCGTTATCCGCTTGAATCGCGCAACAGCGTGGAAAAGTTGCAGAACCTATTGCTCAGTTCTTCCACCGGAATTACGGTGCCGTTAAGCAGCATTGCGCACGTAGAAATGCTGGAAGGCGAAACAGAAGTGAAGCGTGAGAATTTGCGAAATCTTTCCGGTGTCACCGCACGTCTTGAAAAACGTGACTTAGGGTCGGCAATGAATGAGATCAAAGATCGTCTTCCGAAAGAAGTAAAGTTGCCACCGGGAACGGACATTGAATATGGCGGACTATACCAGATTCAACAGGAATCCTTTCGCGGCCTGGCCCAAGTCATGCTCATGTCCATCCTGCTGATCTTCGTCATTCTTGTATTTGAATTTCAGTCCTTTGCGCATCCCATAGCAATCGTTTTGGCCACCGTGCTTTGCACCTTCGGTTCATTGCTGGCGTTGACGCTTACCGGTTCCACGTTGAACATTTCATCATTCATGGGCATCATCATGGTAGTCGGTATTGTTCATAAAAACGGCATCCTGATGCTGGATTCTGAACAGCATTTCACTGCCCAGGGTCTGCCCCTGGATCAAGCGATTTTTGAAGCGGGCAGACGCCGTATGCGACCCATTTTGATGACTGCCTTGGCCACCATTTTCGGCATGTTGCCGTTGGCGTTAGGAGTTGGTAGCGGCGCCCAGTTATTGCAGCCCTTGGCGATTGCTATCATCGGCGGCGTGACCGTATCTATGGTGCTCTCCCTGGTTATCACCCCGGTGATCTTTTACATGCTGCGGCGGCCACGTCATGCCTGAATATATCGCTTCCGTATTGGAATGGAGACAGTTGCGCGAAGAGGCACTAAAGGCCTCCGATGGCTGGCTGACAGTAGCAGGATTATTCTGGTTGGAACAAGGCCCAAACAACGTGGAAGGGCTGCTGTTCCTACTCTCTGACACCATAGTCACTCACAACGGAAACGTGCTGCGACCTGATGTGGATACTGTGACACTTGGTCAAAAGACTTTCTTCGTTATTGTTCGCGGCCCAAAAATTGGGCTCCGCATGCGCGATCAGCAAAGCGTTTTTCTGCGCGATTTCAAAGGACTAAAATGGTTTCCAGTCAATCCCGACTTCCGAATTATCGCGCACTGGATTCCTTACTCAGAAGCGCAGCCTCGCTTCTTGAATACTGTGATTGATGTTGAGGAAGAATACAACAGCCCAGGGATTGCCGAGTTCACAGTGAACGGCGTAACTTGCCAACTGGAACCCGTACTTTCCGGAACCCGATTATTCATTGTCTTCCGCGATGCCACTTCCGGCAATGCCACCTATGGCGCGTCGCGATTCCTTTATGCCGATGCGGCAATGGATGGACAAGTGATCTTGGATTTCAACAAGGCCTACAGTCCACCGTGCGCCTTTACACCCTTTGCAACATGCCCTTTGCCACTTGATCGCAATCGGCTGATTGTTGCGATTGAAGCTGGCGAATTGAAGCCCTAACGAACTGACATTTGACGCCGCGACTTTTGTATATAAAGCATAACTCTTACGCCTAACAAAAGTGTAAGTAACAAAGCGTAAATTAAAGGGTACATAGTAGCTGCCTTGCCCTGCCACAAGTAATGCGCCACGCCTGCGATCCCCGCCAGGTATGCTAGCCGATGTAAGTTCTGCCATCGCTTACCGTCCATCTTTCGAATTGCCCAGTTAGTAGAAGTTACTGCCAGCGGCAACATCAACAACAACGCTGCCATACCAGCAATAAAAAAGCGCCGGATAGTCAGGTCTTCCTTCATGATGTCCCAGTTCCACTGCACGTCGAACTGGTAGTAATGGAATGCGTGCAAAAGGCCGTAGAAGAAAGCGAATAGGCCAATGGTGCGGCGAAAAGCGATTAGCCCATTGAGCCAGGGAATGCGACGCAGCGGCGTAATCGCCAAGCTAGCCATCAAAAAACCGATGGTCCAATCGCCGGTAAAGCGAGCTACATATTCAATGCGGTTGATGCGTACCTGCGGCCACATCCATGCCAGGTACCCCAGCGGCATTAGACATGCCAGAAACACAAGATAGTAAGTCCAGCGGCTCTTCAACATCAGTAAACGACTAGTTCACTTCGCGACGAGGCCGCTTATATGTTTCCTTCAAATACTTGGCCGCTTCTTCCTGCGCGCCCTGGGTATTGTCCTTAGTGCGAATCGCTAAGTTGTATTCGTTCACTGCGCGCTCGCGCTGGCTTGTGATGTCGAAGATCTTGCCCAAGTTAATATGACCCCACACTTCCGTCCACTTCGGTTCCAAATCACCATTCAACGCTTCGCGAAATTCGTTCGCCGCCGATTGGTAATTGTTCTGCAAAAAGAAAACTTCCCCCACACGGTAGTGCGAAAGGGAACTGTTGCGACTTACTTCCAACGCCTTCTGATACTCTTTCAGCGCATCAGGATACTCGCCGATTTCAGCAAACTGCTCCCCTTTGCGAATAGCCACGGCAACGCGCATCTGATTGTTGAACCGCAGCACACGGTTCGAGGGGTCTATGTCTACCTTCTTCGGTCTACCGAAAGTCTCCACCACGAATTCTGAAGATGTGCCAGCCACTTCAATCTTCTTCATTTCAGGGTTGCCTTCGGTTTCAATTTGTAATTCTACCGGCATGCGGAAAGTATCCAGATCCTGTGAAACTTTGCCCATCACACGGAAGCCTTTCGCTGTGCGATACACAGTGTATTCCATCTTGAATTCTGGTGCGCCAGTGGATTCAATCCATTGCAGGAAGAAGTAATCCAAATTGTCGCCAGAGGCTTCTTCCATCACTTTCTTGAAGTCTTCTGTGGAAAGCGATTTCCAGGCGAAACGTTCGGGAATCAGCTTCAATCCCTTCTTAAACTTTTCGTCACCAATCACGTAGCGCAGCATATGAAGAACGGTCGCACCCTTGCCCGCAGTGGCCGCCCAATATTCTGGCGAGTAATCTTCCAGGCGCGACGCTTGAATCAACGGAGGATTATCCACTGTCATCGCTTCAATGTAAATGTCCTTTGCCTCAGCTTCCAGTGCCGCAGCGCCCGAAGCTTGTTCAATTGACAGCATCTCTGCATAGCGCGGAACTCCGTTGGCGATCCAAATATGATTGCGCGATACCGGGGACGTCAACATGCCATACCATTGCCGGGCCACTTGATTCACCAGCAGCCGTTGATTCACTTGGCTACCAATGGCTCTCGATGCCAGAAAAATAATGTTTGGTGCCGCATAACCGTTTGGAGTGCCGTCTTCCGTCTCAACCAAAGTAAGTGATTTCGATGGGGCCAAGCCGAACAGTTCGGTCATCTCATTCACAGCCTTTGCCGTTTCCTCGCCATAGGTCTTAGCCAGAGCCTTGTGTTCACCGCGGAAATACATTTCGGTTGTAACTCCGGCGACACTTACTCGTTCCACAATATCTTCCACCACTGCAATGCTGCCTGGAAATGAAGAATTGCTGTACTTATAGTTGTAAGTGGTTTTTCCGCCACTCTTATCGGTTGTTGAAAATCCGCTGGCGATCACTTTTAAGTTAGAAGGAACAGTAACTGCCAGATTCATGGTAAACCGATCGGCAGAATAGTCATTCACCGGAAACCACCGCGCTGGATACATCAAGTAAGCGTAAGTAGGATGGATGGCTGCAAACTTAATGCCGGGGACAGAGGATTCTTCGTTGCCCGTCAACTTGCCGTCGTATTTCACGATGATAGAGTAAGTGGTCCCTTTCACTAATGCTTCAGGAAATGTGATGCGCAGTGCATTTTCATTCTTCGATTGGGATGCCGGAAGCTGCTTGCCAGCAGTGTCGGTTACCTGGGAAACATTCAGGGCGTTGGAAAGGTCAAGAGCAAGTGTCGAGATCCCGGTATCAATAGGTATAAGGTCGATTTTCGCAGAGGCTGCGATGGATTGCGTGGCCGGCATGATCTCCGCAGTGATCGTGTAGTTCACAACATCGACACGCTGACGGGTCGATTTGTCCTGTCCTAACGCCGAAAATGACACTAAAAGTGCTACAAAAGTGGCAAAAAATCTCATAAAAACCGCTCCCTAATGTCCCTTGCCGCCGATTCCAGCGGATCTTTTGACCCAGATAGCTTGGTTGAAACCTCAGCTAAACCCCGAATCATCTCGTTTCTTGCCGCCCCATCATCAAAAATCCGCAATGCTTCCCTCGCCAAATTTGAGGCTGTACATTCATTCTGCATCAATTCCGGTACCAGGCGCCGCCCCGCAATCAGATTCACCATGGTCAGGTGCGGAACATCTACCAACCAGCGACCCAAGTTCCAACTCAGCGGCGAAACCTTATAAAACGTGACCATCGGGATGCCCAAAAGCGCTGCTTCCATGGTCACTGTGCCGCTGGCGGCCAGTACAATTCGGGATGCAGCCATGCAATCCCAGGTCTCCCCTTCAACTACTTGGATGGATGCGGCAGAAATCCGTTCCCTAAATCTTGCCCCCAGGTGTGCCAAATCGGCCCTATTCAAAAACCCCGGTGCCGTAGCCCACAAAATGTTCACCCTTGTTGCTTTACGAATCAATTCCGAAGCTTCTATTAACACGTCCAGATGCCTGTCAGTTTCGCCCAACCTACTACCCGGCAGCAGCGTGACAATTGGGCGCGCTGGGTCAAGCCCGTGATTTGCCCGAAATTCTTGCGTCGAAAAGCGCGGCTTGATCAGGTTCGCCAGCGGATGCCCAATATATTGCGTAGGCACCCCATAACTCTGAAAAAAAAGTTCCTCAAAGGGAAAGATGCAATATAGCTGAGCCAGATCTCGAGCCATTTGTCGACCCCGCCATTTGCGCCACGCCCAGGCCTGCGGAGCAACCAGGTAGACCACGGGAATCCCCATTCGTTTCAGTTTCTTAGCCAGTCGAAGGTGGAAGTCAGGGCTATCGGTAAGAATCGCCAGTTTAGGTTTTTCTTGTTGGGCGGCGCGGACCAGCTTGCGGAACTCACCGTAGATTCTGGGGATGTGGCGGACAACCTCAAACAGCCCTACAACACTCAGCGCTTCGGCTTCAACGATTGGGCGAACGCCTTCGGCCCTCATACGTGGCCCAGCACAACCAAAGAACTCCAGCGGTGCATCGGAAAGGGTGCGTAAATGGTTGATAAGACGGGAACAGTAAAGGTCCCCAGACGCTTCACCGGCTGATACGAGGATTTTCACGTTGGAACATCCCAATTATATGTCGCCCACCAGCCGATGGGCTCTACTAATTTTAGTAATTAACCGTGGCTAAGCATCTTCATCAACCGACACAAAGCAGCTATGAAAGGCGTGATCCAGCACTTCTGGCGTTAGCTCCCATTCGCGGCGTTCAAAGCGGATGATGTCAATGGCGTGGGTCAGCACGTCGCGCGGATGACAGCGGCGGCGAGGCTTCTTGGTCTTGCGATAATTCTTCTCCAGAAAATCGACAATCATTTTCGGAGTGCTGGTCAACCCTTGCGATTCGGCATACTTCTTGAAAATTGAGGCAAACTCGTATTCATCAGGACTTTTCATCAACATCTTGTACTGAATCCGTCGAAGAAATGCTTCATCTCCCAGACCTTCAGGCTTCAAGTTCGTAGAAAATACCAGGAAGACCTCAAACGGAACATGAATCTTGGTGCCGTTTTGAAAGGTCAAAAAGTCAACGCGCCGCTCCATGGGGATAATCCAACGATTCAACACTTCCGCCGGAGTCACTTTTTGACGGCCGAAATCGTCAATTAAATAGATTCCATTGTTTGCCTTCATATGCAACGGGGCGTCATATGTTTTGGCCACGGCGTTGAAACTTAAATCGAGAGTTTCCAACGTAAGTTCACCGCCACTGACAATGAAAGGTCGACGCGAACGGAACCAGCGCCGGTCGTGCGCTCCGGCATCGCTGATAGAGGAATTGGAAGCAGCGTCCGAAGGAGCTTCTTCCGGGGTGTGGTACAGGGGATCGAACATCTGAATAATCAAACCCTGATGCTCAATGGCATAGGGTATGTAAATCATAGTTTTATCCAAATGGTGCAGCGCTTCAGCCAGATAAGTTTTTCCGTTGCCCGGCATGCCATAAATCAGAAACGATTTCCCAGCGTTGACGGCAGGCCCAATCTGACCAAGAATCTGGTCGGTCACCACCATGTGCTTGTAACAATCCTTCAACATGTCCATGGTCAACCAGGCTTCACGCGCCTTTTGACGCCCCACAATATCGACATACTGATACAGCGGAACTGGAGCCTTGCCCGAATAAGCATTCGAATCAATATATTCCCTGGCCAGTTCTCTTCCAGCGTCCGAAAGTTCCAATCGAGAGGAGATTGTACCCACACCTAGGGAGCTTTTCACCAACACATAGTGATTCCGTTTGAGAGCATCAATAATGTGCTCAATGACGCTGAACTGCAGCCCTAACTCGCTGGATAATTCCCGTCCCAACATGTCGCCGTGATAGTAAATTGACTTGATGATTAACTGCTCAATCAACTTTACCGAAAGTCCCGTATGTTCAATGGATTCCGGAGTGGGTGGGCGCAGTTCTTCGGGATTAGCAATTGTGGTGGAGACGTTTTTAATTTCAGCGGCTTCCTCAATGTGCGATTCAAGATGGGCCGATGACTGTTCCTCTCCACGTCCTTCCTGATCCTCCTTATGGACTGTATAGCCCGAGGGCGGACCAGACCCAATGGCCACTGGAATGGCCTCAGTAATAGGTTTTTTCCGATTCAAGATTGATGACAAGCTGCGTAGGCTAGACGTGTCCATAAGTGTTCTTCGCTTAGTCTTTCATCGGCCGTAAGTAAAGAAAACTTCAGGTGGTAGTACAATGACTGCAATGCCCATTAGCCGCCATTGTTTTCTGGCATTTCCACGGGCCGCGTGGGGCGGAGTTTCGCGAACCAGCAAGTCCAACAATGTCATCCTGTTGGCCGCTAAACTCGTGGGCTGTGTGGGCCTTGCCGCAACCGGAGCCTGGGCTGCCGAACCGGCACCGTTCAGCCACAAAAAGCACGCCCCGTTAAAGCAGAAGTGCTCGGAATGTCATGCTGAAACGGGGGAAGGCGGACGCTTTCCCACAGTCGAAAAATGCCAGGTTTGCCATCCCCAGACGGCTTTTGGCAAAATACCGTCCAGGCGAGTCTATCAGCTACCAGACTTCATTTTCTTCAGCCACGCACCCCATAAAGTGGAATGTTCCACGTGCCACGGAGACGTCTGGGCTAAGGACACTTTAACAGTGGAAAGATCATTGAAAATGTTCAGTTGCGTCTCCTGTCACAGGGAAAGCAACGTCACAGTGCGCTGCAACATCTGTCACGATTTGGGTCGATAGGCAGGTGAATCGGATTCACAGGAATAGGTCTACCGGGACCCGCATAAATTCAGAGAGCCGCTTAGCTTGGGCTTTACTGATTGATCGACGACCATTAAGAACTTCAGTTGCTGTCCCTTTGTTCCCTAACACTGGCCAGATGTCTTTATGCTTCAATCCACGATCTTCCATTAAAGAATGCAACGATTCACCTGGCGATACGGAAGGCAAAGGATACTGTTTTTCCTCGTAATCTTCAATGAGCAGAGTAAGCACTTCGGCGAAAGATCCTCGCGTTCGTCAAGGCTTAGCAGAAGTTGAGTAAGCCGGTCGTGTTCGGACTTGGTGTGAATCGGCCGGGGCAGGGATTGAGCCAACAGTTCGCCGTAGATGGAATCCTTCATTTCGATGGTTGTGCTCATTGGTTCCAGTCTCCCTTGTTGTATTCAGAGTGAGTGAGGATGTTCAGAATAAAGACGCGCTTGGTCTTGTAATTGACTCTGGCTATCAATCTATAGTCGTTGCCGTGGATATTGAACACGGTTCGCCTCCCGACAAGATCGGCATGGGCAAAATCGCACCGCACCTCGACAAGTGATTTCCAGTCTGCACGTCGTGTAATGCGGTACCAGTTCATGAGTGGCACAAGCGCCTTGCGCCTTTTTGTGGCGTTCCGAGAATTGGAGAATGGCTGGCACTGACAACCCGCACAATTTAGTTTACAAAATGAAAACCAAATGTCACGCGAGCAGACACCAAAAAATCCTATTCGGCATCATTCAGAACTAAAGAATCGGAGTAGGGCTTACGCGACGTACTGGAATCCAGGGTAGAACGATTTGCAACTCCCCGCCCAACAGCGTCTTTCTTATATTTTTCCAGTAATCATCCGGTGGAGTTTCAATTCGTCCACGATGAATTTTTAGCACATTGAAGGGCATTGGTAGACCAATGCCAATAACAGCGGGCAATTGTTCCCCGGCGTGAAGCCGGATTCTCTGCATCCCGTCCATGGTGTTCCAGTTGTAGCAAACCGCAAGCGCGTTGCGAAGCCATTCGGCTTTGGATTGGCCGCTTTTCGCAGCCTCCTCCTCACAACGCTTGGCAACTTTTTCAGAAAACCACCAGATGCCGGTGTCCTTGGTCCCACTGTTGACGGACCGATAAAGAACTTGGGGTCCTATGAGGACTTTGGTCCGGATGGAGTTCGGCTCAAGCCCTCTTGATTTCTCAATTTCGCATGCTCCAAGCCAAGCTTGCAGTTTCATCTCATTTTCGAAGTTGGCCTGGTTGCCTTGAGTCAGTCCGCCGGTTGGATCTACTCCGCAGTTGAATAAACGGGCTCTGTAGTGAGGGTCATTATTAAGCAACACGGGATACACCTGTGCCACATACATTCGATAAAGCTCATCCTGTAAAGCCACAATTCACCTCATCTGGTTCAAGATTTTCCCAACCTCAATCAATTTTCGCCGGAGGTCCTCTGCTTTGTCCATGTTGGGATTCAAACGCAGAGCCACCTCAATGTTATCTTTCGTTTTCACCAAATAATCTTTTCGGTTGTCAATGCTGAAAAGCTGTGCGTAGGATTCAGCCATAAGAACATAAGAATCGGAATCCTCCTTGTCAAGAGAAATGGCCTTTGAGCAATGCCGGATCGCTTGTTGATAACTTTCCATTCCATTTTCTGCTGCGCAAAGTCCGAAATAAGCTGCAGCTAATTGGTTCCGATACAAAGCCCGCCTTCCACTTCGATGCTTTTTCATGCCAGTGCCGATGGCCCAATATGCCGCCGTCCGCAGCGCACCCGATCCAAATTCCTGCAAACGCACCGACTCCTGGTAATCAAGAATTGCTTCCGGGAATTTTTCTTGAGCACGCCGTGCTTCCGCCCGTAACAGAAACCCCTGCGCCGAAGAACCATTCAACGAAATGGCCCGAGCAGCGGCTGCTTCGGCTTCTAGCGGACGGTCCGCCCAGTGCAGCGCTTCTGCCAGCACACTATGGGCATAAGAACTTTTCGGATCTGCTTGTTGGGCGCGTTGCAATTCCCTGGCAGCTTGCAGATAGTCGCCGTTCTCCATAAGAAGAACGCCGTATAGCTCCCTTGCTTCCACATAATCACTATCTATCTGCAGAGCCTTCTTGCAAGCTTTCATAGCCTCATCTGTCCGACCCTGGCTCTGCTTGACGTAAGCCAAGCCCAGCGCTGCTTTGCTAAAGGTGTCGTCCTGGCTTAACGCTTTGGCGTATCCATCGGCAGCCTTCTGCAAATCAACGGGGTTGGCCCTTGACCGCGTCCAAAGACTTTCAGCTTGATCATAAGCAGCTTTTGCGGTGGGTTTGACGGTTCGCTGATGGAGTAAGCGAATGGAAATGGTTTGCATCCCTCCAGGTACTACATTCACCTCAGTCACCGCTGGATCGTAACCAATCCTGGCTCCACGCACATTGTGTTTGCCGCTGGCCAGGCCCGGAATGGTGAGAGGTTTTTCTGGCGATGCAACTCCAATCCGGAGATCGTCCACCGTCACTTCCACATCCTGCAGGTTCACTTCCACCACGATAGTGCCCGTTTGAGGCTCCGCCGTTCTTGCCACCAAATCCTGCCGACGTTTGGCGCTGAACCCGAGAATTAAGTCATCGGGAAAGTCTCCCGATTCCAGCGGTGATTGCTTTTCGTTTCGCAACCGGGCATACTCGCGGACTTCGGTTTGCACGTAGGCGACTAACTCTTCTGCAGTCACTTTGCCATCGGTTGGCGATTGATCTGCCGCACCTAACCAACCACGCACCAGGAAGTAACTAAACACACCGCTTCCGCCGCTCAACTCCTGATCCTCAAAACTCTGTTGAGAGGCCCGGCTGGAACTGAAACTAAGGAACCCCTGGGGCAATCCGCGCAAACTATCGTTCACTTTTTGGGATGAAGTATCAATTGAGATTTTTCCGGAATGGCAAGCGTCGGTTAGCAACACTTTCCACTTCGCTTTCACATCTTGAGAAAGCACTTTCCCCAATTTATCCATTGGGTAACCAGTCGTTTCCAATTGCTTGGCGTCTATATCGTACGGGGCTAGATACCCTCTTCCGTCAGGCCCCACAACTCCATGACCAACGAAAAACACCACCACCCTATCGGCGGGTTGGGCCACTTTGGGCAACCAGTTTTCCAGGGCATCGCGGATGTTCGCCACCGTTGCGTCGCGACCAATCAGCCTCTTGATATTTTGATACTCAATGTTGCCGCCTTCTTGGCTGATCAAAGCCGAATATACGTTTTGAGCATCTTTTTCGGCGAATGGCAGCGTTGCCGACTTCGCCAGGTTTTTGTATTCACTAATGCCAATGACAATCGCATAACCCCGAGGCAGCAACACTACTTCTTTCAGCTTTTCCGGCTTTTCAATTCGGGTGATGGCAAGATCGCGCTCCTTCAAGCCGACTTGGGCTTGCCCGAGGAAAGTAAGGACCGAGCAAAACAAAGCTGCCCTGGTGTGCAATTTCATTGTCTTGCCATTATCGTCCGCCGCTAACTGAGACGGAGGTACCTTTAGAATTGGAAAGAGTCACTGAAACGTTTCCGAGTGCACTCGTATCCCCACTGAAAGTAAAGGGCATAGTGAGAAGGAACCCACCACCCCCGTTGATTCCTGGAGTGGATGAGAACCATGCTGGAGCGGTGCCTGTTAACGGTACAGTGAACGTCGTCGATCCATCCAATTGCGTTCCAGAACCGGCAGTGAAGACAAAAGTTACACTGGTGAGGTCACGAGTGGTGGAGAAGCCTTGCACTTCAACACTGAAAGCGCTGGAGGTAACGTTCAAAATTTTGACGCTACCGGATGTAGTGACCGGCGCGGCGCTATCAATGACCACACTTGCCGACGGTCTTGGGCTGGGCAGCACCGATGCACCAAGGGAATTCGATAGCGACGTCATGGTGACTGTCACCGTCCCGGCAACCGTTCCTTGTGAGAATCGTAAGGAATTGGGAATTGCCACGGTTGTGGAACCAGGGTCGACTGTGAACGGCAGCGTAGTGCTTGAATTGCTGAACATGACCTCTTTACTTACGAAAACAGAAGGCAGCCCCGCCACTCCAGAAGCGGGTGTAAATGTAAGGTCCAGTGCACCTGTTAGTTTCGAGGTTGCGGCAGCACCCAAAGTAAGGTTCAGGGTCGGCTGGGTGCCTGTGGTGGCGGTGAATGTGGAGAAGTTTACTGGTGTTGGCGACACCACTGTAAAGGTGGCCATGTTCGATGGGGTGCCCGTTGGACTATTGATGACCGTCACTTGTGCTGGGCCGGCAATTGCCAACAAAGCTGCGGTGATGGTCGCTCTCAACTGAGTTGTGCTATCCACGATGGTCACCAGTTCCCCTCCCTTCCAAAGCACCTTGGATTGCGGCACGAAGCCAGTACCTGTGACGGTGATCTGCATTGCCAGACTATTGACAGGAGCACTGGTGATACTCAGTCCATTCGTGCTGATAGTTGGGATCGTTTCGGTGACTGTGAACGTGACGGAATTCGATAGGGAACCGTTATTTGACACTGTAACCTGGGCCGGGCCAGCAGTGGTCAGCAAATTTGTTGGGATGGTCGCGCTTAACTGAGTCGCGCTACCGAAATTAGTTACTAGATCCGATCCGTTCCAACGTACCCTGGAAGTCGATAGGAAGCCTGTTCCAGTTACGGTGAGGGTAGTTGGACCACTATTAACCACGGCACTTACAGGGCTCAGCCCATTCGTCACGTTGATTGTAGGACCAGCAACCACATTAAAAGTGATCGCGTTCGATGGAGTACCGGTCGGAGAGTTTATTACCGTGATTGGTACCTGGCCAACCACTGTCAGCAAGTTCGCAGGGATGGTTGCTCTCAACTGAGTGATGCTGTCGAAAATGGTTACAAGCTCCGTCCCATTCCATCGCACTTTGGAAGCCGATATAAAACCTGTTCCAGCTACCGTTAGGGTGGTCAAAGGGCTGTTGACTGCGGTACTGCTTGGACTCAAACCATTCGTAGTGTTGATGGTAGGGCCAGCAATAACGTTGAATGAGACCGCATTCGATGGAGTGCCAGTTGGCGAGTTTATTACAGTTATTGGTGCCGGGCCAGCCACCGCCAGCAAATTCAGGGGAATGGTTGCTCTTAACTGAATCGTGCTGTCAAAGGTCGTTGCCAATTCCGTCCCATTCCATCGCACGCTGGAAGTCGATACGAAGCCTGTTCCAGTTACAATGAGGCTGACTGGGGCACTATTGACCGGAGCACTGCTTGGACTGAGCCCATTCGTCGTGTTGATGGTAGGCCCGGCAATCACGGTGAATGTCCCGGGCAGGGAAGGATCGCCTGTTGGATTCTTGACTGTCACTTGAACTGAGCCGCCAGTGCGCAACTGATCGGCGGTGATTGTTGCAACCAACAGCATCGAGGATTTAAAGGAAACAAGTAGGTTAGACGGTTGACCACCTGCCGGAGTCCAATTAGCTGTGGCTCCAGAAGCAAATCCTGTTCCGTTAATATTCATATCTAGCGCAGGGCTTCCGGCCGTGGCACTATTCGGGTCAAGTCTCGTAATGGTTGGGGATCCAGTTATTGAGAACGTGGCAAATAACGATGCAGTGGCTGAACTAAAAGTGAAGCTTTCACCTGGTACCACTTGCACCTGTGCATTGCCAACATTCAACAAAAGAGCTTTCGGGATCGTCACTACGACGGTTGTTGAAGTGGGGTTTGGGGATTGAGACACCGGAAGATTGGTAGTTTGGCCATTCTCACCTTTCCAAGTAACGACCGGATTAAAAAAGCCGGTCCCAGTGATAGTCATTGGGGTGTCTGGACTCCCCGCCGGAGCATTGTCGGGTTTGAGGACGATTGGCGATAGTACGCCAAATAAAAATTCAGCAGAGGATAAACCGCCATCACCCAATGAGTTGAAAACACTAACGGTTGCAAATCCGGCAGTGGTCAACAGGTTTGCCTTTACGATTGCCGTCAGCCTGGTAGAACTTTGGACAGTTGTCTGTAGAGGAATCCGTGTTTGGCTATCGCGCGGAGTCCAATACAGAACTGACGGATAAGGCTGCGCCGTTACGAAACCAAAGCCGTTCACTGTTAATGTTAGATCGTTGCTTCCCGTTTGAACGAAACTTGGAACAAGACCATTCACGCCGCTGATTGCCGGAGGGACACTGAAGTAAGACGCAAACGATGGATTTCCAGGTGTGTTGGCGACTGTCACTGGAAAATAGCCACTAGTTGCCAACAAAGTTTGCGAGATGGTAGCTGTGATTTGGGTGCTGCTTTTAACACTGCTATTTTGAAGGGCAGTCCCGTTCCAAAGCACCCTTGCACCATTTACGAAACCACTGCCGGTAACAGTCAGTAACGTGTCAGGACTTCCAGCCGGAGCAATGGTCGGACTTAGAAAACTAATCGAAGGCGATCCAGTTTGTGCCACTGCCAACTGGCAGAGCAGCAAACATCCCATGGCAAATTTCATTCCCATTCCGTTCCATCCTGAAATATTGATTCGCATATGATTGAGCTCCCTAGCGAACATCGGAATCCTGCCCTGAGGCTCTTCCAACAAATACGGCTTGTAAATCAGGCTCATCCCCTAGCAGGACCCATGCAGGGCCAGTATCGGAGACGGAGAACAAGAACGAGTTACCATTCAGCAGACGATCCAAACGGGTGGGCGGACTGGGTAAATCAACCCGATTCAAACTTGCGTCATCCAGACGGAGACGAAATCCTTCGCTCCTGGAAGTCACGACAATCAAAAAGCGCCCATCTTGCGATGCTTGCATCCAGATAGCGCTATCCCCGGCAGAAGGAAATTCGTTGACAACGATTGCCGCTGGTTCGTCAATCGTGTTGCGAATGGAGCTAATGCGAACGGCATCAGGACGGGATTCGGCGATGAACAGCGTCCTGCTGCGTGGGCCATAGGCCGCGTTCCCGACCGATTGACCTGAAAATATCAATTGTGGCGACGATTCAGCTCGAACGAGATAAATGGAACCATTGAGGATGCCCACAACAGGCGCCGCACCTTCATCATCAATGGCAATCAGCCGGACTTCACCGGAGGGCAACGCCAAATCGGGAATGTCTTGCACAACCTGCAATCCGTTCCCATTGCTTTTAAGGATCTGAACTCGGCGTTCCAGTGCCGAATAGAGGACTACAATGCTGCCTGAGGGGCTGAAAGAAACGAAAGTAGGCGACGTCAATCCACCAACAATTTCCGTCGCTTGGCCAATTCGCTCGCCCGATAAGAACAAACTGATCAGAGCACCAACTGCTGATTCCAGGAGTGTTACTTGCTGACTGGGTGCTATGTAGGTGCGCCTTGTTCCATCGGGGAGCGCAACAGGCTCACCTAAGAAGGCGGATCCGGGAACACCAACCATAGGACGTAACTCAGAGGTGCCGCTGGAAACGAATCCCAGCATTGGAGCGCGCAGGATGCTGCTACTCTCTACAGTTCTATTGTCGGCAAGACGACTAGCATTCAAACGAATCACAGTAGGACGACGTTCCGCAGCGGATAGCAAGGCAAAGCCTAACCAGAGTAAGCACAATAAATGGGTTTTCATTGGGGGGTTCCTATGAATCTTGGATTAGCGAAATACTGGACCAGAGCCGATACCAATAGCTCCGCGAGGAGTTGTTGGCTGGGTGGGACCACTGCTACCACCCTTGGTGGCTGCTACGACGCCAGCTACAACCGCGCCAGCCACGCCAGCCACAATGCCGCCGATGACACCTGCCGATAAGCCCGCTCCCGCACCCCCAGCAGCACCACCGGTTCCAGCTCCGGCCCCGCCTGCTGCACCGGCACCAATGGCCAAGGCCGCAGTGTTCACTGGTATGGCTGCGGAAATAACTCCACCCGGAACTGCCGCAGCGACACTCAGACTAAACGAGCTGCCGCCGACTGCTGCGAAGGATCCACTGGATGCCAATCCAACGGCATTGGTTGTGACAATGGAGGCCATGCCTCCTCCCGCAAATGTCGCACCAGCCCCAGAGAGCTGAGGCAGCAGAAACGTAATCGCGATCCCCGCAACAGGAACGTCATTTTCGTCAGTGACTTTGACCACAGCCTGGGCACTCACTCTGCCCTTTTTGGCCCTTTTCATGGTGCTGGCACCTTCCACCACCGTGAGTTTGTACTTGGATTGCATTGGCTTTTCCGGTTCTTGCGCCGTGCAAGGAATCGGTTGGATCATGGAGAAGCAAAGAACATACGATATGAAAAATCTGGGGGGCATGTTGTTAGTCCTTATTCTGACTGCGAGCAGCATATCACTAGAAACGGAATTAGTCGAGATCTTTTTATAATAATGTCGCGGCAAAGTGAAAAGTTCCTATTTGGGCAAAGTAGAAAGTTCCTATTGACAGCCGTAAGGCTGAAGGATGGAACGAATTGCAATGAGTCAACAAGAACGGGACTGGCTGGATTGGTTAAAGCGAGCCCGAGACAA
>JANXSF010000075.1 GCA_025352795.1 Acidobacteriota bacterium
CCGTCTTTGGCTCGCTTCAGCCAGTCTAAATTGTCTCTTTCTTCTTGGCTCATTTCGATTCGTTCCATCCTTCAGCTTTTCAGCTGTCAAGAGGAACTTTCTACTTGGCTCATTTAGGAACTTCTCACTTGGCCCCTACACTACGGCAAATGTCGCGGTGATTGACTCGCAGCTGAATGATACAATCGCCACATCTCCAATTGAAGGAGTGGTGCTGGTGAAATCTACTGAAGCCGGTGAGGTGGTAGCACCGGGCGCGACCATTGTGACGGTTGCCGACATCGAACACCCTTGGCTGCGCGGCTACATTCCGCAGACTCAGTTGGGCAGGGTGAAGCTTGGTCAGAAAGTAAAGCTTACAACCGATTCCTACAAAGACAAGTCTTACATTGGCACCATCACTTACATTTCCTCTCAAGCGGAGTTCACGCCAAAGCAAATTCAGACTCAGGAAGAGCGTGTGAAGCTGGTGTACCGCGTGAAGATTTCGGTGGAAAATAAGCAGCAGGAATTGAAGTTGAACATGCCTGTGGATGCGGTGATTGATCTCAGCGGAAATTAGATGAGTGCTATTGAAATCATCGGACTCACCAAAAGCTTCGGCTCGGTGACGGCTATCAGCAAGTTAGACCTTGCCATTGCTGTTGGAGAAGTGTTCGGCTTGGTGGGACCGGATGGCGCGGGTAAGACGACGACGCTACGAATCCTATGTGGCTTAGTAGATCCCACTGAAGGACAGACACGGGTTGCAGGCTTTGATCCGGTGAAGCAGACCACCCAAGTGCGCGATCAGATTGAATACATGGCGCAGCGCTTTGGTCTTTATCAGGATCTAACAGTGGAAGAGAATATGGATTTTTATGCCGATCTATTCGGCATTAGCGATGCAACACTGGAGCCATTGAAACTGCGCCTGTTGGGGATGACGCGCATGGAGCCGTTTCGTAATCGACCGGCAGGACAGCTTTCCGGCGGCATGAAGCAAAAGTTGGCGTTGATGTGCGCCTTGCTGCACAAGCCTGCAATTCTTCTGCTTGATGAACCTACCAATGGCGTGGACCCAGTGTCTCGAAGGGATTTTTGGCTGATTCTGGAAGATCTGGTGCAAGGCGGAATGACGCTCATTGTTTCCACTTCCTATTTGGACGAGGCGGAGCGTTGCGGTCGTGTTGGGCTGATGCATGAAGGGCGGTTGATTCGTTGCGGTTCGCCCGCAGAATTGAAAAAAGCTATGCCAGGGCTCTTTTGGGAAGTGGAACCGGAAGATATGCGGGCCACTCGTCGCGAACTGGAAGCGCATCAGGGCATATGGGGCGTCAAGCCTTCGGGCGCAACATTGCATGTGCACGCTTCGCCGGAAGTGAATGTGTCTGACTGGATGACGGCGCGAATCATTGAACCATCCTTAGAAGACGTGTTTGTAGCCGTTGTTACGGCTGAGGAAAAACATGCCTGAACCGGATGCTGTTGTTATCGACAAGTTAGTAAAACGCTTTGGCACGTTTGTGGCGGTAGACAATGTTTCTCTTCGTGTGGCCAAGGGTGAAATCTTCGGCTTTCTTGGACCCAATGGCGCTGGTAAATCGACAACAATTCGTATTCTGTGCGGCCTGCTGGGTCCCACATCAGGACAGGCGACCGTAAGTGGATTCGACGTCGCTACGCAGCCGGAACTAGTGAAGCGATCCATCGGCTACATGTCGCAGAAATTTTCTCTGTATGGTGATTTGACGGTGGAAGAGAATCTTGATTTCTTCAGCGGCATTTATGGGGTTCCGAAGGAACGTCGTGAGGAGCGCAAGAGTTTCGCGCTGCGCATGGCCAATCTGGAAGAGCGTCGCGGTGAGTTAACCGGCCAGCTTCCTGGTGGCTGGAAACAGCGTCTGGCGCTGGGTTGCGCCATTTTACATGAACCGCCTATTCTGTTTTTAGACGAACCAACCAGTGGTGTTGACCCCATTGCGCGCCGGTCGTTTTGGGATTTGATCTACGATCTTTCGGCTGGCGGTCAAACCATTTTTGTTACCACGCATTATATGGACGAAGCGGAATATTGCCATCGAGTAGCACTAATGTATAAGGGCAAGGTAATTGCATTAGATACGCCGCGAGCTTTTAAACAAAGGTTAGGGGCGAAGAGTATGGAAGAGGTTTTCATCAACGAAATTGAACGTCAGGAGGCGGCAACGGCATGAGCTTTCGTCGAATCCGTGCCGTCTTCCGCAAAGAGTTTTTGCACATTGTTCGCGATCCGCGCAGCCTGGGCATGGCCCTGCTCATTCCCATTCTGATGCTGGGACTTTTCGGATACGCCTTGTCCCTGGATGTGAATCACCTTCCAGCCATCATCTATGATCAGGACAACTCGCCTGCCAGTCGTGACCTGATTCAAGCTTTTCAAGGTTCCACCTACTTCGATGTACGCAGTGTTTCTGGCGACTATCCATCCATTGAAAAAGGGATCAATAGCAATAAGATCGTGTTTGGTCTGGTGATTCCGCCCGATTTTACTCGTCTCTTAGAAGGCGGGAATGTGCAGGTGTTGCTGGATGGCAGTGATTCCAATACTGCATCGATAGCGATGGCGTACGTGACTACGGTGGTGAATCTGTATGCGCTGGAGCGAACGGCGCAAAGGCTGGACCAGCGGACGGGTATGCATGTGAAACCGCTGACTGAAGCTCAGGTGCGCGTTTGGTACAACAACGATTTGAAGTCGCGAAATTTCATTGTGCCCGGCTTGATCCCGGTGATCCTGATGATTATTGCCGCACTGCTGACGTCCCTTTGCATTGCTCCCGAATGGGAAAACGGGACCATGGAACAGTTACTCTCCACCCCCATCCGTCCCACGGAATTGCTGCTAGGCAAACTAAGCGCTTTCTTCGTCCTGGGTGCTGCCGATACTGTGATGTCTTTGCTGGCGGCTGTATTTCTGTTTAATGTCCCGCTGAAAGGCAGTCTGGCCTTCCTGGGACTTTCCAGTTTTATCTTTCTGTTCGGCGCGCTCTCCTGGGGTATCTTCATTTCGGCTGCAACTAAGTCTCAGTTGATCGCCTATCAGGTGGGTTTGTTGAGTAGCTTCCTACCTGCTTTTCTTTTATCAGGGTTCATTTATGCAGTGGATAACATGCCCACAGTGATTCGCTTCATAACCAACTTTATTCCAGCGAAATATTACGTCACCATTATGAAAGGTATCTTTCTGAAAGGAGTGGGCATGAAAGTCATGTGGCTGGAACTGCTCTGGTTGACCGTCTACGCCGTTATCATCTTTACTCTTGCGGTGAGTAAGATGAAGCCCAAAATCGCCTAACTATATGTGGGAAAGAATCCTAGTAATCATTCGTAAAGAATTTCGGCAAACGCTGCGTGAAAAGCGGATGCGGGTTTTCCTGATTGTTCCGCCCATCATGCAACTTATGCTCTTTGGCTTTGCTGTGAATCTGGACTTGGTCAATTCGCCCATCGCGTTCATGGATCTGGATCAGTCGGTGGAAAGCCGCGAGTTGCTTTCGCACTTCCAAGGTTCGCAACAATTCAATGTGAAGTACATGCCCGATAGCGATGCGGCTGTACAAAAGTTGCTGGATCATGGTGACGCACAGGCCGTTATAAAAGTTCTGCCAGGCTTCGCCCGTGAGATTCATAAGGGCCACACTGCTCATGTTCAAGTGTTGGTAGATGGGGCGAACTCAAACACTGCGTCTATTCTTACCGGGTATTGTTCGCAGGTGATCCAGGCTTATGGGCAAAGGTTACGAACGGGCGTGGCACCGCTATCTGCTGTGGCAGTGCCGCGCGTCTGGTTTAATCCCGACCTGCTCAGTCGCAATTTCTTTGTACCCGGCGTGATCATGAACATCATCACCATGATGACCCTCATGCTTACTGCCATGGCCATTGTGAGGGAACGTGAAATTGGAACCATGGAGCAATTAATGGTCACGCCGATTCGCCCCATAGAGCTGATGCTGGGCAAGACGCTGCCCTTCGTTTGCATTGGAGCCGTGCAGATGACCTTGGTGACAACCGTAGCTCTGCTGGTATTCCACATTCCGTTCCAAGGCCGAGTCTTGACGCTAGTATTCGCTACGCTAATTTACTTGATGACTACCTTGGGGTCGGGACTGTTTCTCAGCACCGTTTCACAAACACAACAACAGGCGTTGATGAGTTCGTTCTTCTTCTTCACGCCCGCCTTTATGCTCAGCGGATTCAGCTTTCCCATCCGCAACATGCCGGAACCGGTGCAGTGGCTTACACTCATAAATCCCATGCGCTATTTCATTGAAATATTGCGGGGAATCTTTTTGAAGGGTTTGGGTGTGGCTGAATTGGCACCGCAACTTTCAGCCTTGTTCGTCATTGGATGCATGGTTCTATTCGGCAGCGCTCGGCGCTTTCATAAACGGCTGGATTAAGCTGTGATGCCAGGCTTTAGAATGTAAGTAGATGGAAAAAGCAAAGAAAGTTCTGGGCATTTATGAAAGCGGGTCGTCCTATTGGGTTGGCGATGGGTTCCCGGTGCGCAATCTGTTTCCGTCGAATCCGGTGGCACAACAAGTGAATCCTTTCCTGTTGCTGGATTACGCGGGGCCACACGAATTTCCCGCCACCAACGAATCCCGTGGCGTAGAGGAACATCCTCATCGCGGTTTTGAAACGGTGAGCATCGCCTACCAGGGCAAGGTTTGTCATCGCGATTCCGCAGGTAATTCCGGCACGATTGGTCCTGGTGATGTGCAGTGGATGACTGCGGCATCAGGGGTGGTTCACGAGGAAAAACTGGATCCCAGTTTCCTAAAACATGGCGGCGTGTTGGAGATGATTCAACTGTGGGTGAATCTGCCGCGTGCCTTCAAAATGTCGGAGCCGCGTTATCAGACTCTAACCTCTGCCGACATACCCGAGGCCAAGCTTGATGATAGTGGCAGTTTATTACGAGTGATCGCTGGGGAGTGGGACGGTAATAGTGGCCCCGCCAAAACCTTCACACCAATTCAGCTTTACGATGTGCGATTGAGGTCCGGTGCGAAACTGGATCTACACATAACGACCAACATGAACAGCAGTTTGTTTCTGTTGAAGGGGAAATTGGCTGTGAATACGGTGGCATTCGAAGGGCAAGCCAAGTTAGCCGTGTTGTCTGGCGACGGAGAAAGCATAGCGGTGGAAGCTAGTGAAGATTCCACTTTTCTGGTGCTTGCCGGTACTCCGATTGATGAACCCGTTGCGCAACATGGTCCATTTGTCATGAATACACGTGCAGAGTTACTGCAGGCGGTTGAGGACTATCGGTCCGGCAAGATGGGGCACTTGGTTTAATTAACGAAAGTGACTTAACCATTCCAGAACCGAATAGTTGTAGTCGCGAAAAGTTGGCTTCTCTAAAGGGGCATATCTCTTGAAGGTTTGGTACGCATCCCAGATTCTTGAATGACTCGGCAAGGGGTTGGTGCCGTCATGGTTGCTCAACTAATCGCGAAGTTCTTCAACAGCATGATTCGGTTGACCGTGGTGTATATGTACATCCTGTCCGGCGATATCGGAAAGAAACTGCTGGTATTCGTAAGGTTGAGATACAAAAATCAGAGTCCGCTTGCCAGCATGGGCCTTACCGCCGAATCTTCGACAACCCAGAAATAGCCCAAGCTCAAAAGGCATATTGAAACGGGGTAATTTGTTGTGCGGGTCTAAATGGGTGAAGGATAGATCGTGGATGCCGAAATTGCTTTGCTCAATTATGGAATTGATTTTTTCAATTCGCACAATACCAGCGTCGGTAGATTCTAAGGCTGAACGTGGAACAAAACCGCAGTAAATGAGAGTGAAGCAGATCGCGTAAACAAAGCCATCTTACGATTCATCAAAAGGACAATTGATAAATACTTCGTTTGGATTAACAGTCACCCGCAACCATTTTAATGGAGGAGCCGGAAAGCTGGTCTTGCTCATACCGTTGATAGGCCAGGTCAACAGCAGCCTTAATGCTAGCCATTGGCATAGATGGCTGGTATGGAAGTTTGGCTAGAGCGGGTAGCGGTACCTGCTTAGCCGTTTTTGAACCTGTATTCATAGTTCTGAGTTTACAGCAGTTTCTACCCTTCATGATTTCTCTATCGTCCGTTTTTGTAAGTTTCTTTCCCCACTAAGCGAATTTAAGCAAGTGCTAAATGAAATACCCTAGCCCAAAGTGAGCATCTCCTTACGATAAACCTGTTGCGCAAAAAGATTTCGCGAAGCTTTTTGGCGGACTTTCCTAAACTCCAACGCTTTTTATATTGAGCACAGCATCGGAGGAGGGCAACAAGACTAGATCGGGAGTTTATTGCCCGCCATTGCAGCTCAAGTTTAAAAAGATGATTGACTTAAAGATCAAGCGGTGGCATCTTGTTAACTGTCTGCACGTCAGACGTAAATCGTGAGAGTTCGAAAAGGAGAATCGGAATGGCAACCAAGAAAAAAGCTACACCGAAGCGAAAGGCAATTAAGCCCGAGAAGTTGAATCGCGACATTGATGCGGTGATCACTAAGTTGCAAACGGCTAAGGCCAATGCGGCGAAGGCATTTATGAAAACGCCAGTCAAACTTGCTGGTGTGCGTGTGACATTACTAAGTGCGGCAACGAAGCTGGAATCGGTCATCAGCGAAGCGCACGGTAGCGACTTCCCAGATGATAAGGGCTAACGGGCTCTTTTAAGAATTGTAGCCTGCAGCTCTGGGTCTGCCCAGAGCTGCGAAAGGTTCGGGTCGTTCTTGATGTCGTTGAAGGAAACGGGGTCTGTGAGCTTTCCGGCAAACTCAATGGCCTCTTTTCTTTTCCCGATCAGTTCGTAAATCAAAATGAAACTGACGATGAAGTTGCTCCGCTTTTCCTGAGGAATTTTGGTAAGTTCGTCAATCGCCTGCTTGGCTTCACCAAGATTGGCATGGTACTCCGCCAAATCTCTGCGGACTAGATAGTTCTTCGGAGTGACTGTCAACTGTTTCTGAGCCAGTTCTATCGCTCGGCGAAAGGCCAAGGTTGCTTTGTCTTTACCTTCTGGAGCCCAACGGCATATCATGCCTTTATTTCCCCAATACCCATAGTCGCTTGATTCCATATCCACAGCCGCTTCCGCAGCCTCACACCCTTCAGAAAAGCGATGTTCATAGAAATAAACCACACCGAGCACGCTTTGTACTCGGGAATTACGAGATATACTCAAAGCTTTTTCCAGGAGCTGACGAGCCTCAGGATACCTGGCCTGCAGCCGATAGAGCCCTGCAAGATTCCGCAGCACCACCACATTATCCGGGGTTAGTTTCAAAGCTTGCTGAAATGAGGTCTCCGCTTCTTTATAACGACCCGTTGCTCTAAGAAAAAGGCCCAGTTGCAAGTTTGTAAACCAATCGGCTGGCCTCCGCGTGACTGCCTCTCGATACAACTCCTCTGCTTCTTTGAACCTTCCTCTATTGAACAGCACATCTGCCAAACTTCGATAAGCTTCGGCGTTACCAGGAGAGAGTTGTAAGGCGCGCTGTAACTCCTTTATGGACTCTTCTTCCTTTCCCAATCCCAATAAAACGTCGCCCCGGCTAATATGAGCTGCAGCAAGATTCGGCGCAAGTTCAACAGCCTTATTTGCCGATTCCATTGCTCGTTCACCCCAATATTTTTCTCCAGAATAACGGGTCTTCCGCAAGTAGACTTGTGCCAGACTGGCAAACGCACTCGCATAACCGGGATCTGTTTTGGTTGCGTTTTGCATGCTATTCAGAGCGAGGTCAAGATTCCCTGTCACTGAATAGCGAGCCAGGTAACCCGTGCCCTTCAAATAATCGGCATAAGCGCTGGCGCTGGCTGTTTCCCCTTCCGCTACATTGCGGCGTGATTCGCGATTCAACTGCAAGGATAACAAGCCCAATAATCCGTCCATCGCTCCATCGCGCACAAGCACTGGATTCTTGGGATCAAAATCAAATGTCCGCGCCCCCAACTGCCTCATCTTTTCCGGGTCGATCAGATTCAACGTAAATTGAATCATTCCCAATGTCACCATGGCGCTACCCGTGACAACCAAGTTCGCTCCGTAGATCTTCCTGGCATCCTCAGCGCTTGTGATTTTTCGCGACCGAATTTCGCTGGCCGGAATCACCAGCACCTTCCCTTGAAACTGATCCAATTGACTAAGTTTTGAAGTCAGCGTTTCCACAAGGCCATCGGCCAGCGCGCGAACATTGGGGTCGTCTCCAATTACATTAAATGGCAGAACGGCGATGTGTTTTTCCTGAGGCAAGTCCGATTTCGTACGTTGTTGCCACAGCAATCCAGCCCCACCCAATGCCGCTATCAGCAAGCCTGCGGCAGTAACAGAAACCACACCTTTCCGCTTCACAGGGCGTTCCTGCCTCAACAAAGACGGAGCAATTTGCGTTGGAGTTTCACTGGGCTTCGGCGCTAGTTGACCCACACGCCGTAATTCAGCGGAGAAATCAGCAGCAGACTGCCACCGGTCCTCAGGCATCTTCTGTAGCGCCCTGGCCACTGTTTGTTCCACATTTTGACTAATCTCTGGACGCAAAGCATGAAGCGGCGGAAGTGGATCATAGATGATGGCGTGCACCCCGGCCCAATCTGTATCGCGGCGAAACGGCACTCGACCAGTAAGCATTTCAAACAGCACTGCACCCAGCGACCAGATGTCGGTACGATAATCCACATCTTGTCCTTGCGCCTGCTCGGGGGACATATATGACGGCGTTCCTGCAATTCCTCCCTCCACTGTAAGCCGGTCACTCCCCGCTCTTAAGGCGAGGCCGAAATCCAGAATATAGGGGTGTCCTTGACTGGTTACAACAATGTTGGTACTTTTGATATCGCGATGAATGATGCCGTGCTTATGCGCCTCCTCCAAGCCTGTAGCGATTTGCGAGGCAATGTCCACTGCCTTGGCAATCTCCATGGGTTGCCCACTGATCAAACTGGAAAGCGTGGAGCCTTCAATGTAAGCCATGGCGAAGAAGAGCTGCCCATCTACATCGCCCACGTCGTGGATAGGGCAAATGTTCGGATGCTGAATCAGCGCAGCATTCCGCGCCTCTTCCAGGAATCGTTTGCGTTGCGATTCATCCAGGGTATTTGGTGGAAGAAATTTTAAAGCTACCGTGCGACCCAGGCGCAGGTCCTGAGCCTTATAGACTACACCCATGCCGCCCTGGCCGATCTTACCTTCAATCCGGTAGTAGCCAATCGTTTTACCAGTCATTTTCCATTGATCCGTCGCCGAGCCGTCACCATCAACCGAAGCTTCTTAGCGTGCTGACCGGGATGAATAGCCCAACCGTACCCTTGCACGGAAAGATCAAACGGAAACGATAAATTCTGTAAAACATGAAATGGAACAGTGAACGTTTTTGCAAACTCACTTTTCTCAGACACGTCATTGAGCGCCAGCGGAACTACCAATTGCGGCTGACCTTGAATGGAACAAACGATCCGTCTCAGATTTGGAGTGCCTTTTATCGTTACTTTAATGCCACCGCTCCTGACAACTTCTGCACTCTTGATCTTCAACCGGTAAACCGCTTGTTCCGACAACTTACTGCATGCAAAGTGCAGCAGTTCGCTGGAGCCTGTTTGCAAATCGGTCAAAGATAACCGGCGACGAACATCACACTTCACTCCCAGGTCCTCTACCGGTTCCCCAGTCTGGTTCTTTACCCTGGTAGAACGCTGAATGGCCATACTGAAGGTCGCTCCGTTCGGCAGCAGAGTTATGGGAAACCCTGTAAGAGCCCGAACTGCATCCAGTTCAACGCCATGCTCCCACCGTTTCGCACCGCCGCCGCCTGTGTTGTCATCCACCCCAACGATTAGGCCAATGTCATGATCCTGAAAACCGCCAGCAAAAATATCAGCAGCGCTGTAGGATCCGGCATCGGTCAACAGAAGAACCGGCCCCTGATAGAGCTGCCCCGTGTCATTGGCTAGCTCAGGATCAGTCAAGGGTCTGCCGTCGGTCAACACGCTGCCGCTGGCCACACCACCCAACACTCCTTTTACCCATTTTTCAAAAACAGGCTTGGCTGCCACAATGCTATGCTTGTCGCCTTTCGCCAGTAAATCCAAGGTTGCGAAAATGGTTTCCCGATTGACAAAGGTCGATAACACTCGTTGAATTGCTTCGGTATTGGGAAAGTGGAACAGCGCCGGTTCAATGTGATTTGGAGTCAGCAACTGTAAGCATCGTTCGGCGTCCACAATCGCTCCCCCAGGGTTGGAACGAATGTCGATGATCAACCCATGAGCGGCATGCAGATGATCGTCGAACCACTGGAGAATGCGACGGAACTCACCAAAGATTTCCCCCAGCTCTGGATCAAAATTCCTGATTCTAATGTAGCCAAAACTCTTGCTGAGTTGCCCCTCGGATGGGTTGTTGGAAAGGATATCGGACCACGGCAGCTTACCGTCATCGGAAATTTCAAAAGTATGATGAACCTCAAACATATCCGGGAACAACGTGTCGTAAGCGTTCCGTTCGTCCGCCGAAGTTTTGGTCTTTGCCAACTTTGGCGCCGGATAAAGAACCTTCCTGAAATTTGCCAATTCCGCAAGTTGGACACATACCGCACTTGATTCAGTTGTCGATACCTTTTTCCTAGGAATACGCTTCAAACCCTTGCCAACGTACCAGGGAACGGCAATGATTCGTTCCGCAACAATCTTCCCTTTTGGGTGGATTGGTTTGTATTGAACGAAGACCAATTCTTCCGGCGGAGGTAGCACGTTGGTCATGGTGCGAACTGTAAGCCGCATGGTGCCGCGAATCACCCTGGTTGCCTTGTTGCCTCCTGGAATGCTGCGCGCCAATTGGTCAACAGCCTTTCCAATAGGAACCCCACTCCAGCCGGTAATTTCAACATAACGGGTAAAGTATCCTGGGTCTGGATCGAAACCATCCAAAATTTCAGTGACCACAAATCGGCGCTGACCATTTTGCGTCTCGTAGGATTCCACGAAAAATGGCAGAAACGCCGTATGACCCCGAAAGGGTTCTGGCAAGCTATAAATTGTGTGAACGTCGCGCAATTCGGTGAAAGTTCGGATGATGGCGGCATGAAACGATTGCTCGTCTAAGTCCCCAATTTCTGCTTTGGTCAGCCGCAGACGTTGCACCGGGTCAGTTGCGTAGCGCGCGCGCTTGAAGGGCATATGAGCGTAAAACTGTTCCAGAATCAAAATTGCCTGATCGCAGATCAACTCTTTTTCTTCTTTGCTCAGACGCTCTTCTTTTTTTTCGGCGTACCGCAGAAAACTGCTCAACGTCCTGATTTCAAGGCCTTTCAGCTTAAGCTTGTCTTTCCTTCCCAGCAATTGCTGAATGGCTGTTTCCGCTGCTGCACGTGCGTCGATCATTATTTCCACGTCTGTTCTCCTTTAGGGTTAAGGCATAGTCATATTTTGATCATCACTATAATAACCCGAGGGTTCGATTGCACACCAGATTTTTTGGCGGGATCTTCTGCTTATCAACGCTCTTATTGATGTAGCCCGAGAAGATCGGGAAAGTCAAAAAGGAGAAATACAATGAACAGCAAATCCATTCGCCACATGTTCAGCATAGGCGTATTAATGACAACCTTAGCATCCGCCAGTTTCGCTCAAGTTACACTCAAAGCATCCATTGGTTTCCCATTCGTTGCTCAAGGTGCCACCATGGAACCCGGCGATTACACAGTGAAGCCGACAACAACCATGGGAGGCGCACACCTTTATTTCTTGCGCAACGTCAATACGGGCACATCCTCCGTGGTAACCGGGACTTACAAGGCCACGTTGAAAGAAAATGTTTCAGTCACTCCTCGGCTTACGTTTCAATGCCAGGGAAACAACTGTAATCTGAAGAGCATTTGTGATGGTACATCTCGTGACTACAGTGAGCTGATCGCTCCCCGTAAACCCAAGTCGACAACGGAGGAGACGTTCATTGAAGTCGCATTGGTCAAAAATGTTCGGAATCGTCGGTAAGTGTGGAGCCCGGGTCAAACGTTTGGCCCGGGCATCGCTCGTCATCATCGTATTTGATCCCGCAGCCATCGCGCAGGCCATGTGAACAGACGCCCTGCACGAAAAGATAACGAACCCGTCAACGCATAAATCGCCTCAGAAAACTCCAGCTCTCTCTCATACAAAAACCGGATTTGCCCATTGCGCCGATCAAACAATTCCTTCAGGACATCGGCATCCTCTTTAGAAAGCGTGTACCCGGCTTGCAGGTGTTTAGGTAGAGGTAACGGCACGTATACTGTGGCATGCGGAACAGCGGTTTCCTCCACTGGTCGACTCTTCGTATAAAAATACACTGCCAGTGAACGCCTGGATAAATCTTGCCGATCCCCCGGAAGCGTGATTTTTCGGAAGCCGTGCCAGGAGCTTTCCGTTGTCTCAAACAGCACCGCACGATTCAGTTCCGGCACAACAGTCACGCACTCATCAGCTTCCGGGTTCCAGGGGTCCTTGTGCAATTCCAGACAGCCACCCCACGATGGTTCCCACACTGAATTCAAGAATACAATGAGGTTCAGTCGCCGATGCCAAACCTTTTTTGGATGAAAATTAAAGTCCACATGCAGGTCCAACTCTTGCCCATCCAGATTCTCATGGGTGCCACCGCCGACGTACTGCGCATCATATAGCAAGCTATCTATGCCTGCCACCTTACCCATGAATTGAAGGAAATCATTGGCCTGCATGAGCTGATCGAATTCCCGGTAGGCGGGGCCAATTACTTTGATATCGGGGATGGCAGCCTTCCGGCCCACCAAACCAGATTCGTTCAGAGCCCATTTTTTATCAAAGCCTGGAAACTCATTGAGGAGGCGTTTACAGAATTCCTCATCCAGAAAGTTGTCCAGCACCAAGTGGCGGAATGGTTTCGCAATCTGAAACTCGCGGGCTAACTCTGCCGCGTTGGTAAGGTGCTCTTGCCTGATCTGCACGTACTTTTCAGTTTAGTCAACTTGTCACTTGCGAATATGCCTATCCGCTTATTTCAAGTACTTCTGAAACCAAGCCACCGTGCGATCCTGAAAATCCACCCGATTCTTCGGCTTCATAAACCGATGCCCTTCCCCTGCGTAAACCACAAGTTCCGTCGGGACGCCCAAAGTTCGCAGAGCATGCCAGAACTCGTACGATTGGGGCGCGGGGCATTCGGCATCCAATTCGCCAACAATGATCAACGTCGGCGTCTTTACGTTTTTAATGAACTGTATCGGCGAACTCTTGGCATACACCGCCGGATCATCATAAACAGAAGCGCCGAAGAACGGAATCATCCATTGGTCAATCAGGTTCTGCCCATAATAACTTTGCCAGTTCGCAATACCCGCTCCAGCCATGGCTGCTTTGAAGCGCCCAGTCTGTGTGATGGTCCACATGGTCATATATCCGCCGTAACTCCAACCAGTCACTCCCAAACGTTCGGGATCTATGGGGAAGCGCCCCAGGGTAGCGTCCAGCCCAGTCATGATGTCGCGCAAATCGCCCGCGCCAAAGTCTTTGATATTGGCTCGTGTGAATGCTTCGCCTTGGCCATAGCTACCACGAGGATTCGGCATGAAAACGAAATATCCTTGCGAAGCCAACACTCCCGGAAGTGCAAAGCCTGCGGGCCAATTCGATTTCTGTGAGCCCGATGGACCGCCGTGAATCAGCGTAATCATGGCGTACTTGCGTCCTGCTTCCACCTTCGCTGGCGGCAGCAACCATCCCTGCAACTGGTAGCCATCGTTGGTCCATTCCACACTTTGCGCTTCGCCCCAAGCTGCGCGGACGGAAGCGTTGTTCAATGTCAACGGCTTCCACTGTCCAATTGGACCCACCACAATTTCCGGTGGCTTGTTGAAGTTTGCTTGAATGAACGCGCTCTTATTTCCATCGCGTGACACCGCAAAGTTCGGAAAATTACCGAACGCGTGCAGATCCTCCGGACCTTCCCATAGCGTCGTTATCTTGCCTGTACTGAGCGAAACTTCCGTTGCAGCCGATCCGCCCTTCACTGCTTCGGTCAACAGCAATCGATCATTTGCCAGCCAAAACAGGGCACTTGGAGAGGTCTTGCGGTTGGGCGTGACATTTGCAGCAGAACCACCAGAAGCGGAAATCACCATGGCATCGCCTCCGTGAAAACCTTCGTCACTCATAATGCCCTCAATAAAAGCTACCTTCAATCCGTCAGGCGACCAGCGTGGAACTGCAAGCTGCCACGGCGTCTTATAAATCGACTTTGCCGATCCATCGCGAATCACGTAAAGCTGGGCAATCCACCAGTTGTTATCGCCCGGACCCGGTGCACCTGTTGTTACAAAAGCCTTCGAATCCGGTGACCAATCGAAATCATAAATGTATAGATCCGCCGGGGACGCCATGGACATTTTGCCCGAAGCTGTGTCCAATACAGCAATGCGTTGATTCCGAATTTCCTGATCAATCACACCAGTCTGCACTGGTGCCGCGTAGAGCGGACCTCCTCCGCTGCCACCTTCGATATAGAGGAAGGCGATCTTCTTTCCATCCGGGGCCCAACGTGGACGCCCTGCGAAGCCTTTCAACCGAGTCCATTTCTTCGGCGCAGCAGTTCCTGGAGCCAATGTCCAGAGCTGCGATTGATCCTTTTCACCAAGGGTTGAAAGGTACGCCAATGTCTTCGAATCGGGCGACCATGCGGGGTCGGATTCCTCATGGGGTCCGGTAAAGGGGGGCACTGGGGCGAACGGGCCGCTGACCGCGCCAACCCATAACTTAGGCTGTTCTTGTGAAGCTATAGTTTGGGTCCAAGCAAGGTTCTTTCCGTCAGGCGAAAGTGCGATTCCTTCATAGAGCACAGTCTTGCCAATTTCGGCGGTGACACGGGCTGTCTGAGGAAAGGCAAGGATTGGAAGAGCAAGCAAAAGCAAGAAACGCATTGACGCTATTGTCGCATCATCCGCAGATTACGCAGATTAGCGCAGATAACAACGATTCAAATTCGCGCTGGTCTTATCTGCGTCATCTGCGGATAATTTACTTCACTAAAATCATCGGCGATCTTGAAAATGCGAACTTCTGCCCAACCTCATCCACCAGATTCACCTGACAGTTATAGTTCCCCGGCTTCAAGCCTGACAGTGGGATTTCGAATCGCACCGGCACCATATGATTGCGCGATGGGGATACTGCCTGAACATGTACTGCTTCCGTCTGGAAGGTCTTCACTTTCCCTTGAAAGAAACTGAGCGATGCCATTACGTCGGGCTTCTTTGAGCTTGACTCTAAGCCCGGATCATACACTTCTACATACACGTACAGATTCTGATTCGTGCGATACACACGGGTGATGCTGGGAACCAGTTTCTGGCCATCTTGAATTAACGGATGCGCAGCCAACAGCTTCTTGTTCTTTTCCACTGAAGCAACGGAGGCCGACATAGGTTCCCGCTGGTTGGACCACACAACCGAACTTGTATTCAGCCATTGCGTTTGCGCCGTCAGGTTAGGGATGTTGAACTTGGATTCAAACGTTCCCATTTTGCCGGAAACATTTTCCCGTGCCAGAAACTTGATGGTGTAATCACCTGGCGGCAGGGTGAAACCGGAATCGTATTGCAGATTCTTCTTGCTGAGACTGGTGGCCTCATCGCCTTTGATTTTTACGGTAATCATATCGCGAACCGAGCCTTGCAGCTTGCCCGCAGAATCGCGAATCTGGCCAATGAAATCCAGCTCAGTCTTTTCCGCATCACCCTTTTTGTTGATCTCCATGGCTGAACCAGGAATCTTCACTGCCACAGGAACAAAGTAACTCAACTTACCCATCTTAAAGAAATTTACTTCCAAAGCAATGGGTAGTTCCGTCATTGGATCACCCAACAGAATGGCTTCTTCCAACTGACGTTCCTTTTCTGAAGATGTGAAATTCTTAAAGTGCTTACCTGCAAAGTAACCGGTGCGGTAAGTGATCTTAGCTGTCATTTTCGGGTCGACAAACTTCACTTTGATGCGTCGGAAACGTCCGTCCAGCGCTTCGTTGGCACTGTAGTAGCCAACAATGTAGTAACTGGAAACATCTTTCTGCGCTTGTTGAATCCCCATGGCCAAATCATTGTTATCCAACATGACTTTGCCACCTGTATCACCGGCCAGAGTCACCAGAGTTTCCTGTTGGTTATTGAACTTATCGCGATTCCCACCCTGTGTGCTGCCGCTGTAAACACCATTGCCGCGGGAAGATCCTTTGCTGGCATCGCCTGCCGGAGCACTTGCCACTAGGCCGCGGGCATCAATTGGATAAAAGGAAACGTTGGCTTTTACTGCCGCGTTGGTAGTGGCGCGCAATTGCGATTGATTCTCCATACCGGTCTTGCTCACGCCGCTTGAAAAATACACCAGAGCCTTTTTTTCGGGAAGCGAGCCCAGCATTTTCGCGGCTGATTCCAGCGCGCTCAGTTTCTTGTCGGTATTGAAAACATTGAACTCCGTCTCATCCGGGATGAACGCTGCGCCGTTGTCCACGCCGTTGTCCGTGTCACCCACTTCGGCACTGGCGGCCAACTCGCTTGATTCTCCAATGTGAAATCCCTTGATGACCGCCGCCAGGGTTTCCCGGTTGTCCGTGAAGTCCTGCTCCACTCGCAGGCGGCTGGAATTAGTCATGATGGACACCAGGTCCGACGTAGTCATATTCTTCTGAAGAAAGTGGAGCGCGGCTTCCTGCGCACGGATCTGGTCCGGAACCTGCATGGATGAAAAGTCAAACAGCAGAACCATCAGCCGGCGGTCCTGATAGCGGATCACACCGGCGGTGGTGGAGCTGATTCCCGCGGGGCGTGGTGGCCCCAGCGCTCCGGGCGCGGCTACGATCGCCAGATTCAGCGGCGGCGCCGCATCCGCGGAGAGTTTTTGAAATTCAAATACCGAGACAGGCTGCGGCTTACCGTCTTCGGTCAGAACAAAGTCGCCCTTCTTCAAGCCCTCCATGGGCTTTCCGGACTTGTCTTTCACTTCCACGTTCACGATCACAAGATTGCTGGACGACTGGAAGGTGAACTCTTTTCGAGGCTCCTGTGCCGGTGCCAACATCGAAAGGCATGCTATCGCGGAAACAATTTTGGTCTTCATGTTTAGAACCTGAATCGCAGAGACATTGAAACCGTGCGCATGC
>JANXSF010000087.1 GCA_025352795.1 Acidobacteriota bacterium
GTAGTTCAGAACTCCATTCGAGGAGCGACCGAATTCTGCGGAGTAGGCGGAGGTTTGCACCTTGAACTCTTCGACGGCTTCGGCGCTGACTACGCGCATTTGTGGATCGTTGCGGCGTTCGCTCATCGACTCTGCGCCGTCGACGAGAAGGCTAGCCCCGTTGGCTTGGCCACCCGCAATTCGGGGGGCACCACCGGTGGTGTCAGGGTCGGCCGTCAGACTCAACGTCACTCCTGGAGCAAGGCCGGCGAAGGCAAGGTTACTGCGCAGGCCTCCATTGATGAACAGCGGCAACTGTTGAATGGCTTTATTATCCACCACTGTACCCAGGTCACTGCGATCAGTCTGAAGGAGCGGGGTGGTGGATTGCACCTGGATCGTTTCTTGAACTGTGCCCAGTTGCATACTGATGTCCAGACGTGAAGTTGTGCTGACCTGAACGATGACGTTGGAAGCTTGCGCCTTGCGGAAACCCTCTTTTTCAGCGATGACGTTATAACGGCCCGCGGTTAGTGAAAGGAAGGTGTAAGTGCCTTCAGCGTTAGTTTCCACAGTTACGTTTTGACCGGTGGATGGGTTGGCCAGGGTAACCTTCGCAGCGGGTACCACCGCGCCGGTGGTGTCAAGCACTTGCCCAGTGATCGTTCCGCGGTCTTGCGCATTGAGTAAGGCGCCGCATCCCAACATCAGAAAAACGACAAGTTTTCTTAAATTCACAATGATCTCCTAGTACTTGCTACACAGCTCCCAAGGAGGTTAGCTCGAATAAGCATATCAGTTTATTCACCAACAATTAAAAATCCGAAATCCTTGGTCCACAAGCCCTATGAGCATCCTTAAATCAAACATATAAAGAGGGTAATATCGATATGAGCGATAATTTGGTTATTCCCTTTGTTCCGTTAAGAATGACCCGAAAGGACGACCATGAAGATCGAATGAGATGCTATTTACTTCTTCGTGATGGGACTGTATCGTTCATACTAAACGGAAGGCTGGCTGGTTGATTAACCGCAACGTGAAAGTGAAGGAGCTCAAATGATACGCCGCAGAGACTTGGTACTTGGCCCCGCACTTGCGCCATCGCTGCTGGCCGCTTCGGGTAAGGCCAGTAAATTTCAGCTCGGTTGCATGACTCTGCCGTATGCGCAGTTCTCACTGGAACGAGCACTGACGGGGATCAAGTCCGCCGGTTATGAATATGTCGCCTGGGGAGTTACCCACAAAGATACCAACGGGGTGCAAAAACCCGCGCTTGCGGTACGCGCTTCATTGGCAGAGTCGGCCCAACTGGCGACCCGTTGCAGAAGCATGGGACTGGAACCTGTAATGATGTTCGCCACTGTCCAGCTTGAATCGTCTGACGCCAGAGATGTCCATTTGCGGCGCATCGAACAGGCTGCTGCGGCTGGCATCCCTTTTTTGTTGACCTTCGGCAAGACTAACCCTGGGCAGTATTCCGTGTTCGTCGAGAATTTAAAAGCGATTGCACCTGTCGCGCAAAAGGCGGGCGTGATGATTGTGATTAAACAACACGGTGGCAACACCGCCACTGGAGCAGACTGCTCGCGTATCGTAAAGGAAGTAGGGCATGAGGCGGTTCGGATCTGCTACGACGCGGGTAACGTTCTGGACTACGAGAATCGCGATCCGATTGCGGACATACAGACATGCTGGCGAGACATCCGCGCGTTCAACATTAAGGACCACCGAAATACCCCAAAAGATGAAGATTGCGGTCCAGGCTTCGGTGAAATCGATCACTACAAGTTATTCGCTCCGGTGATGCAAACGGGATTTAAGATCCCGCTGACTTTTGAAAATATCTTCGAGCCCTTACTTCCCCGCCCTGCTTCTGCTGAGGCTGTTGACGCGTTAGCACACCGCTCGCGTGAATACATCGAAACCGTTTTGCGGGGTCTGCAAGCACAGCAGGCCCTCTAGGAGAGACTGGAATGAACAGACGAAATTTTCTTATGAGCTCTGCCGTTGCTGCTCAGGCGGTCGTCGGCCAATCCCCCAACAGCCAAGTTGGGACTGCTATCATCGGCGTCGGTAACCGCGGCAGTTACCTCTTAACTGGCGTAATGGCACAACCGAACACGCGTGTAGTGGCATTGTGCGACACCAAGCCCGATCGACTGGATAAGGCAGCGACGGCAACGGCGAAATCTAACCCGGCGACCACCGCCGACTGGCACAAAATCTTAGAACGAAAAGATGTGGACGCTGTCTTCATTGCCACTCCGCCATACCTGCACGCGGAGATGGCGGTGGCCGCTCTCAAGGCGGGCAAGCACGTCTATTGCGAAAAGCCAATTGGATTGACGGCGTCAGCCGTTCGCGACGTGGTCAAAGCTGCAAAACAGAGCAGCAGCGTTTTTCAATCCGGGCAACAGATGCGCTCCTTTCGCCAGATGGGTGAGGCGGTGCGCAAGATTCATGAAGGTGCAATCGGCGACGTACTATTCGTCAAGGCCCAGAGGCACGGGTCCGCCGATCTCGATCATAATGGCCCTTCCGCCGATTGGTACTTCGACGTGAATAAGTCTGGTGGCTACTTAATTGAAATGTCGGTTCACAACCTGGACGCCTGCAACTGGGCAATCGGGCAGCACCCCATACGGGCAGCCGGATTCGGGGGCGTCAACCTTTATAAGAACAGCCCAGTGGGCCGGGACATTATGGACCACTGCAGCATTACGTACGAATATCCCAATGGTGTGAAAATGTCGTTCACCCAGCTTGTCTACCATCCAGGCAGTTTGCCTTCCGGCGGGCAAATGATTCACGTCTATGGCAGCAAAGGGGCTGTGGAACTTCTGAATACCACCACGTTCTATCCGCTGGACAAGAACAGCAAGCCATCCATCCTGGCTGAGAAAGTTGATGAACCCTCCGACGCACACATCACTGCTTTTTACAACTGCATTCAAAAGGGCGAAAAGTCTCCCGCCGACGTCGTCGTGGGTGCTACCGCAGCGCTGACCGCCATTCTGGGACACGAAGCTTGCCGCCAGGAGAAAGTAGTCAACTGGAGCAGCTTTGGAGTGGACATCTAAGCCACCTTTCACACCACATTGGGACTGCAAGCATCGCGGCCCTAGCTATAATAACGTCGCAATGCAAATTGAGCCCAGCCATTGGGAGCGCATCCAGCAGCTATTCCACGACGCACTCGAATTGGATTCCGCGCAAAGGTCCGCCTGGCTAAATGCTCAATGCACGAATGACACCGCTCTGTTAGGAGAAGTGCAGTCTCTGCTTATTGCCTACGAAGAGCAGGAACGATTCGTCGCGCAGCCCTCAGAAGCCAGCACCGTGCTGGTACGGCCCACGAGCTCCGGTGAGCAAGCAAGTTCATCAGAAGGCACGGATCCATTGCGGTTCGGTCCATATGCCGTTGTCCGGAAGATTGGCGAAGGCGGTATGGGTGCCGTCTATTTGGCCGATAGGGCCGACGGTCAATTTGAGCAGCGCGTGGCCATTAAAGTTGGCGCAAGGCAAGCTCATGGAGAGTTATTTCTACAGTCGTTCCGGGCGGAACGTCAAATTCTAGCGAGTCTGAATCATCCAGGCATCGCGCGCCTGCTTGATGGAGGCGCGGCTGACGATGGTGCATTGTACTTGGCGATGGAGTATGTCGAAGGTACGCCTATAGACAGCTACTGCAATGAGCACAGCTTGTCTTTGCCAGAGCGTTTGCGCCTGTTCCAATCCATCTGTCTGGCAGTTCAATATGCGCATCGCAATCTGGTGATTCATCGTGATTTAAAACCGGACAATATTCTTGTACAGGCTGATGGCAGCGCTAAGCTTCTTGACTTTGGCACCGCCAAGTTGATATCCCCGGCGGCTGAAATCGCGGAGTCTGCCCTGACTAGTGCAGGATTTCACGCCTATACGCCGGCATACGCAAGCCCTGAACAAATACTGGGGAATCCGGTCACCACTGCTTCCGACGTCTACTCTTTGGGCGTGATCCTTTACCGTCTGCTTACCGGCCGCCCTCCCTACGAATTGAAGGACTATCGGACGGCCGAGTTGATCGCAGTGGTCTGCGAAAGTGAACCTGAACCGACCGCGCTCAATCCCGAGCTGAACGCGATCCTCCTCAAGTGTCTACGCAAAACTCCCGAGGATCGTTACCGTTCGGTGGACGAATTGCATGACGACATTTCTTTCTATCTGCAGGGGCGTCCCGTGTTGGCGCGCCACGCTTCAACCCGCTATCGGGCATGGAAATTCATTAAGCGAAACAATGTTGGAGCGGGTGTTGCCATGCTGTTGGCCGCTACGATTGTGCTTGGCGTGGCTGGTATCTTATGGCAGGCACGAATAGCCAGGTCGCGTTATAACGATTTGCTGGTCACCGACCGTTTCCTGGCTGAGCTTATCCAGCTCATTCAGTCGGACCTGCTTGAAGCGTATCTCAAAATGGGCAATTTACAAGGCAACCCATACGAGCAGAATCTGGGCGATTCGCCAGGCGGGATGGCCACTCTACAGAAAGCCTTAGCCATAAGCCAGCGGTTGGTTAGCCAGCAGCCTTCCGACGCACACGCTATTCGCATCAACGCCTTCTTGCGCCAATCCATCGGCGACGTTCACTATGGAATGGGACAGGCGAAAGAAGCGATTGAAATGGGGACTGCAGCGGCTACGATGTTGGAAGGACTGGCCGGGCCAAAGGCTCCCGCTAACGTCATCATGGAAGCCGCGGTAAGCCACGAAACGTTAGGCGACGAATATGGGCAATCCGGAAGAGGAAGCATGGGGGATCAGAAATCCGCTCTGGCTGAATACCAAAAAGCCTTGGCCCTGGTGGAGCGTGCACTATCGGTTGACCCGTCTTATTTCCGGGCGCGGCGAGGCATTGCCATGATTCAGTTCAAAATCGGCGGCCAGCAGTTGGAAGCCGATCCGCAAGTGGCCTTAACCAGCTTTCTGACGGCGATCCGGACCTTCGACGCACTGCCGGAAAAAGAGACCGCAACGTTGGGCAACCGTCGCGTTCGAAGCAACTTTCTGCGCAAGGCCGGAGACGCCTATGAGGCGCTGGAAGATTGGGACGCCGCATTGGCTTATTACACGAAGTGTCTACGCATGGCGGAGTCATTTGCCATTGTCGATCCCGATGACCATCGAGCCCAGTTTGAACTGGCCATCGTGCTTAACCATATTTCGATCATTCAACAGGCGAAGGGTGACCGGCAGGCTGCCTACGAAACTTCCGACCGGGTGAGGGCAGCCCTGGAAGGGCTGCTACGGCGCGACCCGCAAAATTCTATCTGGCGCGGACACCTTTCCGACGTTCAACTGCGCATGCTTGGGATTCTTCGGGCAAAGGGAGCCGCTGCGGAAGCGGAGCGGTTGCGGTCCAGTGCAATGGCGGCAGTCCGCGCGCTCGCCTCCCGCCCGGATGCTTCGGTGTTGGATCTATGCCGGGCAGGCGGTGCAATGGTTGAAACGGAGCCGGAATTGGCGGCCGGATACGCGGAAAAGTGTGTGGAAGGGACTGGCTATCGAAGTCCCAACGCGTTCATCCAACTTGTCGCCGCGCGGCGTGCATTGGGGCGTTGGGAGGAGGCCCGCCAAGCCGCAAAGGAAGGCTTGGCCCTTTTACCGCCCAGTTCTGGAAGGCCCGGCACCACTCGCCGCCAGTTGGAGGAATTGCTAAATTAAAATTTCCGATGAGGCATTTTTCCCTGGCTTGCGCAGTATAGGCAGGAGAGAATCATGCTAACCCAACGTATCCTTGACTGCGGCCATCGCTACTGCATTTTTAAGCACGGCGACCTGGGCCGCAACCTATCACGATCCGCAGCACCGGTTTCAAATCAGTATCCCCGTCGGCTGGGAGGCGGAACCATTTGGCGAAGGTGTGAAGTTTGCGGCTGGCAATGCCTATTGCCTGGTGCTGGAGGGGCAGGCCGAATCCCCCAGCGCGCTGCTGAAACACCTGGTCAGCCAATTTGCCGGCCAATGGACCGGGCTGCAGTAATTGAAACGTGGTACTGCCACCATCAGCGGCCTGCAGGCTCCTTTCAGCTTTCATTCCGGAATTAACGTAAAGGGAGTCGCCTCCTTCATAAAGGTGGTTGAAGTGGACGTGCGCGGCCGGGTTTTCGCCATCATCGAATCGTCACCCCAGAACGAATTTACCGAAAGGAAAGCAGGTTTTGACCAAATCGAGCAAAGCTTCCGTGGCGGCTCAGGCGGGCCCGCGACTGGAACCGGTCAAGCGGAGCCCGACCAACCCTCCAACTCCTATGCAAGACCAGCGCCGGGCGCACCCTTCATCGGCATCGCGATCGATCCAGGGCAATCCGGTCAAGGGGCGCTGATTCGGCAGTTGGCCCCCGGTGGTCCGGCGCAGCAAGCTGGACTGCGTCCGGGAGACGTGATTATCGGCATCAACCGGAACCAAGTATCCAAACCTTCCGACATTCCTGCCGCTATTAGCAAGTGCAAACCAGGAGACTTAATTGAGCTGACTTTGATTCGTGACGGGCGGCAAGGTAAGGTGCAGGTGAAAGTGGCCACCGCCCCCGGACAGTAAGGAGCTGTGACACATACAACAAAATCCACAAAATACTCTGTGATAGAATCCCAGTGTGCCGGACGCCCCGCAAGATATAACCTGGCTGCTCCACCAGTGGCGGGAAGGCAATCAGGACGCGTTCGCCAAACTGATGCCGTTGGCTTATCCTCAGCTTCGTAAGCTGGCGGCCAGTTGCCTTCATTTTGAACGTCGGGAACAGATTCAGGCCACGGAACTGGTGCATGAACTTTTTCTTCGATTGGTGCAACAAAGAAATGCGGATTGGCACGACCGTGGTCATTTCTATACTTTCGCAGCCAAGTTGATGCGCATGATCCTGATTGACAATGCTCGTCGTGAGCATGCAGAAAAGCGCGGTAGCGGTGCGGTCCGCGTTCCCCTTAGCGACGACATGGCCTGGATCGACGCCGCTTCACCTGAGTTGCTCAGCCTGGATATCGCTCTCGATGAACTGAACAAATTGGATCCACGCAAGGTTCAACTCCTGGAATTGCGCTATTTTCTGGGTTGCACAACCGATGAGGCCGCCGAAGTGTTGAAAATCTCAAAAGCGACCGCTGATCGTGAGCTCAAAGTGGTCAAGAGCTGGCTGTATCGCCATATAAAAGGAACTCCTCAAAACAATTCTGGAAAAAGCTGAGGCATTCTTATTTGATCTTGCGCAGTAATGGGCAGGAGGCAAATCAACATGACCAAAGCCATCGCTACCTTAACCATCTCGATAAGTTTGCTCTTTTTTCCAGCGTGCGGGCAGAGCAATCTCTCCCCGAATGGCGCAGCGCCATCGCAAACAGGCGCATCCCCGCGCGTTGACGGCAATCAGCTCTCTGCCCTGGAAATCGCTTACAAGGCAGGAGTCTTGAACAAGGAAGAATTCGACGCCAAAAAACGCGAACTCGATCGGACTGCCACCCCGCAAGGCCCTACGGTTGCGGGGTGGCAATCCGGCTGGGAACGCCACCGCAACCCGGCCGGTTTCGAGATTGAGCATCCAGCGGGCTGGGCAGTGCAGGCCTTGGGGCAGATGCGTATCGTAGTGCGCAGCCCAGACGGCCGGTCGATTGCAGCCATTACCCCATTCGTTCGTGCTCGCGGTGGTTGCCGGGAATACGTGAAGGAAGCCTTCGATGGCCAATCTGGTGCAACCCCGTTTCCTCAAGCCGTGATCGAAAATGCTGCTCAACGCCGTCAGCAACCTGATGAAGTAGTAGCAGGGCTTACGCTTGAAGGTGGCTCCTCGCGGGGTGCCGTGCTTTGTTCTTTGGATCGAGGCAGCGGTATGCTTTTCGTTATCGCAGCACCTGCGGCCCAGTATGAACAGCAGAAGGCCGGGCTGGTTCGAACCGTCAAGAGCCTGCACTTCGGTTCACCCACTGGGCAATCTGATGGCCCGCGGCAGCAGGTCCGCCGACCCTTGCAGTATTCCCGTTGGACCGATCCTAGCGAGGGGGCTTTTTTTCTTGATGTCCCCACCGGTTGGCGAGTGGCGGGAGGCTTGGTCAGACGTTCAAATATAGATCTGACCGGATCAGTAAAAATGTCTTCGCCGGACGGCGCAAGCGCCATCTTTCTTGGCGATGAGCGTTTATATAATTGTGTGACTCCGGGAGTGGTCGGGGGCAGTATGAAAGAAGGCGAAACGTATAGGAACCAGGCCACTGCTCTGGTGGTTTTGAGATATCAGCCACCTTTGACTTTTGCTAGTAACTACTTGGACGAATTGCAGCGGACTTATGGGCTGAGTGGTATTCAGGTGCGGGACCAGCACCAACCGCCCCCGGAAAATTCTGGGACGTTCCGCGTTTCTTACGTTGAGCTGTCGTTTACGGCACAACGCAATGGCCGGCAAATGGCTGGGCTTCTTGCCGACGGGATTTCCGTGAATCCGGTTCAGGGTGGACAATATTGGACCCCAGGAGTAGCCGGCTTCATCAGTCCAATTGAAGACGCCGGCCAGATCATGACGGCGTTTCGGCATTCGATAGCAACGGGCCAAAAAGGTCCTGTCTGGGCACGGCGGCAAGGCGAGACTACCGTCGCAACTTCTAAGGCGTTTACGGCCAGTTCCGCGAATACAAGCGATGCCATCTCCAAATCGTACTGGGCCAGGCAACAATCTTCGGATCGTTCCACGGATCGTAGCTCCGCAGATCGTTCCTCGACAAACTATTCCGATGCACAGCGCGATCAAGTCCGTCTTCGCGATCCCAATGCGGGGGAGGAATTCACCGCGACATCGGGCCACAATTACTATTACCGTCCTGCCGCCGGAGACGAGCGTCACGTCTTCGGAACTGACAACACCGACCGCCCAAACATTGACGCCACCGAATTATTGAGGGTCCGCTAAATCGGGGCACTCACTGGGCATCGTGAAACATGACTAAACCGTAGAGAGAAAAATGGATGTCTACAAAATGCAAGAACCAGTTCCAGAAGTAAAATTACTTCGACCAGATCTTGAGTCTCTATTGCTCACGCCAGCGGCTCTATTGGCGGGACAGAGTCAAGCCAGCGCCGTATCGATCATGACTTGCATCATTGTTGCTTGCGGCGTGGTGTTACTGGCGTTTCTATGGGGGGCAAAGGTCTTTCTCACGGTCACGTTGGTCATTGGAATCTTTGGTGTGTTCTATTGGTTGCTCTATCGCGAGGTGAAGCGGCGCGGGCTGTCGGACAATTTCGTGATCTTCGGATTCACGCCAGTCACAATCATTCCGTGCTTACTGTACGTGCTAGCTCTTCCGGACAAACAAAAGCAAGCCGAACCCGGCAGTACCGGTTTCGAAACGGTCAACAACAGCGCCCTGGAGAATATGGGCGTGGTTTGGTCTGTAGCTCTTTTGGGTTGGATCCCTTTTCCGCCGTTTGTGATGAATATCACATACATGGCTTCGTCCCAGGTTTGTGATTCAGCCTGAATTGAAGAAATCGCCATCCAAGCCATGCAGCTCAGTAATACAGCAACAATGGCAAGGAAATTGCGATTTGTCATCGGACCCTAACCCAGCAGCTTTTCCAGTTTCGATCCCTTGCGGATAATCGTTTCCGTGCGCTCCGGGCCGTTTGAAACACAACCCACTTCCACCGCTGTTTTCTGTTCCAGATAATCCAAATACTTCTTGGCTTTATCGGGCAGGCCATCAAAAGTAGGCGTACCCTTCGTCGAACAATGCCAACCCGGCAACACTTCATACACCGGTTCAATGCGCTCCATCCCTCGAAAAGTTGCAGGCATTTCCAGCGTCTCTTTGCCATCCACTTTGTAGCCCACGCAAACAGGAATTTCCGTCAACATGTCCAACACATCCAGCTTGGTGATCACCAGACTGTCAAAGCCATTTACCGTGGTGGTGAAATGCAACAGCGGCACATCGAACCAGCCACAGCGTCGCGGACGTCCAGTGACCGCGCCGAACTCTTTACCCGCTTGCCGAATGCGTTCCCCTTCCTCGCCATGCGCTTCCGTAGGAAACGGACCGCCTCCAACTCGGGTAATATAAGCTTTGGAAATACCAATCACGCCGTTAATTTTTGTCGGTGGAACACCCGTACCAGTGCAAGCTCCACCAGCCGACGCACTGGACGACGTTACAAACGGATACGTGCCATGATCAATATCAAGCATTGTTCCTTGCGCACCTTCAAACAAAATTCGCTTGCCTTCTTTCATGCTTTGGCTAAGCAACTCCGCCGTGTCGCAAACCAGCGGTCGAAGCCGATTGGCATAAGTCTGGTACAGCTTGCGAACCGCCGCCCAATCCTGGTCAACAGCAATATGAAAGGCTTTGGCAATGGTCAATTTATCGGCGAGCAATGCTTCAAACATATCGTCGAAATAAGCAGGATCTATCAAGTCCGCCATGCGAATTCCGCGACGGGCAATTTTATCCTCATAGGCCGGCCCAATGCCCCGCGAAGTGGTTCCTATGGCCGTGCGCCCTTCCCTCGCTTCCGACATTTTTTCCATCAACGGATGGAATGGAAAAATCACATGCGCTCGATTGGAAATCCGCAACTGTGCATCCACGGCAATGCCCGCGGTCTCCAAAGTTGCCATCTCCGCCAGCAAAGCACCAGGGTCAACCACCACCCCATTGCCGATGACGGCACTCACCCCTGGGCGCAAAATGCCGCTGGGGATCAGCTTCAAAACATATTTGGTTTCGCCAATATAAACCGTATGCCCCGCGTTATGCCCTCCTTGATAGCGGGCAACCACGTCGAATTTCTCAGAGAAAAGGTCAACCATCTTGCCTTTTCCTTCATCGCCCCATTGGGCACCAAGCACAATAATATTACTCATGTCAGCCAAATTTTACAGTCTACCGCATGGAGCACCCCCTATGCTTTTTAAATCGCACCTGCTCCGTTTAAGCATCACCCTTTTCGCCTCAGCCACCGCCAGTTGGGCGCAAGCTCCTGACCCACTCCGCATCAGCAGCCCCACCTTCATCACCATTCCTCAAGCAACTTTTTTCACCACCAACATCAACGTCACCGGTGGTCGTCCACCCTATCAATTTACAGTGCAATCCGGAACTCTGCCCTTGGGCGTGTTTCTCAATCATGTCGGAACTCTTTCCGGAATTTCAGGAATTTTCGGTGATTCCTTCGCTGTCATTCAAGCAACCGATGCCGACGGTCGCATTGCGACAGCTTCCTTTCAAATTAGAATCGTGCAGGCGCTTGCCATTATTACCGACACACTGGGAACAGGCCGCGTCGCTAGTCCCTATCAACAGACCCTCCGGGGTGTCGGCGGCTTCTTGCCGCTATTCGGAAACTATACCTGGGCGCTGTCCAGTGGGGCACTTCCACCCGGCCTCAACCTCACTTTATCCGGTGATATTGTAGGCACTCCTCTGCCCCCTCCCGGCAATTACAACGTCACCATCAAGATGACCGACGGATCCAATAACTCCGTTCTAAAGCCTTTCACATTGCGCATTGATGGGCCTATAATTATCACCGACCGCTTGCCACCCGGCCGCGTCAACCAGCCTTATAACCAGGGTATTGTCGCCATTGGTGGCATCGGACTCTATTCCTGGTCTGTGAAAACCGGCCCCATCCCTCCAGGAATTTCCTTGACCCAAGCCGGTGTCTTAACCGGTACACCCTTCGTTCCCGGAACCTACACTTTCGAAATCCGCGTGTCCGATTCGGTGGGTGCCTACTTCGATAAAACCTACACCTTACCCGTCGATCAATTCTCTTCTGGCATCATCTTCTTCACTGACACAATCGCCGACGCTTCTGTCGGGCTGCCCTTCGCCCAACTCCTGCAAGCCAGTGGAGGTCGTGATCCTTACACCTTCAGCATCTCTTCCGGAGCATTGCCTGCTGGAATCACTCTCAGCTTGAATGGCGGGTTAAGTGGTACACCAACAGTCGATGGCGCCTTCGGCTTTACCGTATTGGCAGTAGACGCATCGGGCCTGCAAGCAAGCAAGAACTTCAGCATCAACGTGCGCAGCAATATCTTCATTGTTCGGACAGACCTTGCCCGTGCCATTATCGGCGTCCCCTACAGCCAGCAGCTTGTCGTGCAAGGTGGCACCGCACCTTATCTTTGGACTCCCTTTGGAAACCCCGTTCCAGAAGGCCTATTTCTAAATCCAACAACTGGGACCATTTCCGGCACTCCCACCACAATCGGCGATTATTTCTTTGCAGTCAAAGTCACCGACGCACGCAATCGAACCGCACAGGCGTCCTACTCACTCACCATCTCCCCGGCCGTTCCCATTTTTTCCAACACTGGGGTGTTGAACGGTGCAAGCTTCAAAGCCGGATCTGTTTCACCCGGAGCCATCATCAATATCTTCGGCATCGGATTCGGACCTGGCGAATTGGCCGCTATTCAAATTCAAAATGGAATTGCCGCAACCCAACTGGCCTCCACTCGAGTTTTGTTTGACGAAATCGCTGCCCCACTTCTGTTCTCTACGTTGAATCAGGTGGGTCTTGTGGTGCCTTATGAAATTGCTGGAAGGCCATCTGTGAATGTTGTAGTGGAATACAAGGGCCTCCGCTCCGCGCCGATTCGAGTAAACATCGCCCCGTCAGCACTAGGCATATTCACTGCTGATTCTTCGGGCAAAGGGCAGGCCGCCGCATTGAATAGCGATGGTCGACTGAATAGCCCGCAAAATCCAGCAAAGCCCGGTTCTATTGTGGTGCTCTACGCCACAGGTGAAGGTCAAACCGATCCTTTCGGCATCAGTGGAAAATTGGCCACTGACGTTTATCCAAAACCGCAATTACCGGTTAACGTAATCATCAATGGCCAATCGGCAGAAGTTCTCTACGCCGGGGCAGCCCCCAATCTTATCGCCGGATTGCTACAAGTGAACGTCCGCATTCCTGACACGATTACCGCCGTAGGCAGCCTGCCCTTGCTGATCATTGTGGGCGATATTCCCAGCCAGGAACAGGTGACCATTTCCGTTGCCCCCTGACCGACATATAATAGTCCGATCATGCGACGACTCTTGATTGCAGCCACACTGCTGGTTCCTCTATTCGGCCAGCACGAAAAAGATGGAGAAGAATCGAAGAACCCGGCTATTGGAGATCCCAAAGCGATTGAAGCAGGAGCGAAAATATTCGCTGGCGGTTGTGGCGCGTGTCATGGGCCAGATGGTCAAGGTGGGCGCGGCCCCAATTTGCGGCAACGTGTGTTCTGGCATCCGCTCGATCCAAAGACCATGTACAAAGCCATTCAAGAAGGCGTCGGCGGTGCAATGCCTGCCGCCAATCTTCCTGAAGATCAGGCCTGGCAAGTGGTGGCGTTTGTAGTTTCCCTCACTTCTCCAGCCATTGAAAATCCAGTCAGTGGCGATGTTGAAAACGGGCGCACCCTGTTCATCGGCAAAGGCGGCTGCGCCAATTGCCACGCCATCAATAATCAGGGCGGCAAGCTGGGTCCAGATTTATCGAACATCGCTTCCGTGCAAGCGACGCTGGCCATCCGCGAGTCGATTGTTGACCCCGATGCCGATGGAGCTGTCGGCTATCATGCCGTCACTGTCACCTTAAAGAACGGCAAAACCATCAGCGGTGTCGCCCGCAATCGATCCAATTATTCATTACAACTGCAAGACCGCACCGGCAACCTGCATTTGATCGATATGGCCGACGTCACTCAGATGACCTTATCGAAGGGATCACCCATGCCTAAAGATTACGCCAAACGATTTTCCCCCAAAGAATTGGACGACCTGGTAGCCTACCTTTCCCGCCAAAGTGTTCGGCCTTATGAAAAAGAAAAAGACAAGGAGAAGAAGAACTAAATGACACGTTTTTGTTTCCTCACCATTGCTTGTCTAGCGTCCATCAGCTCAGCCCAAGTTACCTTTGAAGATCTGAAGAAAAGCCCTGGAGCCAACTGGCTTACGGTTGCAGGCGATTATCAAGGCAAGCGTCACAGCCCGTTAACCCAAATCAACACCAGCAACGCGGCCAACATGGTTGCCAAGTGGGTCTATCGCATGCCCAAAGCTGGTGGCCTGCGCACCAATCCCATCGTGCATGACGGAGTAATGTACGTCACCAACACCAATGAAATTCGCGCCCTTGATGCTGCGTCAGGGCGGCTGATTTGGGCCTACAAAGACACCCGTGCGAAGAAGGAAGCCGTGAATCGTGGAGCGGCAATTTACGGGGATCGTGTGTATTTTGTGACGTCTGACGTGTACCTCGTCGCACTGGATCGACGAACTGGTGCGGTGCAGTGGCAGCATAAGTACGGCAAGATTGAAGAAGGCATTTTCGCATCAGCCGCCCCGTTAGTTGTGCGCGATAAAGTGATGGTCGGCGTGGCTGGTGGCGATACTGGGATGCGCGGATACATTTCAGCACTTTCGGCATCCACAGGCGAAGAGTTGTGGCGCACGTATACGATTCCAGCGAAGGGCGAAAAAGGGTCGGAATCCTGGGGCAAGTACGTCGATTACGGCGGCGGCGGTACCTGGCTCAGCGGGACCTATGATCCCGATACCAACACTCTCTATTGGACCACTGGAAATCCCTGGCCCGATTTCTATGGCGGTGATCGTGGTGGCGACAATTTATTCAGTTGCTCACTTCTGGCACTGGACGCCGACACCGGAAAAATGAAATGGTATTTCCAGTTCACACCCCACGACGTTCACGATTGGGATGCCCAAGCCTGGCCAGTCTTAGTGGATCTGCCCTTGGATGGTAAGATGCGCAAGCTGGTGCTACACGCTAATCGCAATGGATTCTTCTACGCATTGGACCGCATCACCGGAGAGTTCATCCGAGCGACCAAGCTGGTGGACAAACTGGATTGGGCCAGCGGCATAGATGCAAAAGGTCGCCCAGTGGAGCTTCCCGATAAAGGTCCAACACCAAGCGGAAATCTGGTATGCCCAGGGGTACGCGGTGCCACCAATTGGATGTCGCCTTCGTACAACCCAGCCACTGGTCTGTTTTATGTGGTGACCTTGGAACAATGTGATATATTCACCTCATCGTCAAAGACGCCCATCCCCGATAAGAATTTTTCCGGCGGTGGCGCAGGAACAAAGCCGAAAGATCTAGGCCAGTTTTTCCTCCGCGCTTTTGATCCCAAAACAGGTAAAAAAGTTTGGGAATATCCCATGACAGGACCCGCTGAAAGTTGGTCCGGAACCGTCTCCACAGCAGGAGGCATCGTGTTTGTAGGCGATGACGATGGTCAGTTAGTAGGAGTAGATGCCCGCTCCGGCAAACACCTTTGGCACTTCAATATAGGAGAAGGATTGCTGGCATCGCCAATTACATATGCAGTGAATGGCAAGCAGTATGTTTCCATAGCCTCTTCCACGGCCATTTACTCGTTCGGATTGCATGAACCTGTTCAAGCAGTACGGCTACCCAAGATCGAACTGAAATAACGTTTTGGTAGCACTGAATATGACGATGTTACGAACGTCAGAAAACGAAAGATTTCCTGAATGTTCGAGCGACAAAACCGCAAGCACTTGTTCGGCAAGGAGGGGGTAGTGGATGCGGGCTCGCTCACGTAGCTGGTGCCGCGCCATACTCTGCTGAAGTTGACAAATATTATCCATGACCTCCAATATGCGTGGCGAGTGCTCGCGAAGCGACCAGCAGCGACTGCTATTGCCATCGTGTCCCTGGCACTCGGCATAGGGGCCAACACGACCGTATTCAGTATTATTGAGACACTCGTTTTACGACCCTTATCCGTAACACGACCCAATGAGCTTGTTTGGATTTCAATCACGCGTCCAGATAGTCACTCTCCGCGAGAGGAAATGACCTGGAGCTTGTTTCTGGAAATCCAGAAACGCCAAAAGGTGTTTTCCGGATTGTTCGGTCATCGAGACAGCGGATTAAGGAAGCTTGGCGGGTATGGCGACGCGTATGTGGGCGTCGTGGATGCGGTAAGTAGCGAGTACTTTTCAACTCTCGGAGTTCGAAATGCTGCTTGGCCGTCGTATTATCTCAGACGATGTGGACACCGAAAAAGGATCGGCGCGGGTGGCAGTCTTGAGCTACAGATGCTGGCAGGAGCGATATCAAGGCGATCCTGGAATACTTGGCAAAATATTTACGCTTGACGATTTGCCACTGGAGATTGTCGGAGTAACAGGTAGGGATTTCACGGGTCTGAGTATTGAGGGTGCCATGGAGGCGACCGTCCCCCTTGGACTAAAGGACAATTCAAATACTCCGCTTCCCGCAACCATCCCGTCCGTATTCGTTGCCGCGAGGCTCAAGCAAGGGACCAGCTTGGGGCAGGCCAGATCACAGCTTTTGGTAGCGTGGCCGGCAATACAGGCAGCACTGATAGAAAGCAAAGCGGAGCCACCAGACTCCCAGTTACCAGCGCGAAGAATTCAGATTGAGTCGGCGAGCACCGGAGATTCGTTCCTGCGGGACCGGCTTTCCCGACCTTTGACGATCATGATGGCTCTGGCTGCTGCGCTTCTTCTAATTGCATGTGTCAATTTAGCCAATCTGCTGCTTGCGTGGACATTTTCCCGCCGTCAGGAGCTTGCAGTTCGTGTTGCTCTCGGCGCGCGACTTATTCACCTTCTCCGAGCCTTGTTGTCAGAGAGTATGTTGCTTTCCGGTATAGGAGCCGCTGCGGGAGTCGTACTCTCTTACTGGAGCACCAATTTCTTTTTGAACTTGATCTGGTTTGGGTATTATCCGAATATCGCCAACCGCACAATTGACACTATTCTGGGCGGGCGTGTTGCGGCCTTTTCGGTTCTCGTAATGCTATTAACTGCCGTGACGGTTGGAGCAGTGCCCGCCCGCATGATCGGAGGAACCGATCCTCGGAGCGCAATCCAGCATGGATCAAGGACTATACGCGATGGTATTGGCCTTCTTACCAAAGCCCTGGTGGTTTCTCAGATAGCTCTGTCGCTCGTGCTAGTCACGATGGCGCTGCTTTTTTCCAACACCATTCACGGCATTCGATCCGCCGACTTGGGCTATTGCAGGGATGGCGTGATGATTCTGCAATTGTTCCCGACAACTTCAAAGCCGATCCCAAACCGCTCAATCTATTACCAGGAACTCGCGATTCGCTTAGCTTCTCAACCCGGCGTAAGGTCAGTCAGTTATTCTAATTTCGGGCCTGTCAGTGGGTATGAGCGCAAAGAGACGGTTTCAAGCAGCTCGCTTGCAACTCCACCCATTCGAGTTGCACTGGAAGTCATCGGACCTGATTTTTTTCGGTTGTTTAGTATAAAACTAAAGGCAGGAAGAGACTTCAATTGGAGTGATAGCGAACAGACCAAGTGGGTTGTGATTGTGAGCGATGGATTGGCTCACCGACTTTTTCCCGGCGAGAACCCTATCGGCAGGATTGTGAATTTCGCTCGCAAGGATCGTAAATCGCTCGAAATTGTCGGAGTTGTGAGTACAGCCAGTCTCTGGTTACCACAGACTATAGCCCCATTAGCGGTTTACGAACCATTAATGCAGGAGCCCGGCTATGACAACTTGAGGCTGGACATCGGAACCGATGGGGACCCTCGGGCGGTTGTTGCCGCTGCGCGGAAGACCATAACGGATGGGGGTCATCATGCCGTATTGCGGGCACAAGCCCTTGATCAGCGTCTTGACGGATTGCTGACGAGCGAAAGAGTACTGGCGATGATTGGATCTTTCGTTGGTGGAATGGCATTACTGCTTGCTGCCATCGGGCTCTATGGATTGATGTCGTTCACTGTGACACTACGGATTCCCGAGATCGGAACCAGAATGGCTCTAGCCGGTAGCCGTGCCACAATTCGCTTCATGTTAGTCAAGGACGCTATGTGGCTGGTACTTCCTGGGATATCGATAGGGATACCAGCGGCCTTCATGACCACGAGAATCGCTGCTACGTTCATCCCAGGACTCCCGCCGATTGATTCGTCGGCAATCTTTGCAGCATCAACAGTATTATTCGCTGTTTCGCTGTGCGCAGTGTTGTTGCCCGCAGAGCAAGCTTCGAGAATTGACCCGATGACTGCCCTCCGGAGCTAGTAGGTATTGCGCTTTCCAAAGTCTGGAAAACCTATCGGCGCCCATCTGTAGAACAGGGGCCCTTAGCGCTATGGATTGCATGAGCCTGTTCAAGCAGTACCGCTACCAAAGATCGAGCTGAAATAACAATCGGCGACAGGCTGTTTCGCCGGTGATCCCATGTTTTCTTAACAGACTATCGCCGAGTAGAAGATAGCAAAGCAATGCTCGTTGGATTGTGCAATTAGTGCCGTGCCTAAGTTCCTGTCAGCGTGCAAATCTGGAATCGAAGCTGGTATGAATGTGTCATACTCTTGGGCATAATTCTGCGAGGAGGGCCAAGCCATTCAATCACCGAAAAAGCGAACTATTAGCTTGCCCGTGGATCAATCTAGCTACATCGACACCCTCGTCACCACAGGCACTTATGCTTCCAGTAGCGAGGTTGTTCGTGCTGGACTGAGGGCACTGCAAGAGCGTGATGCTGCGGTGGAGAAGTGGCTGTGTGAAGAAGTTGTCGAAGTCTGTGATGCAATGCGATCAGACGCCGGTCGAGCCATTCCAGCAGAACAAATATTTGCTACCATCCGTGCGCGCCATACTGACAATCTGAAAAAGAAGCAGTGAACCACCTAAATGGTGAAAGCGTACCAGGGAGCGGTCATAACTATCGCATCAAAGCTCGTCGGCGATGAACAGCGCTAAGGGCTTACCTTAAACACAGCGGTCGCACAGATTTCTAAGATTCCCTTGCATTTCAACGAATCTAACCCTTAAAAACTCCCACACCCAGTTGTTACCATTTGCGCGCAGCATTCGCTAGAATATAATAAGCTACAGTACTGCCCACCGGCGTACTGGGCGAGAACATACATGCTGAAACCCAAGGCAGACCTTCAAGAAGATCTCAACCCCCAAGAAACAAGTGAATGGCTAGAGGCTCTCGATCAAATTATCGATGAGTCTGGACCGGATCGGGCTCAATACCTGCTCCAAGCCGTTCAAAGACGAGCCGCCTTACATGGCGCTTCTCCTCAACCACAGATAACCACCCCGTACGTCAACACGCTCCCATTGGAACGCGAAGTTGCCTATCCTGGTGATCGGGAAATTGAGCGTCGCATCAAGGCTGTTGTGCGCTGGAATGCGCTGGCCATGGTGGTGCGTGCGAACAAATACGATCCCGGTATTGGCGGTCACATTGCCACCTATGCGTCATCAGCATCGTTGATGGAAGTTGGCTATAACCATTTCTTCCGCGGCAGTATTGGCGGTCAACCTGGCGATTTGATTTATTTCCAGGGCCACGCGTCGCCTGGCATGTATTCACGAGCTTTTGTTGAAGGTCGCCTTACCACCCAGCATCTGGAAAACTTCCGCCACGAACTACGCGATACTCCCGGATTGTCGTCCTATCCGCATCCCTGGTTGATGAAAGATTTCTGGCAGTTCCCAACGGTTTCCATGGGCCTGGGCCCTCTCAATTCCATCTATCAGGCGCGCTTCATGCGCTATTTGGAAAACAGAGGACTGATTGCACAAACTGACCGTAAAATTTGGGCCTTTCTCGGTGACGGCGAAACGGATGAAGTGGAATCACTCGGTGCACTCACCCTCCCTTGCCGCGAAAAGCTGGACAACCTGATTTTTGTAGTGAACTGTAACTTGCAGCGCCTGGATGGACCAGTGCGTGGCAACGGCAAGATCATTCAGGAACTGGAAGGTGTTTTCAGAGGCGCAGGCTGGAATGTAATTAAATTGATTTGGGGCGGTCAGTGGGATTCCCTACTGGCGCGCGATACCAGCGGACTGCTAATGAAGCGCATGGCCGAATGCGTCGATGGGGAATATCAAGCCTATAAAGCCAAAGACGGTGCTTATGTCCGTCGGGAATTTTTCGGCAAATATCCCGAACTGTTGGAACTGGTAAAAGACCTGTCCGATACAGATTTAGAACAACTGCGTCGCGGTGGTCATGATCCGGTAAAGATTTACAACGCCTATAAATCAGCCTACGAGCATCGTGGTGGGCCTACCGTTATTTTGGCCAAGACTGTCAAAGGGTATGGCATGGGCGCAGCCGGTGAGGCACGCAACGCCACTCACCAACAAAAAAAGATGGATGAAGATCAGTTGATCTCTTTCCGCAATCGTTTCAAGGTACCGATTTCTGACGATCAGGCAACGCATTGCGCATTCATCAAACCAGAAGGTCAGGATCTGAAGTATCTGGAAGACAGACGCGCAGCGCTAGGCGGTCCTGTTCCCTCGCGGCATCCATTGCCCATTACTGTGAAGTCGCCTCCATTGGAAAAGTTCGCCGATGCACTTGGCGGATCGCAAGGGCGCGCCGTGTCTACCACCATGGCGTTTGTCAGAATTCTGACGAGCTTGCTGAAAGATCCGGAACTGGGCAAGTTGGTGATCCCCATTGTTCCTGATGAGGCGCGGACGTTTGGTATGGAATCGTTGTTCCGGCAGATCGGGATTTACGCCAGCCAGGGGCAGTTGTACAACCCTGTGGACGCCGAACAATTCCTGTTCTATCACGAATCCAAATCGGGCCAAATTTTAGAAGAAGGCATTACCGAAGCCGGTTCCATGGGCAGTTTCACCGCAGCCGGGACCAGCTATGCCAATTATGGAATCCCGCTGATTCCCTTCTATATTTACTATTCCATGTTCGGCTTCCAGCGCGTCGGCGATATGGCCTGGGCGTTTGCCGATTCTCGTGGCAAGGGCTTTCTATTGGGTGCCACTGCTGGCCGCACTACACTGGCTGGCGAGGGCTTGCAGCACCAGGACGGCCACAGCCATGTGTTGGCTTCCACCGTGCCCACCTGCGCCGCGTATGATCCTACATTCGCCTATGAAATTGCCGTCATTATTCAGGACGGAATTAAACGCATGTATGAACAGAACGAAGACCTGTTCTACTATCTGACAGTTTCCAATGACGATTACGTGCAGCCGGCAATGCCTGCTGGGGTGGAACAGGGTATTGTAAAGGGAATTTATCGTTACAAGGCAGCCGAATCTGGCGATCCAAAAGCTTTACTGTTCGGCAGTGGTGCAATCTTCAATGAAGCCCTAAAAGCGTCTGAGATTCTGCAAAGCAAGTACGGCGTAGCTACCGACGTTTATAGCGTAACCAGCTACAACGAATTGCGGCGGGATGCGCTTGCCACGGAACGTTGGAATCGCTTGCATCCAGATCAGCCGGTACGAAAGGCTTATATAGAGCAGGTTCTTTCCAGTTCTAATCTGCCCATTATTGCCGCAACCGATTACATGAAAATCGTGCCTGATCAATTGGCACCCTGGTTGACCGGACGTTTGGTCTCGCTGGGTACAGACGGATTCGGACGGAGTGACAATCGCGAACATTTGCGTCGTCATTTTGAAGTGGATGCGGCGAGCATTGTGGCAGCAACCCTTTCGCGATTAGCTCGTGATGGTAAGTTTGACGCAGGTCAGGCACGGGCAGCGATGGCTGAATTGGGTATCCAAACAGAAAGTGGCGATCCGGCTCGGGCCTAAATATAATGTTGTTCTTTGACGAAGCAGCGGTCCGCCGTCTTTTGCCGATGGGCAAGGCGGTGGAACTGCTTCGTTCCATGTTCGACGATTTGGCCGCAGGCAAAGCCCAAAATCAACCCCGACGACGATTAAACACCCCTTTCAACACAACTCTGCACTCCATGGCTGGCACTTGGGGCTCTTATCTAGGGACCAAGGTCTATTCCACTAATCCTAAACATGGGGCTTGGTTTCTGTTTTGGCTTCTCGATGCGGAAACTGGCAAACCACTGGCACTGTTTGAAGCCAACACGCTCGGGCAACTGCGCACAGGGGCGGCTTCTGGCGTGGCGACGGCGCTGCTATCCAGAAAGGATTCGGCGGTAGTCGGCATCATCGGAAGTGGGTTCCAGGCCAGGGCACAACTGGAGGCCATGTTGGCCGTTCGGGACGTCAAAAGTGTGCGAATTTGGAGCCGAAATCGCGACAAATGTGACATTTTTGCTGCAGAATGCGCACATTGGGCGTCAATTTGCATCACAAAATCGCCTTCTGAGGCGCTTTTTGGAGCCGATATTGTCGTTACAGCCACTAGTTCTAAGGATCCGGTATTCGATGCGGCAGACATTGCTGAAGGCACCCACATCAACGTGATGGGATCAAATCACCCGGCTCGGCGCGAGGTGTCCGCAGAAACTTTGCTTCGATGCTCGCGCATTGTGGCTGATTCTGTGGAAGCTTGTCGAATTGAAGCTGGCGACTTGCTGCTTGGTCTGGATGAACAAGGCTGGGCGCGGGTAGAAGACTTGGCGGGTGCCCATGCTAGAAAAAATGCCCATGAAATCACGTTGTTCAAGAGTGTGGGACTAGGTCTTGAAGACGTGGCAGTTGCCGGTTATATCTATGAGCAGGCGAAAGCTTTAGAGGAATCTGAAACTTTACCAATGTTCCAGGATATAATCAGGAGTTCCGTCCGGTTGTAAACGTCTCCCCCCAGAAGCGAAGAGTAATTTTAAAGCGCCTTATTGGAGGATACCGGATTCATGCCCAATCGGATGGTCCCCGCGTTGGGGCTACTTGCCCTGGTCGCGCTATGTTTTTTCTGCGTGAGCCATCATGCTCAGGCTATTCCCATTGATCTTAAGAACCGGTCCATCCGTGCCATGCAATCGGCCCCCTTCCCTACAACTGGTATAGAGTTTGATGGACGGATTGCTACCTTGAAAGGATATTCGGATTCCCCTGAAGTGAGCGCCAAAGCGATTCAAACCGTGCGCGACGTGCACGGAGTATTCGACGTCAAAACCATCATTATTCCCGGATCAAAAGACAGTGTGGAAGCAACCCAGTTGGAAACAAAGTTGCAAGACGTGATTGCCGGAAAAGTAGTGGAGTTTACTACCGGAAGCGCGGAGCTTACGGCCAAGGGAAAGGTCGTTTTGGACCAAATGGTAGCCCTGTTGAAAGAATATCCTCAAAAGCCGGTTGAAGTTTCCGGACACACCGATGCGGAGGGCGATCACCGCATGAACATTACATTGAGTAAGGAACGCGCCGAATCAGTACGCGCCTACTTGATTACCCAAGGCATTGATGCCCGAAGGTTATTTGCAGCCGGCCACGGACCAGACAATCCAGTGGCTGATAACAACACGGAAGACGGACGGCAGAAAAACCGTCGCATTGAGTTCCACGTGAAGGAGACTCGTTAGTCATGGGGTATGGATACCTGATAACAGAAATAATTGTCTGCTTGTTGGCTGCAGCAGCCCTGGGCGGAGGAATTATTTGGTGGTTGATGCGGCAAAAGCAAACAGATTGGGAGACGCAATTGCAATCGTTGCGACAACAGTTAGATGTCTCCAGCGGACAACTTGCTGCGACCACAAAGAATCTAACAGCGGAATCTAAAAAAGTATCCGAGCTAACGGCAGGTGTGGCCGCCGCTGCTACCAAGCGTTCCGAGTTGGAAACTGCGGTTGCCGGAAAAGAGAAACTTTTGCAGGATTGGGCCGTGAAGTACGCCAGTCTGGAAGCAGATTTGAAAGTGCGTAGTGCGAGTCTAACGTCCGCCCGCACCGATACCGAAGCGTTGCGTCAGCGCTTGACGGCGTTGGAGGTCGGCACTCGGGGCAAGGATGAAGCATTGCAATCCCGTGGCAATGAGATGGAGAATTTGCGAGTCCAACTTGCTGTTCGATTAGCAAATGTGAAGGGTTTGGAAGTCCGTTTAGGAGAGCTGTCCACCTACCCGGAGAAGTTAAAAGATCAGGAAGCGAAGGTCGTTCTGGTTACCAGGCAACTGGATGCGGCAGTTACAAAATCGACGGCTGAACTGGCTGCTGCGAATATGCGTTTGAAGAGTTTGGAAGAACAGCTTAGAGAAGCAGACAAGGAACGCGATAGCTTCAGTGCGAAATCAAGTGAACGGGCGGGTGAAATTGCCCGGTTACGCGGACAGTTGGCCGACACGGAAAAACGCATGGCTTCTTTGACTATTGCCCAGCCAGCAACTGCAAATGATTCTCTGCTGGCGAGCTTGAAAACTCAAATCAGCGGGTTACAGAATCGGCTGGTAGATGATGAATGCCGTTACCAGGCAATTCTCAAAGCGCGTGAAGAATTGATTGCTGAAATGCAGGGGAAGAGTACTACTGAAGAGCATGCTCGGGGGCAGTCGGCTTAGAATTCCCACTGAACGAGAGTCTGAAATTGCCGACGATTCGAGGATTCCACTGGACCCTTGAAACTATCCGTCAAGTAAGGACTACTGATCACCACGTTTGCACGATTGAGCAGGTTGTACACCTCAATGCCGAACTGCAGTTTGGCGCGTTCATGGTGGGTCATAAAAGTCTTCATCAATCGGATATCCACTGAGGCTGTGCCCGGTCCGAAGAATGCATTGCGACCCGTTCCAACAGGGCGAGCGTTGATGGGGTAAGCACCCGTGCGATAGACATCGGTGGTGAGCAGCCCGTTGATGGGCCTTCCGCTCAAGAAGGAAGCGATGGGGGCAATGGTGAACCGCTCCAAGGTTTCTCTGGCCCAAACTGGCAGGAAGTTAAGAGCATCATCGGGGATTTCAAAAACGGCGCTGGCGGCAAACCGTTGGTGCTGGTGAAGCCTGGAATGAGCCCAATCGGCGCGAATGTTTAGGGGATTCAAAGGTTGTTCGTCAAAATCGGAACCATCATCCAGAACACGGCCAAGATCGTAGGTAAATAAGTACGCCACTTCTTTGCTCATGCGACGATTGATGGAAATCGACATCCCTCGATACGCCGAGTTCGCTGTCTGTTCCAACAGGAACGAAGGTGGCAGGGTGCCTGTTGCATTTCGAATGCGAGGGAGGTGTGTTCCTTTCACAAGGTTCGATTCAAAAGTCAACTTAGTGTCTTTGTCAACGGCATACTCCACGCCTATGCCTGCTTTGCGGGCGTAGGGGCTGGGGAAGTATTGAGACACCGAATAGATGGAGTGAGCCAAGCCCGGCAGAGGTTCAGCGGCAGTGCCTCCACGCAGTAGCCGGAACGCTTGCACGGCTGCCCAACCGACGGCATATTGTTCGAAACCTTGGGTGCCGTTTTTCCATGCGGCGTCGTTTAAGTAAGCCAGTGGATAGCGATCAAAAAACAGTCCTGAACCTAGCCGAACAACTAGCTTCTTCATTGGATTCCAGGCTAAGCCAAGTCTGGGAGCAACATTGGTTGAGGAAGCTGGAAAGCCCGTGGGCATGGCTTGTTTATCCAGCCTAGCACCAGCTTCCAGAGTCAGACCCTTGCGGATTTGCCAGCGTTCCTGAAAGTAGAATCCAACGGGGATGGTGCGCATTTGGACAGAAGGATTTCCGAACGTTTGTATGTAGACATCGGGGCTGGCGGCAAGAAAGGAATCGAGCGTTGGAAAGACGTAAATTCCTGCTGATCGGTTTGCCAGACGTGCATCCAAGGTGATGGGTTGGATGGTTGCTCCGGCACTCAAGCGATGATGGCCAAGTACAAAATTGAAATTCTCAGCAACCTCAAAATGTTTTTCAGTGCGATCAGAATTAAGGCGCGGGGATTGCCCAATGCTCACAATGCCTGGGATTTCATACAGCGGGCCATAGCTATTCGGGCGCACTTGCTGAGATCGTTCCGAGATTTGCACGCGCAGATCATTGACCACGGTGGGCGTAATTACCCGCAGCCAACTGGCGACAAACGAATGGTCCGACGTGATGCTGCTGCCGCCAGCGGAGCGATCAGAAAAATTGGAGGACCCCTGAACGTCTCCCAACACGCGGCCGCGAGAATAGGCATAACGGGCTGAGAAAGAATTGTGTTCATCCGCGAGATGATTCACTTTGAGGGAATATTCTATTCCGCGAGTGGCAGTGCGAAATAAACCGCGGGATGGTTCTTTTACAATTCCATTGACAAAGGAACTGGATTGCAAAGCTTGACGAATTCTGGAAAGTGAACTGGCTGGAGTCTCTGACCACTCTTCTTCAAAGTCGCGTTCCGTTTCGAATGCTGTGGAGAAAAACGTCCGATTCTTTTTGATGGGTCCCATCAGTGATGCACCAGGCTGATAGCGGCTAAGACGTGGATGAAGACCGACATCCACCTCCGGTTTTCGAGCTCCCAGTGCGCCGTTTTGATAGAAAAAAGTGGCATCGCCGTGCCAAATATTTGTTCCTGGCCGGGTCACCATGTTCACAATGCCACCGGCTGCGCCGCCCAGTTCTGCACCTACAGACACACCGCCCACCACAAATTCTTCCACCATCTCCAAACCAATGGCCACGCGATTTCCACCAGTTGTTTCATCCCGATTATCTACACCGTCAATGCTGATGCTGTTATTGCGACCACGCATGCCGGTGAAGCTAAATCCGCTATCGGCCAAGGGATTGCGAATTCCGGCCATGCTCTTTTGCGAACCAGCTTGCGGGGAATTGGAAACTCCTGGTGCCAGCGCAACAAAGCTGATGTAGTTACGACTTTTGGAAGGAGCTTCTTCTATACGGTCGCTACCAAGGGCGGCGGTGGCGGAGGTTGCAGTGATGTCCAGCGTTCCAGTGCTTTCTGTAACTTCTATGCGACCAGCAACACTAGAAAGAGACAGGGTAAGCTTTTGTTCCACCAACTGGCCAATAGAAATAGTTAAGGAAGTAGCATCCACGGTGGTGAACCCTTCTTTTTCGATGTGAAGAGTATATTCGCCGGGGCTCAATTGAGAAAACGTGAAGACACCCTGTGATTCCGTTTTACCGGATCGAGTGCTTCCCGACGACTTATGCCGCAGCAATAAGGCGGCATCGGAGATGGAAGCTCCGGATGGATCGCTAAGTTGAACACGGATGGTTCCGCTGGAGGTGGCGCTTTGTGCGGAAAGCAGACATTGGCAGAGCGCAGTGAAGACCAGGAAAATACGACTAATCACTAGCCCTTCTTTTTTGGAGCTGGAACTGGTGTTGCGACGGCGGCGGCTTTCTTTGCGACTGGTAGTAACAGCGCTTTGATTTGTGTGCGCATGTTGGCTTCCTGCTTCACATCGTCAACAAAGAATGGATCATTGCCAGCGAATTGCGCCCGAATCATGCCTTCCCGATCAATGAATGCCAATTGCGGCATCATCATTGTTTCCATCTCAGAATGTTGCAGAAAGACCAGTGCGCTATCGCGGAGTTGCCAGCCCACAGGAAAAGAAATGCCTAAGTTTTTTATGAAATCAGTGACGTACATGTGGGCCATATCATTGATGGCAACAGCCACGGGTGTGAACCCTTGCGAACCAAACTCGTGGTGCATTTTGGTGAGGATCTTGCAACTTTGCTGGCAATGAGAACAGGTGGTGAGAATGAATTCCAGAGCAACCACCTTGCCCTTATATTTGCTCAATAGCGTTTCCATTCCGCTGGGAGACTTGATCACCAATTCCGCTGCCTTCCGGGGAAGTTGCGCTGCACTGGACTGATTGGCAACAAGACAGGTGGCAGCAAGGACACTCAGCAAAAATCTGTTCATGGTCTTCCTATGGTAATCCAAAATAAGCACCATTGATTATTTTTTGGTAACCACGGCGGCCACGGCTTTTTTGACAGGAGCAGCCGTAACCCCAGCGAGCAATTCCAAAATCTTCTTTCTGGTTTCAGCTTCCTCATCCTTCAAATCCCCGCCCACGTGCTGTTCACGGATGATGCCTTGTTTATCGATGAAAACTGTTTGGGGCACCATGAAGCTTTGCATATTGGAAATATGCAAATACGGCATAGCCTTTTCACGTTCCGTGTAGCCAACTGGAAAGGTTAGGGCAAACTGTTCAATGAACTTCGGAATCAACGGGACATGATCTTCCCCGGCAGCAATGGCCAATGGTTGAAAGCCTTTCGGTCCCAGTTCCTTATACAACTTCTGCAAAATCGCAACGGTCTTCTGGCAGTGTGGGCAAGTGGGATTGAAGAATTCAATCACCACAACTTTGCCTCGAAAGGAACTCAACAACCGGTCCTTACTTTCATCTTTATGCTTGCCCTCTTTGTCGAGAACCTTCACGATGAACTCGGGCGATTTGCGAGGCAATTCAACCGGGAAAGCCGCCACTGCGGACAATGTCAGGAGCACCAATAGCTTTGTCATATTCTTTAGTTTACAAAATCCCTTCCAGGCTTGAAACTGTCTGTCCGTTGCGGCGCAATTCAAATCGCCCGGACGCAGTTGAGCCCAATACTTCATTTATGACACTAGAACTGTCTTCCCGATAGCCCTTTGATTTCTTAGCCAGTACTATTTTGTAGACCTCAAAGTACTGTTTGGCGCTATCTTCGGAATCGAATTCCACTGCATGGACCAGAATTGGATGCTTATCCTTTTTCCGCTCCCAGACGGAAAGACGTCCACCCCTCCAATGGGTTCCAATTTTTTCGGCCATTTCTTTCCCCGCATATTCACGAAGCAGCATGGTGACGTCGAATTCCCCCAATGCTCCATCGGTCACTTGCTTGTAATCTTTTTGACCAACGAACTTGGCAAGTTTAGGTTCTGTGGGGGACTTCCTATCAAAGTAGGCTTGCGGATGAAGTATTTGTTGGGTGGAGACAGGGGCGTGTTTGAACACTTCCCCAAATGCAGATTTACCCATCTTTCGGATGACTTCATTTTGAAACAACATGCCGCTGGTATATGGAAACCGCAATGATTCACGAATGTATAGGGGGGCTTTGGCAAGTTCGGGATATTGCGCGGCGGAATCATTCATGCTGGCGGCCATGTCTGAAAGCCTGGTGGAATCTACTAAACTTTGTCCTAACTTTTTGGCCATTCGTTCCATCATCAGCCATTGCGCCTGGCCTTCCATGACGGCTCCGCGGGCAGTGGCGGCGTCGTCTGTGGTGCTTTTCAGGATATATTTTCCGAGGTTAAAATGTTGGTCGGCAAGGGCGTGGGCCAGTTCGTGAAACAGGGCGATGCGCTGCATTTCTTCATCCTGACCTTCCAGCACAAACATGCGCTTTTTCTTGTAGTCATAAAATGCTGCGGCTTGCTCTGTAACTACTGATACGGTGGTTTCCTTCAAATCGAAACCTGCTGGAACAAGACCAAACAATTTCAGTGCCAGTTCTTCGGCGTGCATCTGGGCAGGGGTGATGGCTTCAGCCACACGACCCTGCATGAACGCTTTGAGTTTGTCGCGATTGATGAAATCTCTCTCCACCCGTTTCAGCGGAGAAAGCCCTGTAAGTTGGCTTAATTCTGCAATCATGGGTTCAATTTCATCGAATAGTTTAGGGGATGGCTGGGCAAGCAGCGCATTGGCGAGGAGCAAATAAAAGAGAGGCTTCAAACCCCGATGGTAGCGCTTTTCAAGACAAATATGCTGTACTGGTCTAGGTCTTTTAGGGACAGCTCTTGAAGCGTCGAAATCCTTTTCTGTTTCCTATTAGCCTGGATTATAAGGAGACAAAATGCCGCAGGCGAAACAAGGCGACGTGGTGGCCATTCACTACAAGGGTCAATTGGATGATGGAAGCGTATTTGATTCTTCAGAGGGCAGAGAGCCCCTGGAATTTAAAATTGGAGCGAACCAGGTGATTCCAGGATTTGAGGCTGCGGTGCTGGGTCTGGATTTAGGGCAATCGCGCACAACACGCATTGAGCCAGACCAAGCATATGGTCCACGTCGCGATGAAATGTTGATCACCGTAGGCAAGGAACGATTTCCAGAAGGCATGGATATTGAATCTGGCCAGGAGTTTCAACTGGATGGTGGCAGTGGCGATATGCCTGTGGTGGTGACTGAGGTCACAGAGACTACCGTGACGCTGGACGGCAATCATCCCTTGGCAGGTAAATCGCTGACCTTTCACATTGAACTTGTTTCCGTGAAATAATTCATGTGGCTTGGCCGCAGAGCCAGTATGAAATGCAAGAATCACCTGACGGAGAAATAACGCGTTTACTGCACCAGTGGAGCAACGGTGACCGTGGTGCGGAAGATCGCTTGTTTGAACTGGTTGTGCCCGACCTTCATAAACTGGCGCAATACCTTACTCGTCGGGAACGGCAAGACAATTCCTTGCAAGCGACAGCGCTGATCAACGAAGCCTACTTGCGTCTGGCGCATGCTCGAAAGTTGGAGTGGCAAAATCGAAAGCATTTTTTTGCGGTAGCAGCCAGGTCTATGCGGCGGCTATTGATCGACCATGCGCGGGGCCGTCCTTCGGGACAAAAAGTGGAGTTGGAAGAACTGCTGCAGTTGCTGCCAAGCGAGACAAAGAAACTGGATGAAGCCATTGCCATTGACACGCTGCTTCGCGAAATTGAAGGAACGCATCCGGAATGGTGCTCTATCATTGACTTAAAATTCTTTTTGGGCTTAACGGATGAAGAGGCGGCAGAGGCTTTATGCATTTCACTCCGAACGCTACAACGGCAATATGGGGATGCGCGTCGCTGGTTGTTTGAAAAACTTTCGCCGGCTTGATGGATAACCAACCTGAATTCGACGAGCTGCTGATGACCGTTGTGGATGCGGCATTGAAACTGCCATTGACAGAGCGGGAGAAATACCTTTGCTCAGCTTGTGCGAACAACGACCTGCTTTATAGGGAAGCTAAAGAGCGGGTGGATTGGGAAGAGCGCATGGGTGGCTTTTTGCATCAGCCGTTACTTGTGCGCAAGGAATTTCCCGAGTCGGTGCAAACTACAAATTCCAACGGGAAGTTTCAGCCAAAGTTGCTGATGGCGGGCATGGCTGTTGCGCTACTTGTTGCGGGATTGTTTTGGGTAACGCGCGAACCGGAAGCAGTTCGGTTGGCCATTCTTACTTCTGATGACGATACCTTCGGCGCGCGGTATGACGTCAAGGAAAGGCTTTCCGGTGTACGACGTCGCTTTGAGATTCTGCTGCCCGAGGATCAGGAAGTTTCAACGCTGGAATCGGCGAAATCTGTTCTTGGAGCGACCCATGTTCTGCGATTGAAAACTGGTTCCCTGACAACGGTGGATGGAAGAGAACTGTTCGTTGCAAAGGATGATGCCGTTGCAGCCGTAGAAAAAGAATTTCATATATCGGCAAGGCCAGCGGTTTCGGGGGTGGCCTATGACGATTATTTGACGGGGCTACAGTTACTTCATAATCTACGAGAAGATCCAACGAAAGCACTGGCGGCTTTCGACTTGGCCTTGGAAAAAGATGGGCGGGCAGTTCAGTTGCTAGTTGCTGCAGCGCAAGCAGAAATGCAAAAGTTTCAAAACGGAGAAGGAAGGGAGTGGCTGGATAGGGCGGGAGCTTCTTTGTCGAAAGCTAAAACTTTGCGGCCTAACTATGTTCCGGCGCTGGTGCTGTCTGGCAGGTATCAATTGGAATCGGGAAACTTTGAAGAAGCGACAGTGGAATTGTTGACTGCGGTGAAACTGGACCCAACCAACAGCGAGGGCTGGCAGGCGTTGGCCGCATCTTACCTGGGCATGCACAATGTAGAGCGCGCGCTGGCAACGTTTGAGGCGGCGATAGCGGCGCAACCGGAATCCTATTGGCCTTATTTGTTGCGGGGAACTTTCTTTGAGCGAGAGAAGCGATGGACCGAGGCGCAGCGGGATTTCAGCACGGTATGCAAACTTGTTCCCGGTTGGGACCAAGGGAAAAGAAATTTAGCTGGCGTAGTTTCGGCCAAATAAAGTTGTTACACAGGTTGCCGAAACCATTCTTGCTGGGTCACACGTCAGATGCCCTGAGAGGGAAGAAAATGAGTTCCAAGAAAACCATCATCATTGAAGAAGTGAACGGCAAAGCCTACTGTTATATGTGTACCCACGTTGTGGATGCACGAGTATTGGTGGCTGGACGCTATGTTGAAACCAAGCCTGGTCAACGTTGTCCGCGATGCCAGGCAAGTCTGAATGCTGGTTCGGTAATGGAAGCAGCGAAAGCAGCGTAATTGGTCTATCTACAAATTTGGATTGAGTGTTACGATAGGATTTAAGATGATGAAAGCGAATCCAACTCAATCTGAAGTTACGCCATTGATGCCGCCACCAGTTGTGACTTCCGCACCTGCAAAGTGCACCGTTTGTGGAGATCCACAAGCGCCGAACAGTGGTGAAGGTTTGTGTTGGGTGTGCCGTCGCTTGAAGATCAGTGCATGGCGCGATTCTGATTTGCAGCCTTCTGGTCAACAAGAATAATTAACCTAGCCACTGCGCTTTGCAGGCTTTTCATCTGTCCACTTCCACCCCTGGGCGTCTGAGGCCCTTTCGATTTTCCGCAAGAACCAACATTCGGTTGAGTTAAAATTAAGGCTAATTATGCGTTGCCCGATCTGCGAAAAACAAGTAAAATCCAGCGATGCATTGATGCCCTTTTGTTCGGAACGCTGCAAGCTGATTGACCTGGGAAACTGGGCCAGCGAAAAATACGTGATTCCCGCAACTACGCAAAATATGGATGAAAGTGAAGAAGGCGACTAGCCCACTTTCCTTTGCGCTAGCCACCTGGTTTGGATGCGGCTTGTCTCCCAAAGCTCCGGGAACCGTAGGAACGCTAGGCGGATTGATTGTTGCGATTCCTCTAATTACATACGCAAATTTCACTCCATGGCATTTCATTCTGCTGACGGCGGTGGTTACACCAATCGGCATTTGGGCCGCGAACAAGACGATTGAAAGCACTGGCAATCAGGATCCGCAAATTGTGGTGATTGATGAAGTGTTGGGACTGTGGCTGACGCTGGCTGGTGCGGCTCGCTTCAATTGGCAGAGCTTTCTTTTAGCCTTTGCGCTGTTCCGGATTTTCGACATCACCAAGCCTTGGCCGGTGCGAAATCTGGAAAAACTGCATGGTGGCACTGGCGTAATTGTTGACGATTTGGGAGCTGGCATCTATGCGGCGGTTGTAATGGCGCTTGCAGGATGGTTCAATCTTTATTAGACATGCAATTTTTTCGTGATTCAGAAGACAAGCCGGAAATCGCCCAGGTGCTGCCCGGTGCTGCCATCGCTGGCGGTGAACTTGAAATTCGTGGGACAGGATTTCTGCGTGGCGGTCGGGCCAAAGTATTGGTAGGCGACGTGCAGGCCCCGGTTATCATTGGATCGCAATCCTTCATCATCGCCAAAGTTCCCGATGGTGCGGACAATGGAAATCTGCTGGTGGATAATGGCGAGCGGCTCTCCAGCATTTGGAATTGTGAAATTGGCATTCAACTGGCAGAAGACTTGCATCCAGTATCCAGCCCTGCGGTGGATTCGCAAGGAAATATTTTCACAACTTTCAGCGGTACACGCGGTCAGAAGACGCCGGTGTCTGTTTACAAAATTGATTCCAGAAAAGGGATGACGCCTTTTCTTAGCGACATCATGAATCCTACGGGCCTAGCGTTTGACCGCGAAGGCCTGCTGTATATTTCCAGTCGCAACGATGAAATTGTGTATCAGTGCACACCAAGTGGTCAGCTTTCTATTTTTGTGGAAGGTATGGGAACGGCCACGGGTCTGGCTTTTGATGACGAAGGCAACCTGTATGTTGGGGATCGGAGCGGGACCATTTTCAAGGTCAGCCCGACGCGCCAAATTTATGTGTTCGCGACAGTGGAGCCATCCATCGCCGCGTATCACATGACCTTTGGGTCTGATCAGCACTTGTACATTACTGGACCGACCACTTCCAGTTACGACGTGGTGCATCGTGTTGCGCCGGACGGACAGGTGGAAATTTTCTTCCGCGGCTTGGGCCGTCCGCAAGGGCTGGCCTTTGATGATGCGGGGAATTTATACGTCAGCTCTTCGCTAGCTGGACGGCGAGGCGTGGTGCGCATTACTCCCAACAAAGAAGCCAGCCTGTTTCTTTCCGGACCGGGAATAGTAGGGCTTGCCTTCACACCCTCAAAGGCCATGGCCATTGCAACTAACAACGCAATTTTTCGCGTTAACGTGGGTATTGCTGGAAGGCCTATCTGGGGATGAACGCGGAAATCATAGCCGTCGGGTCTGAACTTCTTACGCCGACCAAGATCGATACAAATTCCTTGTGGCTCACCGATCAGTTGAACACATTGGGAATTGAAGTGGTTTTGAAATCCATTGTGGCGGATGATCGGCCTCGTCTAACTGCGCAGATTGCAGCGGCGTTTGAACGGTCTGATTTGGTGCTGATCACGGGCGGCTTAGGCCCAACGGAAGACGATGTAACTCGCGATGCGGCGGCTGCAGCACTGGGCATTGGACAAACGTTTCAGCCGAAAATTGCTGATCAAATTGCTGCCTTGTTTGTACGCTTGGGTCGCAAGACCATGGCGGAAAACAATAAGCGTCAGGCCTTTGTTTTAGATGGTGCGGAAGTTTTGGCTAATCCTCGAGGCACGGCCCCAGGACAATGGATTGCGAAGAACGGACGCGTGGTGATTTTGCTGCCTGGACCGCCGCGCGAAATGAAGCCGCTGTTCACGGAACAGTGCTGCCCGCGCATCGAAAAGTTGCTGCCGCCCATTGTGATTCGCACTCGTTTCTATCGTGTGGCGGGGATCGGCGAATCGGATCTGGATCAGTTGATTGCTCCGGTGTACACGAAATACACGAATCCGGTTACGACAATTCTGGCTTCGCCAGGCGATATTCATATCCATCTGCGAGCTCGTTGCACCACAGCAGCGGAGGCTGAAACGCTGCTGACCGAAGTAGCCGAACCGATTCTGGAACTGCTTGGGGATCGTGTATATTCCGACGATGGTGCCGACCTGGAAACAACCGTGGGTCGCAAACTGAAGGCGAAGAACGCTTGGCTGGCTGTGGCCGAAAGCTGCACAGGTGGACTGATAGGGGAACGCATTACCAGTGTCGCCGGAAGTTCCAATTATTTCCGTGGCGGATTTCTAACTTACACGGCACAGATGAAACACGAAATGGTTGGTGTCCCACTGGAAATGTTGGCCCAACACACGGCGGTTAGTGAGCCCGTAGTGAAAGCGATGGCTAGCGGTGCTCGTATTAAAACGAAGGCCGATTACGCACTTTCAGTGACTGGTTACGCCGGACCGGAAGGTGGTGACGACGGCACTCCTGCTGGCCTGGTCTGGATCGGACTGGCGACTCCTGTTGGCGTGGAAGCGAACAAGTTTCAGTTATGGGGCGATCGGGAACGGGTTCGTTCCGTGGCTGGTATTTATGCTTTGGATTGGCTTCGTAAAAAGCTTTCCGAAAGGTCTTAGTCTTGCGGCGGTGGGACACCTAAAATCAGGGGTGCCTTCTTTGGTGCATCGCCCTTAAATTGCAACACGACATCCACAGTCTTGGTCTTCTCATCTAAGTTCAGCTTCGCCTTGGTTTCTTCGCCAAGATGATCAAACAAGCCCTGCTCCCGAATATCGGCCAGGAATTTACTGGGATATTCCGCATTGAAAGGTTTGCCTTCTTTCATGCCCCACATCTTTCGGATAGGAGGTTCTGAAAGCAGATCCAGCCCTTCAATCTTCAATGATCGGAAGGTGAATTGCGGCCCGGCAGAGGCAAAGTATTTTACGGCCACCGTTTTTTTATCATCGTTGTAAGTGCGTTCATACCGGGCTTTGGCTTGCATGTAGCCGCGCCCTTGCATGAACTTCACCATCTTATCCTTACCCTGCTCTACGAGGTCGAAATTAGCGACTTCGCCAGTTTTCAGTTTGATGTCATCCAGCAATTCTTTGGCCGGATTCCAACCATCCACTTCCACCGCGTTCAGTGCATAGGGCAGGCCCTCTTCAATCACAATTTTCACGACCAGTCCGGTAACGTCCTTCGCTAGTTCGGTGGTGATTTTGGCCCATTTCACGCGCATTAATCCCTTAGCTTCATAGAATGGCCGAATCGCCAGATCCAGAATTTCACGCATCCGGGTTTCAGAATAGGCAGCCCCCACGGCCACTTCCGCAATCTTGTTTCGGAGAACTTCGGATCGTAATTCCTTGGCGCCAGTGAATTGTATTTCGGCGATGGTCAGCGGTGCAGCGGCGGATCGGAAGACAATGGTCAGCCGCTCAGCGTTGTCAGCGACAACTTTGGCGGCCACGTCGCTGGTATTCATGTAATCTTTCAGGGTCTTGACGTAACGCTTCAAAACGTGCTCAGTTGCAGGAACCAAGGCCCCAAAGAGTGGATCAGACGCCAACAGCACATCGCGCAATTCGGCGTCAGGACGGGGCAATCCCTCAAAGCGCACTTGATAAACCTGATCCAGTTCCTGCACCTCAAAGGTGACGGCAAAGGCTTTGCCTGAAGGCGTCGGCTGATAGCGATAGGCAACGGTGGAAAATGTTCCAGCCTCCACCAATCGAGCCTGCGCTTTATCGAAGATTTCCTTGGATCCAACATCGCCAACTTTGAGACCGCTGACTTTGCTCACCTGTTCGGGTTTGTAACGTTTGGTGCCTTCGACAGAGATCCGCTCAATTAGGAAGTCTCTTGTGACGGCTGGCTCTTTGGAAATTGCGATGGGTTTCTTTACAGGAGGTGGCGGGCGTCGTGGGGTTTGAGGCAGGCAGGTGGTGCATACGAGCAAGCCGGAAATCAAAAGCTTTAGCATGTTGGAACTCTATTGATTATAGATACCGCATGCGGGCTTTCGGTTTCATCCTAGTGTCGTGTGCAGGGGGCTTTAGGATACGGCCGAAGGGGGTTGAGGAGGATCGAGGAATAACTTGGTGCGCACCTCTAGCATTTGCATTTCAAGCGCCGCTAAACGTCGGGTGGCTGCTTCGTTAAGATTTCCGGCATCGGCCTAAATTGTGCGTAAGCGAAGATCGCTGCTTTTTGAGTATTCGGAAAATCCGCGAAGCAACTCTGTTTGCATGTCTCGCATACGCTCAGTCAGCTTGTCGATGATGCGATGTTCCCGGGCATCCATCTTCTGATCGATGCGCTGTTCCAATTCATTCAAATTACCTAATGTCGCTGGTTGGCCTGTAAGATCGTCCATGCTTAAAGTCTACTCGAATTGCCATACATCGTAACCGCGTGGGCGCAAAATAAAACGTTGCCCACTGGAAAACCCTGGCTCTAGCGGCCAATTCAGGGTGCGGCTAAGGGAGTGACTTCAGCACCCCAATTGACTTGCTCGCGGCAAAACTTCCAACTGAATCCGTTTTGCGGCAGAGTCCCTGGCTGAGTCGAGTTCAAAGTCTTGCTGAAGTCCCAGCCAAAGTTCAGGGGAACAACCGAAATAACGGCCCAGGCGCAATGCCATCATGGCGCTTATGCCGCGCTTTTCATTGACGATGCCAGATACGTGACTCGGTGGGACACGCAACGCACGGGCTAATCCATTGATTGACAATGCCAGTGGTATTAGGAATTCCTCTCGAAGAATCTCGCCGGGATGTACCGGCGGCAATTTGGTTTTACGAGCCATTAGTTCTCCTTTAATGATAGTCAGTCAATTCCACATCGAACGCGTCAACCAGCTCCCAGCGGAAGCAGATCCGGTATTGGTCATTTACGCGGATGCTGTGCTGGCCGTGACGATCACCCTTCAACGGCTCCAGCCGGTTACCGGGTGGAACACGCAGATCGTCCAATGTCTTTGAGCGATGGATGAGTCTTAACTTGCGTAATGCCGGTCGGGCTATGGAACTCCAAGTTCTCGAGACATAGCGATGGAATATAAGTTCCGTTTCGCGGTTTCGGAATGATCGGATCACGCTTCTATTCTACTTCTGGTAATACCATGTATGCAATAGCCAACAACTCGCTTACCGAGTCATCGGTCATTGCAAATGCGATTGGGGACCACCCCGGTCACTCAAAGTTGATCTTCTGTATCAGTCATCCCCAATATCAGATGCAGACGCAACCGATCACCCTTCGACGGCTATCTCCATCACAAGATCCAGAGAAGTTAAACATAGCTGCCCCTCACGCAATGTTAAACTGAAAATAAATGTCCTACGACCTTGTCATCATCGGTAGCGGCCCCGGTGGCTACTCAGCTGCCGTTCGCGCTGGCCAATACGGCCTGAAAACTGCCATCATCGAAAAAGATCCAAAGTTGGGCGGCACCTGCCTCCACGTTGGTTGTGTTCCCACTAAAGCCCTTTTACATTCCGCCGAAGTTTGGGATTACTTTGTTCATCCCGGCGATCAGGGAATTAGTTGCGATAACCCCACACTCAACTATCCAGCCGTTTTGGACCGCAAAGACAACATTGTCTCTAAACATGCCAAGGGCATTGACTTCCTGATGAAGAAGAACAAAGTGGAAGTGATCAAGGGTTTTGGAGTTCTCAAAGGCGGCGGGAAAATTGAGATCAAAACTGCCGATGGTGTTCGTGAAATTGAAAGTAAGAACATTATCATCGCCACTGGAAGCGAGGCGCGCATGTTGCCCGGCCTTACTCCGGACCCCGCTTATCTGCTGACCAATGTAGAAATTCTTAAAATGAACACGGTTCCAAAGTCGCTGGCTATCATCGGCGCAGGTGCGGTGGGCGTGGAGTTTGGCTCTATTTTTAGTCGTTTTGGAACTCAAGTAACCATTCTTGAAATGCTTCCGCGATTGGTCCCTGTGGAGGACGAAGAGATCTCCAAGGAATTGGCTCGTAACTTCAAAAAGGCAGGCATTCGTTGTGAAACTGGGGCGAAAGCGGAAAATATTCGCCGCACTGGCAATGGCGTGGCCCTCACCGTGACCCTTGCCAACGGGACCAAAGAACAACTTGAGGCTGAAAAATTATTGGTGGCAGTGGGTCGCAAACCGAATACAGAAAGCATTGGCTTGGCTAACACCAAAGTGGAAGTAGATCGCGGATTCATCAAAGTAGATGGCTTTCAGCGCACTTCTGAACCGGGCGTTTACGCCATTGGCGATGTGGTGGCAGGCACGCCGCAATTGGCCCACGTAGCCACTATGGAAGGCATGGTTGCGGTAGGTCATATGGCGGGCAAAGATGTAAAGCCGATTAATAAAAATCGCATTCCAGGTTGCACCTATACTGAACCGGGCATTGGTAGCGTGGGCATGACTGAAGCGCAGGCCAGAGCCGCCGGGCACGATATCAAGGTTGGTAAATTTCCTTTCTCTGGCAATTCTAAGGCGTCCATTTTGGGCCATCACGAAGGGTTCGTGAAAATTATTGGCGATGCAAAATATGGCGAAATTCTTGGCGTTCACATCATCGGCCCTCATGGCTATGAACTGATCGCTGAAGCAGTAACAGCAATGGAAGCCGAGGCTACCGTGGAATCCATGATGGCCACCATTCACGCCCATCCAACACTTTACGAGGCCGTAGGCGAGGCTTTCAACGCGGTTTACGGACTGGCGATCAATGCATAATTTAGAAGTTCGTCATCTGGGTCGAATGGGGTTTGGGGAAGCCTACGCACTGCAATGCCAGTTGGTCGATCAGCGTAAGCAGAGCCTAATACCTGATCAATTGCTGCTGGTGGAACATCCGCACACGGTCACGATGGGCCGCAATGGGCATGAGGAAAATATACTGGCGTCGCCAGAAGTTTTAGAAAAAACGGGGATCGCGTTCCATCAGACGGACCGTGGCGGCGACGTTACTTACCATGGCCCTGGCCAGATCATCGGCTACGGAATCATTGACCTGCGTGATTGGAAGCGGGATGTAGTAGCCTATGTCCGGGGGTTGGAAGAAGTTGTGATTCGTACGCTAGCCGAATTCGGAATTGAAGGCACCCGCGTGGACAACTGCACAGGCGTTTGGGTAAACGGAAAGAAGATCGCCGCCATTGGTGTGCACATCAGCCGTTGGGTAACCAGTCATGGTTTTGCCTTGAACCTGGATACCGACCTCAATTATTTTCAATATATCGTTCCCTGTGGATTAACGAAACCAGTAACCAGTTTTAGAGATCTTGGTTCCGAGGCAAGCCGCGAAGCTGTAGAAAAAGCGCTTGTCCGGCACATGAGTGAAGTGTATAGCCTGTCGCCGGTAGAACCGGCACTCACAATGGAGAGTGCTTAAAATGATTGATGTCGTCATGCCCCAAATGGGCGAAAGCATTGTGGAAGGAACGCTCACACGCTGGCTCAAAAAGCCCGGTGAACGCGTAGAACGCGACGAGCCCCTTTTTGAAATTTCGACCGATAAGGTCGATACGGAAATCCCGTCGCCTACTGCCGGCGTATTGTCCGAAGTATTGGTGGAAGCGGGAAAGACGGTAGCGATCAACACGGTGGTTGCCCGGATCAGTGACGGCGCTGCTGCACCTGCACCTGCACCTGTGGCTGCTGCGGATCCTGCTCCGGCTCCGCCTGCACCAGTGGCCCCTGTAGCAGTTGCTGCGCCTGCGCCGACGCCCCCAGCACCTGTTCAACCGCCGGCCCCAGCCCCTGTGGCTGTAGCTGCGGAAACTCAGGGACCACTTTCCCCACTAGTCAGGAAGATGGCTCGGGAAAATAATGTCGATTTGGGAACGGTATCCGGATCGGGTGTAGGTGGTCGCATCACGAAGCAAGATGTGGAAGCGCACCTGAGTGGTAGCGTTCCCCAAGCTGCAACGACGCCCGTTGCCGCCCCGCCGCCAGCTCCGGTTTCAGTACCACCTCCGGCCCGGTCGGAAGCGGCCAAGGTTCGCGTGGAACCACTTTCCACAATGCGGCAAAAAATTGCGGAACACATGGTGATGTCCAAACGTGTTTCAGCTCATGTCACCACAGTTCACAAGGTGGACATGACCAAAGTGGCTAAGCTGCGGGCCAAGCAGAAGGACGAATTCCAGGCTCGATATGGTTTCGGCCTTACGTTCCTGCCTTTCGTCGTAAGTGCCGCCTGCCAGGCCATCCGCTCATTTCCGCTACTCAATGCCTCAATTGATGGGACCAATATTCTGTTCCACAATGACATCAACATAGGCATTGCCGTTGCGCTTGAAAACGGTCTGATCGTCCCGGTGATTTCTGCTGCCGATGAAAAGAATGTAGTAGGTCTGCAACGGTCCATAGTCGACCTGGCGGCACGCGCTCGTTCCCGGCAACTGAAGCCAAATGAAGTGACGGGTGGGACATTTTCCATCACCAACTTTGGCAGCTTCGGAAGCATCTTCGCCACACCGGTGATCAATCAACCGCAGGTTGCCATCTTAGGAGTTGGCGCTGTTGAAAAGGTGCCCGTGGTAATTGACGACGCCATTGCCATTCGTAGTGTCGCCCATTTAGCACTTACCTTCGACCATCGATTGATTGACGGCGCACTGGCCGATCAGTTTTGTCAGAAGGTAAAGCAGGTTCTGGAAGGCTGGTCCGAATCTGTCCTGTAGCCCTTGTTCAAGGATGGGAGTCGAACCGGCTCCCATTCATAATTGTTTGACAACTTGTCATGCACGATGTGCATAACAGCTTTCCGCTAAATCGGATGACCAATTCCAGTGATACTGGTTACAATCGAGTCTGCAACTACTTTGACATGGACTCCAAGCCTCTCAGAGCAGGGTTGTTAGAGTCGGTTCTTGAGCATCAGAGATTCTCCTTTGCTGGGGGGTTGAGGTGAGTTTTTGGTGAGTAGAACCGGCTCCGAAATTTATTACTACGGTTTCACTGGTAATATCCCAGGAAACTGAAGCAAACCCTTCCTAATCTCCTGGATGAAAAGTCTAGTTTTCAGGTCCTTGTGTTTAGCCGGGGGCGTCCCAATAGAGATAGGAAGCGACACCGGTTCCCACTCTGGCAACACATCACACAAACGACCAGCCTTGATTTCGGGATCTGCCAGCCATCTGGGAAGTACCGTAAAACCCACTCCCGCAACAGCGGCAGCTTTGGCCACAACAATATTATTTGTAACCATTTTTACTTCACCGGTGATTATGGAACTTTTCCGCTTTCCACTTTTGAGAAGAATTGAAGATTGAAAGTAAGGGACGACGTGGATGAGTGGGAAAAGATTGAAATCCCGTAGTAATGCCTCGCTGTCGAACTTTTTAGCTAGCTGGGGACAAGCAACCACAACACACGGTAGGTAGGCCACCACCCTTGTAATCACGGATTGTTCCACAATTCGCCCAACTCTGATTAAACAATCCACGCCGCTATCCAGAATGGAAATATGGCCATCGAAAACCTGCCAGTCCAATTGGACATCGGGATACTTTTGGCAGTAGCGCGCGGCGAATTCCACCAGAACAAGCTGACCTATCCCCAACGACGCAACTACTTTCAACTTTCCACGAGGCCGGGCTTCATCCTGACGGAAGCGTTCTTGCACATCATCCCAATCGCGCACCAGCCTGTGGCAATCAGCAAGAAATTCGTTTCCTTTTTCAGTCAGGGAAAGCTTGTGTGTCGTGCGATGTACCAGGGAAGTACCAAACAAATCTTCCAACTGTTTCAACTGCCTGCTAACGGAAGACTGTGCCAGTTGCAGCTCCCGGGCAGCCTTGCTGATGCTGCCCGCCCTGGCAATCCTGATGAACGTCGTCATCAACTGCAGTCGATCAAATGAGATGCTCATAGTAACTTAGTGGGCGAGTGTCCCCAAGTATCGTTGAGCAAATTCAATAAAGGTCGGCCAGTTGGGACCGGGCGTATGACCACCACTGTGCTGCCGAAAGCTGATGTCGCCATTGATGAGGGATGTTTCCAAAGCAGGAAATATTTCCGTGGCCATATCTTTCTTGCCTAGTAACTTGTATACCGGTCCAGCACCAGCAGCGGCCATGAACATACCCTTGGCATCTACCCAGGCATCGCCCTTGTCCCCTGCACCAATGAACACGGGCCTTGGCGCACAGAGAGCCACCAATTCATGAGCGTCAACTGGAAGATCGCTCCATTTCAGCGGACCCGCATATTTCATGAAGTTGCCTGCCATCCAATGATATTCGTTGGCCGCAGCAACATTTTCCACTATCTCCCCAAAATTACGACGATGAATTTTCACACCGCCTTCACCGGAGGAACTGACGTAGGCGATGGCGAAACGGGCATCGTCGGCCATGGCCACTGCTGTTGCTTTGCCGTATCGCGAATGTCCTTCCAGTCCGATCTTTTTTGCGTCAACCGAATTGTCTGTTTCAAAATAATCAAGCGCCCTGCTGGCACCCCATCCCCAGGCTCGCAAAGCACCCCAATCATCAACCTTGCGCGATTGGCCCTTATTCACCAATCCGATGATGCCTTGTGTTAAGCCTGCCCCGTTATCGGCCTGAATGCTGGCCGGAACAATGGTTGCATAACCCCAACCCTTGGCCAGCACCTGTTGCTGCCAAGTGGGACCAGTAACGATTGGTGCGGGTGGAAGTGGAGGAGCTCCGGCAGGTCGTGGAAATCCGCCAATGAAACCGAATTCCATGATCACTGGGACAGGCACAATGGCATGGGCCGGGGTGGTCAACGACACTTTGATTTCAACCACCACTTGCGGGTAAAGGGAATTGTCCACGTGTCCGGTGAGCAGTTTCGTGATCACTGGAGTTGTGCCGTTCATTTCCGTCTTGGTGCTGGTCACTTCCCACTTTACTTTAGGAGTCACTTTGGGCATGCGACCGTAAACTTCACGATCAAAATCCTCAACAATTTCTGGGCGCCGTTTGTCCCACCAATCTTTCGCAGACTTCACTTTCTTGCCGTTTTTCAGCGTTAGCGGATCGGGCAAGGTCGGATAAGGATTGGCTTTGGACTCGTCGTAATTCGCAGCATTCGGAGCTTTATCGTTCCGGCCATCAGCACCACGCCGAAGAGTTGTGATCTTCAGAAGATCCATCATTTTCTTGTGATCCTCTTGGGTGGCCACCTGGGTGGGGGTTAAGGCAGGGGGAACTGGGGCCTGAAAGGCTAAACTGATCAGGGGAATACAGATTGCGAGGCTGATTTTAAGCATGAAACGCTCCAAAAATGTAGCTTAGAAGGCCTTATCATACTCTTATTTACGCTAAACAACGCACTAATTGTGCATTTTACGCCTTCCGCTAGGACATTCCACTTGGAATAGTCTAAGGCAACTTCCCGATCATGGCGGCCAAGTTTACCGCCGATAAACACTTTATAGCCTCATGCGTTTACTCTGGATCCTGGTTCTTACTCAAATTGTGTCTGCTTCTGAATTCGTCATTTTGCGCAACGGATCAAAATTGGAAGCGGAATCACGTTCCGATGAAGGGAACACAATTTTCCTGTTGCAAAAAGGCGGCATCACGTTGATTTTAGATCGGTCAGAAATCGCCGCACCAGCACCTGCGCCAGGGGTTAAACTGGTTGCCCGCGTTGTGGTGGAACCATCCAGTTTGTTGGTAAACAATATGATCAGCAATGCAGCAGCAAAGCATGGAGTTGATGCGGATTTGATTCACGCAGTGGCCGCTATGGAATCTGGCTATCAGCAAAGTGCACGGTCGAACCAGGGGGCTATTGGGATCATGCAATTGATGCCCGCAACAGCTCGTTACTTGGGTGCAGACCCATCGGATGCGGCTCAAAATATTGATGCGGGCACGCGTCTGCTGCGGGAATTGCTGTTGAAGTACGAAGGGAATCCCAATCAGGTTGCATTGGCTTTGGCCGCTTATAATGCTGGTCCAAGTGCGGTGGATCGGTTCGGCGGTATCCCTCCTTATTTGGAAACGCGTCGGTATGTGAACAAAGTAATCCGCCGCTACAACGAACGCTAGCGAGCGAGCAACAAAGTGGGTTGAACGGGTTGACGTTGATGTAGAATACGTGTTCAGACCACTCACTATGAAAACATTCCTCAGCGTTGTCTTCTTGTCCCTGCCCTTATTGGCACAACAACCGTACGATATTGTTTTGCAGGGCGGGCGGGTAATTGATCCTGAATCGAAGTTGGACGCCATCCGTCACATAGGCATCCGCCAGGGGAAAATTGCTGCGGTATCGAACACGCCCCTAACTGGCAAAATCATTTTAGACGCTACTGGGATGATTGTTTCCCCTGGATTTATCGACCTGCATTCGCACGGGCAAAATGACGAGAATTACCGATTGAAGGCGCAGGATGGAGTAACCACCGCGCTGGAACTGGAAATTGGCGTGGCCGATGTGGACAAATATTATCGGGATCGTGAGGCTGGGCAAGTGGTGAACTTCGGTGCCACCATCGGACATGTTCCCAGCCGTATGCAAATTATGAAGGACCCCAGTCCATCGTTGGTTCCTACATCAGACGGTGCGTATAGAGCAGCCAGCGACGAAGAGATCACAGCCATGCGTCGTCGCATTGAAACAGGATTGGCACAAGGGGCGCTGGGCTTGGGTTTCGGCATTCAGTACACGCCCGGAGCATCGGCATGGGAGATCCTGGAAATGTTTCGTGCGGCTGGCAAAGTGAAGGCACCAGCTTTCATTCATGTGAGGGGAATGGGAAGTTCCGGTTCCAAATCAGCATTGACAGCATTGGAAGAAATCATTGCCGCAGGGGTGATCACAGGGACTCCTGTGCACATGGTTCACGTTACATCCAGCAGCCTTCGGCAAACGCCGCAGGTGTTGGCAACCATCGCGGAAGCCCATGCCCGTGGGGTGGATATTACAACGGAATGCTATTCCTATAACGCCGCACTCACAGACTTGGCATCGGCGATTTTCACCGAAGGCTGGCAGAACACGTTGGGAATTGACTACGGGGCCTTGGAGTGGGTGGCCACTGGGGAACGGCTGACTGAACAGACCTTTAATCAATACCGCAAACAAGGCGGTCTGGTGATCATGCACATGATTCCCGATGCAGCCCTGGAGGCAGCAATCAAACATCCACTAGTGATGATTGCCAGTGATGGCGGTTTGGAAAACGGGAAAGGTCATCCACGCAGCGCTGGAACTTACGCCCGTGTTTTAGGCCTTTATGTTCGCGAAAAGAAGTGGATAGATTGGCCTGAAGCGATTCACAAAATGACTCTGATGCCTGCCCAACGCCTGGAACAGCGGACCCCCGCAATGCGATTGAAAGGCCGCATCAAGGTTGGTGCTGATGCCGATATCACGGTGTTTGACCCCAAGACGGTGTTGGATCAGGCTACCTTTGGCAAGCCCGGAATCCCCAGCGTGGGCATGAAATATGTTTTGGTAAATGGGCAGGCGGTGGTGCTGGACGGTAAATTGCAGGAAGGCGTAAAGCCAGGGCGGGGAGTGCGCGCGCCCATCACCAACCGCTAAACTTTGAACATGCGTCTTAGCTTTTTGCTTGTTCTGATTCTGCCAGTTGCCGCGCAATCCACGCGCGAAATGAACGACATCAATTGGATGGAGTTCCGTGAACTGGTGCCTTCTAAAATCAATACAGTTTTGCTCCCAACAGGGACACTGGAAGCTCACGGTGTGGCCAACAACGGAGCTGACAATACGGCTCCTGTTGCCATTGCCCGTAAGCTGGCACAGGAGCTGAACGCGATGATTGCCCCAGCGGTGAACTATGGCATTACCGGGTCGTTGGATGCATACGCTGGCTCCATGACGATCAGCGAAAAGGCCTATCGGGCTTACTTGGGGGATATTTTAGAGGGCCTGGCAAAGCAGGGCTTCAAGAATATTATTGTGATCAACGGGCATGGCGGCCCGCAAACTGCGGTGCTGAATGAATTGGCTGAACAGACGGGTCGTGCGCATCAGGTAAGGACGTTGGTGGTGAACTGGTGGAGCTATTGTTCCGATGTGACGCTGAAGATTTTTGGTGAAGACGGGGGCCATGCCGGTTGGAACGAGAATGCCATGATCCAGGCCATCGACAAGAAGTTGGTGCATCCGGAACGCTATTCCGATGCCCTGGCGACGGCGCGTCCAGCGGCTGGATCGTGGTCTGCCTACCCCTTCCCTTCCTCGATTATTCTTTACCAGCCAGGGCAAGGTTACGTGAAATTCGACCAGGCGAAGGCCGATCAATACTTTGCCGCGGTGACTGAAAAAACTGGCAAGTTGATCAAAGAAACCATTGCCAAGTGGGACCAGGCAGGCCTTTTTGTGCATTAAGAGCCTGCAATTGTACATTCGCAAACATTTTCATCAGAAGTTGTTTCAAAATTCACGTACTTGAAAACAGGCCGGGTGTATCTATAGTATGTATGGACATCACTTCCATCATCTGTAGCGTAGACTTCAGTTTGATGCACAAGGTGCAGCGTTGGAGTGCGCCCCGATGGGTGCGTGTGTGGATGATTTGTGCCACCCGCGGAGGGGATGGCTGGTTGTGGTACGCCATGGCTTTGTGGATTGTGTTGTTTGGAGGCTCTGACAAGTGGCTGGCTCTAGGAGCGATGCTGAGTTCCATTTCCACTGGAACAGCACTATATTTGCTGGTCAAAAAAGCAACCAAGCGTAAACGACCTTGCCATATTGAACCCCATTGTTGGTCCACGTTGTTACCCCCAGACCAATTTTCATTCCCTTCCGGACATACGATTACAGCCTTTGCGGCGACGGTTCCGTTGTGTGCATTTTATCCGGAATTGACTGTTGGCTTGGTATTTTGCGCATTGAGCGTGGCCCTTTCCCGCATCATTTTAGGAATGCACTTCTTAAGCGATGTGCTTGTGGGCGCAGCTTTCGGCAGTCTTCTGGGCTGGCTAGCTGTCTATATCTGGTACTAATTTCGATCAACGAACAAGCGGGGTGATGACCAGTTTGCGAATCTCCACTGGTCCGTGATCGCCTTGCACGCTGATGGGGCCGGGCACTGCTTCATTCCAATCGTGGGCCATTGCTGTTAAGCCTTCCACTTCGCCTTTGTCGATCACTTTTTCACCATTGACAATAACGGTCACTTGCCGCCCAATCAACGTTACATCGTAAGTGTTCCATTCGCCAGAGGCGCGACTGGCGTTCTTCGATGCTGCCGTGCGGCTGTAGAGTGCACCTGTGCCGTGAGTATCCGGTGGTTGACCAAAGTCGTCAATCACTTGAATTTCATAGCGTCCGCGCAGACCAAATCCGCCGTTAGAATCTTTACCAATGCGGAACTCGCAATGCAATTTGAAATTCCAAAACTTCTGTTCGCTCACCAAATTATTTGAACTGGCTTTATTGCCCATGATGCCGTCTTTCACTTGCCATCCCAAATCCTGACCAGACACCATAGCTGACCAACCCTGCAGATCCTTACCGTTGAACAAATCAACTGGCTTGCCCTCTTTCCACTTGCCGTCGTCCTTATCCTTGAGCACCGGCGCGCGATGCCCCGTCCAGGTCAACTCCGACTTTGGATTCCCACCCACTGTGAAGTTACCTTGCAGCAGCCCTTTTATTAATGTGGCTTTATAGATTCCTTTGTAGTTTGGTCTGGTAAAAACAAATTCCAGGGTATTGTTTTTGACCGCAATTTCTGGAATATCGTTCATATCGCCACCGGGGGAGCCGACGAAGCGACCCTTGATTCCAGGCGTACCCGCGCCACTGACCTCCAGCCACCACACTCTATGACGCGGTTCCTTGGGGACTTCAATGTTCCATCGACCGTTGAAATCTTTGTCGGCAGCAAATAAAGGGAGTGTTAGAAAGAGCAGAAGGAGTCGCATACAAGTGAAGTGATATCTAATATCATAGACCTAATCATGAATGCTCTTTTATTGAGACGTGCGCGATTGGCTGGCGCGCAAACTGTTGCGACGCAGGCTGGCAGTGACCCATCTTCGGCAGCCATCGCCGATGTGAAACTGTGGCGTTTGCGCGAACCCATTTCACGACGTGTCTATTCCGTTATCCGTATTCGAACTCGCGGTGGGTTGCTTGGATTTGGGGAAGCCGGTGCAGTTTCCAGTGAAGAACTGGTGCGTGGTTCACAAATAGTTCAGGGCAAGGCGGTGACCTCCTTTGAAGTGCTGGATCGTCAGCTAACGGTCACGCCCAATCTGCAACCGGCCATCAATATGGCTCTGCTGGATATCGTGGGGAAAATCGCCAATGCCCCGGTTTATCAGGTGTTGGGTGGACCCACGCGGCATAAGGCGCGGGTGATAACAATGCTGGAAGGGGCCACGGATGCTGAGTTGGTCGCATCAATGAAGAGTGCTTCGGCGGCAGGGTATCGTGCATTTATAGTTCCCTTACCTACCGCCCAGTGGCGCAATAATGGCAAGCAGTTTACCGATGCGGTAACGAATCGATTGAAAGCTCTGCGCGCGGAAAGTCCCAATGCAGATTTTGTATTAGACGCAGCAGCGAAGTTGACTGCGGGAGACGCGGGGATGATCGCAGCGGCACTGGAACCATTCCATATTCTGTGGTTCGATGAACCGACGCCGGATTGGAATCGTAAAGTGGCGGCGCGAGTCAGCCAGGAAACAGTTACCCCAGTTGGTTTCGGACGCACGGCACGGGCTGGCGACTTTCAGGAATTGCTACGGGAACAGGCAATTGACGTGCTGCGTCCGGGCTTGCAACAACACGGAATTTCCAGGCTGCGTCGACTGGCCGCATTGGCTGAACCCTACTACACGGCGATTGCCCCCTTTCACGACGGAGGTCCAATTGCAACTGTCGCAGCATTGCACATGGCGGCATCTGTTCCTAATTTCTTCATCCAACAAATCCCCCATGCCAACAATGAAAAAGATAGAGCGATGAGGGCTCAACTTTTCAAACGACCAGAAGTCATGGTTAAAGATGGCTTCACTTCCCTGCCCTCAGGACCTGGGTTGGGAATTCAAGTGGATGAAGATGCGCTAATGCGCTATGAGGAGCGACCTGCATGATGGATCGTAGAACATTTTTGAGCGCCTGCGGCTGCGCGCCAATGGCCATGCAGGTGGCAACAGAAACAGACGCGTTCAAAAGCATTGGAACTAAGGTTCGCATTACGCGGATGAAAGTGTTTGGCGTATCTCTTACTCCTGATTCTGATCGCCCTTATGTGTTCGTAAAAATTGAAACTAGCGCCGGTGTTGAGGGTTGGGGGGAAGCCACGTTGGAAGGCAAAGCGGCGGCAGTGATGGCCTGCGTAGTGGATTTTAAGGAGCATATTCTGGGTGCCGATCCGATGATGGTGGAACACTTGTGGCAATCGATGTATGTGCACTCCTTCTACCGTGCGGGTCCGGTGATTGGTTCGGCCATTTCGGGCATTGATCAGGCACTGTGGGACATCCGCGGCAAGCTACTGGGATTGCCAGTGTACAAGCTGCTGGGCGGACCCATGGACCTCAGAGGCGTGCGCGGTTACTATCACATGCGCGGGACAACTCTTGAGGAACTTCGGGCGCAAAGGGATATTGCAAAGAGTGAGGGGATCACTTGTTTCAAAGGCGGCATTCCAGGCTACTTCGAATGGATTGACACTTCCGCAAAAATCAAACAGGCGGTGCAATCCATGGAGCGTTTGCGCGAAGGGCTGGGGCCGGATATCGACATTGGAGTTGACTTTCATGCCAAGACGTCGCCTAGTGTGGCGTCGATTTTGGTGAAGGAAGCGGAGCCTTTAAATTTACTATTTATCGAAGAGCCCTGCCCACCAGAAAATGTGAAGGCCATGGCCCGTATCTCAGCGCGAAGCACCACTCCCATTGCCACTGGAGAAAGATTGATTGCGTCGTATGGTTGTCGGGAATTGATTGAAGCGGGAGTGGTAGATATTTTGCAACCGGACATTAACCATGCGGGCGGCATCACAGCGTTGTGGAAGATTGGGGCAATGGCAGAGTTGGCAGGAATCTCAATGGCGCCACACGCCTGCGAAGGGCCTATTGGCGGCTTGGCAACGCTTCATGTGGATGCAGCGACTCCGAATTTTCTGGTTCAGGAAATTTGCAGTGGGGTGAAGCCAGAGATGAAAGAAAAAGTATGGGAAGAATGGTTAGGATTCCCGGCGATGCGCATGGTCAACGGTCGATTTCCGTTACCCGAAAAGCCAGGACTTGGATTCACGTTGGATGAAGGCAAGTTGAAGAAATATCCATTTGGCGGCACGCGATCCATGGCCCGCGTATTTCACGAAGACGGATCTGTTGCGGAATGGTAGGATTCCAATTCGTTTAATTGTGTTAGAAGGGCAAGGCCTGCTGTGGCGTCATTTCCAAACCGCAGTTTATTGTAATTTTCAGTGGCTTGACGGACAAGATTGGAGATTGGGTGGGGCAATTCATTGCTGAATTCCAGCGGTGTCAAATTGGGTGCGCGCTGAAATCCTTGCTTCCCCATAATGGATTCAAGCCGCTGATAGAGGCGTGCCGCATCACCTTGGGCCGCTGTTCCTTTGCGCACGCGTTGTGCTTGTTGCCATTGCTGTAGCTTGCGCCACAATGCCGGGGACAGCACAAGAAGACCGACCAATAGACTGGCCATAGTGATGGTTGGCACGAACGATTTGAGCCCATCACCATCGAATTGCGGAGTGCTCCATTTGGGAAGAGTTAGAGAGCGGCCAGCCATTTCCAAACTCAGGGAAAGGGTACCTTGGCGGTCGCCATCAAAATTCATTACCCAATCCTGCCAGAACAGTTCGGCAGCATCCAGATATTGCGTCATCCTGTGCCAGGCGGCGTTATTGGACTTTGGTGGGGCACTTGGAGTTGGGTCAAATGCAACCCATCCTTTATTTGAAAACCAAGCTTCCACCCAACTATGAGCGTCTGAAGATCGAACCTGATACCAATCACTGACTGGGTTTAATTCGCCACCCAGAAAGCCTGTCACCATGCGTGTGGGAATTCCATTTAATCGCAGCATCACAGCCATGGACGACGCAAAATATTCGCAATGACCTTTCTTACGCTCGAATAGAAAATTGGCGATTGGGTCTGCTGCTTCCACCTTTGGAAGTTCCAATGTATAGGGATAAGCTTTGCTGAGCCATTTTTCAATGGTACTGGCCAGTTCAAGCGGAGATCGGGCAGATGCGGATATCTGCTGGGAGAGCAAAAACACACGGGGATCCATTGCCGGAAGTTCCAAATAATCGGCACGTTCGGCCTCATCCAAGCTGGAACTATCACCGCCTGCCGCATCAATGAACGTGTCCACTTCATAGCGGATATGTTCGCCGGTTGGCATGGGAAGTCGAAAATTTCCACCATTCACGCGATAGATGTAAGTTGCCGGAACACGAAGAAATTCAGGCTCGCCGACCAGGAACAGCGCATCGGAGGAGATGCCGGATAGTTGCACTTCGTAATGAAAACGGCGGCCAATACGGTCGGCGTGGCCTTGCATGCCCAACCGCACCAGGCCGTGTTCCAGGTTAAGAATCTGGGCTCGACGATTTTTATTGAACCAACGTTTGCCATCGAACTGAGCCAGCGCAGCGCCTCGCCATTTGAGACGGGTGCCATCGATAGGCAGCCCATCAGCAGAGGTGTCGAACCGCGCGTGAAATACAAGATTTCGACGTTGCTGCAATTCCCCGATTGCACCTAAGCTGACCTCGTTTGAAAAACCGGTAATGTGAAATCCTGCGGGGATAAAGCGCAGCACCGCTGCTCTGGCAGTGCGAGGAAGGACGAAGAAAATGAATAGAGCACAGAGCAGAATGGTGCAGGTGGCGGCAATGGTGTGATTGCGTAATGTTCGTGCAAAACGCGGGTCAATCCCTGCCGCTTGAATGCCCGGTTTTAGCGCCGCCCGTCTGATTTCAGCACTGGCAAACGTAGCGACGGCAAAGATAACAGAGAGGCCTAAAAAGAATAGGAAACTGAGATTGGCAGATACCAGCGCAGCGGCAAGAATGGTTAGGAAGGAAAGAATTTTGACGAAGAAAAGGTCTCTGTCTGACTTAGCTGAAATAAACCGTAGCGTTCCCAAAGCAAGCACCAAATGAATGGTAGACAGCATGAAATCTTTGCTTCCGTAAGCCAGGTCGTATGGGTAGAGCATGGCGTACAGAACTGTGAGCAGATCTACCAGTGCAGGGGTGAGATGCAGTTTGGTGCGACGCAGGGTTAGGACCAAGCGAAGGAAGATTCCAAGGATTGCTACCAGCAGAAAGATATCGGGACTCAGGGACGAGAAACCCAGTGCGGCAACACCGCTGGACCACATTCCCAACAATGCGAGTTCGTGGAATTGATCAAGCTGGCTGTTGTTTTGTGGCACTACTTAATCCACGATTTGAGCGACGCTTCCATGGCTTTGGTGATGATTTCCAGTTCGGCCAGATGGGAACCAAGGGACTCTACGACTACGAAATAAGAGCCCTCGTTAACCGCCATTTGGCCCTTGTCGTGTCGCCATTTCTGCGACGCTTCAAAAGCGACAGCATCCGCAGCAGTTTCGTAAACGGTGATCATGGCACTGCGCGGGCCATTGGAATACTTGGCAGTCCAGGCTTTGGGAATAGTCAAATATCGAATGGATTCGGGGGCACTGGATGGCTGAAAGGGTTGTTGCGATTGTAGATTCCAGTTCGTAGCAAGGCTTTGCGGAAATACATAGGCGGGCTTCTGCCGTGCGCAGGACCACAAAGACAGGCAGGCACATAGCAGAGATATCAAAAGTTTTCGCATCTGGACCTTTCTCCCTATGTTAAAACGGTTTGAGTGCAACTTAAGATCTATCATGACCGCCCCGAATCTGAACCAGCTTTCCAGTCCTTTGAAAAAGAAAATATTCTAAGCAGACTGCGCAATATTGATGAACAAGCGCGCACGAAAGGCCTTGATTCCCTGGACGCCACCACCGAGCCTTTGGTTGCCATTGGGATGGAGCAATCTGCCAATGGGAAGGTGACCAAGAACAGCTACGGCGTATTTCACCTAAGCTGGCTGGCTGAAGAGAATCTCGAATGGCCCGCGAAAATCGCTAGTGAAGTAGCCGATATCAAGGATCGAATTCAGAAGGCGCACGGCGTACCTCTACGATTCCTAATTTGGGCGGGCATGGGTGGTTCAGCGGAAGACAAGACGCTTTATCACAAGGCTGGGCTGTTAAAGAAAGGCCCAAAACTTTACGTTCTGGATTCCACTGATCCAGCAAAGCTGAAGAACATACTGGCTGACATTACGGCCAGCAGCGGGCTTTCTATCAAAGAAGCTTTGAAGAGCACGTTGGTGATTGCCATGGCATTGGGCATGACGTCGTATGAACCGGTGGTCAATCTGGAAATGTTGACGGCACTTTACGATAAGTACAAAATTGATGCCAAGCCGAATTTTCTATACATGACATTGCCCGGTTCGATCCTGGATCAATTTGCCGGACCTCGGGGATACACTCGGGTTCCCCTGCAATTAGATGAAGGAAATTCCACATCGGGTCGCCATTCCAGTCCGCTGACGCGTGGCAGTCTGTATCCATTAGCGCTGGCAAAAGCGGACCTTGGTGCTTGGTTTCAAGGTACGTTTTTGAAGCAGGAAGAAGTGCAAACTGCATGGCGATTGTCGGCATTTTTGGATGCACAAGGAAAGGTGGGTCGGGACAAGGTGACTTTGTTATTGGCAAAGCCACTGGCTGCTGCGGGCATCTGGACCAAACAAAACTTTGAAGAGAGTCTAGGGAAAAGTGAAGAGCTAGGCTTGAAGATGTTGATTGATGAAAAGCCAAAATTATCGAACTATCGTGCTCCAAAAGATGCTGCGCAAGATCGAGTGTTTTTGGCTGTGATGGTAAAAGGGGCAAGCGACGGAGTTGCTGAAAAGGCCGCCCTGCTGCGTCGCGCGGGATATCCGGTGGCCACGGTGATGTTAGATAAGGGTGCGAATCTTTCGCACTATATGCAGTGGATGCACTACGTTGTATTTGGAATTGGTTGGTTGCGAAAGATGAATTTTGTGACGCAACCCAGTGTGGAATTGTACAAGCAAATCACCAGCCGCGTTCATTCCGATGAGACTCACAGCGATTGGAACAACCTGATGGGAAGTCCCAGGCAAATGAAGTGGAAAGGTGGCGTTACGCTTTACTACGACAAACTTTCTGCACAGGAAATCAAAGGGACAAACGCTGCGGAAGTCTACGCGACGATTCTAAAAGATTTGTTCGTGAACGGTCGAATGCAGTATGGAGAATTTTCCTTTTTTGGCGATTCACGCTATTCCGAACAAGGTCGGGCTGTCCGCAAATTGTTGGACAAAGCTGGTGAATCCATTTTTCGGGCGAAGTTGAAACTCCCCGTAGATGTTTATGAAGGACCGGCGATGAATCATTCTTTTCACGAAATGATTATCGGTCACGGCAAGTGTTTTTCCACCGTATTGCTCAGTGAAAAGGCTGAAAAGCTGGTGGGGGTGGACTATTCACCGGAGTATCATCGAGCTCAGTTTTTAGCGACTCAAATGGCGCTAGCAGAACGCGGTCGTGATGTGGTGGCCATTGTCTTGAAAGATTTGGAGCCGCCCGCTTTGAAGTCATTGGCCGACTTTTTCGCGCAGGTAATCCTATATCTGAAAGGCTTTGACCCATTGAAGTGTTACCATCGGTAATTCAAGATCATGGCTAAAATAAAACCGGTTCGCGGCAAGCAAACCGTCAGTACAAAATCGTCTATACGCGCGGCGATTCCATGCGCCATTCTGATTCTGGTAGGCACCGGTCTGATGGGCTTGCTATTTTATGCCATGTTGACGACACACAAATGAATTTACGAATAGACAAGCGACAGAACGATGAAATGCGTCGCGTTCAAATTACGAAAGACTACATACAGACGGCCGAAGGATGTGTGCTGATTGAAGTTGGCAACACCCGTGTGCTGTGCGCTGCGACGCTGGAATCCACTGTTCCGCAGTTTCTGAAAGGAAGCGGCAAGGGCTGGGTTACTGCGGAATACGCCATGCTGCCACGAGCCACGGAAACTCGAACTCAGCGCGAGGTGATGAAAGGCAAGCAGACTGGTCGCACCATGGAAATTCAACGACTGGTGGGACGATCCTTGCGCGCTGTGGTCGATTTGGCAGCGATGGGCGAACGCTCCATTATTGTGGATTGTGATGTACTCCAAGCGGACGGGGGAACCCGTACGGCATCCATCACCGGTGCCTTTATTGCAATGGCGCTGGTTATGGAACGGATGGTGAATTTCGGAACATTGCAGAAGCTGCCGTTGTTGGATTATCTGGCTGCAACCAGTGTGGGCATGGTGGATGGAGCGCCTATGTTGGACCTTTGCTACAGCGAAGATTCCCGCGCGGAAGTGGACATGAATGTGGTTCTGACCGGCGGCGGCAAATTTGTTGAAGTACAGGCCAGTGCTGAGCAGAAATCATTCGATGATGAGCAGATGGAAGGGATGCTGGCCCTGGCCCGCAGCGGCATTGCATCGTTGGTAGAAATGCAAAAGACGTTTGTTCGATTGCCGTGAAACTTTATTGCGCAACAACGAACCCTGGTAAGCTGCGGGAGTTCCGACTGATTGTGGAACACTTCGGCGGTGACCGAATCACTGTGGATACGCTGCACAACATTCGGGACATTGAAGCACCTGAAGAAACCGGTTCCACCTTTGAAGAGAATGCGGCTTTAAAGGCTGTCTACTATTCTCAATTCGCTTCAGGACCACTGTTTGCTGATGATTCAGGGCTTGCTGTGGATGCTTTGCAGGGAGCTCCCGGGGTTTACTCGGCCCGCTTTGCTGGAGAGCATGCCGGGGACGCTGCCAACAATCAACTTCTATTGGAGCGGATGCACGGGGTCCACAACAGGACAGCACGCTTTGTTTGCGTCATTGCGCTGGCAGAGGCTGGGGAAGTGAAAGGCATGTGGCGGGGTGAGGTGGAAGGCCGCATCACGGATGACGACGGGGTCGGGACGGAAGGGTTCGGCTATGATCCGCTGTTTTACTTCGAACCGTTTAGCGCAACGTTTGGGCAAGTTCCGGCTGAAAAGAAGTTACTGGTTAGCCACCGTAGCAAAGCGCTTGAGGCGATGATCAAGGCGTTACGCCTAAATTCCTAATTCCGTTTTCACTTCGGCAAACTTAGTTGCCGCAAATTCCAAATCTTCCATGGAATGCGCAGCGGATACTTGCGTGCGGATGCGAGCTTTTCCCTGGGGAACCACCGGGTAAGAAAAGCCAATCACGTACACACCTTTTTCTAACATCCTATCGGCCATGCGAGCGGCAAGCGCGGCATCACCCAGCATGATGGGAACAATGGGATGTTCCCCGTGCAATATGTTGAAGCCAAAGCTGGTCATCCGCTGACGGAAGAATCGCGTGTTTTCCCGAAGCTTGGCAGGAAGCGCAGACGACGTGGTTAACAGTTCCAACACAGCCAGCGAAGCACCAGTGATGGTGGGTGCCAGTGAATTTGAAAACAAATAAGGTCGCGAACGTTGGCGCAGCAATGCGATGATGTCACCACGTCCGCTGGTGTAGCCGCCACTGGCCCCGCCCAGTGCCTTGCCTAGCGTGCCAGTGATCATATCCACTCGACCCATCACGCCACAATGTTCAATGGAGCCTCGGCCTGTAGCGCCTAAAACACCAACAGCGTGCGAATCGTCCACCATCACCAGTGCCTTGTGCTTGTCGGCCAAGTCGCAAATCGCAGATAGATTGGCGATGTAGCCATCCATGGAAAATACGCCGTCGGTGGCGATCATCCGGTAACGCGCACTAGCGGATTCGGCGAGCTTCAATTCAAGATCGACCATGTCACTATTGCGATAGCGCAAGCGCTGCGACTTTGACAGACGCACACCATCAATGATGCTAGCGTGATTTAATTCGTCGGAAATAATGGCGTCTTCAGCGCTCAGAAGCGTTTCAAAAAGCCCGCTGTTCGCGTCGAAGCAGGATCCGTACAAGATGGTATCTTCAGTGCCGAGGAATGCGCTAATGGCCTGTTCCAATTGCTTGTGAACAGCTTGGGTTCCGCAAATGAAGCGAACGGATGCAACGCCGTAGCCCCAACGGTCCAACGCCTGATGCGCTGCGGCAATCACTGCTGGATTATCGGCCAGACCAAGGTAATTGTTGGCGCAAAGGTTCAATACTTTTTGACCTGACATTGTTTCAATGTGGGCGCTTTGCGGCGTGCCAATCACCCGCTCTGGTTTGGCCAAGCCCGCGGCGGTAATTTCAGTCAAGGTGTTGCGGACGTGATCCTCAAATTCACCGTACATTTACAATTGGCTCCATTCCAGAATTACTTTCCCTGACGTGCCCGACTTCATGGCTGCAAACCCTTGCTCAAATTCTGTCCAGGGATAGCGATGTGTGATGACCGGTTCCAGATTCAACCCGCATTCCAGCAGCACGCTCATCTTGTACCAGGTCTCATACATTTCCCGTCCATAGACTCCGCGAATTGTCAGCATATTGAAAACCACAGTATGCCAATTGATGGCCATTTCACCGGGAGGAATTCCCAGCATGGCGATGCGTCCACCATGGGCCATATTGGCCAGCATGTCGCGAAAAGCGGCAGCGTTACCCGACATTTCCAGACCCACATCGAACCCTTCGTGCATGTTCAACTTCGCTTGCGCTTCGGCCAAAGTTGCCGTCTTGACGTTCAAGGCAAGATCCACACCCATCTTGCGAGCCAGCTCTAACCGATGTTCGTTGATATCGGTGATGACCACGTGCCGCGCACCTGCCTGGCGAACCACTGCGGCAGCCATGATGCCGATAGGACCAGCGCCAGTGATCAGTACATCTTCACCAAGAACGGGAAACATTAAGGCAGTGTGAACAGCGTTGCCAAAGGGGTCGAAAATAGCGGCGACGTCCAGGTTGATGCTGTCGTGATGCTTCCAGACATTGGTCATGGGAAGCGCAATATATTCGGCAAAAGCGCCTGCACGATTGACGCCCACGCCTTGCGTATGGGCACATTGATGGCGTCGGCCTGCCATGCAATTACGGCATCGACCGCAGACCACATGTCCTTCGCCACTGACAATTTCCCCAGCGTGGAAATCAATGACGTTCGATCCGGTGGCGACGATTTGTCCGACGAACTCATGGCCGATCACCAGAGGTACGGGAATGGTGCGTTGCGACCATTCGTCCCAATTGTAAATGTGCAGATCTGTGCCACAAATGCCGGTGCGCAGCACTTTGATGAGGACATCGTTAATGCCAATAGTGGGCTTGGGAACATCTTCTACCCACAGGCCAACTTCAGCTTTGCTTTTGACTAAGGCTTTCATCTTCTACCAGTATAGAAAGGCGCCGAGCTTTTGTTACATCCCTGCTTGAGAAGCGCTCAGTACAACTTGCTTGCCCGCCTTCTTGTCGATGATGGTTAGCTTCCCATTGCTCAACGTAACATCGTCCACTTTGGTGAAGCCTTTCGGAACCGCCGTGAAAAACATGAGGAATCGTGATTTAATGGCGGCGCGCGCTGGAAGCCAGCGGTAGGTGGGCACGTCGAACATCCTGGCCATTGCTATGGTCTGGCGACGAGGCACGTCGAAGGGTTGGGTGCCGAATTCAATGCCCCGGGAAAGAGCACCGGATGCAGGGTAGTTCATCCATTCCTGCAACCAGGGATATTCTTCGCGACGGAAGAAATAGCCGATCAACATTTCTTTTTCCAGATTCAGGACAGTAACGAATCCGAAGGTGCGGGTGGGATCCACGGTGCAGCCAGTATGATCCAGCGAGTTAGGTGGGTCGGGAACACCACGCAGGTCTACGGTACCGCCGTCTTTTGTTGGACCCATCGGGTAGGTATACTCTTTGCCTGAAACAAGTCGACGGATGGGTTGGGGATCAACTGGGCGTGCCTGGCAACGGCCTACCGATGCGTCGACAACAGTTTTGCCAGGCGCCAAAAACGGTGCTCCGACAGTGGCATGTTCGGCCCAGTTGATGGGGCGATCAAAAGCTAAAAGATTCTCCAGTGTACTTTCAACAGCCACCACCTGCTCCCCATCAACCACTTCCACTTTGCGAGTGAACAGTTCCTGAACTAAGGGAAGACGAGTCTGAAATAGGAAACGGTTCAATGGCCCTTGCTTTTCCGAAGCCGTCAGGAGCCACGGCACCGTATGCGCTTCTCCATGACCAGTAAGACCCGCTGCGCGTTCCTCTACCGACGTTGGGCCGAAGCCATCCACACAGACGAAATGACCCACGCCACCGCCGCCGCCTCGTCCTGGATTACCGCGCTCGCGATCCATTCGAGCAGGGTTCCACATGGGGTCAGTCTTAGTGGCATCGCCTTTCAAAGTGAGGCTGGCGAAGGCTCCGCCAGTTGATAGGATCACAAGTTCCAACTTGTCGTTTTCAAGAATGTGGGCGGGACGACCTTCGAATAAGGTGGGCCGTTGGGCGATGACCGGAAGCAGAATCGCTGCGGTCAGAAAAGTAATTTTGAACATAACCTAAACACAAACCTAAACCAGGATAGTAAATGCAGCTTCGGTACGTTCCACCGGACGGTAGAGAGTGTCACGTTCAAAGGGGACTCGACCCGCTTCCGTGATGAGGCGCAGCAATTCTCCACGTCGTAATGACTGACTTGTTGTAGCACCGGCATCGTGGTAAATTTTTTCTTCTACAACCGTGCCGTCAATGTCGTCAGCACCAAAACGCTGAGCAATTTGGGCAATTTGTGGTGTCATCATCACCCAATAGGCTTTGATGTGGGGAATGTTGTCGAGCATCAGCCGGGAGACGGCGATGTTGCGAATATCGTCAAAGCCGGTGGTTTTATCAATGTGTTCCAGCGACGTATTATCAGGATGAAAAGCGAGTGGGATGAAGGTTACAAAGCCGCCAGTTTCATCTTGCAAATTACGCAACTTTACAAGATGATCTACACGATCCACTTCCGATTCAATATGCCCGTAGAGCATGGTGCAGTTGGTTTTGAGGCCCAATTCATGGGAGATTCGAGCAATTTCCAACCACTCGCCGCCGTCGATTTTGTGGTCACAAATAATACGTCGCACGCGTTCACTAAAAATTTCCGCACCGCCACCGGGTTGGGAATCCATACCTGCAGCTTTCAACTTCAACAAGACTTCCCTATGGGAAAGTTTCGTGCGTTGGGCGAAGTAGGAAATCTCTACCATGGTGAAGGCTTTCAAGTGCACATCGGGGTAGCGCTGCTTCAATCCGCGAAGCATTTCACAATACCAATCCAGCGTTAGTTCCGGGTGCAATCCGCCGACAATGTGGAATTCGGAAACAGCTTCTTTATACCCTTCGCCTGCCCGATGCCAGACTTCTTCAAGCGACATGGTATAGCTGTTTTCATTACGTTTCTGTTTGCCAAAAGCGCAAAGGCGGCACGATGCAACACAAACATCGGTGGGATTAATGTGACGATTGACGTTGAAAAAAGTGATGTCACCATGCAGCCGTTCGCGCACAAGATTCGCCAGATAGCCGACACCCAAAAGATCTGGAGTGCGGTAAAGCGTTACGCCATCTTCAGACGGGAGCCGTTGACCGGCCTTCACCTTTTCCAGGATCGGGATCAGTCTTTGGTCATCAAAATTTGGTTGGTTCATACTAGTAATTCCAATCTCTTAAAAGGACAGGCCAGGAGGCCTATCCCACAACAACATTTTAGGCTTGCCGAAAAACAAAAACATCAGCTGCCCAAAAGATAAAGAATAGCACGCTGACATAGCCATTCATGGTGAAAAAGGCCGCATCCACGCGGCTGAGATCGTCTGATTTGACCAGACTTTGTTCGTAGATTAGCAGCGATGCTACAGCGGCAATTCCTATTTCAGCCAGCCACCCAAGGTGGAAACTGAAGGTCAGAATTCCAAGGAAAATAATCATGGCCACATGAAGCAGGCGGGACACCAACAAAGCTCCGGCAATTCCAAGAAGTTTGGGCAGGCTGAACAAGGGCAAAGAGCTATCGAATTCGTAATCCTGACAGGAATAAATAATGTCGAACCCGGCCGTCCAAAAGGTAACTGCCAGCGTCAGCCAAAGAATGCGAGGGTCCAACGAGCCGGTGACGGCAATCCAGGCGGCGGCAGGAGCGATGCCCAGGCAGAGCCCTAAAATCAGATGGGAGAATGATGTGAATCGTTTAGTGAAGCTATAGAGAAACAGTATCCCCAGGGCCACCGGTGCAAGATAGAGGCACTGTTGACCAAGCTGCCTTGCGGCTAGAAAAAAGATGAAGGATGCTAAGAGGAGAAATGTCCAGGCGAAAGCTGGAGAAAGCAAGCCTGCGGGTAGATGACGCATGTTTGTTCGAGGATTGAGTCCATCGAAATCGGCGTCCAGTATACGGTTAAAGGTCATCCCAGCGGAGCGAGCGGCCACCATTGCGACGATGATTCCCAGCAATTTCGGGAGCAGCAGATCAGCGGGGAAGCCAAGTTGCCGCCAAGCGAGCAAGGCGCCAGTAAGAGCGAATGGGAGTGCAAAAACAGAGTGCTCGAATTTAATCATTTCGAGCGTTAACAGCAGTCGTCGAAAAAACATTGTGCGTTACTATTGTATTCGATGAGCAAAGTTCCACTGTGGGTTCTAGTTCTGTTGATTTTGTTGCTTGCCGCATGCACTGCGGAAAAACAATTCACGATGGCGGATCTTAAAAAACGTGACGTAAAGCTGCCCGATGGACAGGTGATCCGTTGTGAAACCATGACTGAGAAATTGGAGATGATGCACGGCATGATGTTTCGCGATTCCCTGCCCCCCAATAACGGCATGCTCTTCATTCACGCCAACGCGGCCAAAGTGCCCTATTGGACCTATCAGGTGAGGATTCCGCTGGACATTTTGTGGTTAGACAGGCAGCGCAGAATTGTTGAGATTTCCCCTCAATCACAGCCTTGCAATGACAGCCGCAAGGCCAGTGAGTGTCCGCAATATGGCGGCAATGCAATGTCTACTTTTGTGCTGGAATTGGCTGGCGGCGTGGCCGAAAAGCATGGGTTGAAACTTGGGGATCAGTTGGAGTGGTGACGGTTTAACATGGACGAACAAACTTTACGCAGTCTTTTGGAGCAAGTGAAGGACGGCGCTGTGGACGTGGCCGCTGCACTGGAACGCTTGCGGCACATGCCATTTGAAGATCTGGGCTTTGCAAAAGTGGATCATCACAGGGCGCTGCGGCAAGGAATGCCAGAAGTGATCTTTGGACTTGGAAAGACTCCGGAACAGATTATCGGCATCGGTCAAAAGCTGTTGGACCGCTCCAGCAATCTGCTAATCACCAGGGCGAACGCTGCTGCGGCTGAGGCTGTGCTTGCGGCCATACCGGAGGCGGAATATTTTCCAGCCTGTGGTGCTATCCGCGTCTGGCGAGACAGGACCATGCGAGGTCGTGGGAAAATTGTTGTTGTTTGCGCCGGTACCAGCGACATTCCCGTGGCGGAAGAGGCTCGTGTTACGGCGGAAGTGATGGGTAACGAGGTGGACGCGATTCACGACGTCGGCGTTGCGGGCATTCACCGGCTGATGCAGAATCGGGAAAGGTTGATGCAAGCCAAGGTCTGCGTGGTTTGTGCAGGAATGGAAGGCGCGCTGCCTAGCGTCGTTGGTGGTTTGGTGGCTGTCCCGGTGATCGCCGTGCCCACCAGCATTGGTTATGGGGCCAGTTTCCATGGCCTGGCTGCGTTGCTGGGCATGCTGAACAGTTGTTCTTCAAACGTGACCGTGGTGAACATTGACAACGGCTTTGGTGGCGGGTTTGTGGCCAGCTTGATTAATCGCGAATAGCGGTTACCAGGTAACCCCGTAGCGTTTCAAATCTTCCTGCAATTTTTCAAATCCCAAAAACTGCTCTGCATTGAGCCCTGCTTTGCGAGCGCCTTCCACGTAAGCGGGAATGTCATCCGTGAAAAAGCAACGGTCGGCGGGACATTGGGCGTTGGCAATGGCGGCGGCATAAATTTTGGGTTCGGGCTTCATAGCACCTACTTCATGAGACAACACCAGATGATGAAAATGTTTCAGGATGGGATAGTTCACACTGACCATTTCAAAGTGGATGGCATTGGTGTTCGATAGTACCATCACCCTGTAACGATCTTTCAACTTCTCAATAAACGGTTCGGGAATCAGAATATCGGGTAAAAAGATACAGCTCCAAATCTGGCAGAACTGATCATAAGTCAGGTCCGCTTTCAGAATTCGCCGCAGCTCATCGAAAAAGGGAAGCGGTTCGATTTGGCCGCTTTCCAGGCGATTCACCAAATCGGTCTTGGACAACTCCATTGGGATTTGTTCAGCCGTAAGGTGCGTGTATAGTTCAAGGGCTCGATATCCGCGTGAAAAATCGAATGGGATGAGCACTTTGCCCATGTCAAAAATGATGGTTTCAATCACTTCTTCATTCTCTCTTGATGTAAATGTAGTTCGGCTGCCCGGGCTAGGGCGTCATCAATGGTGAAACAGATATTTTTTGCTCCCACTTTATGACCGAAATCCACCCGCTGAATCAGAGCCGCAGGTTGTTCCCGCGCACCACACAAAATCAGACTGCGACCGGATTGATTGAGCTTGTCTGCCAAATCTTCAAAGGCTTCCAGGCCAGTGCCATCAATGGCCGTCATATTGCGCAAACGTAAGACCACAATTTCCGGAAGTTCATTGAGTTGGTTGACGATAGTCTCCAGTTTGCTGGTGGCACCAAACAGAAAGGGGCCGTGAATGCGGAACACTCTGACGTAATCAGGAATTACTTTGTCCTGCAGAATGTGAGCCCGATTATCGTTGATGTACTCTGGCGTGACTTCAGAAACGGTGGTGGTGACAGAAACTCGTCGAATAAAAAGGAGCGCCGCAAGTATCATTCCCACTTCAACCGCAACCGTGAGATCGGCCACAACTGTGAGAAGAAATGTGATCATCCAAACGCTTTTGTCCGCCCAGGAAAGTTTCAGGATTTCAGGAATTTGACGCCACTCCCCCATGTTCCAGGAAACAACAAAAAGGATGGAAGCCAGCACCGCAAGTGGAACGAATTTCACCAGCGGCGCTGCGAACAACAGCACCGCGAGAATGGTTAAAGAATGAACCATGCCGGCCACTGGAGTTTTGCCACCGCTACGGATATTGGTTGCAGTTCGGGCAATGGCACCAGTTGCAGGAAGTCCACCGAACAGCGGGGAGACAACGTTGGCAATGCCCTGGGCAATCAGTTCGACATTCGGTTTATGTTGCTCACCAGAGAGCCGATCGCCTACAACCGCAGATAACAACGATTCAATTGCACCCAGCATGGCAACCGTAAGAGCCGGAGAGAGCAGGGGCAGTAGTAACGACGCCTTAAAAACTGGAATGTGCAAGACGGGGAGTCCGCTAGGGATGCCGCCAAATTTGGAACCGATGGTTTCCACTTGCAGTCCCAAAGCAACACTAACTGCGGTGCCGATCATCATGGCGGCGATTTGTCCTGGTACACGCTTTATGATTTTGGGAGTGAATAGAACAATCGCCAAAGCAAACATTCCCAGAGCCGTGGTCACAAACGACGCGCTGGATGCATGCAATGCCAACGCTTCCATCCTCAAAAGGAACTCGCCCGGTACCTTGTCCAATTGGATTCCAAAGAAATCTTTAATCTGAGTACTGGCAATCAGCAGACCAATTCCATTCGTGAAACCAATAACCACTGGCCGGGGAATAAAACGAACGGCTGTTCCCATGCCGGTAATGCCTAGCAGAATCAGAATGACTCCAGCCATCAATGTACAGATGAACAGACCATCCACAGCGTGCTTGGCGACAATGCCGGAAATCACCACGACGAAGGCACCCGTGGGGCCACCGATTTGCGTTTTAGTGCCGCCCAGGGCAGAGATGATGAACCCAGTGACAACTGCGCAGTACAAGCCGGATTCCGGTGGCAGGCCTGAGGAGATGGCAAAGGCCATGGCCAACGGTAAGGCCACTAGCCCCACCGTGATGCCGGCCACAATGTCAGAGATCAGGGTCTGCCGGTTGTAAGTTCGAAAACACTCTACCGAACGCGGCAACCATTCGGATGAAATCATCGCTTCTTGCGCTATCATATCCCAGCACAACCTTATGCGCCAAATTATCCCGTTACTACTCTTACTGCCAATAGCTTTTGCGGCTGATCTGAAGTCGATTGCGTCACCAACTGGACCAAAACCCATTGGACCTTACTCCCCTGGAATCAGTGCTGGTGAGTACCTTTATGTTTCCGGACAAGGAGCCAGAACTCCCGATGGAAAAATGCCAACTGATTTCACCGCGCAATCGCGACAGTGCCTGGACAATGTGAAGTCGATTGTGGAAGCAGGCGGTCTAACTATGCGCAACGTCGTCTACTCACAAGTGTACTTAGCCGATTCCAAAAACTTGGAAGCTTTCGAAAAAGTATGGGTTGAATACTTCCCGAAAGATGCTCCGGCCAGGGCCGTGTTTGGAGTGCATCGGATGCCCACAGAGACGCCCGTGGAAATCAACGCTGTAGCTGTTCGGGATTTGGCCAAGAAGAAAGTTACAGCAGCCGGAGTGTCTAGCAACGAACGTTTCTTTATCAATGGCGTCTATTCCAATGACGTAGCCGATGCCATGGCGCAGTTGAGCAAGAGCTTAAAAGCAGCAGGGCTGGGACTGGGACACTTGGCCTTCGTGAATGTTTACCTTGACCCTACAATTCCCCATGCCGACATGAACGCCACCTACAACAAATACTTCGCCAAAGGAAACGCCCCGGCCAGGGCTACCGTCACAGTTGCCCATTTGCCGAAAGGAGCGCATGTGGAATTGACCGGTGTAGCCGTAACGGACTTGCGATTTCGTCGCGTAGTGAAGCCCCGTAACATGACGCCCACCACGAATTCCAGCCCTTGCGTGTGGGCCGGTGAGACGCTGTATTGTTCCGCCAGATCAGGAAATGTTCCTGGCCCGAACGGCGGGGTGTGGGCAGAGAATATTGAAAATCAGGTGAAGCAAACGTTCCGAAATTTGTTGGACGGATTGGAAGAGGCAAGTATCGATTTTTCGCACGTGGTAGCTTCAAATGTTTACCTCGATAAGTTGGAAGAATTTGCCAAAATGAATGGAGTCTACGCCAAGTACTTCGGAACAATTCCACCCACCCGCACTACAGTGGAACCGATGACTTCGACGGACAGAAAACAGGATTCCAGCGGCAATTGGCCCAGACTCAACGAGATTTCAATTGTAGCCGTGAGATGATGGAATTGAAAAATGCGTAACGTTATTTTGAGTTGTATTTTCACGTGTTCCTGCCTGATTGCGGGAACGGAAGCTGGTGGTATTCAATGGAAAGCACCTGGGACTTGGAAGGCGCGGCCAGACCGTCCCATGAGGGCAGGAACCTACTCTGTCCCCGCTGCTGCCGGTGATTCGGAAGCCGGTGAAATGGCTATTTTCTTTTTTGGACCTGGGCAAGGTGGCAGCGTGGAAGCAAACATCCAACGCTGGATTGGGCAGTTTCAAGATGTGAAAACCCCAGCCAAACGGGCGACCCAAAAGCTGAATGGATTTAGCGTGACCACCATTGAACTGGCCGGGACCTACCTGTTTTCACCCACCCCCATGTCGCCTGAAAAAACGCCCAAGCCGGGGTATCGAATGGTAGCAGCGATTGTGGATGCTCCCGATGGTCCGGTGTTCTTCAAATTCACTGCACCGGCTAAAACAGTAGCGGCGAATGAAGCACTGTTCCAAACAATGCTGAAAAGCATTGCAAAGAAATAGTTGAAAAGCATTGCCAAAAAATAATAGAGGCTGTCTATGAAATTACTTACACTCATCCTGATTCTTCCCATCTTCGCGATGGCTGACGATTGGCCGCAATGGCGAGGTGTAAATCGCGATGGAAAATCTGCCGAAAAAGGATTGCTTCGTAAGTGGCCCGAAGGTGGTCCCAAAAAGTTGTGGATGGTGAAGGGGCTGGGTGAAGGGTACGCTTCGTTTGCAGTTGTGAAAGGCAAGCTGTATACGGTTGGCCAATTTGGGGATCAGGAACGGGTGTTGGCCTTTGATGTTAAGGACGGCAAGAAATTGTGGGAAGCCGAGGCTGGAGGATCCTTTAGAGAATCGCGAGGGCATGGGCCACGCGGCACACCCACCATTGATGGCGATAAGCTGTACAGCCTGGCCGCCGATGGAACCTTGGTCTGTTTGAATCTGGATACAGGCAAGAAAGTTTGGGGCTACAACATTCTGGAAAAGTTTGGTGGAAGTAATCCGCATTGGGGCATTAGTGAATCGCCACTGATTGATGGGGAAAAATTGATTGTGGTTCCGGGCGGCAAGGGAGCCAGTGTGGTTGCCTTGAACAAGCGCAATGGCGATGTAATCTGGAAATCGCAAAGTGACCGAGCGGGATATAGTTCAGCCATCGCCTTTGATTATGGTGGATCGCGCAAGCTGGCCGTGCTTTCCGGCGAAGCGGCCATGGGACTGGAAATGTCTACCGGTGAGTTGCTTTGGCGCTACACCAAGGTGTCTAACCGAACAGCAAATATCGCAACGCCGATTTATTCCAACGGGTATGTGTTCGTTTCCTCAGCTTACGGCACCGGATGCGCGTTGATTAAACTGCCTGGGTCTAAAGATGAAAAGATGCAGGAAGTGTACTTCAACAACGACATGATGAATCACTACAACACGTCGGTATTGGTGGGTGATTACCTGTATGGCGCTACCGGGAATGCTGCTTGGATCGCCATGAAATGGTCTACCGGTGAGGTGGCTTGGAAGGAACGGGCTGTTGGAAAAGGCATGGTTCTGTTTGCCGATGGGTTGCTGTTCATGCAGAGTGAAAAAGGCATTTTCGGACTGGCTGAAGTGAATTCGAAAGCTTATACGGAACTGTCGCGGTTTGAAATCAAGATTGGCGATTACCCACTTTGGACCCAGCCAGTGCTATCGAACGGTGTGCTGTATGTCCGAGATCAAGATAATTTAATGGCATATCAAATCAAGTAGGGCAAATCAAGTAGGGCAAGGCAGTTGTATAATCCTTTGGATAGCTATCCAGAGGAGAAAGACCATGCGTGCCATTGCTCTTTTATTATTGACCCTTTCAGCATTCCCGCTGATGGCCCAGCGCCACAAGCTCACCGTGAACGCTGAAACACCGGAAGGGGCGCTGCTCCAGATGATTGGCCAGGAAGCGGAAGGGAGTCCCCGACGCACGGCGATGCTGGAAGGCTTTGTGGAAAAGCATGGCAAGCACGAATCAGCAGCATGGGTTTTGCAGCAACTGCAAGGTGCTTACCTGAAAGCAAATGAATTCGATAAAGCAGTGAGTGTCGGCGAGAAGCTTTTAGCCATTGATCCGATGGATGTGGAAACGTCGCAAGGAAATCTGAAAGCTGCCGAAGGTAAAAAAGATGCTGGCCTGGTTCTGAAGTGGGCTGCCAACACCTCCGATATCGCTAGGAAAGTGGTAGATTCGCCGCAACCCAAAGGCGAGGATGAAGTGGAAGAATGGAAACGCCTTGTGGATTATTCGAAGCAAGTGGATATCTATACGGAATACTCGCTGTACGCGACGGGGCTGCAATCTACTGACCCCAAAGTGCGGCTGCAACTCTTTAAAGCGCTGGAATCGCGCAGTCCCAATTCGCAATACATCAAGGAAACCAAACCACTGCTGTTCATGGCACTGCAACAAACAGGGGACAATGCCGGGGCCCTGGCCATGGGCGAAAAGATTTTGAGTACAGACCAGACCAACGACGACATTTTACTTTTTGCGGCGTCGCAATATTTCGACGGCATGAAAGATAAAGTGAAGGCCGTACAGTACGCCCAGAAGCTGGTGGAAGTGCTTCCCACAAAATTGAAGCCAGCCGGGGCGTCCGACGCGGATTGGCAAAAGAACGTCAATCTGAAAAGTGGGATCGGCTATTGGATGATGGGTCTGGTGGCGGCAACGGATAGCAAATGGCAGGAAACGGATAAGCTGCTTCGTCAGGCCCTTCCCAATGTTCAGACAAATAATGAAATGAAGGCAGAGACACTTTTTTATCTTGGATTGGCCAACTTTAAAATGGGTGAGCCCAAGGCGGACAAAGTGAAAATTGCCGATGCCTACCGCTTCAGCCAGCAAAGCGCGGCCATCCCAGGAAAGTATCAGGCACCGGCAAGCGCCAATGTGAAAGCCATGAAAATGAAATACAAGTTACCTTAGTATCCAAATAAGCGGAACATCTTACAGCATTACCACCCTGTTCTGGCTTAGCATCATAGGTATGGCGACCCGTTTCGGAACCATTTCGTCTGTTGCGCTCCTAGGCGCTAGCTTTTGTTGGACACAAACGGTCAAACTGGAAAACACTGAGTTGAAGAAGGGATGTGAACCAGGCGACGCCGTCATTGACGTGCTGCCCGCCGGTGCGTCGGTTGAAATCCGTTCCGGCATTCAGGGTTGCTACTTTGTCAACATACGGCACCAGGGCAAGAATTGGTTCGGATTTTTACCTGCCGCAGCCATTACCGGGGCAGATCGGTTAGAGAATGAGCGTCGTGCCGCTCCTAGCATTGGGGCTGGCGCTGCACGGCTGGGTCCGCCGCCAGTGGACGCACCTGCAAACGCATCCGCTAACGTGAACAAGGCAATTCAGTTGCTCAGCGTGAACCAGCCACAGCAAGCGTTTGAATTGCTTGAAGCAGAGCTGAAAAAGGAAGAGTTAAAAAAGACTCCGTTAGACCCCAAATTACTTGCTCTTACTGGGCTTGCCGCCTATCGGGCAGATGATCTGACAAGTGCTGTCGCCTACCTGAAAGATTCTCTGGATTTGGAAAAAGATCCCGCTCTGGAAGCCCTTTACAAGAAAGTGATCCGTGAGTTTGGCACCGCCCGGACGATGAAAACGCTGATTGGAACCAAGGCCCAGCTCCGTTACTTGCCTGGAGTGATGTCGGAAACCGACGCTCATGCTTTGCTGGAACTAATCGACCGTGAGTACGTGCGAATTTCCGATGAGCTTGGCTGCAATACCGGCGAGCGGCTTACGGCGATCGCCCAAAATTTGGTGGATTACAAAAAGACCTCCGATGCCGCAGAGTGGGCGGTGGGACAGTTTGATGGTCGTATCCGGGTGGCGTTGCTGGAACCGGGAGGAATTGGCGAAGATACCCGTCGCACCTTTTCCCACGAAATTGTCCACGCCTGCCTGGCCAACATCGGTCCATGGCCAGCCTGGCTGCATGAAGGTCTGGCCCAAAAGCTTTCAGGGCTTCCGTTGTCCCCTACGGCCAAACTCCACGTGCACGAGGCTGCCCGTGCCAATACGCTCCCCAAGCTGAATCGAATGAGCCAGACGTGGTCCAGGATGAGCGCGGAGCATGCCCAGTTGTCCTACGCTGCGGCGTATACGGCTGTGGACCTGTTCTATGAAAAGTTCAAGGAATTGGGGATCCGAAATCTTTTAAGGAATCCAGATCGATTGCCACAGATCGCCGATGAACTGGACAAATTGTTGCGGCAATGAGCTTTCGTAGTACCCCACTCCCATTTGGGTTTCAAATTGATATCCGAGCTCAGGCTTTGGTCGTATAGGCGCGGAAAGACGTTAAATTTCAAATGGGGAGAAAAATTGATGAGAGGAAATTACTATCGGATAATGGCCTCGAAGTTGTTTCAGAAATGGAATATGCTTCGGACAAGAGGGGCCAAGACTTGATTGAATATGCGTTAATGGCGGTTTCGTAGCGGTAGCAGCGGGAAGCATCATGCCCAACGTTTCCACAAATATTAGCACCATCTTTTCCAAGGTGGGCAGTTCCATGTCCCGAGCAGCAACATCAGGATCGTAAGTTAACGGACAGTGTAGAATACTTTAGCAAGTATAATGGACAGTATAGGACCTGTTAAGGGAAGGAAGAACTATCCAGCTCCACCTTTCTTTTTGCATTTTAAACGACCTTGCTCTTTCGTGTTTTTCAACAAACCTGGGGTCCACTCTAGTACGAAGGTCTATATTTTGTCTGACAAACTAAGTGGATATGAGTATTGCCCGTAGTCCTAGGGGATGTTAAGTTCTAGTTGAAGGCAATTTTTAGCGCACAAGGACACCCCCATGACCCACTTAAAAACATTCTTCCGTAGCTTTGAAAGCGATCTGCTGCGAAACACCAAAGGCCAGGATTTGATTGAATATGCACTCATGGCCGGTTTTGTGGCTGTTGCTGCCGGGGCCATCATGCCGGAAGTGTCAGTGAATATCAGCACCATCTTCTCCAAAGTTGGCAGTGCAATGTCTCAAGCATCCATTTCCGGTTCATAAACCCCCTCTACAGCACCCAAACTAAAGCAATCTTCATACTACTGGGGCCAGTTCTTAGGAGTTTCGTAGTCCAAACTAAGGGTTTTTGCCGATTTGTGAGAACGATTCTCGATGATAAATTTCTTACAGCGGCGAAAATATATCGCTGCAAACGGGAGAGAATACAAAAACATGAAAACCTTGAAGAACACACTCTTGAAACTCCAGATCCTACACGACACCAAAGGTCAGGACCTTATCGAATATGCATTGATGGCTGGCTTTGTTGCCGTCGCCGCTGGCGCCATCATGCCAAACGTTTCCGCAAACATCAGCACCATCTTCTCGAAGATCGGCAGCTCCATGTCACAAGCCGCTACGCAAGGTTCCTAACCGAATTTTGTTTTTTGCGCAGAAGGGAGTTGGAAGCTTAGGCTTCCAGCTCCCTTCTCATTTTAAAGCGATCTGCCGATATATGAAGTAGGGCAGGCTGTTAGGGTTAGGGTCCATTGAGTGTTGGTCTATTCCAGGTACTGAGGATAATCTCTCACCCATGTAGGGTTCTAAGCCGATTTGTTCCGCTTCATTTGAATGATAAATTTACTTATCCGCTAGTAAAAAGCGCAAAACAATACTCTGAGGAGGGTATAGAAAAATGAAAGCTAAATTCTTGAAATTAATTAAAGACACGAAAGGTCAGGACTTGATCGAATACGCGTTGATGGCAGGGTTTGTGGCCGTGGCCGCTGGTGCAATTATGCCTAGCGTTTCCGGCAACATCAGCACCATCTTCTCGAAGATTGGTAGTTCCATGTCACAAGCCGCTACCCAGGGCTCCTAAGCTAGTCTGTTGTTGAAAGGGGGCGGTGTGGCTGCAAGGCTTACCTCCCCCTTTCGTTTTTATCCGCCTAAGCCGCCCCGTTTTTCTTGAACCATTCATTCAACCGCTTAAATCCATTCTCAGCCGATTGCTTGTCGTAACTTGGACGATAGTCTGCATGGAAACCATGCTGCGCATCCGGATAAACCACAATTTCCGATGCTTTACCAGACGCCGTGCCCGTTGCCTTTAACGCCTCCCGCATCTTGTCGATACTCGCCTGCGGAATGCCCGTATCCTTCCCGCCATACAGACCCAACACCGGCGCATGCAAAGATCCAACCACGTCAATGGGATTCTTGGGCGTCAGTTCACTGGTCTGCCCTACCAACCTTCCATACCAGGCCGCACCAGCTTTCAACTTGGGATTGTGAGCCGCATACAGCCACACCACCCTGCCGCCCCAGCAAAAGCCCGTGATGCCAAGCTTGTTCACATTGCCCTTATTCTTCGACGCCCAAGCCACCGCAGCATCCAAATCGGACATAACTTGCGCATCTGGAACCTTCGACACTACTTTGCTGATCACTTCCTGAATGTTGGTGATTACCGAAACATCTCCCTGCCGGGCATACATTTCCGGAGCAATCGCCAAATGACCCAGCTTGGCAAAGCGACGGCAAATATCTTTGATGTGCTCATGGACACCAAAAATCTCCTGCACCACCAGAACGGTAGGGAAATTCTTGCCCTTGGCAGGCATCGCCCGATAGGCAGGGATGGATCCGTCCTTGGTCGGAATTTTTACTTCGCCTGCAACTAGTCCCTCGGCGCTAGTTTTTATCGTCTCCGCCGAAACAGGTTGTACAGCCAATGCAAACCCGGCACTTAATTTCGTGACCAGGAACCGCCGTCTGTTTTCCGAAGGGTTCGGCGGAGCTAAACACATCGACTCTGCTTCCAACAAAGACCCTGACTCTTTCATAATTCAATTCTCCTTTGCGTCTATTCTACTATCTCAACCACGCTGCAAGCTGGCCCGGATCTTCTCTTTTTGCACCAGTGCCTCGTCTGTAAACCAGGGGTCCACGTCCGGTTCAAATGCTGTATGGGCAACTCCCGTGGATTCCAGCACAATCTTTTTCAAGGCGGCAAATGTTGCCGGAGGCTTTCCACTCAAATATTGGGCCAGTTCCATGCCTCCCGCCTGAATCTGCGTTTCCGGTACCACTCGCGTCACCAGGCCAGCATCCAGCGCCTTCATTGGTGACAGTGCTTCCCCAGCCAGCACCATTCTACGTGCCACCGGCCCGCCCACCGCCGTCGATAGCATTCGGAAAATCGAATGCGGCAGTACCACGCCAACGTCAATCTCATTCATCGCGAAACGGTAGTCGCCTTCAACCATCACCCGAAAGTCGCAACACAGCGCCAGAATCGCACCACCGGTTACAGCATGGCCTGGAAGTGCACCAACCACCGGCTTGGGGAAGTTAAGGATCATCGTGATGAGGTTCCCAAACGCTTCCAGAAAATCCCGCATCTGCTCCCGGTTGTAGGCAAAAACTTCCATTGCGTCAAATCCCGCAGAAAAGAATCTGGGAACAGCGCTGGTAAACAGCACCGCGCGCACATCCACATCCAAGGCGGCTAATTGGAAGGCATCCAGAAGTTCACCCAGTATTTGACGATTCAAAGGATTCGCTTTCGGTCGGTTCATGGTGACTATCGCCACCGCACCACTAGTTTCAAATTGTACAAATTGCATAGTTGTTCTACTTATTAAACTACTTTCGCGCTTCCAGATCCGGCGCGCAAGCTGGAAATTCTGGTACGCTCAACCGGAGAGCATGTCAGGCAATTTATCCACTACAGACAGCGGTTTAGGCGCTGATTCAAGCGCTGATTCAAGCGCTGATTCAAGCAAAGATACGGCCCCGGTTCGTGCAGGCGAAGAACTGCCTCTGGATAATTTAGCGAAGTATCTAGAGGGCAAACTCCCCCACGACACAACATCGCTGCAACTGCAGCAGTTCCCCGGCGGACATTCCAACCTCACTTACCTTTTACGAATTGGCCAGCAAGAATACGTGCTTCGCCGAGGCCCATTGGGTCCAGTGGCACCGAAAGCGCACGATATGGCGCGTGAGTTCCGCATCTTAAAAAGCATCCATCCGCATTTTCAACCCGCGCCAAACGTGTATCTATTGTGCGAAGATCTGGCCGTGCTGGGATGCGTCTTTTTCATCATGGAGAGGCGGCAAGGGAAAATTATTCGGGATTCCGTTCCACCACAATTCCAAACCGTGCCCGATTTCCAAGGACGCATCAGCCGCGCTTTTATTGATTGCCTGTCCACCCTGCATTCGGTGGATATCAGCACCCCGGAACTGGCCGCGCTCGGTAAACCAGAAGGGTTTTTGGAACGGCAGGTGAAGGGCTGGACAGAGCGTTGGCATCGTTCCCAAACCACACTGCTGCAGGGCATGGATCGCATCATCCATTGGCTGGCGAATGGAATTCCAAGTCCGCTGGCACCAACCTTGGTCCACAACGATTTCAAACTGGACAATATGATGTTCCAATTCGACGATCCTTCGCGCGTAGCGGCAGTTCTGGATTGGGAAATGACCACCATCGGCGACCCCTTGGTAGACCTGGGACTTACCCTCTGCTATTGGCAACTCGGCTCAATTTCATCGCTTGGGAAAGATGCTGGTCTCTATAACCGGGCGCAGTTCCTGGCGCATTACGAAGTAAAAACTGGTCGTGACCTCAGCAACATCCGCTGGTATGAAATTCTGGGGATATTCAAACTTGCCGTGATTCTTCAACAAATTTATTTCCGTTATCATCAGGGCCAAACCAAAGATGAGCGCTTCGCCCACTTCGACGTTCGTGTGGCCGCGTTGGTGAACAGTGCAGTGAACCTGTTGGAAGAAACTTCTTGAGCGCCCTCTATCTAGTCCGCCATGGGCAAGCGGGATTGCGCAGCAACTACGACAGGCTTTCCGATCTTGGGCACGAACAGACGCATCTGCTGGGCAGCTATCTGGCGTTGCAGGAAATTCCCTTTGCCCATCTCTACTGCGGAGAACTTCGTAGACAGAAAGAAACTGCGGCTAATGCAGTCAGCGCCCTCCGAACCTCCGTGCAGCTTCAGAGCGATGCCCGATGGAACGAGTTTGACCTGGACGACGTGTACCGTAAGATCGCCCCGCAAATCGCCGCCATTGACGCGAATTTTCGGGACGGATACCAGGAAATGCTCGCCGCCATGGACAATCCAGAATCGACCGTGCATCGGGGACATTCTCATTTGGATGCGATGGTTGTCCTTGCCTGGATAGCCAATCGGTTTCCATATGACGGAGAATCGTTTTCAGATTTCACGATTCGTATTCAAGCCGCGCTGAATTCTATAAAAACGTCCGAGGGTCCCACCATTGTTTTTACAAGCGCCACACCGACCGCAATCGCCATTGCCACCGCACTGGACTTGCCTTTGGAACGCAGCTTGAAGTTGGCCGGAGTGACCTACAACGCATCCATCTCAACGCTACGAATCCAACCGCAGGAAATATCACTTTTTAGTTTCAATGGAATCCCACATTTGTCAGAAGCCAGACTGCGCACATTCCGCTAGATGGTAGGATTTGAATCAGACGCACTAACTATCGAACTTATAGCCAAGGCCGCGCAGGGTCAGAAAATATTGTGGGTAACGGGGATTGTCTTCCAACTTTTGTCGCAGCCACGCCATGTGAACATCCACTGTGCGAGTCTCCGGTGTGGCTTGGTAACCCCACACATCGGTCAGTAACTGTTCTCTTGAAATGGATTCGCCACGATGTTCAATCAGATATTTCAATAACTGGTATTCCCTGGCCGAAAGCACCACAGCCACGGCATTGCGCAAAACTTCTGCCCGCCGGAAATCAACCTTAACTGTCCCGAACTGAAACGCCATCACCGCTGCTGCAGGCTTGGCCACTGACCGGCGTAATAGAGCTTCAATCCTTGCCAGCAGCTCCATCATGTCGAACGGCTTGGTCAAGTAATCGTCAGCGCCAATCTGCAATCCCACAACTTTATCCACCACTTGATTGCGTGCCGTCAGCATAAGAATAGGCGTTTGCATGCCGCTTTGCCGTAGTTTACGGCAAACATCAAAGCCACTCTTTTTGGGAAGCATTACATCCAGAATGATCAGGTCATACGGTTGGGCCATCGCCTGCGCCAAACCGGCTTCTCCGTCTTCGCAAGCATCGGTATGATACCCTTCCCCCTGCAAACGATCGGTCAGCGTTAAAACTAATCCCGGTTCGTCTTCCACCAGCAAAATGCGTTGTGCCATGGTTCTGGTTAACCTGCTTGAGTTGCCGGCAGCTTCAAGGTAAAAATGCTCCCTTTGCCTGAAACTGATTTCACTTCAATGCCGCCGGAATGAGCTTCCATGATGCGCTTCACCAGGCTCAAGCCCAGGCCTGTGCCGTGAATCTGATCCTCCACTGCTCTGCGCCCACGGTAAAACGGTTCAAAGATGTGGGGCAGATCCGCCGAGTCAATTCCCGGTCCGCGATCCTCCACGCTGATTTCCAACTGCCGTCCTTTACTGGTTTCCAAAGTCCGCGCGCTCAGCCCAATCCAACCGGATTCATTGGCATACTTCGCCGCATTGGTGAGCAGGTTTTGCAGGCAATGGGCCAGCGAATTCGGGTCGGCCAGTACATGCGGTAAGCCCTCAGGAACCTGCATTTCCACACGACATCCCCGATCCTTCAACGTCGGTTCACAAGAAGCAAGCGCCCGCTGGATAATGGTATTCACATCCACGGCAGTGAACTCAAACTTCTCATTGCCTTTTTCCAAACCGGCGAAACTCATAATCTGTTCCACCATTTCAGATAGTCGACGGCCTTCATTGCGGATCAACGATCCATACCGTCGAACCTGGCCTTCACTAACAACCAGTCCATCTGCCAAGTTATCGCCAGCAGAACGAATCACCGCCAGTGGAGTTCGCAATTCATGCGAAACACTGGCCACAAATTCCATCTGCTGATGGGCCAATCTTTGGGATCTGCGGCTGGTGGTGGATAACAAACCCATGGTTCCGGCCATTAATAAAAGGATGGCGAAGCTGATTAATAGATTGCGATTGCGCACAGCGGATGCCGCCTGGGCAATGGAACCCGCTTTGTGTCGAACAGAAACAGCCCACCGTCCGCGAGGCTCTGGTGGTGGATTGGCCGATGGATTCCGTCCGCCCGGCGGGCCAAACGGAGGAGGACCACCGAACCGTGATGGATTTTCCGGTCGTATGTCGAACAACGATCCGGTGGCATCGGCAACGTTCATGTCCTCTCCATCGGGGCTTGTTTGGAAAACAATACTGGACTGGGCTCCGCGAGTGGCAATTCGTACGAAATAATCTTCGCCAAAGTAGCGTTTGGCCAGCTCAGGGAAATATTGCGATTGCAAATAGTCCCGGTCAAATTCAACAATCGTCCAACCCTGCAGCACCGCCTGACTCCAAATTGGCGATCCTAACTCCGTGTCGGTTTCAAAACTTAATCGGGGCGCCGCCGCTGCCAGCACATCTTTGGTAAACCAGTCTCGGGGAGGCCTGGGGCCACCGGGCGGCCGCGTTGGCGGATTATCCGGCGGGGGTCGCCATTCGGCCTGATCTCGCAGTTTTTGAAACGCCTGTGGCCATTCCAGCGGTTCCCAACTTCCTTTTTCCACGTTGTAGGCTTCCAGGGAATTTGTTGCCCGTTCCCCACCGGAAGAACGGTAGATGGCTTTTAATAAGGGAAGTTGGTTGTTGTTGGTGGCCCAGCGTCGATATCGTAAGGCGAATTCTCCGCCGTCTGGCGAGTTGGCCCGCGGTGCCAATAAGAACGCATTGATGCGGTTCAGTTCGGCATTGAATTCCCGTGTGAAAAGAGTGACTGCTTCTTTAAGTTGCCGGTCTAATCGTTCTTCTTCGGCCATGCTCAGTTGGCTGATCCAACGATACTGCACCAGGGCCAATGCCGGAAGCAGCAACGCCAGCGCACATCCCAATAACAGGGGTAAGTGGGACCGGTTCCAAACGAAATTAAGAGGCAGTTTCCTCATACACTACTTTGCAATGTGCGCCAGACGCGTACGTAACGTAGTATATGCCCGGAACAGCAGCGCTTTCACGGTGGTCATGGAACAGCCCATGGATTCGGCGATTTGCCAATAATCCATTTCTTCGTATTTGTGCATTAAAACCGCTGCTTTTTGACGATCCGGCAAGCTGAAAATGGCCTGCTTGATTTCATCCATGTGCTCGCGCTTTAGAATATCGTGATGGACGGTTGGGGCACTATCGGCTACTTGACGGCGAAAGCCCAGCAGCGTCACGGCATCTAAACTCTCTTCCATGCGCTCCCGTCGCTTGTCGCGCAACCAGTTTAGAGCAAGGTTCGTAGCAATGCGGTACAACCAGGTGGTGAACTTGGCCGAAGGCTTGTAGTTCTGGCGGGAACAATAGACTCGTAAAAATACTTCCTGGGCCAATTCCTCCGCAACGCCATGGTTGTGAACCATGCGGAATAGAAAGTGGACCAGCGGAGTGCGGTGCCGTTCTAAAAGGTTTTCAAAACATTGCATGTCTCCATCTTTCACCCGGAGCATCAAGTCACTATCAATTTCTATGGCTGGTGTCATGTTGGCCTTTCCCTAACGAACTCACATTCGCTTCCTATGAACTATCAGACGACATTTCGAGAAACGGTAGGGTAAAATGCACGAAAAACTATTGTTAAGAGTGTAAAGGGCAGGTCTGGGTAACAAGTTATGATCACGTCAGAATTGACGGTCTGCCTTTACAAATCTTCAAGATAAGTCGGGTCAAGTGTGGGTTACAGTATCATTACAGCCTATGAAACCCGGAAAATACCCCGCAAATCCCATAGTTGCCGCCGTCATCGCGGCAATTCTCGGCTTCGGCCCACTGCTCGCAGCCGCCGCATCGCCCGCCCCTACCAAGTCTGCCGATCTCTTTCAGACCACTAAAATCTGGAACATTCATTTGAAATGGACGGCAGCCGAATGGGATGCCATGGAACCGAAAGGTGGTCAACGCGGCCCCGGCGCATTCGGAGGCGGTCGCGGTGGCTTTGGCCCGGCCATGTTCCTCACCCCAGGCTTTATGAAAGCCGATCAAAATAAAGACGGGAAATTATCTCGTGATGAGTTTTCTAAACTTGGCCAGGATTGGTTTGCGTCCTGGGATAAGGCAAAGTCCGGCGCATTGACTTCCGCCCAGCTTACGGAAGGTTTGAATACTTCTTTCCCAATGCCCTTCGGACCCGGTGGTCCTGGCGGTGGCGGTCCTGGTGGACCCGGAGGTGGTGGTCCCGGCGGTCCTGGTGGCCGACCCGGTGGAGCGGGCGGCATGCAGGGAAAGAACGGGCGCAATGGCATGTCGGCCATGCAGGGCATTGACTTCAAATACGTCCATGCCGACCTGGATTTTGAAGGCACCCAACTGAAAGATGTGGCTGTCCGATACAAAGGCAACAGCACGTTTTCACAATCGCGCAACTCGTTGAAGCGATCCTTCAAAATTGACCTCAATAAGTATTCCAAAGACCAAAAGCTGGCTGGAATTACAAAATTCAATCTTCATAGTTGCGTCACTGACGATAGTTATATGAATGAAGTACTCTCCTACGCTTTGTTCCGCGATGCGCAAGTTCCTTCGCCACGCACAGCCTATGCCCGCGTTTACGTCACTGTTTCAGGCAAGCATGAAAATAAATACGTGGGACTTTACTCGGTTGTGGAAGACGTGGATAAAACCTTTGCCGAAGAAACTTTTGGGCAAAGCAAGGGAGCTATTTTTAAGCCATCCACCCGCAATCTGTTCAGCTACCTGGGCGAGGATTGGGAAAAATACAACCAGATTTACGATCCCAAAACCAACCTTTCCAAAAAGCAGCAGCGCCGCGTCATGGATTTTTCCAAGTACGTGACCAGCGCTTCCGACGAAGAGTTCGCCAAAGGGTTGGCCAACTATCTGGACATTGAAGAGTTTGCCCGATTCCTTTCCACCACAGTCTGGCTGTCTAACAGCGATAGCATTCTGGCCATGGGACAGAATTTCTATGTCTACCTGCATCCTGAAACGAACAAATTTGTCTTCCTGCCTTGGGATCTTGACCTATCGTTTGGTCGGTTCATGGGCAGCAATGCGGAACTAAGCATAAGGAAGCCATGGCAAGGGCAAAACAAGTTTCTGGAACGTGTCTTCCAGCAAGAATCGTTCAAAAAGAGCTATATGGATTTAATGGCCAAGAATAGCAAAACCATTTTTGCGCCAGAACGAATCACCAAACAAGTTGAGGAAACCGCACTGTTGCTTCGCCCTAGTGTTAAAGATGAATCCGATTCGAAACTCACCAAGTTCGATAAAGCCATTGCCGGTGAAACATCACAGGGCGGCGGCTTCGGCCCTCCCCCAGGTGCTGGTGGACCCGGCGGACCTGGTGGTCCTGGTGGCGGCTTCGGCGGCCCGGGCGGTCCTATGGGTGGCAAGCCAATCAAGGCCTTCGTCGGACCCCGGGCGCAATCGGTGGCCGATCAATTGGCTGGTAAGTCAGAGGGTCAGGCAAATGCTGGCATGGGTGGACGCGGAGGCCCCGGTGGTGGTCGTGGCGGGTTTGGACCGGGCACCATGATCGGACCAGCATTCCTGAAAGCGATGGACGCGAATAAAGACGGCAACATTACACAGGAAGAATTTAAGACAACGTTCACCAAGTGGTTTGATTCCTGGAGCACAGACAACCTGATTACCGAAGAACAACTGCGGGCCGGGATTGAAAAAGATTTGGCACCCGCTGGAATGCCCGGTGGACCTGGCGGCATGCCAGCACCGCCTCCACTTTAGGATCTGGTAAACATGAAAATCATTCAATCGCCGTCTCTTGGTACCGGTCATGCAAGTAAGTTTGCCTCCGAGGTGAAATTCGTTGTCAGCCCGGCGCAGGCCAATGAAATTCGTCAGTGGTCGCGTGCCAATTTGCAGGCCGACCCGCATGGCAGTGGCGAGACTGGCGACAACTACACCATCACCAGTATTTATCTGGATACGGAGAATTTCGACGTACTGCAGCGCAATGGGTCATTTGGGAGAGGTAAGTATCGGATTCGCCGCTATGGGGACAGTTCTGAAGTTTTTCTGGAACGAAAGATGAAGACTCGCGGGTTGGTCAGCAAGAAGCGGACGCAAGTGCCTCTGCATGACTTAACCCTGGTCGCCACAGGTGAGCCCAATCGGGAATGGGCTGGTTATTGGTATCACCGCCGTTTGACCGCGCGTCGACTTCACCCTGTTTGTCAGATTTCCTACCAGCGCACGGCTCGAATGCTGATGAGCCCCACGGGTCCGCTGCGTTTAACGTTGGATGAGCAAGTGGCCGCTGTGGGCGTCAATCAGTTTGCTTTTGAACAAGCGGAACCGGCGCTACTGTCCACCGGGGGAGTGATTGTCGAAATTAAATTCCGGCAGCAAATGCCCGCTCTATTCACCGCATTCATACAGCAGTTTGCCCTTACTCCAAAGCCCGCTTCCAAATATCGAATTGCATGCGCGACACTAGGACTGGGCATACCCAAGTTCCTCACCGATGCAGTCGAAGCAGCCTAATTTCAAATGTTGGATTTTTTAACCGCAGCATTCGTCCACGGTCCGCAGATTTCGCCACTGGAATTGTTCGTCCGGTTGATGACGGCATTGCTGTTTGGCTGGATCATTTCCATGGTCTATCTGAAGACCCGTAAGAATCCTGACCTAAGCCCTTCCTTCCCCGCAACGCTGGTTCTGCTGTGTGTGTTGATCGCCATGGTCACCCAGGTGATTGGGGATAATGTGGCACGGGCGTTCAGTTTAGTAGGGGCGCTATCCATTGTTCGCTTCCGCACCGTGGTGCGAGATACGCAAGATACGGCTTACGTTATTCTTGCTGTGATTGTGGGCATGGCGGTGGGGGCAAAGGCGTTGTGGGTGGCGGCAATCGGCATTTTTGTAGTGGCATTGGCGGAACTGTTGTTGAACTTGAGGCGGATTAAGCAAGCTACACCTTCCACCGAATATACACTCCGCATTAAAACAACGTCCAATATGAATCTGGATGACCTGATCCAGAACGGTATCGGCCAGCATCTGGAGATGAGCGAATTGATTTCACTGGGCACCGGCAAACGCGGGTCATTACTGGAAGCGGCTTATCGACTACGTCTACGAGGCAATACATCGGCTCATACCCTGATAAATGTCCTGGATCAGATGGACGGGGTGGAAAGCGTACAACTGCTGCGACGCGGAATGGATGACGATTGACCCTAACCCGGTAAGTTCTTCAAAGATGTTAATCTAATCCAGTAAAAATTTCATACCCTCAAATGCGATTCCCATTGCAACTGCTTGATTTTGGGAAGATTCACACTCATCGATAGCTTTGGTCCTTGCTTTGCAATGTAACCTTCGATCTCCTACTTTCCCTACGCAATTCAGGGGGCGAAATGAAAGCCCGGATGATTAGCTGTTGACCAAATTCTTTGAAGAAGAGGATGACAACATGGCGAATCTAAATCGCTGGCAAGTGGTTATACGCAATACTATTTTTGCTATGGGCCTACCCCTATTAGGCTCGGTAGTTATGATTTCAGGACTGCAACCCTGTTCGGAAAATGCCAGAGCGGAACTATCCTCTCCTGACCGAAAATACGTCCTTCGGGTGGGTGATTATGGCTGTGGTGCAAACCGTCGCGATCAAGTTTTTGTGAGTCTGGAACGAGCCACTTTCCTGCCCAAATGGCTGGTTGGCGGGGAATCCAGAGTCCTGTTGGAAGGGCCAATTAACATCCTGCCGCAATGGCTGGAAAATCACAGTGTCGTGCTGAAGTGCTGGTATTGCAATGAGGCTGTGCTGGCAGAGTTAGGACATTTACAACTTGGCAACTTGAAGGCGAAGCCAGAAAAATGGCGCTTTGACCGTTAGAAAATAGGCGTAAAAGACCGCTCCCTTGCGGTCAAGGCTCTGTAGAATCTAGTTAGTTACCTAGCCGTGACCGCAAGGGAGCGGTCTTTTACGCCTACTGGTTGAAGCCGCCCGCCATATTTGTCCGGTTGCGGCCATACAAGAAGTAGATCACCAGGCCTATCACCAGCCATACGAAAAATCGAACCCACGTTTCCGTAGGCAGGCTGACCATTAGCGCGCAGCAGCAAAAGATGCTGATCAGCGGTAATGCTGGCACCCAGGGAACACGGAATGCGCGATACCTGTCAGGCTGCGTGCGGCGCATTACGATTACTCCAATGGAAGTGAGCACAAACGCGAAGAGCGTCCCAATGTTCGATAGGTCGGCAAGAGTACCGATGTCCAGCAGTCCGGCGGGAATTCCTACCACCAATCCTGCGATCCAAGTGGAAACGTAGGGAGTCTTATACTTCGGATGCACCTTGGAAAAGCAATCGGGCAGCAGTTTGTCCCGCGACATGGCAAACCAGACACGAGCCTGCCCGTACTGAAACACCAGCAGAGAACTGAGCATCCCTACAATCGCTCCGGCACTGACGGCAATGTTCAGATGTGTGTATCCAATCTGCTTTAAGGCGTTGGCTACCGGAGCAGCATTGTTGAGAGTGTGCCAATCGACAATGCCAGTAAGCACCAAAGCCACTGATGCATAAAGCACTGAGCACAAAAACAGAGTCAATAAAATGCCAATGGGCATATCCCGCGCAGGGTTTTTGCACTCTTCAGCCGCAGTGGAAACCGAATCAAACCCAATGTAGGTGAAGAAGACAATGGCCGCCCCGGACATGATTCCAGGGAAGCCGTTGGGTGCAAAGGGATGCCAATTTTCAACCTTCACCGCACTGGCTGCGCCAAATACAAAGGCTAGGATGGCCCCCAGTTTTATCGCCACCATCAAATTGTTAGCACCGGAACTTTCTTTAGCGCCACGCACCAAAACCCAACTTAGCAACAATAGGATAAGTAATGCTGGGAGATTGAAAATTGCCCCCGTCGATTTGCCTTCTACAAATGGCGGAGTGGATAACCAGAACGGTAAATGGACACCGAACAGCGCATCCAAAATCGCGTTGAAATAGGCTGAGAATCCCACCGCCACAGCCATGTTGGAAACGGCGTATTCCAGGATCAGATCCCAACCAATAATCCAGGCTATTAGCTCGCCCAAAGTGGCGTAGGTATAAGTGTAAGCGCTGCCCGCAATGGGAATCATGGATGCCAGCTCGGCATAACACAGAGCTGCAAAACTGCATGCAAAGGCAACTAAGAGGAAGGAAATAGCAATCGCAGGACCGGCACCGGGACGTCCAACTTCGCCAACCGCTGCCGTTCCTGTGAGTGTGAAAATACCAGACCCAATTACCGCACCAATGCCTAATGCCGTTAAGCTCCAAACGCCTAACGTTTTTTCCAGCCGCCGATCCGCATGTTGCGAACTGGCCAGCAGAGCGTCAATGGACTTGGTGCGGAATAGGGAGTTCACGCAATTAGCGTTTGCGCTGGCCTTTAGAAATGATCTTGACTTTCTTCTTCATCGATCCACGGGCCACGCCCGAAGCTCGCTTGGCTTTTGGCGCACACTTCTTGCGTGCGGCGCGCTTCAGCTTCTTTCGTTCATCTGTATCTGTTACGTTCTTAGTATTCATCCGTCAATCTTTATCCCTGCGTATTTAGCTACTAACTTTTTCAATCCAAAGCCAGGAAAGCTAATAGTAAGTTTAGCATCTTCCCCGTCCCCTTCTTGACGTAATACAACACCCGATCCGTATTTAGCATGTTGGATGGATTTTCCTACAATAGAACTCTTCTTTGGTGACGCCGTCTGACGTGCCGCATATTGCGCCGAACCCAAGTTGGAAACCGGCGTCGCTGGTGGACTCAATGGCTTTGAAACAGGCGGTTGCACCTGCGCGGGCCGGGCAGGAGTTGCCCACGGCATGGCCTGATTTTCAGCACGCACCGGTACAACCGGCACCGGCTTCGAATTTGGAAGAAACGGCGCCTCCCACGGTGGCCGCTGACTTTCAGACTTCGCCAAAGGAATCCGCGTAACTAATTTCGGAGCTGTTGGCTTAGGAACCGATGGCAGCTCAAAATCGGCAAACATGGATTGTTGCCGCGGAACTGGCGGAGGCAATGCTTCGGGTGCTCGGGGAATCGGCTGAGGCAACATGGGTGTCGCCGCTTTTACTGGCACCGCATCGCGACCGGCATCGGGCTTTGGTTGCGTCGGCGGCCACTGCTTGGGCGTGATCCCACGATCCGTAAAAAACTGATTGATGTTGTCCAGTGAATTGTACGTTTTGCCGTTGTACAAACTCTTCTTCACCGACTCCCGCACTTCACTGCGCTCAACCGATAAGTCTACCCCTGCATAGCGCTGTGCACCGGCACCTAAATTGGTGATCAAAGTCCGCGGCAACTCACTCAAAAACCTTGAAGGGATGGTTGGTTCGCTAGGTCCGCCACCAAACTTACGACGGAACCGAGCCCAGCTTAACGTCAATTTCTTTTCCGCCCTGGTCAAGCCTACATAGCACAGCCGCCGTTCCTCTTCCATCTGGTTGGAATCCTGTAAGGACCGGCTATGAGGAAACAATCCTTCTTCTAGGCCGGCAATGAACACCGCAGGAAATTCCAAGCCCTTGGCATTGTGCATGGTCAACAGACTGACCTGTGCACCTTCATCAATATCATCGGCACCGGCCACCAATGCCGCATGATCCAGAAAATCGGAAACTGTCTCACCACGTTCAGCCGCTTCCGCTGCCGCGTTCAGCAGTTCGTTTAGATTTTCCTTACGCGCTTCGGATTCTGGAGTCCGCTCGGCTTCCAGCATTTTTGCATAGCCGGAACGGTCAATAATTGTCGCTAAAAGGCGGTCTATTGGCGTGGTTTGTGCCAATTCGTGCAACTCTTGGAGCATTTTTACGAACGAACCAAGGGAAGATTCCGCTCGCGGACCCAGTTGCCGCGTTTCAAGCAGCTTCTGAACCGCCTTCCAAACACTGATTCCCTGCTCCAAGGCATACTTTTCCACCTGATCCATGGTGGATTTACCAATGCCGCGGGCAGGCGTATTTACGATCCGCTGCAAAGATATCGTGTCGTCCGGGGTGGACGTGGCTTTCAAGTAAGACAGAATGTCTTTCACTTCTGCTCGCTGATAAAAGCTGAACCCACCCACCACAATATATTTGCGATTGTAGCGGCGCAACGCTTCTTCAATTTGCCGCGATTGGGAATTGGTTCGATACAAAACGGCAACGCGCCATTTCGGCTCATCGAAGAGGATTTTTTCAATGGCATCGGCTATAAACAGAGCTTCGTTTTCGCCATCCAACGATTCATACACTACAATTTTTTCCCCAGCGCCTTCATCCGTCCAAAGCTTTTTACCCTTGCGTTGGGTATTGTTTTCAACCACCGCTGTTGCTGCTTCCAAAATATTCTGAGTGGACCGATAGTTCTGCTCCAACCGAACCACTTTGGCACCGGCGTAATCATTTTCGAAGTCCAAAATGTTGCGGATATCGGCACCACGCCAACCGTAAATCGATTGATCCTCATCACCCACAACCACCACGTTCTGGTGTTCACTGGTCAGCAGCCGCATCATCTCATACTGGCTGCGATTCGTATCCTGGTATTCGTCAATCATCAGATATCGAATCATCCGATTGTAGGTAGATCGTAAATCCCCATCGTGTTTCAACAGCCGGACAGCTTCGTTCAAAAGATCGTCAAAATCCAAGGCATTGGCCTGACGTAAACGCGATTCGTACTGTTCGTATACCACTGCCAGCCGCTGCATTTTAGGATCGCTGGCTTGCTTGTACCAATCTTGCGGAGTGGTTTGAGAATTTTTTGCCTGGCTGATACGAGACAGCGCGGCGCGATACTTCATGAACGTTTCGTCCAGTCCGATAGCCTTGAAGATCGACCGCACCAGGGAAAGCTGATCATCATCGTCGTAAATGTTGAAGGTGCGGGTGAAGTTGGGACGGATATCGGCCAACCGGTCGCCATCACGTCGCAACATACGCACTGAAAAGGAATGGAAAGTAGAAACCCTGGGCACTCTTTGCGGACTGGTTTCCCCAAGAATCTTCGCTACACGGTTGCGCATTTCTTCAGTGGCTTTATTGGTGAAGGTTACCGCAAGAATCGATTGCGGATTGACGCCATGGGCGCGAATCAGGTGGCCCATGCGATGGGTAATCACCCGGGTTTTGCCACTGCCAGCGCCGGCCAGAATCAGAAGCGGGCCTTCTACGTGTGCTGCCGCTTCCCTTTGTTGGGGGTTAAGACCTTGCAAAAAGTCCATGGAATGAAGAAGATTCTTATTTTAACACAGGGTCTACTGCGCAGGGGTGTAAATATTATCACCCTCTTAATTGTTATCAATTACCTTAGCTTAAGGTAATTGCCTTAATGTACCGGTACCACTATAACTAGTCTATGGCCTCGAAAGACCCTTTTTACAGCGCAATGGAAGGCAAGAGTGTCGACCAAAAGCTGCAATTTTTGTACCACCGCCGACAGGCACTAGATAACCTCATTCGTTCCCTGGAATCGGAACGACGCAAGTACGCAAGCGGTGAAGGTAAGGTCTCTGAGAAGAGTTCCTTTTGGCCTACCGTTGCTGCTTGAAGGTATTCTTGCAATCAAAAATCGATGGAAGCCAGTAGATCACTTGGCTTCCTGTCAAAAGCCTTGCAAATGGCCAGCATACTTTCCATGCTGGGCAAGTGCGCTCCACGTTCAATGGAGCTGATTTGAGATACGCTCAATTTTGTAAACGCGGCAACGTCCTTTAAAGACCAGTCGCGTTCTACACGAAGCACCTTTATGCGGTGCCCCAACCGTTCCCGTAAACGGTCTTGGGCAGTTTTGCCAAGTCCGAACGCTTCAATGGCATTTTTCAAAGTTTGGCGTAATTGTGCCAATGAAAAAGGCTTGGCGAGGTAGTCGAACACCTTCATTTTAAAGGTGGCTCGCATATCTTCCAGCGACGGATAGCCGGTGACGATGATCACACAAAGGCCTGGCCAACGGGCAAATAGCTGCTCCAGCACCTTTTCCCCACGAAACTCACCCATATTCATGTCGAGAAGGACAATGTCAGGAAGACTTTGTTCATTGTGCAAAAACAAGTCGTCGGGGTGGGCAAAGGGGTACGTGGTGTAGCCTCCTTCGGTGTTCAGCACATCCTCAATGTAGGAACGGAAATCCGCATCATCATCAAGAATGGCAATTTCTACAAGATCCGTTAACTGTTCCGTCGCAGCTTCTTTCATTAGGACTACTTCCAGTGTAAGGGTTAATGCTTAGTGGGTGGCAGCCTTTACTTCTTCCTTCACCTTTTGTCCGACAGCCTTGGCTCCGGAAACTGTCCTATCGGCAGCTTTTTCCACCATTTGACCAGCCTTGTCCGCCATGTGACCTGCTTTATCAGCCGCCTTCTCTGCCATGTTGCCAGCCTTATCGGCCATGTCTCCGGCTTTGTCAACAGCCTTTCCGGCCATGTCCCCGGCCTTGTCAGCAGCTTTTCCGGCCATGTCTCCGGCCTTTTCGGCCACTTTTTCTGCGCCTTCGGCTAGTTTGACAGCTTGATCCGCCACTTTTCCGGCAGCATTTTCGGCTTTATCGGCCACTTTTTCGGCGGTACTGCAACCGATAAAGGAAACCAAACCGAGGGTCAAAACGAATGCGGATTGTGTGAATTTCATAGCAGGATTTTACCATACAGAAAGCTATTTATTCTCGATTCTCATATTGCATGGCCCCCACATGATTGCTCTCAGTATCGTGGAAATAAACCAAACTCCCCACCGTCGGGATTTGAGCCTTAGCCATTACGATTGTGCCTCCGTTCAGTTCAATGGCACGAATCGTTTCGTCAATATTACTTACTCCAATTGTGCATTCAAACCCTTTCATCCCTGTCCCGGTCAACGGTTGATGCCGTTTGTGCATCAAGCCTCCTACGCCAGGATTTTCAGCGTCACCGGTTGTGATCAGGTAGAAATCTGGGGGGCCCCACGGTTCAAACTTCCATCCAAACGTCTTTTCATAGAAGGCACGGGCACGCGCCACATCGTCGACATGAATCGCAAATCGGGAAACGTTATTTGGCATGCCAATGAGTATACAAAACAACGATTGCGTGCCAATGGTAAAATCTAATTTTCCCGGAAAATTATGACCTCTTCTATTTTCGCTGCCGTGGAGATGGCACCACGTGACCCGATTCTTGGCCTAACCGAAGGCTTCAACGCCGATACTCGCCCATCTAAAGTGAACCTTGGTGTGGGAGTTTATTGCGATGACACTGGAAAAATCCCATTGCTGGGTGCCGTCCGTGCTGCGGAAAAGACCAGACTGGAAGCCGCACCGGCCCGTGGGTACCAGCCTATTGATGGCTTAGTTGCATACAATCAAGCGGTTCAGAACCTGGTATTCGGTCAAGAATCGGCTCTTGTTGCTGAAGGCCGCGTGCTGACCATTGAAGCCCTGGGTGGGACAGGCGCGCTGAAAGTTGGCGCCGATTACTTGCGTCGACTGCTACCCACTTCCAAACTGTATATCAGCGACCCAAGTTGGGAAAATCATCGGGCACTGTTTGAGACTGCCGGATTCACGGTTGAGAACTACCCCTATTACGATGCAGCCACGCGGGGAGTCGATTTCGAAGGCATGAAATCTTTTCTGAACGCCTTGCCCGCCAGCAGCATTGTAGTCTTGCATGCTTGCTGCCACAACCCCACTGGTGCCGATCTCACAACGGACCAATGGAGTGAAGTGGTGGCGATTACGAAGGAACGGAACTTGGTGCCATTCATCGACATGGCCTACCAGGGGTTTGCCGATGGGATTGAAGCCGATGGCAGCGCCGTCAAACAATTTACCGAAGCAGGCATGCAGTTCCTGGTATCGAGTTCGTTTTCCAAATCATTTTCTTTGTATGGGGAACGTGTCGGAGCGCTGTCCATTGTCACGGCTAGTAAGGAAGAAAGCGGCCGAGTGCTATCGCAAATCAAGCGGGTGATTCGCACCAACTATTCCAACCCACCCACTCATGGAGGGGCCATTGTGGCAGCAGTGCTTGCTAGCGTTGAACTCCGTAAACTTTGGGAAGCTGAATTAAGTGTCATGCGGGATCGGATTCGGGCGATGCGCACGGGTCTGGTGGAAGAGTTGAAGGCGAAAGGCGTGACTCAGGATTTTTCATTTGTAGCAAAGCAACGCGGTATGTTTTCCTATACCGGGCTGACAGTGGCGCAAGTGGATACGCTGCGCAACGACTTTGGCATTTACGCGGTGAGTACCGGTCGCATTTGCCTGGCCGCCCTGAATTCAAGGAATCTGAGTTATGTCGCCGAGGCCATGGCAAAGGTACTTCAAGGTTAGTGGGATAGGCATGCTTGCCTGTTCAGCATGTAGTTTTTCCAATTTCAGAAGCTTCCCAGGCACTCGAAGGTATGAAAAAAGCCCGCCAGGCGGGCTTGGCAGGCTGAATGCCTGCCTCACAAACTCAACTCCCAGTTCTAGGGAAAGTTCGTGGGTTTCGTTGATTATTTTCACACTACTGAAAAGGGTACCTGGCGGCAAATCGCGTCTTCCGATTCGCGAACCCCTAAGGCTGCTGCACCCATTGCCAATTGAACCTGGCGTGCTTAATCGTCTTGCGCTCCTCTCCCGCTTTGGGATCATTGTTGAAAACGCTGTACGTTACATGAATCGTTCCATCAGCCGCTTGAATCGCTGAAGGATAGTGGAACGACCCCGACCCCACTGCTCCCAGTTCCAAATGCTTTTGCCATTTCCACGTCTTGCCTTCGTCCGTCGATACGCGCACCAGCAGGGAATGTCGTCCACGTTCTGTATCGTTGCCCACCATCACCCAGTACCCTTCCCTGGTTTGAATCGTCTCCACACTGGAACCAGGATTCGGTAAATCCGTATCCACCGTCGGCGTCCAGGTCAATCCCTGATCCTTTGATTCACTTCGATGGACGCGTTGTGGCGGTGGTCCGTTATCGCGCATATAGGCGACCAGGTCTCCGTTGGTTTTGCGCAATACCGCAGGCTGAATGTTGCCGTCGCCAACAATCGGCTCGCTGGCCAACCAGGTGTCACCACCATCGTCACTGATGCCCATCAATGACATTGAGTACCCGTCAGAATAAAGCGGCACTAGCATACGCCCGGTGGGCAATTCCACTGGATGTGTGCGCGTAAACCAACCCAGTCGGCTGAACTGTTCGTCCTTCGCCAGTTCCAATAACTTCTTTGCTTTAGGACTGTCATTTTTGCCCAACCACTGCTCTACACGCAGCCCCATATTCTTAGGAGCCAGCAGAAGATTGTCCGACCTATGCCAAACCGGTGGACCGTCGGACTGCATGTAGTCTGCGGATAGCTTGAACTTCATCAGTGCCGATTCCCACTTGTGCGCCAGGATCACCGGCCAAAATAACCACAACCGGGTGCGCTTATCAACGTATAAAACTGGATTGGTATCAGGATAGTTTGGAGTGTCCGCCAACAGAAATGGTTTGGTCCAAACCCCTGTAGAACGGGGCTTCCGCGATGCCATGATCACCACATCATCAGCCGTGCGCTCGCCTGATCCATGAAACCAGCAAGCCAGCAAATCACCATTTGGCAACTCTACAATTGACGAAGAATGATTGTGCCAATGCTCCATCGGAAAAATACTTTCGCTTTGCAGCATGGGTGCCGTCGTATAGTTCGATGCAGGCACATCCCATATGGTTGACCCGATGAAACGCTCTTTATCGGGGGCGTCGTTGTAATAGTAAACGGTGAGCATGCGGCCATCGGGGCGCTGCACCGTCCGAGTGTAGCCCAGGTCCCAGGTGGCGGCGTCTGATCGCAGAACAATTTCCTCACCCCAATGAGTACCAGCATCGTCCGATACGCGGGCACGAATGCCAAAAGGTGCCTTGCGAAACCCATAAGTGACCACCAGCCGACCGTCGCGCAGCTTCACCAGCATCGGCGGATTGCCGCCAATTTCATTCGCCACACGATTCACTTTGTACCAACTGGAGCCGTTGTCATCGCTGCGAAATGAATCTATGAAATCGCGATAACGGACCAGGGTCAGAATAGAATTTGTGGATAGGCGCACGGACGATGGCATGATGGCATAGTCATTGCCTTCAGGTTCCGGAGTCACCCAGGAAAGCTGTTTCCAGGTGCGGCCCCCATCAATTGTTCGGGCACACAATACGCGACCTTCCTTGGAATTTGATTTGGCCGCTGTCAGAAAAATGGTCATGGTGTTGACGCCATCAACAATATAATCTGTGCGGGCGGCAATGCCTTTGGTTCCGAAATCGGGAAGTAGAAACGGGCCGTTCCAAGTCTTGCCGCGATCATACGAATAGGCAAAGCGCGACGGCCCAACGTGGATGTCTGCCATACGAGCGGTGAACGTAAAATTCGGATCCAGAAAATTGATGGCGGTTTTCAATTGTGTCACCGGGTTGCCATCGGATTCCGTTGCCACGCCAGCCTGCTTCAAGCCCGGAGGAGGCTTCAAGCCTTGGGGCTTTTCAGTGGTCCAGGTGACACCGCCGTCAAGGCTGCGGGCCAGCAGATGCTCGGCGGGCTTATTGAAATCAATGGCGTGATTGGTCTCAGAAAATTTGAAATAGCCAGCCTCAAAGCCGACCACCACTTCATTTCCCCAAGACCAAATGTGATGATTGGCGGGCCATCCGCCGTAACGGCCAGACTGGCGATAGACGGTATGATTTTCAACCGCAGCGGAAAGAGTCAGTAAAGAAAGGATGCCCAGTAGCGGAGCTCTGAGCGAATACGGAAGGCTTGTCATGCGAATGCAAGTATATCCGATTGCCAGTATATCTACAGTGGGAAAGGCCTCTCTACTTTCGTTCGTTCAACAAAATAGGAACTAAAGTCCGCTAACAGTCAGCACCAGCTTATTAAAATGTTGCCGGTCGAGCGACTTGGAATTGGTGATTCGCGAACGCAGCACCTGAACGAATTCGGTTGCCTCATTGGTTTCCACGGGATACAAATCCAGGGAAATAGTTTGCGTACCTGCCTCCATTGCTTTTACCGCATCGGCGTTGGCAAACCCAACAATTACGGCATCGCCATTGGGAATGCGATGCACCTCGAAGCCCAGGAAAGCGGGCTTGGCAAACAGTCCCGTCTCACGGGATACAGGGCTGTAGCAATAGCCGTAGTAGGCTTCTTTCAGAGCACTGATCAATTCGCCTTCCAAATTAATTGGGATCAGCTTTACTCCATTTTTAGTGCGAGCCGATTCCCTGATTGGGGTATCGTACATTGCGGCAGTGGTGGCGAATCCGCCACTCAGTGTTTGCGGACTGGTGATTGTTACGTTGGCCATTAGGTAGCCTCTATTTTACAACGAACGCGCAACGGCACCACTAGCTGCGATAGCATGTGAGTTTCCTCATGACACGACGAACACTTTTTACTATCCTGCTGCTGGGCGTTTTAGCCTCCGCTGAAGAGTACACTTTGGGCCCTGATTCTCAGCGTCAGCCCAACGTTCCGCGCGGCGTGGTGACTGCCTATAAATGGAACACGTCGAAGCTGTATCCAGGCACTGTGCGCGATTACTGGATCTACGTGCCGTCGCAATACAAGGCTGACAAACCTGCACCGGTAATGATTTTCCAGGATGGTGGAGGCTACATTGGCGAGACCGGCCAATCGCGCATTCCCATTGTTTTTGACAATCTGATTCACAAAGGCGAAATGCCTGCCACTATCGGAATTTTTATCAATCCGGGAGTAATGCCCGCTACTAGTGATCAGGCTCAGGGTCGTTACAACCGCAGTTTTGAATACGATGCCGTTTCCGACCTGTATGCTCGCTTTCTGCTGGAAGAAATTTTGCCTGAAGTCAGAAAGTCATACAACCTGTCCAAAGATCCTAACGATTTCGCCCTTGCTGGCGGCAGTTCTGGAGGCATTGCTGCATTCGTAGCGGCTTGGCAGCGGCCTGATTCGTTCCATCGCGTACTCAGCTTCATCGGCAGCTATACCAACCTGCGCGGTGGGCAGATTCTGAGTTCCATGATCCGCAAGACGGAACCAAAACCACTGCGGGTTTATCTTCAGGACGGCAAAAACGATCAGAACATTTATGGCGGCAATTGGTTTATCGCCAACGAAGACATGTACTCCGCTTTGCAATATGCCGGTTACGATTCAACTTTTACGATTGGCACTGAGGGCCACAATATGAAGCAAGGCGGTGCCATTATGCCCGATGCTTTGCGTTGGTTGTGGCGCGATTATCCCAAGCCCATTGTGCGATCAAGAAAAGCCAGTCCCCGACAATATGTGATGGAGATCATTGACCCGGAAAAGGATTGGGAGCTTGTATCCTCTGGGCACCAGTTCACCGAAGGTCCAGCGGTGAACAAACAAGGTGAGGTTTATTTTACCGACATCCGAAAAAACCAGATCCACAAGATTGAGCTGGATGGCAAGGTAACTTTATTCAAAGAGGATACAGGAGGTACCAACGGTTTGAAGTTTGGACCCGATGGACGGCTTTACGGCTGTCAAAATGGGCGCAAGCAAATTGTAGCGTTTGATACGACTGGGAAGGAAACAGTAATAGCAGAAGGCGTGAATTCCAACGACCTTGCCATTACCGCGAAGGGCGAAATCTACTTCACAGAGCCCCCTACCAAGCGTGTCTGGTTCATTGATGCCAAGGGCGCAAAGCGGGTGGTGCATGAAGGAATTAGTTTCCCGAATGGAATCCAATTGACGCCAGATCAAACCATGCTCAACGTGGTGGACATGCGCGGCAAGTGGGTTTGGTCGTTTCAAATTCAACCGGATGGTTCGTTGATCAATGGGGTGCCGTTTCATCGCCTGGAAACAGCTGACGAAAGCGGGGAATCGAAGGGGGATGGAATGACCATGGATACCGAATCGTATCTATATGTAGCCACCGAATTGGGAATCCAAGTGTGCGATGCGCCGGGGCGCGTAGTTGCCATCATCAACAAGCCGCAAGCCGCATGGTTATCGAACGTGGTGTTTGGCGGCCCGGATATGAAGACGCTCTATGTGACCAGTTCCGATAAAGTTTATAAGCGAGCGATGAAGCATCAGGGTATTGCCGCATGGACGGTGATGAAGCCACCACAGCCACGTCTATAAAAGGAGCCAATCCATGATTGAATATGTTGACGCACCACCTGAAGTCCGGCAAGTTTATGACGATATCATGGCAATCCGGCAAACGGATTACATCAACAACTTTTGGAAAGCTCTAGCTCATGATCCGGTAACGTTACGCCGAACCTGGGAGAGCATTAAACAAATCATGGGGCCTGGCGGGGCGCTGGATCCGCTGACAAAAGAGATGCTCTACATTGCCGTGAGCGTGACTAACCAGTGCGGGTATTGTATTGCTTCGCACACTTCGGCCGCCCGAAAAGGTGGCATGACCAATGAAATGTTTGGCGAACTGATGGCCGTTGTTGGCATGGCCAATGAGACCAACAAATTGGTGACAGGATATCAGGTGGAAATTGATGAACGCTTCAAAAATAAATAAAGCACTGATGACGATTCTGGCGACAGTCGGTTTGGCCAATGGACAGGAACCGCCATCAGCCGTAATATCCAACAGTGCGATTACCGCAAAATTCTATTTGCCCGATGCCAAGACAGGATATTACCGGGGCACCCGCTTTGATTGGTCAGGCCAGATATACAGCCTGCGCACAGCCAACCACGAATACTTCGGTAAGTGGTTTGATAAATACGATCCTAAATTGCATGACGCCATCATGGGACCGGTGGAAGAGTTCCGAACCAAGGAAGCGGGACTGGGTTTCGACGAAGCCAAGGCCGGGGATACCTTTATTCGCATTGGTGCAGGAGTTGTTCGCAGACCAGACGACAAGCCCTACCAGACCTTCAAGACCTACGAAATTGTCGATCCGGGCAAGTGGACGGTGAAGCATGGGAAGAATTGGATTTCGTTTACGCACCAACTGCGCGACGGCAAGGGTTACGCTTACCGTTATACAAAGACTATCCAATTGCTGTCTGATTCACCGAAGATGGTGATTGAGCATTCCCTGAAAAACACTGGGAAAAAGCGCATTGAAACGTCGCAGTACAATCACAACTTTTTCGTAATGGATGGCCAGCCCACCGGACCTGCATCGAACGTGACGTTCCCCTTTGAGCTGAAAGCAGTGAGATCCTTTCAAGGTGGCATTGCTGAAGCGCAGGGCAAGCAGATCAGCTACAACGCGGAATTGAAACCGGGACAAAGTGTGATTGCCGAATTCACTGGATATGGAAACACTTCGGCAGACTACGATATTCGCGTTGAGAATCGGCAAGCTGGGGCAGGCGTCCGGATTCGAGGGGACCAACCGTTGTCGAAGTTGGTCTACTGGTCAATCCGAACGGTGTTCTGCCCTGAACCCTACATTGAAATGAAGGTGGCACCGGGCCGCGAGTTCAAATGGAAATACGATTATGAATTCTACGATATCTCCAAGCACTGAAGAATGGGAGTTGCGTGTTCAACTGGCGGCGGCCTACCGCATCATTGAACATTTGGGATGGTCAGAGCTGATTTGGACGCACACCACGGTTCGTGTGCCGGGCCCTGAACATCATTTCCTGATCAATCCCTATGGGCTACGGTTCGATGAGATTCGGGCTTCGAACCTGTTAAAGATTGATTTGAATGGAAATCTGGTTGCAGGGCAGCCAGAGCAAGCGTTCAATCCAGCAGGGTTTGTGATCCATAGCGCCATTCACATGGCTCGGCAAGACGCCCGTTGCGTTATGCACACACACACCACGGCGGGAATGGCGGTAGCTGCGCTGCAATGTGGATTGCTGCCCATCAGCATGTACGCGTTGGGTTTCTTTGAACAAGTGGCCTATCACGATTTTGAGGGTCCAAGTACTGAGATCGACGAACGGCAGCGGATCGCTAAGAACTTAGGAACTCTCGATGTGATGGTGATGCGCAACCATGGATTGCTGGTTTGTGGCGAATCAATTGGTCAGGCGTTTGTTCGCATGTACCGTGTGGAAAGGGCTTGTCAAATCCAATTGGCGGCACAGGCGACAGGTGCTGATTTGATTGTGCCCCCACGTTCGGTTTGCGAATTGAGCCGGGAAAAGAGCGATTCGTTCTTGTCCATCAAGGAGAATGAGGGCTGGTATAGCGGCATCCCGAATCCCGAATTCGATGCGATGGTACGGCTGATAGATCGTAAAGACCCATCCTATAAGACCTGAACCTAAACACTTTACCTAAAGCACTTTGCGTGCTCTGGTATACTAGCGAATGAAGGGGGACGCTTCGTCAGCCTATGAACCGTCGCTTAAAATTAGTTGTAATTGCTTTTTCTTTCCTTTTGGTGAGCGCATTGCTCGCGGGTGCTATGGCCAGCAAGACTGCCAGCCCTGAGGAAACCTACCGACACATGGGCGTCTTCAGTGAAGTGCTCAGCCGCATTAAGAGTGAATATGTTGAAGAACCCAATATGGGCGTGGTCAACCTTGGTGCCATCAATGGATTACTGGAATCGCTGGATCCTTACGCCAGCTACATGAGCGCCGACCAATACAAACAGTATCAGCGGGAACAGAACTCGAAGAAAGCCAACGTTGGACTGCGCATGGCGAAACGTTACAGCATGCTTTCGATTATTGACGCCGTGCCGATGTCCCCTGCTGCCAAAGCTGGCTTAGGCACTGGCGACATGGTAGAAGCGATTAATGGAGTTTCCACGCGCGATATGCCACTTGCTTATGCCGATATCATGCTGCAGGGCGAAGCTGGTTCTAATGTGGAACTGACTGTGTTGCGTTTTCGTAAACCAGAGCCTCAGAAAATCACCCTGGCTCGCGCCGCCATTGTTTTCCAGCCGGTCACCGCGAAACTGATGGACAACAACATCGGCCATATTCGTGCCACCAGTTTGAGCGATGGAAAGGTTGCAGAAATCGCCAACGCCGTGCAGAGTTTAGCGAAACAAGGTGCCAAGAAGATCGTCCTGGATTTGCGCCATTGTGCCTATGGCAGTCCTACGGACGGTATCGCACTGGCCAATTTGTTTATGGATAAGGGAACGATCAGCTACTTAGTAGGCCAGAAGAATGCCCGTCAAAATTTTGAAGCCGATAGTTCCAAGCAGATTTGGAAAGACGGATTGGTGGTAATCACCAATCGTGGAACTGCTAGTGGTGCCGAAGTTGCTGCTGCTGCATTGATGGATTCCAAACGCGCGGAAGTGGTGGGTGAGCGAACTTACGGTGACGCAGGACTTCGCAAGGCTTTGACCATGGATGATGGTGGAGCGGTGATTCTCACAGTGGCGAAGTATTATTCTCCATCAGGGAAAGCGATTCAGGACAATGCCGTAATGCCATCTGTCCCCTTGTTGGAACAACAGGAACAGCAAGCTAGCGAAGATGAAGAAGAGCCGCCAGTCACAAATCCGGCCGCCGTTGAGCCCAAGAAAAGCACTGAAGATGAATTGCTGAAGAAGGCGATTGAAGTTCTGGTTAAAGGGAAGCCTGCCTTGACCGATGAACAAGCAAGAGCCGTAGCTGCTCGACAGAAGAAACCGGGCACAGAAGCCGAGTCGGCAACTGAGCTTGGGCCGTTGAACATTCCGAAAAAGTAATACAGGTCTTAAATATTAAATGCCCATCTACGAATATCTATGCTCAAAGTGTGGAACCACATTTGAGAAGATTCAGAAGTTTTCCGATGACCCGATAAAGATTCACGAAGATTGTGGTGGAGCAGTAGAAAAAATGCTCTCCGCCCCGGCATTCCAGTTCAAAGGTACCGGTTGGTACGTCACCGATTATGCCAAAGGTTCGGCCCCTGGTTTAGCATCCGCTAAGCCCAAGGAAGGCGGCGCCGCATCCTCCTCCGAATCTAAAGAATCGAAGGAATCGAAAGATTCAAAAAGTACTTCGACGGAAACTAAACCAGCGGTCACCACAACCACTACTCCGGCTTCCACCACTTCTTCAGACAAAGCGTGATGCCAAGCGTGACGCCGCTCACGGCTAATCCGGCCAAAGCATCCACAACATAGTGATACCTGCCGTAAACGGTAGCTACTGTGATCAGGCACGCAAGGACAAGGAAGCTGCCCCACAGCCATCGGCGATTCGGTAATGCCGACCACAGCCCTATAGCCGCCCCAAATTCTGCCGATACGTGTGCACTTGGAAAGACTGACGTGTGGATGCCGTACCCACTCAGCATGTCGAAATTAAATTGCCGGAATATGGTGTTGAATCCGGGCACGTTGTCCAAGGGAAAAATGGTTCGCGGCGGTTCCGAAGGGAAGTATGGGAACAGTGAATAGCTCATGAAAGCGCCCAAAAGAAAGCTGAACCAAAAGGCGTCTAAACGGTCCTGCCGTTTCATTGCAGTAAGTAGGATCACGGCGGCTAAAGGCGTCGGTGATGCTAAAGAGTAAGCCATTTCTAATACAGAAGGGATCAGCGGCCCAAAAAATTCAATCGCAGGTTGAATGACCGGCAGCACTACACGATCCAGCGCAATCCAGGAATTTTCAAGATCGTGTGACACCATCGGCTGCGCGAACCAGCCCATTTCCCGGTACGCAAGCAGCACCAGCGGCAATGGAAAGAATCCGCGTAATCCAAGCAGCAATGCGCTGCCGCCCTGCCCTTCCACAGCAGCCAATAAAAGCAGCCCCGCAAAAATCAAAACGTTGATCCCAACCGTGACAATGGGGATGGGTGCCCGAAGCTGCAAAGTGCAAGCCAGCACCGACGTGTAGGCGAAATACACTATGAAAAGAATTTCACTACGTCGAAAGCAAATCTTCACACGGGATACAATACCATGAGAACAGCTATATGCCTACACGCCGACACTTTTTGCAATCAGCAGCAGCCGCACTTCCATTGAGTGCCGCGCAAACCACACGCTCCGCCAATGATCGCATTCAAATTGCGACCATCGGACTAGGAGGAATGGGAACTGGGGATACACAATCGTCCCTTGCCAATGGCGCCAAATTGGTAGCCGTAGCCGACATCTACCAAGGCCGACTCACCCGCGCCCGTGAATCGTTTGGCAACGACGTGGCCATTACTCGCGATTATCGTGAAGTGCTTGCCCGTAAAGATGTCGACGCTGTGATCATCAGCACTCCCGATCACTGGCACGCACGCATCGCTACTGAAGCCATGCAGGCGGGCAAAGATGTCTACGTGGAAAAGCCGATGGTTCAAAAATTGGATGATGGTTTGCCGCTGGCTGAAGTGGCCAAGGCAACCGGGCGGATCTTGCAAGTGGGCAGTCAGCGGGTCAGTTCCGTAGTCTACAAGAAAGCGCAAATGCTGCTGGAATCTGGCGCGATTGGTGAATTAAATATGGTGGAAGCCTGGTGGGATCGCAACTCGGCCATCGGCGCCTGGCAATATTCCATTCCTACCGATGCCACCCCGGAAAATATTGATTGGGACCGCTTTATAGGTGCAGCTCCCAAGCGTGCCTTTGAACCAACCCGTCTGTTCCGCTGGCGTAATTATCAGGATTATGGAACCGGCGTGGCTGGCGATTTGTTCGTCCATCTTTTCAGCGGCATGCACTTCATCACTGGTGCGATTGGACCAGAACGCGTTTACGCCACCGGCGGTCTTCGATATTGGAAAGATGGTCGCGATGTTCCTGACGTGATGCTGGGTGTTTATGATTACCCGTCTCGCGGCAAAATGCCAGCATTCAACCTGGCTCTGCGCGTAAACTTCGTTAATGGTGCCGGGGAAACTTCCGGGTTCCGTTTCGTGGGAAGTGAAGGGATTATGACCGTGGATAACGGCGTTACCGTTTCCAAACAACCACGCGAAAGTGAACCAGGTTACACCGTGGACCAATTTCCCAAAGCAGTGCAGGATCAATATTTGAAGGAATACTACGCCAAGTATCCCCGACAAAATCCTACTGCCGATGCCATGCGCCCGGCAAACCAGGAAAAGTATTTGCCGCCCCCAGGTTACAGCGATCACATGGATCACCATCGCAATTTCCTGGAAGCTGTGCGCAGTCGTAAACCAGTTACCGAAGATGCGCTGTTCGGAATTCGAGCCGCAGGCCCAGCCCTGTTGAGCAATATGAGCATCTTCAACAAGCGCCCCTACAATTGGAATCCAGAAGCTGTAAAAATCGCCGGTTAAACCAATATGGCAAACGAGAAGATTCGCCTGGGCCTGATTGGCGCTGGCGGCATGGGCAGTGGCGACGTCCAATACGCCTTGGGACTTCCCAATACCGAGTTGACCGCTGTGGCCGACCTCTACACTGGCAGGCTGGATAGAGCCAAGGAACGCTGGGGCAGCGGCTTGTTCACCACCAGTGATTACCGCGAAGTGTTGGCCTCAAAAAATGTCGATGCCGTGATCATCGCCACCCCCGACCACTGGCACTCTCGAATCACAATTGAAGCTCTAGAAGCAGGCAAAGACGTCTATTGCGAAAAGCCCATGGTGCACCGCATCGGCGAAGGTTTGAAGGTAGTGGAAGCCCAAAAGCGAACTGGCCGGATCCTTCAAATTGGCAGCCAATACGTCAGTTCGCTGGTATTTGAAAAAGCCCGGCAACTGCTCAATGAAGGTGCCATCGGTGAGCTGAATATGGTGGAGGCATGGCTCGATCGCAATACAGCATTGGGCGCCTGGCAATATTCGCTGCCTACCGATGCAAATCCGACTACGGTGGATTGGGATCAGTTCCTGGGCAATGCACCCAAACTCCCGTTCGATCCGGTACGCTTCTTTCGTTGGCGAAATTATGATGATTATGGCACAGGTGTGGCTGGCGATCTGTTTGTCCATTTGTTGAGCGGACTCCATTTGGTGACCAGTTCTATTGGTCCCAAAAAAGTTTATGCCACCGGTGGAGTTCGCTTCTGGAAAGACGGTCGTGATGCCCCGGATGTGGTGCTGGCACTGCTGGATTATCCAAAGACTGCGGCTCACTCTGAGTTCACCATGGCCCTGCGAGTGAACCTGGCCAGCGGAACTGCGCAGGAACAATTCGGATTTCGCTTTGTTGGCAGCGGAGGTCAAATGGTGACCACCATGGCCGGTATCACCTTGAATCGAACTCCCAGGGAAGCTGAGCCCGGATACAGCATTGGGACTTTTTCTGCAAAAGGGCAGAAAGACTTTTTGGCAAAGTACCGCACGCAGTATCCGCAAGTACGGGTTGAGGCTGATTCCATGCGACCCTTGGCTGAACAAAAATACACCCCACCGGCTGGACACAACGCGCATGTGGATCATCACAAACATTTCCATCAGGCAGTTCGAAGCCGCAAACCATTTGTGGAAGATGGAGTTTACGGATTCCGCGCCGCTGGGCCAGCGTTACTCTGCAACATGAGTCTGGCTGAAGGCCGAGCGATTCATTGGGATCCTGAAAAAATGATGATTGTGGACGGAACGCAAAAATAGGCCAGACGTCGCCGCCTGGCCTGGAAAAAAAGGAGATTTCTGAAAAGAATACTGGAAAGGAAGAAAACACCAAACTTGCCATGCTTCACTCACTTTTCCGGAGGCGGTAGACTTAGGTTAAGGCTCGCTTCGGAGTTCGTTTTGTGTCGCTTGCAAAGTTAGAATAAGGGTTGGAATTGTTTGCACCTATGGTGGGTTCGTACCGATTCAATCGAAACCAAAGCGCTGCTAATACCCCAACTGAAAGACTAGTACAAAGTGGAATAAAGGGCGTGAACCTGATCCACAATCGGTTGCGGAACCAAATGTTTCCAAGGTTCCTGCGCCAAAATTCTTCGCCTGACTTCTGTTGCTGAAATGTGACCCATATCCGCTACCAGGGGCAATGGATGAATGCGGGTCCGCAATCCAAATGGAGGATAAAAGTCGCCAGCCCTGGAAGCCACCAACATTTCGTATTCATCCAATTGGTTTGCCAAAGCCCCTGGCATTCCATAATCCCAACCAACCACCCGTTCCGCTGCATCACGACCGCACAGCACCATTAATCGCGTGGTGTAAGGGTCCAACACACGGTATTCACGAGCCATATCAATAAACAACCCGCCTTCCGATTGCGCCACGGAAAACCGATCCTCGCCATCCAGCGCAGCAGCCACCAGCAGCATTCGTTCCATGGGTCCAACGCCATCGTAGGTCTTGTGCGGAAAGTCCTGCGGCATAACAAAAACAATTTCATCGCCATAAATCAGTGCCCGCTTAGCAATCTCTAAATGGGCAACCGTCGGCGGATGAAAGCTGCCAGGAAACAGCACAACAGTTCGTGGAGATAATTCTGCGGTTCTATGAAAAAAGCGCACGTTTTTTCATGGTACCGCAGGTGTTGGATAACCTTTAAGGAAACTTCGTAGCGCGGTGTGACGTCAGTAAACAGATATTGCGCAAGAATAGAGTAAGAAGAGGGATTTAGAAAATGTTCACTTGGATATGTCCAACCTGCGGTCGGGAAGTGCCACCATCTCAGAGCGAGTGCATGAATTGTGCCTCCAATGCTGCAGCCCCAACTGCGCCTGCACCCACCCCGGTTGTCCAGCCGATTGCACCGCCTCTTACAAGCACTGAAGTAAAAGGCTACGCTCCAGCCTCAACCACGCAGGCTCCTTTATTTCATCCCCCCACACCTGTGTATCAGGCACCTGTAGCGTACGCGCCGCCTGGGGTTCCGCCAGCACCAGGACTTCCACCCTGGTTGATCACACTCATGGTTTTTGGTGGACTTTTAGGTCTTGGTGCAGCATTCTATTTCCTCTATCTGCCAAGTTCAAAGAAAGAAGTTGAGACCGTTGCCGCCACACCCACGGCGGAAACTGCCGCAGCTCCGAAAGCAAACCCTATGGGTAAACAGTTGGAATTAACCGGAGTTCGTATTCTGGAAGATGCCCGTCAAAAACTGCAAGTTCGAATGATCGTAATCAATCACTCCGCAGCGGACATGGGCGAGGTGAAAATGAAGGTCACCCTGACGTCCGGTTCGGGCACTGGACCGTCAACAACCATCGGTACATTTCCTGTGACGGTTAGTGATCTTGGCCCCATGGAAGCCAAGGAAGCAAAGGGATCTATTGCTACGAAATTACGCGCTTATGAATTGCCCGATTGGCAGTTCCTAAAAGCCACTGCGGAAATTATTGAATAGCGTTTTTAACTGACTGCAGAAATCACTGGATGAGTGATTTTTGCTCCGCCCCACATCTTGGCCAAAGCTTGTTGCCGAAAGCCGAAGATGTTCACTAATTGCCGTTTAACGATTGGCTGCGCCAGCCCACCCAATACTCCAAACGGTAAAGTATAATCCACGACATCTCTTACGGCAATGCCTTCCGATGTCTGTTCGAAAGTGTGGAGATGGTGCCATCGTGTGTAAGGGCCGCTGCTCTGTTCGTCAATGAATTGCATAGGCGGGCTGTAGCTGGAAATCAAAGTGGTCCACGATAGCGGAACTCCCATCATGCGAAATTTGTAGTGGATCAAAGCGCCGACACGCATGATCACCTGTTCTGGATTGGTCACCCGAAAATCAAGGGACGGCGGCGTGATCTGAATCAGGTTGTAGGGATTTTCAAACACTGAAAACACTTCTTCAATGGGAAGCGGCACAATCATTTCACAGCGTAGTTGGTAACTAGACATTACTGGATCATTCCTAATTTACGTTTTTGTACTTGATTCCATCGGCAGCCCGCAGGGGAATTCATAGCCGGATAACGAAGAACTTTTTCCATGTTGTAGCGGGCATCGAACTGGCAGGGGTCCAGGCGAAGGGCATGTTCAAAGTCCAATTTAGCGGCTTCTTTTTGACCCAACATGGCCAGCGCGCTGCCGCGATTGGCAAGGGCCAACGGGTCGTTTGGAGCCAATGCCAATGCCCTTCCAAACTCAGCCAGGGCCAACGCGGGTTGCTGCATGGTTAAGTACACTCTTGCCTTTTCGGATGCCACCGTTCCGTCGTCTGGTGTAATTTTTTGGGTTTCCACTAGCAGCCTTAGGGCATCGACAGGTGGTAGAACTCGAGCCAATTGCACGCGTGGTCGCACCCTGCCTGATTCGCCTATTGCCCGAGTCCATAGCGACATTTCACTGTGCCAAAAGCCCGTCAACCAGAAGCTGAGAGCCGCGAAGTAGAAGAGAACTACCCATCTTTGCCATGTCCGAAATTGGATGGATGCCAAACCAACCGATACAGCAACCATCGGCAAATACATTCTGCGGAACGCCATTAAATCCGCAGCAGGTAAAACAGAGGAACTGGGAAGCAGCAAAACCAAGCCAGCAAGAATCCAGAATCCTGGTTGTAGTTTTCGAAACCAAAAGCTGGCAACAAAAACGCCCACAGCTATGGCAATCCACCATATCCATCCAGTTGGGCCAATGTCCGGATCAATCGTCAAACCAAAAGGTAAAGGCACCTTCAGCGCATATTCACCGATAGCTCTTCCTTGTGTCCATAGATATTGCAGAGGCGTAACCCCGGCCCCAAATCCACTCCCCGCCCCAGCAATAAGTTTGGTGGCAGCAATTGTCCGAACCCCAAACAGGCAAGCAACAGAAACCATAGCGGCAATTACGAACTTGGGACGAACCCGATCTTTCCTTGCAAATGCAGATACCTCATACATCAGAAAAAACAACGGCAGCGAGGCGCACTCTTCCTTGGCCAACATTCCTACTGTGAACCAACCCATTGCCAACCAAAACTTTCCATCAAACCAAGCCCACATCGCCAGCAAAGAAAACAAAGTAGCCAAAAGAATCGCGCGTGCAAAAATCGAATTCACGGGTTCCACAGCATAGGGATGGACCGCGAATAAAATCGCCGCTCCAACTGCCACATCTACAGGAACCACACGACCCATTGCTATGCGCACCAATGCTGCGTTCACCGCATGTAGCAAAACATTCACCGCCAAGTACCCGCCTGCCCATTCGCCAAACATTTGATAGTTAGCCCAAAACGTAAGCCAGGTGAGCGGACGCGTTTGCATCAGCCGAAAGCAGTCCAACCAACCATCTGGTGAAGTAATCGCTGGATCCACCAGCAATGCGTAGTCGTCCAGGTGGAATGTGCCTTGTACTGCTCGCGCAAAAACGATCATTGCCACTAAAAAAGGAACCCAAGGGCTGCGGAATGTTATCATGAAGTTCTCAAAGAAAAAGGTACATGACGCGCCCAAAAAACGCCGAACAACGCAAAGCGCGCATCAAGAAGATCCTGGAAATTCTGGATCTGACCTACCCTAAAGTCACCTGCGCCCTGCATCACAGCAACACTTTTGAACTGCTGGTAGCCACCATATTATCCGCACAATGCACCGATGCGCGAGTGAACATGGTAACACCCGGCTTGTTCAAAAAATATCCGACCATCGCCGATTTTGCCTGCGCCGATCCCAAAAGATTAGCTCAAGACGTGCACAGCACGGGCTTCTACAACAATAAGGCAAAAAGCATTGTTGGAGCAGCCAAGAGGATTCTTCTTCACTTCGGCGGCGAAGTTCCCCACACTATGGAAGAACTTCTTACCATTCCAGGCGCAGCCAGGAAGACCGCTAACGTGGTTCTTGGTACGGCCTACGGAATTGCCAGCGGCGTTGTCGTAGATACTCACGTTCTGCGCATTTCTCAACGGTTGGCAATAACCCAAATGTCCACGCCAGAGCGTGTGGAAAAGGTTCTTATCAAGCTGCTGCCGCAGGATCGTTGGATACAATTCTCACACCAGATGATCCATCACGGTCGTACTTTTTGTGTTGCCCGTAAGCCCAAGTGCAACAAGTGTCCTATGGATGACCTGTGTTATGCCAAAGATAAAACATACTGACAGGACGTACAAAAGATGATCACTATGCGTTTCGTACTTCTACTCACTATTATTCTGATCACTGCCTGTTCTAAAGCTCCAGAATCAGCATCGATTCCATCGCAGCAACAAGATATTCGAGCCGCCGATCCCCCCGCCGTAGGTCGCTATGTAAACATGGAAGATCCTTTGATTAAGGAATACATTGTTAGCGGCGTAGTGCCTGCCCACGCCGAAGCGCAATGGCGTTGGACACAGGCCAATCCAACCTTCCGCTTCAAGTTAAAAAAGCTGGAAAACATGCGCTTTCATGCCGATTTCACAATAAACCCCACAGCCCTAACCGCCACCGGACCGGTGACCATCGCCTGGTTAATCAACGGGCACGAGCTTGTAAAAGAAACCCACACCAAAGAGGGCTTCAAGAAATTGGAAAAGGCAGTTCCCGCGGAATGGTTGAAGTCCGACGTTGAAAATATTGTGTCCGCCACCATCGATAAAATCTATACCAGCCCTGAAGGTGAAAAGTACGGCTTCATCATTTCCAACCTTGGATTCATTGACTGATGTCGCAGGTGCTGTATATCCTTTTAGGATTCTTCGCATCTCTGGGAGTTAACTTCGTCATCGGTCAATTGCTGCTTAGGCGATTGAACATTCAATTATTCCGCCAGGAACAACCCGCCATCGCCATTATTTTAGGTTGCTCCGTTTGGAGCTTAGGAATGTTCCTGTTGGCCGCAGCACACCTCATCCACAAAGGTGTGCTGGTAGGACTAGCCGCAGCAGTGATGATAATCGGGTGGAAATTCAAAGCTTTCGTTCTTCCCACACAGTCATTTCCACCGCTTCCAAAAACATGGAAATATGTTTTAGGAATCATCGCGGCTGTCTTTGGAGTGCTCTACATTTCCAATGCCATGGCCCCGGAAATAAGTCCCGATGGCATGGCTTATCATCTGGGCTTAACCACCCGCTACTACCGGGAGCACGGCTTCCACCCCATCACCACCAATATGTACGCCAGCCTTTCACAAGCTATGGAAATGCTGTTCCTGTTGCCTTATTCAATTGGAAGACATCCAGCCGCAGCCATGACGCACATGATCTTTTTATGGCTGCTTCCATGGATGATCCTTTGTTTTGGACGTCGCAATGGATTCGTCAACGCTGGAGCCCTTGCCGCAGTTCTCATTTTTTGCGCACCAGTGATCGGCGTCGATGGCATTAGCGCCTACAACGACCTTGCCACAGCGTCGGCGATTTTCACAGTCTTTTACCTTGTCCAATTGTGGAAGCAACAACGCCAAGCATCGCTGATAACCGCCATTGGCATAACTGCTGGATTTGCGTTTGCACTCAAGTATACGGCCTTTCTAGCGCTTCCTTATGCAGTGGTGACTATTATCAAGGAACTGCATCGTGATCGCAAACCCTGGCATCTACCTGCCGCAAAAGTGGTCGCCATCGCCTCCATATTTATCTTGCCGTGGATGATCAAGAACACACTCTTTGTCGGCAATCCCGTATCGCCATTTTTAAATTCTGTTTTTCCAAATCACAACATTCACATTTGGTTTGAAGCTTCTTACAAGCGCAATATGTCGCGCTATGGCATGGAAAATCTTGCTTGGATTCCAGTGGAAACAACCATTCGAGGGGATAAGTTGGGTGGCCTGCTTGGCCCCATGTTTGTTCTGCTTCCGTTGGGACTTCTCGGCTTCCGTAAGCGCGCAGCCCGACCCTTGATCCTGGCCGCCTTGCTGTTCACACTTCCCTACCCCGCCAATATCGGCACTCGATTCCTGATTCCTTCAGCACCATTTTGGGCACTTAGTTTCGCCATACTATTGGAATCCATCCCTCATTTGGCCCTCGCGCTAGCCTTGATTCATGCTGCGTTAAGTTGGCCCGATGCCATTCCTTTATACTCCGCAAAATATACGTGGCGATTGAATCGAATCCCCTGGAAGAGCTCATTACACATTGTTGACGATGACTATTACATTGGCCGAAATGTAGGCGGTTATGCCATGACTCGGGAAATTGAACGGGTTGTCCCAATAGATAAAACAGTGTTTGGTTTCGATCAGATTCAAGAAGCCTATGCGAAACCCAAGTTCATGGTCAGTTTCCAAAGTGCGCATGGAGAAATCATCACCGACATCTTCCACAGCGCTCTAATGCCGTCGTACCTATCCACTGGACGCACAACGTTTAACTTTCCATCGCAAAAACTAACTCGCATCCGTTTGGTACAAACAGGCAATCTGCCATCTGAGAAATGGTCCATGGCAGAGTTCCGATTATTCTCCCAAAAAAGCGAAGTGCAACGCCTGCCGTCCTGGAAACTACGTAGCGCACCAAACTCTTGGGATGTGCAGATGGCCTTTGATAATTCACCGGTAACCCGTTGGTCATCCTGGGAACCGAAGCGACCAGGCATGTTTATTGAAATTCAATTCCCCAGCCCACAACTGGTAGACCAAGTGGTTCTGGAAGTTTCGCGCGACCAAACACCTGGCTATATGGCCCTGGAAGGGTACGATCAATATGGCAATAAATATCAACTTTCCAACACTCCCAAAGAATCGTTGGTTGAAGCTCCAGAAGGCTGGAGGCTGCTGTCTACGCGCGCGATGATGGCCCGAGGCATAGACTATTTTTTGATTTCAGAAACCAATTACGGCTATCAGGATGTAAAGAAAAATGCACGATATTGGGGCATGGAACTCATCGCCGTAAAAGGTACAAGTCGACTTTACAAGCTCACAGGAAATACGCCATGAAACTTTTCCTGGGTGTGGACGGTGGCCAATCTTCCACTATGGCCGTCATCGGCGACGAAACTGGCCGCGTACTTGGACTTGGTCAGGACGGTCCATGTAATCATGTTCAGTCTGCTGCTGAAGGTCGAGAAAAGTTTATCCGAGTCATTGGTGGGTGCGTTGAAAAGGCTTGTCAGCAAGCTGGAATTAGTTCGCCAGTTGCATTTGAAGCTGCCTGCCTGGGCTTCTCTGGCGGTCCTGCGGACAAGCTGGCAATACTGCAACAACTGCTTTCCGTGAACCATCTTGTTGTGACCACCGATGCTTTGATCGCCCTTACCGGAGCCCATGCGGGTGGCCCTGGTTGCATTACCGTTGCAGGCACTGGTTCCATTTCCTTCGCGCGCGGACCCAACGGCAACACGAGTAGAGCCGGAGGTTGGGGATACATGTTTGGTGATGAGGGTGGCGGGTTCGACCTCACTCGGCAGGCGCTGCGCGCCGTCCTGCGCCAGTATGAAGGCTGGGGTCCTAGAACGACGTTGCACGATTCGCTTCTGGCAGCAACCGGCTCAGCCGATGCCAATGATTTGCTGCATCGCTTTTACACTTCGGATTTTTCTCGCCCGCGCATTGCGGCACTTTCAAAATTGGTGGATCAAGCCGCCATGGCTGGCGATTCTGTTGCGCTGACGCTCCTTCACAATGCCGCACAAGATTTGGCGCTCATCACCGCCTCCGCGCGAAATCAGCTTTTCCCCCGAGGCTCCCATTGCCGCGTTGCGCCCATTGGCGCCGTATTTCACAGTAGTATTTTGTTGCAGCGCTTCACCCTGCTTGTAGAAATGAGCGATGGCACTGTGGTATCACCTCAGCACGGACCCGCCATCGGGGCGTTGCTTGAAGCCTACCAATCCGTGGGTATTTCCGATACACTCACCAATCTTCCGGAGAAAGAAAAATGAAAATACTTCTAGCAGTGCTGGTCCCGATGCTTTCACTTGCGCAGGAACCGAATTGGGCGGAAACAGACAAGCGTTCCGTCGAACTGTTGCAGCAGTACATCCGCATTCCAAGTATCAATCCGCCTGCCGACACACGGGCGGCCGCCGATTTCCTTACTCGCGAACTGGAAGGTGCCGGGTTGAAAGTTGCCCGCTATCAACCTAATTCCACTCATTGCGTCAACCTGATGACGCGCTTGGAAGGTCGTGATCGTTCAGCCAAACCGCTGTTGCTGCTAACTCATATGGATGTGGTCCCGGTTGATGCCAAAGCCTGGAACGTGGACCCGTTTGGCGGGGAACTCAAGGACGGGGTTATTTGGGGTCGCGGTGCCATAGATATGAAGGGAATTGGCATTCAACAATTGATGGCCGTCACTTTGCTTAAGAAGCTGGGAATTGTGCCCGTCCGTGACATTATCCTGGTTGCTACTTGTGATGAAGAAACGGATGGTACCCGTGGCGTAAAGTGGATGATCGCCAATCATTGGGACAAATTAAATCCCGCTTTCGTTCTGGATGAAGGAGGGTTTGGCACACGCGACATTTTGACGCCAAACAAGCTGATTTTCGGCATTGCTGTGGGTGAAAAGCAGTTGGTATGGCTCAGGCTGCGGGCCAAAGGTACTGCGGCCCATGGCTCGCAACCCATCCCCGATAACGCCAACGACATTCTGCTTACTGCCATTAACAAAGCCATGGCCTTGCCTTCAGCAGGCAAGCGCCACCCGGTAGTGGATGAGATGATTCTCAACGTAGGTGTGTTGGCTCAAAACAAGTTCACCAATGCGATTCAGAAAAATACTATGTCGTTAACCACATTGCGCGCAGGCGTCGGCGACCCTCCCAAAGTGAACGTCATCCCCTCTTCCAGCGAAGCGACGCTCGATTGCCGCATACTGCCGGGTGCCAATTCCGCCGAATTTATCTCTGAGATTAAGGCGCGCATCAACGACCCGCGCGTTACGGTGGAACTGCTGTCCGAACCTCTGGATACAGGTGTATCCAGTAGCCAGACCCCCATGTTCGCCGCCATAAAATTGGCCATTTTGAAGCACAACCCCGGCGCAGTGATCACCCCTATGCTGGTGCCCTATGGCACCGATAGCAGCAATTTCCGCATGAAAGGAGTGCCATCCTACGGTCTTAACCCCATCGTCATTGACGCCGCAACACTGGCCACCATGCACAGCGACGCCGAACGTATCCCCATTGCCGAGTTCCTCAAGGGAGTGCGCATTTACTTCGACGTGCTACGATCAAATTTCTAGCCCAAAAACTCTATGTCTAAACTTTCGATACGTGACCTCGATTTAAAAGGTAAGTGTGTGTTCATGCGCGTGGACTTTAATGTCCCGTTGGCCGCTGGTGGCCAGGAGATCACTTCCGATAAGCGCATTCGTGCTTCCCTGCCCTCTATTCAATACGCTTTGGATCATGGCGCTGGCCTGATTCTTGCCAGCCACTTGGGTCGCCCCAAAGGCAAACCGAACGCTGAGATGAGTCTTAAGCCCTGTGCCGTGCGTCTTGCAGAATTGCTCGGACGCCCTGTAGTGATGGCTCCCGATTGCGTCGGCCCTGAAGTGGAAGCTTTGAAACCGCTGCCTGGGCACGTCGTGTTGTTGGAAAATCTGCGCTTCCATACCGAAGAAGAAAGTAACGACCCTGCCTTTGCAAAACAACTGGCTTCGTTGTGCGACGTCTATGTGAACGATGCTTTTGGCAGTGCTCACCGCGACCATGCATCCACTGTTGGAATGATCGCCTTCGTCTCCCGAGCCGCCGCCGGCTTGCTGATGGATAAGGAGCTGGAATATTTAGGGAAGGCGACCACCAACCCGGAACGTCCTTGCATTTCCATTCTGGGTGGCGCCAAAGTTTCCGACAAAATCGAAGTTATTCAAAACTTGGCAAAGGTTGTGGATCAGTTACTGATCGGTGGCGCTATGGCGTACACCTTCCTCCGCGCCCGTGGTGAACCTACCGGCAAATCTTTGGTGGAAGAAGACAAACTGGAATTGGCTAAATCATTAATGGATCAACTTGGTTCCAAGCTGTTACTGCCTGTTGACCATGTGGTTGCCGAAGAATTCAAAGCCGATGCCCCGCACCAGACCGTTACTGTGATCCCCGATGGCAGCATGGCTCTGGACATTGGTCCAAAGACCATTGAACTGTTTTCGGCAGTCGCAGCAAAGGCGAAGACTATCATCTGGAATGGGCCTATGGGAGTGTTTGAGCTGAAGCCTTTTGATACCGGCACAGTCGCCCTGGCCAAAGCAGTAGCCAACTCTGGAGCCATTTCCATTGTGGGTGGCGGCGATTCGGAGAAGGCTATTAAGTCTGCCGGTGTAAGTGACAAAATCAGCCATATCTCCACAGGCGGCGGTGCTTCGCTGGAGTTCCTGGGTGGTGTTCAACTGCCCGGAGTAGTGGCATTGACTAATAAATAAGAGTTACCCTTAAGGTTATGAAGTTAGCTATATTCTTTCCATTTTTGGCACTGCTGGCAACCGCTGCAATGCCCGATGTCACGTTTCACAAAGACGTGATGCCAGTGCTGCAAAAACATTGCCAGATCTGCCACCGTCCTGGTGAGGCCGGACCCATGTCGTTCCTTTCTTATAAGGAATCCCGACCCTGGGCCAAGGCTATGCGCGATGCCGTGGCATCGAAAAAGATGCCGCCGTGGTTTGCTGATCCAGCCCATGGAAAGTTTGCAAACGACCGTCGGCTTGATTCCAAAGATATTGAAACTCTAACGCAGTGGGCCAACACTGGTGCAAAAGAAGGCAATCCCAAAGATGCCCCCAAGCCAGTTACATTCGCCCAAGGTTGGACCATTGGCAATCCTGACGTTGTGTTCGAAATGCCCTTTGAATTCGACATTCCAGCGAAAGGAACTCTAGAATACCAGCACTTTGTTCTGCCCACTAATTTCAAGGAAGACACTTGGGTAACAGCGGTTGAAGTACGTCCCAGCAATCGCGCAGTTACTCATCATGGTGTGGCCTTTGTTCGCCCTCCTGGTTCGAATTGGCTGCGTGATGCCAAGCCTGGTGTGGCGTATGTTCCTCCGGTCACCTGGCGATCCAATCTATCCCAGCTTGAAGAAGTTTTTGAAACCTACGTTCCCGGTGCAGTTCCTCATCACCTGGCCCCAGGTCAGGCGAAACTGATTCCCGCTGGCAGCGATATTATTCTTCAAATGCATTACACCGCAAACGGCACGGCAAGCAAGGACAGAAGTCGCATTGGACTGATTCTTTCAAAAACTCCGCCATCCGAACGTGTCTATTCTATGAGCGTAACCAATTCCAAATTTGCAATTCCTCCCGGTGCTTCAGAATACCCTGTTGAAGGAAAATTCATATTCCAACAAGAAGTCAAACTGCTGGCACTTTCACCTCACATGCACTTACGAGGGAAGTCCATGCAGTACACGGTGGTTTATCCGACGGGTGAATCCCAAGTAGTGTTGAATGTTCCCAACTACGATTTCAGTTGGCAATTGTTCTACTACATGGATAAACCGCTGGTTCTTCCAAAAGGCTCCCGCATTGACGTTCGGGCGACTTTCGACAATTCTGCGAACAACAAAAACAACCCCGACGCTACACAGGAAGTGAAGTGGGGAGATCAAAGTTGGCAGGAAATGATGGTGGCCTTTGTTGACGTGGTGATTCCAGCCAACATGAATCAACTGGAAATTTACACCGGACCCAAGCGGCAACCCAAACCAGCGGAATAGCATTGGTCATTCGAACCCTTTCGATTCTCGACGTGCCTCAGGCAAACAAGTTGAGTAATCTTGCGGGTTGGAATCAAACCAAGCGTGACTGGCTGCGCATACTGCTTTTAGAACCTGAAGGCTGCTTCTGCATTGTGATGGATGGCTGTGTTGTAGCAACCACTACAGCCATCCGTTATGAAGGCCGCCTGGCCTGGATCGGGATGGTGTTGACGCATCCCGACTATCGTCGTTTAGGGTTCGCCCGCCTGCTGATGGAGCATGCTCTACGTTGGCTACGTGCTCAGGATATAGCCGTCGTCAAACTGGATGCGACAGACGATGGACGTCCGCTATATGCGTCACTTGGATTTACTGATGACTGCGCAGTAGAACGTTGGATTCGCCCTCCTGGTCTGAGCAAGCACCCTGTTCCCGTCCTTCCTTGCGACACAGAGTTTGAAATGGATCGCGCTGCATTCGGTCTTTCCCGCACAGAACTACTAAACTTATTACGAGAAGAAACCTGCGCAGGCAGTCCTGAACTGGGGTTTGCCATTTGCCGCGAAGGTGCACTTGGATCCTATTTCGGTCCTTGCCTGGCAACATCTCAAAGCAACGCCCGTCACTTTATGGATTGGTTCTGCGCACTTCATCCAGACCGACAATTGATTTGGGATCTGTTCCCACAACATCAAAAGGCGAAGGATTTGGCCACAGAATTCCACTTTCTTGCGAGGCGTTCCTTGGTTCGCATGGGTCTGTCCTTGCAACCAGGCGTTACAACTCCTCCTACCAATCCACAGGCTTACTACGCCATTGCTGGTTTCGAATACGGGTAGGTTTCTGCGTCTATTGCCGAATGAAAAAGCTTTCTTTGTCCATGCTTGCTGGTACCACAACATCGAAGAAACCCACCATCATCTCTTCCCAACTCTGTTCACCCCAGTGGACTTCCGCATCTGGATCAGGGTTGTAGGGATTGTTTGCCGAGTTATCGTAAGTCGCCGTCATCAGAATTCGCGTGCCCTTCGATAACAAGCGAGGCTTGTCCAAATCGTAACGCAATTGCCAATTGAAGCGATAAGGCTTCACGCTCAATAAGGTCTCCCACTGGCCAGGACGTTCGGCGATGGCGTAGACAAAACTACTGCCTCGAAGGTGCATGTGAGGGAACAGATTCAGCAAGATTGCTTCGTTAGGAAACGATCCACTGACACTCAGATGGTAACTGCGATCTCCTGGTGGAATGGAGATGTTTCCATTGTTCATTTGTAGCGTCAAAATGCGCTGTTTGGGCGCTTCTTTGGCGAAGACTAAGCCTATTTTGGTCTTATCGGCGACTGCCTTTCCATTGGTCGTATAGTGAACTTGCAATACTAGACTAGACCCAGCCGGAATCTTTTTCCCCATCCCATCAGGCGCAATAAATGGTGGTTGACCCGGCGTGTACACCAGCAGAATGTCCCGCACAGTTTCCGTCTTCGTTCCAAAAGCCACGCCAGGCTTGGCTTCGGCCAACCATTTCGAACCAGGCTCGCGGATGTAAACCACTGCATGATGAACCACTCCACGGACAGAAGGACGCACCTCCGCCGCAGTTACCCAACAATCTGCGCTGCAAATACTTTCCAACACAATGTGCTGGTACAGGACATCCCCTTTAGCCGGAATCTGAAATGCCTCTTTCATCTCCACTATTTTATTTGGAGGCGTGATGCCCCAACCTTCCACCCACTTGGCTTGAGTTGAAACTGGATGCCCTTCCATTGAGCCTCCATCAACCCACTTGCCGATGGTGGCAATTTCTTCGTCACTCAGTCGCGGATCATTCTTGAATTTTCCAAAGCGAGGATCTGCAAACCATGGAGGCATACTGCGGGCAGTCACTGCCTGGCGAATGGCCTTGGCCCACGGCCTTGCTTCTTTGAATGTGGAAAGAAGCATGGGCCCCACTTCGCCCTTACGATGGCAGCTTTGGCAATGACGTTCCAGAATCGGTTGCACATCGGCAAAAGTGACCAACGCTGCCAACAATAACATCATTTGCAGGATACCCGTTTCATTGGATATTCTTCCGCTGCTGGCTTGCCTTTCATAACTCCTTCCACTTTGGCGAACAATCCATTCTTACCCGTAGAACGATAGATAATGCGTTGCGGAAAATCGTGAGTGGGATTTTCAAAAACAACTTCGCCAGGCTTCAAGCTGGCCACTGGGAAGGTGGTCTTTTGCCCCGCCAGTTTAGTTTGCACAGTCATGCCAAGCTTGCCGTCATCCACGCGAATCATGGCGAACTCAGTAAAGGTTGTGCGATCCCCTTTAACGTTGCGCGCCGTTCCCAGCATGGTACCGGCCACTGGACGCATCCACATTTCCTGATTCAACTGTTCACCAAAGGGCCCTTCCCAACAGCCTGCCATGAAGGACAACTTGTCAATGTCCGCCGCATCTACATTCGCCGCAGTGAATAAATACATGGAAACCAACCCCGCCAGAATAGTTCGCATAGTTAAATTATGACTCGCCATTCGTCATAATAGTTTTCAATGACTGACGAAGAAATAGCGAATTACATTGTCCGCGAACCGCACGGTCGCACTACGCTCAAGAATTTATGTCGTGAGCTGCAAGTGCGCGGTGACGAACGTCAGGCGCTGGAAGCGGCCATTGATCGTTTAGTGGAAAAAGGGCTGCTGATTGAAATGCGTTCTGGCCAATATATGGCTACGCAGAGCAGTCGTGAATTCTCTGTCGGCAAGCTGAGCATGCATCGCGATGGGTTCGGTTTTGTTAAACCTGTAGTGCCTATTCCCAACATGGTGGGCGATATTTTCATCGGTTCACAAAGCGCCGCCAAAGCCATGCATGGTGATAAGGTGATGGTCCGCGTCAGTCGTGTAGACCGTGATGGCAAGGCCGATGGTGAGATTGTACGCATTCTGGAACGAGCCTATCGAACGGTGGTGGGTGAATTTCGTGTGCGAAGGCGCGGCAACTTCGTCAAGCCTCACGATGAACGGATTAAGCAGTGGGTCTACATTCCTGATGGCTACGAAATTCCGCCCCAAGGTGCCGAGGTGGATCGCATCGGAAAAATCGCCGCTAGTCCCAAATCTGTTGAGGAAATGGATGGTCTCATTGTAAATGTGGAAGTGCTGGAGTACCCCGCAGAAGGCGAAGACGCAGTTGGCCGCATCATTGAAATTCTAGGTAAGGAAGATGATTTCGGTGTTGATGTTGAGATCATGATTCGCAAGCATCAGATCCCGCACCACTTTCCAGATGAGGTTCTGCAACAGGCACGATCCATGCCCACAGAAGTTTCTGCAGTGGAATGCATGGGTCGGGTGGACTACCGCGAACTGGACATTGTCACCATTGATGGCGAAACTGCCCGCGACTTTGACGATGCCATTTATGCAGAGCTCTTACCCAACGGCAATTTCCAATTGCAAGTCCATATTGCCGACGTCAGCCATTATGTAGAACCGCACACGCCCTTGGATATTGAGGCTGCCATGCGCGGCACCAGCGTCTATTTTCCAGACAGGGCAGTACCCATGTTGCCCATTGAACTATCCACTGAAATCTGTTCTTTGAAGCCGCATGTGGATCGACTTGTGGTTTCCATGATTATGGAAATTGATCACCAGGGAGATATTTTGGGTCAGCAATTCCATCGCGGGGTGATTCGATCTGCCGAACGGATGACCTATACGAATGTTCAGAAAATATACGATGGCGACGCTGAACAGAAGGAACGCTATAGCCGCTTGTTGCCCCGATTTGACTTGATGAAGGAACTGGCCGAGATTTTATTGCGACACAGGCAGAAGCGCGGTTCCATTGATTTCGACCTGCCTGAGCCAATCATCGAATTGGATGAATTGGGACAAATGGTTTCAGTACAGCGTTCCCCTCGGCTGTTCTCGCAACGGTTGATTGAAGAGTTCATGTTGGCAGCGAATCAAGCCGTAGCAAGTGAACTGCAATCGAAGCTTTCCTTTGCCATGTATCGAATTCACGAATTACCCGATTCCAAACGGGTGGCCGCATTTGAAGAAATTGCGGCGCACTTCGGCTATTCGTTAACCCGCGGGGCGTTGCCCATTCAACGCTATTCCATGGTGGATAAAAAACGCGATGGTCGCAAAGTGCGCCGCGATGTTGAACTGGTAAACAAAGACATTGGCATTACCTCAAAGGATTACCAGAAGTTGATTCGCAAGTTGGAAGGCAAGCCTGAGGAGCGCATTTTGAATTACCTGATGCTGCGTTCTTTGCGGCAAGCTCGTTATAGCGCATCGAACGAAGGCCACTTTGCCCTTGCCATGAATCACTACACTCACTTCACTTCGCCCATCCGCCGGTATCCTGATTTGATTGTGCATCGGCTCTTATTGGGCGCAAAGTACTCTGATCAGGAGTTGAAAGAAATCGCTGATGACACGTCGTTCACCGAGCGCCGTTCGGCCGATGCCGAGCGGGAACTGATTGAGTGGAAAAAGATCAAGTTTATGATCCAGTATGTGGGCGAAACGTTCCATGCACTGATCACCAACACAACCAAGTACGGCTTCTTTGTGGAACTGGAAGAACTGTTTGTGGAAGGCTTGGTGCCCATGGATTCCCTGCATGACGACAAATATTTTTATCAGGAAACTGTGAGGCGGATTGTTGGACAGCGCACTCGTCGGGAGTTCGCAATTGGCGACAAAGTTCTGGTGCTATTGGACCGCGTAAATAGTACGGACAAGAAGCTGGAATTTTCCTGGATTGACGAAACGGCCAGCAAACCGAAGAAGAAGAAAAAGAAATAGTATTGCGCCAACAAAGCAAGTCGCGGGAAGATGAAATGAATGGTTCTTACCGATACAAATCTTCCTGGGATCCCGCTGCACGCCAAGGGTAAAGTTCGCGACGTTTATGAAGTTGGTTCAGACCGACTGTTGATCATTGCTACGGACCGAATTTCCGCCTTCGATTACATTTTGGCATCGGGCATTCCTGACAAAGGACGTGTGCTGACAGCCATGTCTCTGTTCTGGTTCAAGTTTTTGGCAGACGTAACTCCCAACCATTTGATAACCGCCAATGTAGACGAGTATCCCGCGAACTTACATCCATTTCGGGATCAGTTAGAAGGCCGATCCATGTTAGTGCATCGCGCCAAAATGGTGGATGTGGAATGTGTAGCGCGAGGTTATATTTCCGGATCAGGATGGAAGGATTACAAGAGTAGCGGTGCGATTTGCGGAATCGCATTGCCTACCGGGTTGAAAGAAAGCGACCGCTTGCCGGAACCCATTTTTACACCAGCGACCAAGGCGCAGACAGGTCATGATGAAAATGTTTCGTTCGATACGGTTGCCGCGCACATCGGCGTTGAATTGACCAATAGGCTGCGCGATCTAACATTAGCCATCTATCGTAAAGCAGCCGATTTTTCCTGGTCAAAGGGAATTATTCTGGCCGATACCAAATTTGAATTTGGCTTTGTTGGCGGTGAGTTGATTCTGGGTGACGAAGTGTTGACCCCGGATTCTTCCAGGTTCTGGCCGCGGGCGACCTATGCTCCAGGCGGTGCCCAACCATCGTACGATAAGCAGTTTGTACGGGACTATCTGGAACGTATCCAATGGAGCAAGCGGCCACCGGCTCCCCCGCTTCCTGCTGAAATCGCAGTCCGCACCAGCGAAAAATATAAGACCGCTTATCGCGAACTTACGGGGATGAGCATATGAACTGGTTGGACGTTATTTTAGGAATCATCATCGTATCCTCGCTGATGAGTGGTGTCCGAAAAGGGATGATCCGCATGGGCATCGGCTTGGTTGCAATGGTGCTTGCCCTGGTGTTGGCGTTCTGGACTTACCACAATGCAGGTGCGTTCTTTTCTGATTGGACCAGCACGCCGATGGTGGCAAACTTGCTTGGGTTCTTCCTAGTGTTTTTCGGAACCATGATCGCCGGGTCTATCGTATCTATGATCCTCACACGCATTTTCAAATGGATGGGATTGAGTTGGCTGGATCGGATTTTGGGTGGCTTGTTTGGTGGAATTCGCGGCGCCATAATCGCCACCATCGTACTGATGGCATTCACAGCGCTTGCCCCGGGCAATCCTCCGAAGCTGGTTGGCGAATCGATGGTGGCCCCATATTTAATGGATTTCGCTGAGGTGATCAGCTCCATAGCCCCAGCGGAACTTCGCAGTAAATTTCTGGATGCTTATGGCAAAGTGAAGAAAGAATATTGGGATCCCGTGCAAAAATCGTTGGGCAATCGTAAGTTGGAAAAGGTTCAACAGTAGATGCTCTCATTGAAGACGCGCCTATTGATTTTCGACCTGGACGGAACGCTGGTTGATTCCAAAGTAGACCTAATCAATTCCGTGAATGCTACGAGGCTGCACGCAGGTCTGACTGTATTGCCGGATGCGTTAATTAGTGGCTACATTGGCCGCGGGGCTCCTGCATTGATTCGCAGTGCGATGGGCAAAGAGGCCGCGCAACAAGACTTGGATAACGCACTGGATTATTTCCTGGGCTACTATCGCGAACACATGCTGGACGAGACGCGGCTGTATCCAGGTGTTGCTGAATCACTGGACAAGTTTCACACGAGCGGCATGCCTATGGCGATACTGACCAACAAACCAGTGAAGTTCAGCCAGTTGATGATGGAGCGCTTACATCTTTCAGGCCACTTTGTGAAAATTTACGGTGGCAACAGTTTCGATCAGAAAAAGCCACACCCAATTGGGATTGAGACGCTGCTGGCCGAGACTGGATTTAGACAAAACGAAGCGTTGATGATTGGCGATTCCAGTGTGGATATCCGCACAGCGCGCAATGCAGGAATTGAAAGCTGTGGGGTGACCTATGGGTTTCAGCCGGAAACATTTGCCGCTGAGCCGCCTGATTTCACAGTGGATCGTATGGAAGAGTTAGTTACGCGAATTCTGGGATAACGCCTGCCGCTTTCAGGTGACGATACACCAATGAAATGGGCAATCCCACAACGTTGAAGTAGCAGCCTTCCACACGTTCAATATACTTTGAAGCCAAACCTTGAATGCCGTAGGCACCGGCTTTATCCATTGGTTGGCCACTGCTGACGTAGGATTCAATTTCTGCTTCAGACAATTTCGAAACGTGAACGATTGTAGATTCAGCGTCGATCTGTAACTTGGAACCGGAGAAGATGCAGATGCCAGTAAGCACTTCATGCGATTCACCAGAAAGAAGTCGCAACATTCGTTTGGCGTCGTAAGCATTTTCTGGCTTACCTAAAATTTGTCCAGCGATAACTACCGTTGTATCCGCAGCAAGAATTACATCGCCAGGTTCACGAGTTACGGCCATGGCTTTCGATGTTGCCAGACGACGAACATACGAATTGGGAGCCTCGCCTGAACGGACTGATTCATCGATATCGGCGACTCGAACCAGGAATGGAATACCGGCGTTTTCAAGAATTTCTTTTCTTCTAGGGGACTGCGAAGCAAGGATAAGCATCGGTGTGTTTTCCTGATGTTACCATCGGAAGCGGTGATGATTCCTGCTGTTTTAAAGCTTTTGGAGTTGCGGTTTCAGTTGAAGGCTAAAGCCCCATTACAATTTCCTGCGTGGAAAGCTGGCAACTTTTTTCGTGGAACTTTTGGGATCACGTTAAAGCGCCTGAGTTGTCCGGTGAGTTGCGCTGGGCCCTTGGAATGCACTAATCGTCAACAGTGCGCCTACGCCAACTTATTTGAACCGATTGCTAAAGCCGCACCCAGTGGATTTGCCAATCCACCCCGACCCTTTGTATTTCGTGTAGAGCAATTAAATGGAAGTCACTTCCAGCCGGATGATGTTTTTTCTGTTCGCATGCACTTGTTTGGAAATGTTGAAACACTGCCCTGGATTGAAAAAACGTTAGCTTCGTTTGAGCGCATGGAACTGCTGAAGATGGAAGTTGTGCCCGTAAACATTGCTTTGCTTGGCCGACCCTGTCAAGAAGTAACTGTTGAATTTATTACGCCGTTGGAATTGAAGAGCCAGCATCAGGTGCTGCGGCAGCCAGACTTCCCGGCGTTGATCAGTCGCATCCGCGATCGAATTGCTGCCCTATCGCACTTCTATGGTGAAGGTGCGCCGCCGTGGAATTACAAACAAATTTCCGAAAAAGCAGAGCGCGTCAAAATGGTTTATTGCGATGTTCAAGTAGTGGATGTAGACCGCCAGTCTTCCCGCACAGGCCAAATCCATGGTCTTGGGGGCTTTGTTGGGAGCGCGCGCTACGAAGGGATGTTAGATGATTTGCTACCGTTGCTGATGGCTGCGGAGTGGACAGGAGTGGGACGGCACACGGCTTGGGGTAACGGTGCAATTCGCCTGGGCAGCGGACACACTTCTACCTTGGAGTTCTAATTAAAGAATGCCGACTGTCCAACTTTCGCTTCTTACTACCGACCATTACAGAAGATAGTTTGAGCTGACTTGAACAACCCGCGATCTGTATGAATAACGCGCGGACTTTTGTTGAGAAGTTCGCGGGCCAGCGGGTTGTCTTCCTGCCTGCAATGTACAACACGCGAAATTATTGTGGCAACGGCACGGTTGTGCAAGTCATTCAATTGATCGAAATTTTATTTGTGAAATCAGTTGTGAATGTACTTTGCACAATTTGGGAATCGCTGTATAACGTATACTAATGGCCTTATGGAACGATTCACTGGGCTGATCGGCCTTTTTCTGATCGTAAGCGGTGCTTACTTCTTTTCATCCAACCGGGCGGCCATTAAACCCAAGTTGATTCTTTGGGGACTGGGCCTGCAATTCGGATTTGCCTTCCTGGTTTTGAAAACTAATTTCGGCATGGTATTTCACGGTGCAAGCGTCGCAGTGAACGCGCTGCTGGATTATGCCGAAGAGGGAAGTAAATTCTTATTCGGTCCTTTAGGAACCAAGACCGGGCAGTTTGGAGTTGTATTTGCATTTCAGGTTTTGCCCATCGTGATTTTTATTGCATCGCTGTTTGCCATTCTCTATTACTTCGGCGTGATGCAGGTGATCATCCGCATGATGGCCATTGGGATGCGCAGGGTGATGGGCGCTAGCGGGGCGGAATCCACGTGCGTTGCGGCCAGCATCTTTATGGGACAGACAGAGGCACCACTCACCATTCGCCCCTTCCTGGCGGGTCTCACCCGCAGTGAACTGTTCACCATTATGACCAGCGGTATGGCACACGTATCGGGTGCGGTGATGGCGGCTTACGTGAAGATCGCGGGAGTTGAAATTCAGCACTTGCTGACCGCCGTTATTATGACCGCGCCGGCCACCATCATGCTATCGAAAATGCTGATTCCGGAAACCGAAGTTCCGGCCACTGCAGGCGAAGTAAAAATTGAAGTAGAAGCGCCCGGAGTCAACGTGATTGACGCAGCTGCCCGTGGTGCCGCCGATGGGTTGCAACTGGCGATTAACATTGGCGGCATGCTGATTGCCTTTCTGGCTTTGATTGCCATGGTGAACGGCATGTTGGGGGCCATTCATTCTGTTTCCTTTCTACATTGGATTCCAGGATCTCTGGAACAAATTCTGGGCTATGTGTTCGCCCCAATCGCAGTCTGTCTAGGCGTATCGTGGAAGGATTCCGAAGCGATTGGAAATCTATTAGGGACTCGCCTGGTGCTAAATGAATTTGTAGCGTTTCTGAAGTTGGGGCCAATGAAAGAAACGCTGGATCACAAGTCGTTTGTGATTGCCACCTATGCCCTTTGCGGATTCGCCAATATTTCTTCAATCGCCATTCAGGTGGGTGGAATTGGAGCACTGGCACCATCGCGCAAAAGTGATTTGGCACGGCTGGGACTGCGCGCGATGGCCGCTGGGACGCTGGCCAATTTCATGTCGGCTGCAATTGCCGGAATGCTGCTTTAGACTGGAATAAGCATGAGTTGGAATCAAGCAGTTGTTGCCATTCAGAACCGTACCCAATTGGTCCCCACCGTTGGAGTCGTTCTGGGGAGTGGACTGGGTGCGTTTGCCAGTGAATTGGAAGACGCCGTGGAGATCCCTTACGATCAAATTCCTGGCTGGCCTGTATCCACCGCTATTGGTCATGCGGGCAAGTTGGTCATCGGAAAAATTGGCGACACTGTAGTGGCCGTACAGGCAGGCAGGGCGCATTTATACGAAGGCTACAACATGGCCCAGGTGACCTTTGCAGTGCGCGTGCTGGGCAAGCTGGGTGTGAAATCCCTGCTGCTCACCAATGCCGCTGGAGGGATCAATAAAGAATATCAGCAAGGCGCTCTAGTGCTGATTAGTGATCACATTAATTTGCAAGGCGCGAACCCGTTGCTTGGTCCTAATGATGATTCGCTGGGTCCGCGCTTTCCTGATATGTCGGAAGCCTATTCACGCGATTACAGGGCCATTGCCAAACAGGCGGCGCGGGAAATGGGAACGTCGCTGGCAGAGGGAGTCTACGCTGCCTTGTCCGGACCTAACTATGAAACTCCAGCGGAAATCCGCTATCTGCGGACCATTGGTGCTGACTTGGTGGGAATGTCCACCGTGCCTGAAGTTTTGGTGGCACGACACATGGGCATTCGATGCCTGGCAATTTCCTGCGTCACCAATATGGCTGCGGGGATTCTGGATCAGGAAATCAATCATGAAGAGGTGCTGGAAATCGGCGCCAAAGTTCGCGGCACGCTGGTGGAATTATTGAAGCGAGTCATCCCGAGGTTGGGTTAATGGAACCTCTTTTAGAAGCGGCACTGAAGGCTCGCGACAATGCCCATGCGCCATTCTCGAAATTTCATGTTGGGGCGGCGTTGGAAGACGTGGATGGACGGATTTGGACTGGTTGCAATGTGGAAAATGCCAGTTACGGGTTGACCCTATGCGCCGAACGAGTGGCCGTGTTTAAGGCCATCAGCGAAGGCGTCCGCAAATTTCGACGCATAGCCGTAGCTGCCGATACGGATAAGCTAACCCCTCCCTGTGGAGCTTGTCGACAGATCCTTTGGGAATTCCTGGGAAACGCCGATGTGATCCTGGTCAATTTGCAGGGGAAGACTGCTACGTTTAAGATGCGTGATCTATTACCGGAACCTTTTGATGCGTCATTTATTTAACCCCCTACAATGTTTTCTTCTGCTCTTCCCGATTGCTGCTTTCAGCGCGCAGGCTGATCTCATCGTCAGCGGACGTTGGGTGGTGACCATGGATGGCTCACGGCGCGTTCTTGAAAATGCTTCGGTGGCTGTGAATGGAGATCATATTGTTGCTGTTGGGCCCACTGCGGAAATCGTAAAGAACTGGACCGCCAAGCAGCGAATTGATGTAAGCGACGGCATCGTTGCCCCTGGTTTAATCAACACTCATACGCACGCGCCCATGTCTTTGCTGAGGGGCATTGCCGACGATCTAAAATTACAGGATTGGTTGGAAAAATATATCTTCCCGATAGAAGCCAAGTTCGTGAATCCTGATTTTATTCGTTGGGGCACCCGTCTGGCATGCCTTGAAATGATGTTGGGTGGCACCACCACGTACACCGACATGTACTATTTCGAAGAGGTCATTGCAGAGACCACCAAAGAAGCTGGCATGCGCGCAGTGTTAGGGCAAACTGTGATTGGGTTTCCAGTGGCCGATGCCAAGACCCCTGCCGACGCACTGCAACGTACCGAGAACTTTTTCCGCAAGTATAAAAAAGATCCGCTGATTACCCCCGCTGTGGCGCCCCATGCAGCCTATACGAATTCTGATCAAACGCTGAAGAGTTGTCGGGCGCTTGCCAACCGTTATGACAGACCGTTGATCATTCATCTATCGGAGACCAAGCGCGAGAACGACGAAATGATGGTGAAGCGCGGCATGAGTCCCACCAAGCTTTTGGAATCGTTAGGAGTACTGGAAGGTCGCACCATTGCTGCCCATGGGATTTGGTTGGACGATGCGGACCTGGACATTTTGAAGCGCCGTGGAACTGGTTTGGCCCATTGCCCTTCCAGCAATATGAAACTGGCCAGTGGGATTGCACCGGTGACGAAAATTTTAGACATGGGCATTGCCATGGGTTTGGGTCCCGATGGACCAGCGGGATCGAACAACGATTTCAATATGTTTGAGGAGATGGATTTGGCGGCCAAGTTGGCGAAGATTTCCACCATGAATCCGCAGGCATTGCCCGCCATGCAGGCTTTGGAGATGGCTACCATTACCGGTGCACGGGCGCTTGGTATGGAAAAAGAAATCGGATCGCTGGAAGTGGGCAAGAAGGCCGACATGATGATTGTGCACACCCGACGGGCTCATGCGCAGCCATTGTTCAATCCCGTATCGCAATTGGTTTACGCATTGAAGGCATCGGATGTTTCTGACGTTATCATCAATGGGAAAATTGTGGTTCGCAATCGACGTTCGCTGACCTTGGATTACAACGCCATCTTGAACCAGGCATCAGTTTACGGTGCAAGGATCGCCGCGAAATAACAAATGGAAAGCAATTGCTTTTCGGATAAAGCATTAGCCCATAGGCATACGTTCCTCAGTACAACCTGCCCCTGACAGTAGTGAGAATTCTCTTCTCGCCTCCGCACTATAAATAGAACAAACAATTTAATACTGGCGTGGAACAAGTTTCCGCGAACCAGACAGATGCGGAGGCATGGTGAGAACAATTTCTTTTTCTATGATTCAAGTAGTAACCGTAGCGGCATTGTCGCTGGTGAGCAGTAGCCCTGCGATTGGTGGAATTATTGCGGACAGAATCACCTGGGTGGCAAACACCAACACGGTGACTGATTATGATTTCGGGGTCCAGGCTGCTGGGACCACAACAACATACAACACCGCTGGTGGATTGAATGCCGCAGGTCTCAACTTTGCAGGTATTGCCGCTTTTTCAGGAAGTCCTAATTTTAAGGTGGCCGCAGGAAGTGGCAGTCTCACTCCTTGGTTTTACTATGGAACGGGGGCAGTTGGAGTGTCCGATACCGTGGTGGAAGGCTTTGCCCTTCCAAAAATTCGCATCACGTTTACTGGCGGACCAGTGACAGCATTCGCCATGGATATCAGTGCAAATTTAGCAGCCAGCATTCTTGTAACGCCGCAAGTCATAGTTGGAACTACGGTCACTACACTTAGCCAACCAGCAGCACCGAATGTTCAATCGTTTGTGTTTTACGGAATTACTTCAACCACAGGATTCAGCTACATTGACATTACTCCGCAGACCGCAAACGCTTACGCCATCATTGACAACATCTCCTACGGCACAGCCGGGGCAGGCGGTCCACCACCATCGGAAACTCCGGAAGTTACTACTATTCTGAGTGTCGCTGCTGGCCTGTTTGTTTTGGCCTACCGGCGCAAAGAAGATGTCGGCATGCAAGCTGCTTAACCCGCTCCCCCAGTGCGGCGCAGCAAGGTAGACGTCCTCGCCTGTCCGGTTCGTAAATTGCGAACTAAGTGGAAAGACGAGGACGTCAGGCACGAAGATTCGATACCGAGCCGCGACCGCGAGGGAGTCGGTAGGCTGTCGCTTACCTCAAAAACCGCTCTATTGTTTTGGTGTTGCTCACCATCCCACACACCCGCCTAGCGGTGTTTACTTGTAAAGCGATATACTGCAACAGATGGATTTCCCAAGACTTCTCACTGTAAAACAGAACTTTCCAGACCACCAGTTGGCCGATGTTCGTGGTTCGGTGCTGGCCGAATTGCAGTCATCACAATTCGCCTCGCGTGTCATACCAGGGGGCCGAGTTGCTATCGGCGTCGGCAGCAGGGGCATTGTCAACATTGCCACCATTGTCCGGGCAGTAGTGGATTATTGGAAGTCCCAAGGATGCAACCCGTTCATTTTTCCCGCAATGGGAAGCCATGGTGCGGCCACTGCCCAAGGCCAGGCCGACGTCCTGGCGCACTACGGCATAGACCAAGCCAGCATGGGATGCCCGGTGATCAGTGAACTGCATGTGGTCTCTTTAGGAAAAGATGCCAATGGCATTGAAGCCTTCATGGATAAAAATGCTTTTGATAGTGACGGCGTTATGCTGGTGGGTCGCGTAAAGTGGCACACCGATTTCGCTGGAAAAATTGAAAGCGGCCTGTTCAAGATGATGGCCATTGGTCTGGGCAAATTCGCCGGCGCACAGCGCTATCACACATACGCCTATAAGTTAGGTTTGGAACATGTGATTCGCAGCGTGGGGCGGCAGGTTCTGGGATCAGGGAAAATTCTGGGCGGCTTGGCCATTCTGGAAGATGCCAGTCACCACACCGGCAAAGTTGCCGCAGTTCCAGTGGAAGCCATGGAGCAGCGCGAGGAAGAATTACTGGAGCTGGTGAAATCCTGGATGGGACGCATACCCATGGATTTGGACATTCTCATTCTTACCGAAATCGGGAAAAATATTTCTGGTGCCGGCATGGATACGAAAGTTGTCAACCGCAGCGTGCAGGGCGAATATAATCCCTGGCCCGGTCCAAAATTTCAACGACTCTTCATCCGAGATTTAAGCTCGATGAGCTACGGCAACGGCGTCGGGCTGGGCATGGGCGACGTGGTTCATGATCGACTTTTAGAAAAGATTGACTGGAATCCAACGCGTATCAATTCATTGACCGCGTCCACCCCTGCGGCCATTCGCACTCCGCTCCATTACCCCTCGGATCTGGAATGCCTGAGTTCCATGATGCCCACTGTGGGCAAGCTGGATCAAGCGGAAGTGACCATCGGGTGGGTCAGAAATTCGCTGGAGATATCGTCCTTGTTCCTCAGTGAAAACTTACGCGGACAGATTGCCGCCGATGCAACGCTGGAAATTGTTGGTGCGGCAGAAGCGATGGCTTTCGATCAACATGGCAATTTAACCAATACGGTTCCAGCTCACTAAGCCATGAAATTCCTGGCGCCGCTGGTGGCGTTTCTATTTCTGCTGACTCCTTCCCTTTGGTTTACCTGGCACAACCAGGATGATCCGCGCTTTGGTGATTTTGGCGATGACGGGCTTTACCTGACGTCGGCCAGAACCCTGTTCGATGGCGGTGGATATCGCATTCCCAGTCTGCCCGGTGAACCGGCTCAAACCAAATATCCACCTGGGTATCCTGCCCTGCTCGCGGCAGCGTGGGCCGATGGTGCAACATTTCCTGACAACTTAAAACAGGCCGTCTGGGTGCAATGGCGCATGTTACCAGTGCTGCTGTTGCTGGCCATGCTCTATTGGCAAAGGCTGGGTTTCACATCCAAATGGCAATGGGGGCTGGCAGCATTGCTGGCCATCAACCCTTACGTCATCTTTTTCAGCGTAATGCTGATGAGTGAAATTCCGTTCACAGTGTTCCTATTGGCAGTTTTCATTGCATTGAGCGCCGCTGAAAATTGTGGATGGAAATGGGTGGCCATAGCGGGCATCACCGCAGGGCTGGCATTCTTGTTCCGCACCGCTGGCGTGGCTTTACTGATTTCCGTGCCTGCTGTATTGTTGCTTCGTCGAAGATTCAATGCGGCTGCTATCTTCTTCGGAACCATGGTGCCTGCGGTGGTCGCCTGGGCCGTTTGGTCGAAGCAGCATATGGGCGCGGGCACCGATCTGATTACGCTCTACTACACCAATTACGCCGGATTTCATTGGTTGAATTTCCATTGGAATGAGCTGCATCTCTTCCTGTGGAAGAATATCGACGCGTTGCTTTATGGGATTGGCGCGCTGGTGCTGCCCAAAGTCAGTGAGGCTTTGCCGATGAAGATTTTGACGCAGCTATTGGCAATCGCCACATTACGCGGCTGTTGGAAACTCTCCAAGGAAAAATCGCAGTGGCAATACGCGGCCTTCGGAGTTGTCTTCCTCGCCATGTTGGCCATCTGGAGTTTTCCGCCGAATGAACGATTCGTCCTGCCCCTGGCACCGCTCTTGTTGGCTGGTTTTTGTGTAGAGATGAAGGAACTGGTTGGCAATATTCGGAAAGGATTCCATCACAAAGATAGCTCACAACGGGTGGCGGCGAAGATCATGGCTGGAGCCGTTTTCGCCCTTTTTGCAGGCTGCCTGATGGCTCAACTTTTCACGACATTCAATTTGCTTCCCCGCATGATGGATGAATTCCGCCAGCGCTTGGAACGCAACAAACCAGCGTTTGCCTGGGTCAAAAACAATCTGCCGTCGGACGCACGAATTTTAGCTGAACAAGACACGCTGGTTTATCTTTATACCGGGCGGAAGTCGGCGAATTTGATTATCCCCACGGTTCATATGTATCGCGATGAGCCTAAGCAAATTATGGCCGCCTATTCTGACGCAGTGAACTATGCTCGGAAACATAATCTGAATTACCTCTACCTGACAAAGGACGATTTCAGACGGGACCTGGATTTGGAAGACTATCAGAAAATCCAGAAGAGCCTGGAAAAGCCTACAGGGATGGCCAAGGTTTACGACCAGGGCGGGATTCGGATTTTCAAACTCGATTAAGGAACGATTCCCCCGGAGACCATTCATTTGGAGAGGACCAGCCCCCAGGGACAATATCGTTTCAGGTACTGCAATCCAAAAGTAACAGAGCAGGTAGCAAAACGAAATTGGCAGTAAATCCTATGTCTTCCGGTGGGCTTGCTTAATTCTTAAATTCCAATGCTGAAGATTGTGTTATCAGCGTGCATCGGCGTCCATCAGCGGCCATTAATCTGGGCCGCTGATGGCGCAACCGATGCACGCCAATAACAACAATTCCGGCCAGACTAGCTTCAGAATTGACGTTAATTCTCTTCCCCGCCACCTTTCACTGACACCGTCGGAGCAGCGTTCACCTTCGGAAGCCATTTGGCGAGTTCCTTCTTCACTGCTACCGATTCTGGTTTTGAAGCCAGGTTCGTCCATTCCATGGGGTCTTTATTGTGGTCATAGAGCTCCTCTGTGCCATCGCTATACCGGATGTAGCGCCAACGCTCGCTGCGCACAGAATGGTTGCCCTGACGAAAGGTGGTGCCTGCCGGTCGGGACCATGGCGCTGTAGGATTTTTAAGAAGAGAAATCATGCTCTTCCCTTCCAGCCCCTTCATTGGTTTCAGATTGCAAAGGTCAATTAAAGTGGGGTAGATATCAAGCAGGTTCACCGTTCGCGGACAACTGCCACCGGGTCTGGTCACACCTGGGGCCATCACCATAAATACGTTATGGGTAGCCTCCTCCCATAAGCTGAACTTCCGCCAATGCAATTTTTCACCCAGGTGCCAACCATGATCGCTCCACAGCATCACGATCGTGTCTTTGGCATATGGGCTTTTGTCGAAAGCGTCCAGCACCCGTCCAAGCATGGCATCGGAAAAACTGATCGACGCCAAATATCCCTGGACAGCCTGCTTCCATTGGTTATGTTCCAGAATCATTTTGTGATCGCCATTGGGTTTGGCCATGGCGATACCCATTGGAGGCACATCGTCAAGGTCGTCCGCCTTCACGCTGGGGAGTTCGATTTTTTCCAACGGGTGCATGTCGAAATATTTTTTAGGCACGTACCACGGAAGATGCGGACGGTAGAGTCCGCAGGCCAGAAACAGGGGCTTTTCATGACGTTTAGCCAGTTGTCCAGTCACCCAGTCCACCACTTGGGAATCGCCCATGGCCGCATCTTCCACACCCGCATCAAGGGGTCCCCAATCGAACTGCGCCATATTGGGAAAGCCGTTGACAGGTGTTTTGGACGGCTTGGGATCAGCGGGCTTTTGTTTGTGCAGCGAAGGGAAAAATTCATCCCAACTTTGCGGATCAGGAAAGGCGTCGTGATAAATCTTACCGCTACCAATCGCCTTGTAGCCGTGGGCTCGAAAGTGTTGTGGAATGGTTACTGCCTTTTCCAGAACAGGCGATTTCCTCCACGGCTGATTGTTTTCGTAGACACCGGAAGTTGCCGGGGCAATGCCAGTCATCAAGGCCGCACGCGATGGATTGCATAGCGGAGCCGCGCAATGAGCGTTGGTGAAAAGCACCCCGCGGGCCGCCAGCCGATCATAATTCGGAGTCTTCGATTGCGGGTGTCCGCCAAGGCAGCCGATCCAATCGTTCAAATCATCCACAGCGATAAACAGAACGTTGGGTCGGGTGGCGGCAGTTAATGCAGAGGCGCTAAGCCCTGCACCAAAGCTAGCAAGAAATTTTCGGCGATTCATAGATGTTCAGCACCTAGCATATACTCTTTAGTGCAAAGTTGAAACGACCCCGCCGGGCCAACTTCTAGGGTCTTTTACCAGCCACTCTGAAGGGTTCTGCGCATTGGATCGCTGGGCAAGCAACGTTATAACTAAATAGAACAGAAACGAAATTTGATCTCCTGATTGCCGTAGCACTAAAGCTGAATGGGGCGGGGTGGACTGGATTCCTTAAGTGGAGTTTGTCTTCCCTGCCCCATTTGCTCGTAGGTATATCCGCTACCGATCCGTGACCGCAAGGGAGTGGTTTTTTAGCCGCGGAGATTCAGTCCTACCTACGCTGACAATTCGGGAAGATTAAGCCTTATCGTAAGCGGCATAGAGCTTCATCAACTTCTTCAAATCGGCAATATCCGCTGCCGCAGTATTCACCAGCGGAGGGCGTACTGGGCCGCCACGCAATCCGGGAATCATATCCATGGCAGACTTCATAATGCTCACCTCATAACCCTTCATGCGGTCGCGCAGGGCATACAGAGGATGCACATACTTGGCCATCAAAGCATTCATCGCTTCGCGGTCGCCTTTCAAACCGGCATCGGCTATCGCAAACGACATTTTCGGAGAAATGTTAGAAATGCTCGACGTGTAAGCTTGGCAACCAATGGCAAAATACCCTGGGGCGCAATCATCGCCAATGCCGCCAACCCAAGTCAAACGGTCGCCGATGGTTTGCATGATGCGTTGATATTTGCGCATATCCCCCTGGCCGTCTTTCCACATTTTCAGATTCGGAACCGCATCGCAAAGCCGACCTACTTGCGCGGCAGTGAACGCCGCCCAATCGCGAGTGTAGAAGCTTAAGGGCAATCCACATGCATCGTTGATCGCTTTGAAGTAGGCGATCATCCCGGCCTCTGGCGCATTAATGTAATATGGTGGCATCACCAACAGTGCCGATGCACCGGCCTTTTCCATCTTCTTCGCCATATGGCAGGCCATCACGGTGTTGTAACCAACGCCAGCAACAATCGGCATACGACCCTTCACCGTCTTCACGGTGACCCGCACAACTTCAATTGATTCCTCAGGTGTCATGGAGTAGACTTCACCCGTCCCACCTGTCGCCACCATTGCGCAAAACGGATGTTTGGCCATCCAATCCACGTTTTGTTCGAGCGCGGGAAGGTCGAGCGACAGATCATCTTTGAAGGGCGTGACAGGAAATCCAAATACGCCATGGAATTGCTTTTTGGGATCGACCATTTTAAAATCCTTGAGTTAAAATTACCAGCGCGGTAAAACACGTTTCCAGGTTGGATCTATATGCTGCTGCATTTCTGCTTCATCGTCCCGTTTGCGATAGGGCAGCTTGTTGTAGCGTTCCGTGCCGCGGGCCACTTGATCATAATCCAGTGTCACGCCCAGACCAGGTTTATCGGAAATTACCACCGATCCATTTTCAAATTTTATGCGACCACCCACCACTACTTCATCCATCTCCGTCTGCCATGGATAATGGGTATCGCAAGCATAGGTGAGCGACGGGCAAACTGCGGCAGCATGGGCCATGGTCATCAGGCTGACACCCAGATGATTATTGGAGTGCATGGACATACCCAGCCCTAGCACTTCGCAAAGATCGGAAAGTTTCTGTTGGCTGCGGATGCCACCCCAATAGTGAGGGTCAGATAGAATGATTTGCACTCCATCGGTGCGCTTGGCTTCCGGCACATGGGCAAAGCAGGTAGTGGCTACGTTCGATGCAAGTGGAGTCTTGTTGCCTTCTGCCAGCAGGCGTCGGCGAACTTCGGCCATACCATCCATGCCGGCGCAAGGATCTTCCAAATAGCCACCATCAGCCAATTCCGATTTCAATTCGCGACCTACACGGACAGAAGTATCCACGCTCCAGGCACAGTTCGGGTCAATTCGTAACGGAAAGGTTGGTCCAAATTCGGCACGCAGAGCTTTGATGGCAGCGATTTCATCGTCAGGAGGAAGTACGCCGCCCTTCAACTTAATTTCTTTGAATCCGTATTGGTTAATCATTTGCCGGCAGGATCGGACAACTGCTTCCGGTGTCAAAATTTCCCCATATTCATCGTCACGGGCATCGGCACCCATGCCCCCACCGCCAGCGTGTTTGTAGAACAGGTAGGCCGAAAATGGAACACGATCACGCACTTTACCGCCAACCAAATCGCAAACAGGCCGACCTAACGCTTTGCCGATGGCATCCAGACAAGCGACTTCAATGGCTGCATTCGTTCGAGTATGTTTATCGAGAGGATTTTCGCCGGGCACCAGCCAGGTTTGGCTGCGACCACCAGCAGTGTCAGCTTTTTCCTTTTCCGATTCAGCGGCAAGGTATTGCCAAAAGCTGGCTAATTGGAAGGGATCCATGCCAACCACGCGGCTACGCACAGCTTCAAGGGCCGCCAGTGGGCCATCGCCGCCGTAAGTTTCGCTGATGCCGGTGATTCCGTCTGTAGTTTTGATTTCAACTATGGTTCGCAGTGCATAAGGCGCATGCAAACCATAACTGGATCGAAGTGGACCATCGGCCACCGCGATAGGGTGCAGTTTCAGTTCCGAGATCCGCATTTTCAAAGTGTGAGAATCAGTTTATGAAAACTACTTACGCATACCCGGATTGGGGCTCTTCAACCTTTGCTGGCGGCGCTTGCGAGCACTGCGCTTCGGTTTGGTGATCAAAAATGTTCCGCTGCCAACGTATTGGGCTTGATAAAGCTTGTCTTCTGCTGTGTTAACTTCTGCCATGAGATCTTTAGTTTACACCATATACATGCCGCCGTTCACCTCCAATGTCTGGCCGTGCATATAAACAGCGGCGTCGCTAAGCAGGAATTGGATGGTATCGGCGATTTCTTCGTTGGTCCCAAGGCGACCGGCGGGGGTCATGGTGACTACCGAATCCAGCATTTGTTGGGTGGAGTATTTTTCGTGGAAGTAGTTATCCACAGTGCCTGGGGATACGGCGTTGACACGAATTCCGTGTGGGGCCAGTTCTTTGGCCAATCCTTTTGTGATGCAGGCGACTGCTGCTTTCGATGCCGCATAAATGGTGGCCCCTGGACCGCCCCCATTACGGGCAGCAATGGAGCTGAGATTCACAATGAACCCGCTTTTTTTGGCGATCATGGATGGCACCACCGCTTGGGCCACGAAATACACTGATTTTGCATTCAGATTCATCACCTGATCGTAAGTTTCCATGGTGAATTCTGCCAATTTCGCCCGTTTCAACAAGTGCCCGGCATTATTGATGAGAATGTCCACTTCCGGCGCAATGGAAGCCAGGGCGGCGATCAATTCGCGGATGCCTGAATCGGTAGCCAGATTGGCCTGGATCAGGTCCGAGCCACAACCCAGAGCTTTTAAGTCAGCAGCAACTTCTTCAGCACCTTGCTGGTAGCCGTTATAGTGTAGAACCACTTTCGATGCACCGTTGCGACCCAACATGCGCGCCGTAGCCGCCCCAATCCCGCGCGAACCTCCTGTGACCAGCGCCACTTTACCTTTAATCGTAGAACTCAATGTCATCCTCCAAATCTAAAATCGCTTAGTCGAAGTATCGAGGATATCACTGATGAGGCAAGGACCATAGTTCTAGTAAGCATTAGTCCCAGCCTAAGGCATTAACCATTCCCCTAACCATGTTTCCCCGAATAGAACTAACTTCCGTACCCGGGTAAGCTGAAACCAGTCTTAAGACAGACTTTGGAGGAAATGTGCAGAAAGTTGCTGTGGTTCGGGCTGGTTTGGCGCAGATGGGTCTGTTGGCGGCACTTTCCGTTGTGCCAGCCAATGCACTTGTGATTACCAGTATTTCTATCAACGGAGTGCAGTTGGTTTCAGAAGCGGAGTCCACAACGTGGGGATTACCAGCCTCGTTGAACATCGCAAGGAACAATGGAAGCTTTCTGTTTAATCTTACATTGGCTTCGGATACGTCGCAGAATCCTAACGAATCCACTTTAGGCGATTCCTTTTCTGTCAGCTTTTTCTCAAACCTTGGAAATACGTTAGTGGTTCCCGCCGATTTCCAAAGCCAAACCTATTTCACTGGACCCAATTCTGTAAGCTTCGTGCGGCAGTTCAGCACGGACGGTGGCATTTTTGATGGTGGCTTATCCATCTTGATGAGCAACAGTGTGGCCACGTATCGTTCCTTCTTTTCCGGGTATGAAGCCCGTCCTATATTCCATTTTGATCTGTTCAACAATGGAGTCACAGCCCCTGGGTCTGGGACAGGGACTGGAACCGGGACGGGGACGGGTACAGGAACAGGCACTGGTCCGGCACCTACTCCGGAACCGAGTACTTTTTGTTTGATGCTTGGCGGCGGGTTGTTACTGGCCAAGTTCGGGCGTCGTGGCACTGCTGGCCAGTAGTTTTGCAGTAAGAATTGCTTGTCCCACATGGCGTTGGGTATGTTCCGCAATATGCACCAATAGACCAATTACAGTTGTCGGTAGTTGCTTTTTTCCAACTGCTCTTGAGGCGGACAAAGTCGTCGGGTCAAACTGACAGACTTTGTCCGCCACCTTCTTAAACACAGTCTCCACTTCCATCAATAGTTCTTCTAAATTTCCTGTTGGATCCATTTCTGAACGCAGGGTCATCATCTGTGATTCAGACAGTTGGTGCCCTTCGGCATAAGTAAATAATCGATCCACACTGCCCACAATGTGACGGAGTTGAAAGCCCAGTGGTACCAGTCCATGGGGAGAGCTCCAGACAGTGCCAGGAGGGATGCGCGACGTCCAAAGTCGTAAATCTTCCAGGGCCTGTTCAAAGGAGAATAGCAAGGGACGCAGTAGCGGATGGACTGCAAGATGGTGGCCGCTGAGCCAAGGTTCAGACATGAGGTTACTGTATCGCAGTCTACGCTAACGTAGTCTATTTTTTGCTGATCAAGAAGTTGGTGGATAGCCAAACAATGGCAGCGATGTAACTGCCCTGTCCAGATTGCCCGGCGCTAGTATTGAGAATAATCAATGTGTACTCAAATCCACTGGGACATCCGTCGTAACATCTTCTGACGGAAATACCCGTACTGTGAATGTGACAGTTATCGATGAGATTTCTAATAATGTAGGTTATGATCGCTCTCTTCGGGTCGCAGAGCACTTTGAATGCCCAGGTCGAAAAAAGCACAGTCAGTTTTTCGCTAGGTAGATTGGTTGGACAGTGTCTGGTGGCCAATTGCCGGATATTTCAAGGGTTGCTAGTAACTGATACCCCTCCTGAAGACGGTCAACCAGTGCAATTTCTGGTTCAGTAAGAAATTTTCGGACCTGGGGGAAAACAAACGGTTAATTTGCCCTTTGCGGATCCAGAACTGGAAACATCATTGCTTTCACAAATGATCGGGAACCCAAGTGTACCGGCCCAATCCTGGCAAGAGATAGGAGCTTCGATTATGGTGAACTACTATTACCTCTCCGTAAGAGGACGCGCTGCCATGGTAGGGCGATGTAGATCTAGCGTTGGAACCTAATATCCAGGCAGCGGAGGTGGGTTTTCGTGGGTTAGCCCATTTCGAACGTACCTTGGGGGTAGAAGCAGGGGTACCAATCCTGGTGTCAACGAACGAGAGTGTCACGGATATTGTCCGCTATTTAGCGGCTGAATCGAAGCGTCAAGAAGAATTCCCTGAGGGCATTGCAGGAGCGGTTGCCTCACTCTCCCGGAAGGCTGATGCGCCAATGGCCGGTTACCTTTTCGTTTATCTCACCCGACACTTGATATCTCGCAATATGGAACTGGAAACATCGTTACTCGGCAAAATGATCAGTAACCCGAGTGTGCCCCCTTCAGCTAGAAAAAGCATCGGAGAATCGATGATGGTGAACTATTATTACCTTTCTCCTCAAAGTCGAGCGGTCTTAATCGGGCATTTCGTAGATCTATCTTTGCAATCTGAAGATCAAGCATCGACGATGGGTTTTCGTGGGCTAGCGCATATAACCGATTTCTTCCACGACGAAGTAGATGCAATGATTGCGCCCTCTACACGGATAAAACTTGCGAATGCCTACCGCACTAACGTTCTGAGTAGGAAATTACTTAAGAATGAATTCTTGGGCAAGCTGCTAGGCGTACAATCCGACTTAGAGGCAAAACCCCAACCATTAGGCCCTCGGGCAAAGTAGTGCGGAAAAAAGGATTTTTGACAGTTCTTAATATTTGGCTTGCCGCGCGAGTAGGATAGATGACAACCTTGAAACTGATCAATACATGTTTTGCAATCTTGTGCGCTCTAGCTTCAGCTCAAGAAAGGAATTTGACACGCGGAAGCACCAAAGTTGGTCAAATGGAAATTTCAAGCGCAAAAGAACCCGTAAAGGTGGAACTACGTGGCATCCGGATTCGATTCCTTAGGCATGGATCAGAGCAAGAACCTGGAAGCGTGTGGGTAGTTTACGATCCAGCTAGCCGCCTATTTTGGTAGACGCATGCAATGGGAGAGGGGGACTCAACTCCAATCATCAAGTTAATATTACAAAATCGAGACTTTTATTACATTGACCAGAGGGCGATCTTTAATTTCGCGGCAGCCAGCGCTCTTGTCATCAGGTATTCGGAAGAACGGGCGGACAGCGTGGAAGAAGCCATAGAGAAGTCCATAGCTGCGATGGACCAGACTGTGCTCCACTTCAGAAGCGGTCGAATTACGTGGGATGGAAAACCTGGCAAAATAGAATGGCAAAAATGGCTTCCTTACCTCAGACTGCTGTCCGAGACTTTTTTCAATCCCGAACGCAGCGCGGGTGGCGGCCAACCGCGGACGATTGTCGGAGTTACTCACACTCCTGGACAACCTTGGCGAGTGACTATCAGTGGGCATGAAAAGAAAGCTGTCCTTGAAGTAGATGAGCAGTTTCGCTCTACCGTGCTTGCCAAAGATGTACCGTTTCCGATAGTCGAAGGCACCGCCTTGCAATCGCTGACAAAACCACAGTGACAACAATGCCAACTATGAAACTGATCAGCATGTGTTTTGCAATCTTGTTCCCCTTAGCTTTGGCTCAAGAACGAAACTTGACACGAGGGCGTAGCAAAAGCGACCAAATGGTAATTACGAGCGCAATGGGTCCGATAAAGGTGGAACTGAAAGACATCAAAATTAGATTCCTTAGGAATGGAACAAGAATCTGGAAGCGTGTGGGTTCTTTACGATCCGGCTAGCCACCTATTTTGGTGGACATACGCAATGGGGGAGGGAGACTCAACAACTCCAATCAGTGAGTTGATGATGCAGCATCGAGGCATTTATTATGTTGACCAGCGGGCCATCGTTCATTTCGCTGCGGGCGGTGGCCTTACGATTAGATACTCAGAAGAAAGGGCTAACACTTTGGGTGAGGCCATCGAGAAATCCATAGATGCTATGGACCAGACCGTGCTTCACTTCAGAAGCGGTCGAATTACTTGGAATGGACAACCCGGCAAGATAGAGTGGCAGAAACATCTACCATACCCTCAAAGACTGCTGTCCGAGACTTTTTTCAATCCAGAACGTAGCGCGGGTGACGGCCAACCGCGGACGATTGTCGGAGTTACTCACACTCCTGGACAACCTTGGCGAGTGACCATCAGCGGGCATGAAAAGAAAGCTGTCCTTGAAGTAGATGAGCAGTTTCGCTCTGCCGTGCTTGCCAAGGACGTGCAGTTTCCGATTGTCGAAGGCACCGCCTTACAATCCCCAACAAAACCGCAGTAATACCTTCCAAGCCATTGAGGATAGAACCGTGTGTGGGACATTTCTCGTAATCCGCAAGGTCCCATCCGCACGCTATGGTATGATTGTCAAAGCTGTATCGCCCATTTATTCCAAGGACATTTCCATGCCCAAAATGAAAACGCACAAAGGTGCGTCCAAACGGTTCAAAAAGACTGGCACTGGCAAGATTGTAAGACATCACGCCTTTGCTCGTCATATTTTGACCTCTAAGTCACGTTCCCGGAAGCGTAAGCTTTCTGGTTCAGTAGTGATGGATCGAACGAACACCGACGCCGTCAACGTAATGCTGCCTTACTAGAGCATTTCTTAGTGCGGTCGTGGCGCGAGGCACGTGCCCGAATCCGCCTAAAACCCATGACAAACCCAGAAACGAAGGAGAAAACGTGCCAAGAGTAAAACGAAGTACAAAACGAGTCCACTACCGCAAGCGAACGCTTGGACTGGCCAAGGGATTCTTTCTCACAAAGAGCAAACTGAATCGTGCTGCGCAAGAGGCCGTTGAAAAGTCTCTTAAGTACGGATATGTAGGCCGCAAGCTGAAGAAACGCGAGTTCCGCAGCTTATGGATCGTCCGTATTGGTGCCGCCACCAGAACCGCCGGTATGAGCTATTCCAAGTTCATGGCTGGCATGAAGAAAGCGAAGATTGAATTGAATCGCAAAGTGCTGGCCGATTTGGCAGCTACCGATGCCAATGCATTTTCCCAACTGGTGGAAAAGGCCAAAGCCGCGCTCGGCTAGAAGTTAAACTTACAATCAATCAAAACCATCCTGGGGACAGCGTACTTTTCGGTATACTGTCCCCAGAGTCTTTTTGCACCTATGGATTCCACTCAAGATAATGGGACTTTCACCAGTCTCGAAGAAAAAATTCAAAAAGCCGTTGGGTTAGTCCATTCTTTGCGGGCTGAAAACGCAGGTTTGACCACTGAACTGAAACGCATATCGGCATCCACTACCGATACAACCAAGCTTCGTCAGGAGTTTGAAATCGCTTTGGAAAAAGCGAATAAAGCAGCCGAAGCATCCCGTGCCGAAGCTCAAAAAGCTAAGCAGGAAACGGAAGTATTACGAGAGGAACGCAAGCAAGTTCGCACTCGAATTGAAAAAATCCTGGGACAGATCGACAAGTTGGCAGAGTCATGACCATACCGGAACGCAAGTCCGTTAAAGTAATCATCTACAACCAGCAGTACAGCATGCTGACGGATTCTGACCCGACTGAGGTGGACGAATTAGCCTCGGCAGTGGACGGCCTGATCCGCTCCATCGCATCGAAATCGGGGACTGGGGATTTGGGTCGAATCGCGGTGCTGGCTTGCTTACACTTGGCAGATCAATTGCGCAGCGCCGAACGCGAATTGACGGAAGTTGAAGAATCTTCCAGCCAAAGACATACACAACTTTTGAAGCTACTGGAAAGTATCTAACTCAAGTCAGACAGTCAACCTGTCGATCATGAAAGTATGTTGCGACCATATCTTTCCAGCTTTGTGTATGGAGCGTTGCTTCTTTTCTGCGTGCTGTTTGCTCACTGGCCATCACCTGATGTGTTCGAGCTCGGACTCATATTCGTTAATACTTGGGGACTCTTCGACTCTATTCGAGACGTCGCGTCCAAATCTTCGAACAAAACTACTTGAGTTGCTTGGCGGAACCCCAATAAATTGCGTTTAACAGCAGCTTGAAAGTTCCAAACGGCTGACCACGATGCTGCGGCCGGAATCCAAATAGTATCACCCTGCCCTTCCCATAACGCGCCTCAGCCAACAGCCCTTTCCCCAGCACTGCTCGCTCTCCAGAAATCCAACCACTGGCCAATAGTTTCGTCTTGGCATAGCGGGCCACCATGTTCACTGCCTTGTCCCCTTGATTCATATCGAACGCTTCGCCACCACTGGAAAAGGCAATCGCTTCTTCAGGCATCCCAAAGCCGATGGGATGCTTCGGGTCAACGGTGATCCGTAACAATGATCCTGGGCACAAGAAGGGCGTCGCAGTGGCACCTGGTTCCTCGCCTTCGCCTCCAGTGGCATTGCGAAGCAGCGTGTTTCTGACACCTAGCGGCATAATCTGCAAAGGCAAACCAGTAGCCGCACCAAAGGTGATCATGGTCCCACCAGTCTGCACGAACTCGTCTAGAGCAGCCGCCCCTTTAGCCCCAATTCCACCCGTAAATTCAGGACGCTGAAGCGCCGGTGCTCGACGGGAACTGGACGACGTACCTGCATCCGGCATGCCCGCACGAATGCCATGCATGATGGAATCAGCCGACTGCGCGGCAAACAGAATGGTGTCAAATTTGTCGCGTAAATTTCCCGCTTGTAAATCTTCGTTGTGGATCATCGTATAGGGCACCTTGTAGGTATCCAGGACCCACTGCGTCCACCCAAGATCCATATTCACCACCCAAGGTTCATACAGCGCCAGCCGAGGCTTTTTCAACTGATAGGTTGCCTCTGTTAAATCCGTTACGATCTTTCCATCAGCAGCCCAACCCACGTCATTCCCACCTTCCAATAATTCGGCGGTGGTTACAAAGGAAGAATTTTCTTTATGATCCATGGAGGGCGGTGCCTGCAGAATGGTTGCGTTGGGTTCCAGGTTGGCCTGAAACACATCTTCAATACGGTCCACCTGAACTCCCATCTGCATACTCAGAGTCCACCCGGCAATGTCGTAAGGCTTCTTCACCGGACCATTCACCCCCTCACGGATTTCAGGATATTTCTGCGGGTCAAGAAGATCCATCAGGTAACCACGAAACGGCTGAGCGGTGCGCATCACATAGGTACCGGCGGGATACGTTTTTTCACCGGAACGAAACTCTGTGCGAGCCCGCTCCACTTGCACGCCCACAAATACCAGGCGCTTCAACATCTCCGCAGCACTGGAATAATCCCATTGCTGCATCGGCACGACATAGGCATAGGGGCCGCCCTTTTTGCCCAATTCAATGTTGTGATTGGCCGTCTCCCATGCCTTGTACAGGAACTGTTCACTGCGAGTGCTGGCCAGATCAAGAATCGCAAAATCTGCCGTAAGCATGTATTCAATTGCATCCCGCAAAGTCCATTTCCCACCTAACCAAGGTCGCTGATAAAAGATAGAAGGCTCCTTGGTAGGAATCCCGTTGGCGAACCGTTCTGGGATATCTGCCTTCTCGTAATCGCGGGGCTCGGCATAGGAAAAGCCAGCGGTCTCCGTCAGAATTCCGTGCATGTTATGAAATGCCGGTGCCGAACGTAACCCTCCGTTCCACCATCCATCAAATCCCCAATAGCTCAGCACCCCGGGCTTATCTTCTCGCGCAAAGCGTTCCTTCATGGTCGCCCCAATTTGGTGGATTCCTTCCATCACCGCAGCGGGAATGTTAGGGTTCAATGGTTCAGCATACGGAGGAACAAAAATTCGTGCCGGGAACGGTGGTGCCTGATGTTGGTTGTAGACAATCTGCGGGAACCAATCCTGAAACAGCAGCTTAGATACATGCCGCGTCTCTTCCAGATTCAGCATGAACCAATCGCGATTATTATCGTGCCCGGCATATTTCTGGTAAAGCTTGGTCACCCCTGCCCGCGCATACGGCGTGCCAGCATTCGACTGATACCAATGTGCCACCACGTCCAGGCCATCGGGGTTAATCACCGGCACCTGCATCAAAATTACTTTGTCGCGAAAGCGTTGAAACTCTGGCGATTCGTCAGTCAACATGCGGTAGGCCAAATGGGGTGCTTGCTGCACAGGGGCCACTTCGGTTGCGTGCAATCCGGAATCAATCCACACAATCGCCTTCCCTTCCCTGGCCAGTTTTGTTGCTTCTTCTTTGGTGGCTTGACCCAGCGCAAGGCGTCGACTGATGTCTTGAAACTTTTTCAATTGTGCTAAGTTTTCCGGGCTAGAGATGAATGCCACATGCATTGGCTTGCCATAAGCGCTGCGGCCGAATTCAACAAGGCGAATGCGGTCACTGGACTTAGCCAACTTTTCAAAGTAGGCGGTCATTTGCGCATGATCGGCTAATTTGTAATCGTCCCCTGGATCAAATCCAAAATGCTCCTTCGGTGTTGGAACAGCACCGAAGGCCAATAAAGCAGCCGTCAAAAGATAGGAGGTAGCGTAACTAGCAACACGAATGCCCATGTGGAACAATCTTACTATGGCCTTCGCTTCCGACCGCAACTTTCGAGTAGGATTAGTGCAAATGTCCTGCTCATTGGACCCGGCAGACAACCTTCAAAAAGCAGTTGAGAAAACCCGTCAGGCCGCCGCCCAAGGTGCCCAAATTATTTGCTTGCAGGAACTGTTTCGATCTCAATATTTTTGCCGTGACGAAAATGCCGACCTGTTCGACCTGGCTGAAACCATCCCCGGCCCATCCACGGAAGCTTTGTCAAAAGTTGCTAAAGAGTTGGACGTGGTGATTGTGGCCAGCCTCTTTGAACGACGTGCCCCGGGCCTGCACCACAACACCGCCGCGATCATTGACGCTGGTGGCGAACTGCTGGGCATCTATCGAAAAATGCACATTCCTGACGATCCGTTGTTCTTTGAAAAATTCTACTTCACCCCAGGAGATACGGGCTTCCGAAATTTCGATACGAAGTTCGGGCGAATTGGCGTGCTGGTTTGCTGGGATCAATGGTACCCGGAGGCGGCTCGAATTTCAGCCATGGGTGGTGCCAACATTCTGTTCTATCCAACCGCTATTGGATGGCATCCTGCAGAAAAAGCCGAGTACGGCCCGGCACAGCTCAGCGCTTGGCAAACCATTCAGCGCTCCCATGCCATAGCCAACGGAATCTATGTTGCCGCCGTCAATCGAATTGGGTTTGAGGGTCCGGCAGAGCGCGGTTTGGAATTCTGGGGGCATTCCTTTCTGGCCGATCCTTTTGGACAAGTAATGATTGAAGCTGCCAGCGATACGGAAGAAATCCTGATCGCCGATTGCGACGTGAAACGCATGGACGAAGTGCGTCGTAACTGGCCCTTTTTGCGCGATCGTCGCATTGATGCTTATCAGGACATCACCAAGCGGTGGATTGGATGAGCCTCCCTCAATGGCGCATGCCCGCAGAGTGGGAACCACATGCTGCAACCTGGATTGCCTGGCCGCATGAAAAATCCGATTGGCCTGGTAAGTTCGCTACCATCCCATGGATCTACGGTCAGATTGTCGCGCGGCTGGCCAAAGTGGAACGGGTGCGCATTGTTGTAGCCAACGAAAAGCAGAGTAAAGAAGTCCGCAAGATCCTCGACAAATGTCATGTCGACCTAGCCGCGGTGGACCTTTGGATTGCCCCTACAGACCGCAGTTGGTTGCGCGACACTTGTGCAATATTTGTGAAAGACCAACAAGGTAATCGGGCTGTCTTGGATTGGCATTTTAATGGTTGGGCCAAATATCCGAACTGGAAGAACGATGATAAGCTTCCAGGTTTTGCTGCTCGCAAATTAAAATTGCCGCGCATTGCGCCTTCAGCAAAAGGGAAACCAGTAGTGTTGGAAGGAGGAAGTATTGATGTCAATGGCTGCGGCTTGCTGCTGACTACAGAGGAATGTCTGCTATCCCCAGTTCAGGCACGTAATCCGCACTTGACCAGAGAAGAGATTGAAACTGTGCTTTGCAATACTTTGGCACTGAGTAAGATCCTATGGCTAAATCGTGGAATCAGCGGAGATGACACCCATGGTCACGTTGACGATTTGGCTCGTTTCACAGATCCAGGGACGGTTGCAGTGGCTGCAGAATCCAATCGCCTGGACGACAATTATGAGCCGCTGCGAGAGAACTATTCCTTATTGAAAAAGATGACCGATCAGGATGCGAAGCCTCTGCGCGTGGTGACCATTCCAATGCCCAAGCCGGTGTGGTTTGATAATCAACGACTACCCGCCAGCTACTTGAACTTTTACATTGCCAATGGAATTGTGCTTGCTCCGGTGTTCAATGATCCCAATGATAGAGTGGCGCTGAACACGCTGGCCAAGCTCTTTCCCTTCCACGAAGTTTGCCCAATTTATTGTGGAGATCTGGTGTTGGGGTTGGGTACTTTGCACTGCATGACGCAACAGGAAATCGCTTGATAGCAAGGAGGGGGATTGCGTCTGTCCCCCTCCATTCCTTTTCTATAGTGATCGTAAAAAGTTAAACAAATCCTGCTTCTGTTCTCGTGGTAGCAAGTCAAAGCTGCGGATCACGTTGTGCGCTTCTGATCCAGGTCCGTCGTGTTGACGTATAGCGTCCATCAGATCCCGACTTCTTCCATCGTGCAGAAGGAACAAGCGTTCCCCAATTCCCCACAATGGAGCTGTGCGGAACTCGTCGGGCTGCGCGTCTCCCTGAGAAATTCCGTCATTGAGTCCTGGGCCCATGCGATGCAGTGCAAGATCAGAATATAAGTTGACACTCTTCTGGCTAAGGGCAGCAGAGGTCACTACGTCAGTTTTTAATTGTGGAGTGTGGCAAAGGGTGCAGCCGGTGGAATCGAAAATACTTCTTCCCCGATCCACAGACGGATTGGTAGCAGCCGCAGGCGGGCCATCCAGATAGCGCATGAACACAGCGAATTTCTCAACATCGGAATAGTCGCGACGTTCCAAATCAGCATGATCTTCAGGGGATGCCTTCGCCGAAGTGCAGACTTTGTTGCCGTCCCGCTCATTGGGAAACAATTCGTTGGTAACACCCACTTCAACGTTATAAGCCTCGCCGGAAAATATCATCAAAGATTTGTTTTGCGCTTTCCAACCGAAGCGGGTTATGGTGCCGTCGTTGCCATTGGTGTTGAACCGGCCACGAATGCCCATCCCCAATTTCCGATTTGAATTGAACGCCAGGTTGGCACGCAATCCGTCATCGGAAATGGATTCAATCAAGCCAAGGCCAAATAAAGGAGTAGGAATGCGGAAGGTAAGATTATCACGTCGGGAAAAATCCTCTTGTTGAATGTTGCACCCTGCCGGGGCGTCTGCTCTTCCAGTGATCACAAACAGGCTATGCACTCCGCCATCGGGTGTGCCGTCGGGCTTTTGCTTGAATCGTACAGCCATGGCCGGGCCATCTGGACGGATGAATGGTGGAATACGATTCACCGCCCCCCACTTCAGTCCAGCGGCGATTTGCGGATTCACAGCAGGCGCGGAACCACCTACCGTAGGCTGAGCATGGCAGCCCGCGCATCCATCCAGATTAAAGCGCGGACCCAGCCCATTTACAACGTTGTCCACTTCATTGAAAGCATCCTTACCTTCTTCAAACATCAGCGTTTCACCCACAGTGGCACCGGCAACCGGCCTGCCAGCAGTGGTTGGTCCTCGTCTTGGCCCAGGATCCACCTGACCATAAACAGATAGACTCAAACCACAGGCCACAACGTATAGAACTGTTTGTTTCATCTGTGTCCTCTTTTCCATAAATTTCGTGAGCCCGTAACAGCAACACGTAGTGACATTGAAACAGAGGAGTGTTAGTAAAGCATTGGCGAAACGCCTCGAATTGTAAGAATTTTGTAAAGGTTACCGCTAGTACGTGCAAATTCTTTTTCCGCCTCATGAATTTCCCTTAGTCATTTTTGCCATCGCATCGCCCATCCGCACGTAGTTAGCATATGAATGACGATGTTTGTTCGTGTTCAAGACAATTCCGGGTTAGTTGCTTTTGAAAAAGCCCTGCTGGGGGATGAGGCAGCCTTTGCTGAACTCGTCCGTCAGCATCAGGCCATGGTGTTTAGTATTGCACTGCATTTTCTTCGCAATCGCGCCGTGGCTGAAGAGTTGGCGCAGGACGTATTTTTGCATTTGTTCAGGAAACTGAAGGAAATTGAGTCTCCTACTCATTTGACGAATTGGTTGCGGCGGGTTACCAGCCATCGCTGCATTGATCAATCGCGTCAACAAAAATATCGTCCCAGGGTGGGGCTTGAAGCAGCAAGGGAACCTTCGATTAGTCCCAAGCATAGCGACCCCATGTTGCAAAGTATGCTGGACAGGTTGATTCAAGCATTGCCGGAAAAGCCCAGGATGGTTGTTATTCTGCGCTACCAGGAAGAGCTGGAACCAGGGGAGATTGCTGAAGTAATGCAAATCCCCGTGGGGACCGTAAAAAGCATTCTTCATCGCGCCTTGGCTGTACTTCGAGGCAAAATGGAGAGAGGAGCCCACGCATGAACGAGTTCGAGGAACAGCTTAAACAAACGTTGTCCAGAAAGCAGCCTGCAATCGGCTTTGCGGAAAAGGTTCTGGCCAGAACACATCCCCGGAATCATTCCTGGAAATGGGCTCTGGTGGCAGGGTTGGCTGCATGTCTTGCTGCCGTAGGTGTTTATGAAACCTATCGCTACCAGCAGGGGCAGTTCGCCAAAGAACAGGTTATGCTGGCACTGCGAATTACTGCGGACAAAACACACGTCGCTCAACAGAAAGTGGATCAGTTGAATCACAGGAGTTTTCTTCCATGAGCGCAAAACAGTTTGCTGTTGTTCTATTTTCCCTAGCCATCTGTCCCGGGCAGGATTTAATTCAATCGTTTGATTGGGCCAAGCTGGCCCCAAAGGCCTCAGAAACGGTGGAGGTGAATCTGGATGGATTCCTTCTCAAAATGGCCCGAAGCTTTCTTTCTGACTCCAAACCGGATGAGGCGCAAGCCAAGAAATTGATTGGGGGTTTGAAGAGCATTAAGGTGCGTTCCATCAAGTTCAACAACGAAGGCGATTACAACATGGCCGATGTGGACAAGCTTCGTATGGCGGTTTCCGGATCGGAGTGGTCCAAAGTGGTTGAGGTTAAAAACAGTGGCTCCAAAGCTAGCAACGTCGGGGTCTACATTAAGAACAACGGATCCAAAACAGAAGGCATTGTGATTCTTGCTGCCGAACCAAAAGAACTGACCATCGTGCAAGTAGTGGGATCTATCGACCCTGAACAATTGCGAGCCTTAGGTGACGCGGGAATTATTCCTAAAGTGGGCAATGTGCTTCCCGTTAAACCAAAGTCTGACAAGAAGGATTAAGTCCCCCTGTGCGAAGTGTAAAGCTACACTAGAAACATATATGGACTTTGAATACGCACCCAAGGTTAAAAGCTTGCAAGGCCAATTAACCTCGTTCCTGAATGAGCACATCTATCCTAACGAGGCTTTGGTTAATCAGCAGATTGCCACCGGTGACCGCTGGACTCCCATTCCGCTGATTGAAGAGTTGAAGCCCAAAGCAAAAGCCGCCGGTTTGTGGAACCTCTTCCTTCCTGAAAGCCCATCAGGCGCAGGGTTGAAGAATATTGAATACGCTCCCCTGTGCGAGATTATGGGCCGTGTTTCCTGGGCACCCGAAGTATTCAATTGTTCCGCCCCGGACACCGGCAACATGGAAGTGCTGGAACGTTACGGATCAGCCGCCCATAAAGAACAATGGTTGAAACCCCTGCTGGCTGGTGAAATTCGATCCTGCTTCGGAATGACTGAGCCCGGCGTTGCATCCTCAGATGCCACCAATATTCAAGCGAGTATCGTCCTTGATGGAGATAGTTATGTGATCAACGGTCGCAAGTGGTGGAGCTCCGGTGCTGGCGATCCACGCTGTCAGTTAATTATTTTCATGGGCAAGACTGACCCTTCCGCCGCAAAACATAAACAGCAATCTATGATTTTGGTTCCCATGAAAACACCCGGTGTGAAAATCGAACGGCTGCTGAGTGTTTTCGGCTACGATCACGCGCCCCATGGCCACGGTGAAATTAGTTTTCAGGACGTGAGGGTTCCCGCATCGAACCTTTTGCTGGGCGAAGGTCGAGGATTTGAAATTGCCCAAGGGCGCCTTGGTCCGGGTCGAATTCATCATTGCATGCGCTTGATTGGAGTGGCCGAACGTGCCTTGGAACTGCTTTGCCGCAGGGCTAACAGCCGCGTTGCATTCGGCAAGAAGATTTCAGACATGGGTACCATTCGTGCCGACATTGCTAATTCGCGGATGGAGATTGAACAAGCCCGCCTGCTGACCTTGAAGGCCGCATCCATGATGGATACCGTGGGCAATAAAGGTGCCCGTTCAGAAATTGCTGCCATCAAAGTTCTAGCCCCCAACGTCGCCTTGCGAGTTGTGGATCGTGCGATTCAAGCCCACGGTGCCATGGGCGTTTGTGAAGATACATTCCTTGCCGCTGCCTGGGCAAATTCGCGAACCCTACGCCTTGCCGATGGACCGGATGAAGTGCACATGGAAGCCATCGCGAAATGGGAGCTCGGGAAATACGATGAATCTCGCCGGTAAACACGTCGCCATCACTGGGGGTGCCAACGGCATTGGCCGCGCACTGTGTCTTCGCTTTCATGCTGAAGGTGCACGTGCCATCAGCATTGCTGACCTGGAATCCGCCGAAGAACTGGCCGGTCTGGTGCACGGCTGGGCCGCTGCGTTGGACGTCGGGTCGCAGAGTGCGGTGGAAGGATTCGTGAAGGAAGCGGAGAATCGCCACGGCCCAATCGACCTGTTTTGCGCCAATGCCGGAATTTTCACACCCGGTGGCGAGGAGCTGGAGACCTGCGAATGGGAGCACGTGTGGAACGTCAACGTGATGTCCCATGTCCACGCCGCACGGGCTGTGGTCCCGACGATGATCGCTCACGGTGGCGGGTACTTTCTTTCAACTGCAAGCGCGGCTGGGCTGTTGAGCCAAATCGGTTCCGCACCGTATGCTGTTTCTAAACACGCGGCTGTGGCCTTTGCAGAGTGGCTGTCTATCACCTATGGCGATCGTGGGTTGAAAGTTTCTTGTCTGTGCCCGCAAGGCGTGCGGACCCGCATGTTGCTTGGCGAAGATGGAGACCGGGAATCCTTCCTGCGGGAAGGATCCGTGTCAGTGGAAGAAGTGGCTGAAGCCGTAGTCCGGGGTCTGGAATCAGAGCAATTTCTAATTCTGCCGCATCCGGAAGTGTTGGAATATTTCCGCCGCAAGGGCACTGACTATGAACGTTGGTTGCGCGGTATGCGACGTTTGCAGGCAGGCACCGCACCGCACAGTCGAAAATGAGCACGCTAACTTTAGTTCGTCATGGGCAAGCCACAGCCTTCGCCAAAAACTCAGATCGATTAACGACACTTGGAGAACAACAAGCTAATAAACTTGGTGAGGCTTGGGCTCTGCAAAATGTCAGTTTCAACAGAATCCTTTGCGGAACATTGCAACGCCAACGTCATACTGCGGAGATCGCATGCAGCTATTTGGCGCAGTGCCCTGCCCTGGAATATTCGTCCGCGTTCAATGAATACGACGACGCCGGTGTTACAACAACGCTTGCCGACGCCGTTCCGGAACTGCAAGCACTTCGCGATATTTATTTGGAGCACCGGCAATCGGAAGATCGGAATAAATATTTTCAGCAGTTTTTTGAAAGTGCCATGGGCGTTTGGATGGCTGGACAAGTTCAGCCCGGCGGTGTGGAAACAGCAACCGCTTTTTTTGAACGCGTGGAAACAGGCTTGCGCAAAATTATGGCCGATGCTATTGGAAATCAACGGATAGCACTATTCACTTCCGGCGGAGTGATTGGTCGTACAGTTCAGTGGGCTACGGCAGCGCCACCAGCAACAGCTTTGGAACTGAACTGGCGCGTCCGCAATTGTTCGGTTACGGAATTTCTATTTAGTAACGGCCGAATCAGTCTGGACTTATTCAACGCCACCTGCCACCTGCCACCAGATATGATTTCCTATCGCTGAAGCCATCTGCTAAGCTGACCTTCGAGACATGGATCAACCAATTTGGAATTTCGAGCAGGAACCCTATGCGCAATCGCCAGACGAAACCGGCATTAACCTGCGTGCCTATTTGGATCGGATGGATGACGTCAAAATGCGCCAGTACGATGCGCAATGGAGCGACGCTGAACTGATGGAGTGGGACGGTAACTTTAGGGACGATGGAGCGCTAATGCTGATCTGCAGCGAACGCGACGTAGATGCTGAAGAATTTCGTCAAGAATTGGAAGCATGCCTAAGCTATCGAAATCGAGTGCGCGGGTAGTGTTAAGCTGAAGATGTGGCGTCGTTACTGAACACGTTACACACTGCGGAGGAATGGGTGAGCGGTTGATACCGGCAGTCTTGAAAACTGTTGTACCTTAACGGGTACCGGGGGTTCGAATCCCTCTTCCTCCGCCAAAACTTCATTCTGCCAATTTTTCTTTAACCTGTTTCCAACCTTCAGTACCATCTATCTTCCAGCTCCACATTGCGATTCATGTCATCATAACCATGACCATGAGCACCAACAAAAAAATCCTCTACAGCCTTTCTATGGCTCTTGCCGCAGTTCTTATTTCACTCTACACTGCGGGTGGACAACCGGCTGAATATCGCGTCTTTCTGCCCACTACACAACCAGCAGAAAAAGTTTTCCCCTACCTTACCGATCCTGCGAAAGTTCGCATGTGGATCGGCGGTCTGGTGGAATCTAAGCCACTCACCGACGGCCCAGTGCGCCCTGGCAGCCGCAGTCAGGAGATTGTCGAAGTGGATGGCCAACGCATTGTGATGGAATCGCAAGTAATCGAATTAATCCCCAATCAGATCCTTTCTGTACGCATCACCAGTCCCGATATGGAAGCTGTCAGCCAATTCCGCTTTCAGCCCAGTGGCCTGGAACACATTCAACAAGTACGTTGCAAAGGATGGCTGCGCATGGCCTCCATTTTTATGCGCGGACCCATTGAAAAGCAATTGAATTCCGATTTTGACCGCCTCAAAGCTCTCATTGAAAAATAGATCCTGCGATACTATTCGCTATGAACAAATTGCTTTTAGGGACTTTCGTAATCGCCGTCGCCGCAGCGCAAACTCCCCGCGCCGTTACGGATGCCGAGGTCGCCCGCGTCCATCAATCTGCACTGCTCATTGATACTCATAACGATGTAACCAGTTTCACTGTGGATGGCATGGACATTGGCAAACCACAGACCAAGCGTCATACCGATCTGGCCAAGCTGAAACAAGGGGGCGTGGGCGCAGTGTTCTTTGCCGTGTACGTTGGTGCCGGTTATGTTGAGGGAAACCATGCCGCCCACCGGACACTGGAAATGATTGACACCGTGAAGCACGACATTGCAGCGCGGTATCCCAACCAGTTCCAATTGGCCACAACCGCTGGGCAGATTGAAGTCGCTAAAAAGGATGGGAAAATTGCCGTTCTGTTGGGCATTGAAGGTGGCCACGCCATTGAAGATAGTCTGCGTTTGTTGCGCACTTATTACGATCTAGGCGTACGCTACATGACTTTAACCCACAGCAATAGCAACAATTGGGCCGATTCCAGTGGCGATGCTGGCCGACACAACGGACTGACTCCGTTTGGAAAACAAGTTGTGGTGGAGATGAACCGTCTGGGGATGATGGTGGACATCTCACACGTTTCCGACAAAACATTTTACGACGTCCTTTCCACCAGCACGGCACCGGTCTTCGCCAGTCATTCATCCTGTAAAGCGCTAAGCCCAATTCCCCGCAACATGACCGATGCCATGATCAAGGCCTTGGCCGCTAAAGGTGGCGTAATTCAAATCAACTTCGGTTGTGAGTTTCTATCGGAAAAATCTGCCAACTCCTCAACCTGGACCAATCCTACACGCCGCGGAGCCATCACCGCAGAGTTGGCTAAGTTAGGAAAATTGTCTCCACAAAAACGCGACGCGGAATCGGTAGCTATTGCCGCTCGGTTAGGCTATAAAACCGAACCAGCGACGCTTGCCGACGTGGTGGCGCACATTGAACACGTTATCAAAATAGCTGGCGTCGATCACGTAGGGATCGGATCCGATTTCGATGGCGTGACCTGCGTCCCAGTGGGCCTTGACGACGTTAGCAAGTTCCCTGCCCTGACCCGTGCCCTGTTAGAACGTGGCCACACTGCTGAAAATATCCGCAAGATATACGGAGGCAATTTGTTGCAGTTGATGCGAGCTGTGGAAACTTCTGCCAAGACCGCAGCTATGGATGGCGCACCACGATGAGTATAACTTGGGTGGAATTCGAAAAGTTGATTTCTTCAGGGAATTTAAAATGGAAGATTTCCAAAGATGACCTGCCAACTCCAGCCTTGATTCTTGACCTGGATATTTTTGACGCTAACCTGGCAAAGATGGCCTGCCATCTGATGGCCGCAGGAAAAGCGTTCCGCCCTCATGCCAAGACGCACAAGACCGTTGAAATTGCCCAGGCCTGCATGGACGTCGGAGCCATTGGCACATGCACAGCCAAAATATCGGAGGCGGAAGTGTTCAGCCGCGCCGGACTCAAGGGTCTGCTGGTTACAACTCCCTTGGTAGGGGCCTGGCGCATAGAAAGGGCTGTGTTACTTGCTAAAAGCCAACCCGACACCATTTTTTGTGCCGACAATGCAAGCAACGTAGAGCTGCTCAATCAGGCAGCGAGTGCCGCTGGAATTAAATTAAACATCGCCATTGATTTATTGGTTGGGGGCCGCACAGGCAGCACCCCCGGTGAGAAATCTGTAAAGCTAGCCCAACAAATTCATACCGCAAGCAATCTACACTTTTTCGGAATTCAGGCATTTGCCGGACCTTGTGCGCATACGCTGGGCTTCTTAGAACGGAAGAAGGCCAGTGAACAATCCATGGGGCAAGCAGTGGAAACGCGTTGGCAAATTGAGAAGGCTGGCATCCCCTGCCCTTGGCTCAGTGGTGGGTCCACCGGAACATACAATATTGATTCCGCCATTGACGGGATAACGGAAATCCAACCGGGCAGTTTTATGTTCATGGATATTGACTACAGCATTATCGGTGGCCAGGCCGACCCACAACAGTTCACTGATTTCGGTTTTGCCCTTTCCGTAATTGCCACCGTTTTCAGCAAACCATCAGCCAAGTGGGCCATTGTAGACGCTGGCTTCAAAGCATTTTCCACAGATAGGCCGTTCCCACCGCAATTGCGATGCGGCAAAGTCCCTTTCCGCTGGGCCGGGGATGAGCACGGCAACTTAGACCTGACTCAGGCAACCCAGTCCATTGAACTGGGAGATCGGTTGGAATTCCTGGTCCCCCATTGTGACCCTACGGTCAACCTATATGACCGGATCTATGGAATTCGCGGATCTATGGTGGAATCTGTGTGGAACATCGCCGCCCGCGGAATGATCCAGTGACCTATAGTTTCAGTTTCGGGTAGCGGGCGCGCATCCAGATCACAAACTTTTCCGGTGCAGCCATGGTTGAAAGACGGCTTTGACGGACCAGCGACCAATCGGCAAATAATCCGCACTCTTTGATTTCGCGCAGGGTGGTTGGGGGGTCTGTACGATGCAAATATTCCAGATCCACAACCCAACTTTTTACGTCGTTGGGGTCTGGCCGAGGGGTGGAGATCACCTTTGCCATCCCCATGATGGCCGCCTGACCCATGCTGTGGTACATGAAAACCTTATCCCCTGGCATCATGGCTTGAATGGATCGAACTGCTTGCGCATTGCGCACCCCATCCCAACAAGTTTTCTTATCTTGTTCAAATTTGTCGATAGGGTAAGTGTCTGGATCGGTCTTCGCTAGAAAGTATTGCATTTATTCTCCGAGTAGTTTATACTACAAAGTAGATGTGGTTGCCGAGTACTACGACGTTCAGTATAGGGTCAGCCTTATTGTTATACAATTATTGTGGGATCAATTGCGACGAGTAAAGGCTGTTTTTTGCGTTTTGGAGCTTGCTGAGCTCAGACAATGGTCGCTCTAAGTTGTAGAAGTTAAGGCCAAAGCTGTAAAAAGCTGCTGTTAGAAGGCCAAGGAATGGATTGAATGCGTCCCCGTACTTTTTTGAAAACCACAATGAACTTGATTCCCGCCATTTTGATGGCTAGTGTTTTGTTTGCGCAAGCACCGGACCCGGCCAAGGCGCGTCAGGAAAAAGAAGATAAGCAGGACACCCAAAAACTTCCCGAAAAGGAAGCCAGCATCATCCGTCCCGATGGCACAACGGCTGGCGGAGCGATGGCGCCGGTGGATCCGCGATCTTTCAAAGTAGGACCGGAAGATATTATTGACATCAAGGTGTGGCGCGAACCCGATTTATCAGGTGTTTTTGCCATTCGACCGGACGGAAAAATCACGTTGCCACTTGCTGGTGAAATGGAAGTGGCCAATAAGAGTTTGGATGAGATTAAAGAAGAAGTAGTCAAGGCCTACTCCAAGTATGTGCAGCGTCCTGAAGTTCTGGTTGGATTACGGCAAGTAGGCAGCAGAAAATATTATCTGGTGGGTGAAGTGTACCGTCCGGGAGTGTATCCCCTTGTGGTTCCAACCACCATTTTGGAAGCTATTAATGGCGCTGGCGGGTTCAAAGAATACGCCAACAAGAAGAAAATCGCTATATTACGCAATGGTCATCGGATCAAGTTCAATTATTCAGAAGTGATCAATGGTAAGAAGTTGGAACAAAACATCATGCTGGAAACAGGGGATCACGTGATTGTCCCTTAAGCGCGGTTTGAGTTCAAAGTTAAAACTAAAATCCCCCAACTAAAAAATCTCGGAGAAAAGTACAATGCAAGGTTCTGATTTTATTCCTGTGAATCGTCGGGCAATGGAAGTGGACGATTATGTGGATGCCGCCAGACGGCACAAAGCCTGGATATTTGGCCCCATGTTTGGCTGCTTGGTAGTTTCTGTTGTGATCGCATTCTTGTGGCCTGATACTTATATCTCCACAGCCGCAATCCGCGTAATTCCGCCCCAAATTTCTGAAAAGTTGGTGATCTCCAGCATCAACGTGGACATGTCGCAACGCATCAGTTCCATGGCGCAGAATATTCTGAGCCGGGCCACGCTCACCAATATTATTCAGACGTACGGGTTGTACCCAAAAGATATCAAGCGACTGCCCATTGAAGATCTGATTGAAGATATGAAGAGTAAGCATATCAGAATCGGCCAGGTCAGCTCCATGACCCCGAACAGCTCGGGCGAAAAGAAGAATTACGGCGCATTCTCGCTGTCCTTTTCTTACGAGAATCGCTATATTGCCCAGAAAGTCTGTTCCGATTTGGTGGGTCGCTTCCTCTCAGAAAACTCTCGCGAAGCGCTAAACCAGGGCTTGGCCGCAACCGATTTTTTGAAAGAGGAACTGGAATCAGCGCGCAAGAAACTGGAATCCATTGAATCCAATTGGGCTGGTTTCCGAATCGCCAATGCTGGCCGCCTGCCTGACGATCGCACCGCCAACCTGACAACTTTGCAATCCATTGAATCGAGGATGGGAAATCTGAACGCGGCCATTAACCGCGTGAATCAGGAAAAGCTCATGCTGGAAACACAGCTACGAATTGCCAAGGATCAATTGACGTCAGCCAAGAGTCCCGTGGAATCTCCGCAGGCCATGGCCGCAATGGAAAAGCGCAATGAAAAATTGGTGGAAAAAGAACGGGAAGTACAAGGTCTGGAAAACGGGCTGATTCAAGCAAAGGAACATTGGACTGAAAATCATCCCGATGTAAAGCGCTTTGAAGGGTTGTTGGCTCTGGCAAAACGGCAGCGTGACCAGATCATGAAAGAAGATGAACTGGCCAAAGCCAGGGAGGTTGTTTCCGCCCCCAAAGTGGAAGTGAAGAAAATTGCACCGATGAGCAAAGAAGCGAAAGCGCTGGATGCTCAGGTGCTCCAAATTGAAACATTGCTAAAGGCTAAAGATCAGGAATTGAACGAATACAACCAGGAAACCGCTCGCATGAACGGTACGGTAAAACAGTTTCAATCCCGTTTAGACGCCACCCCCCTTTCCGATCAAAAGTATCAGGAACTTACTCGCGATTACGATCAGGCGAAGTCCAGCTACAAGGAAATGAGCGAGAAGAAAGCTATTTCCGAACGGGCCAATATTGTCACTGGCCGCAAGCAGGGTGAAACGCTAGAAATGCTGGATCCAGCCTCGCTTCCCCTCAGCCCCAGTGAACCAAACCGGGCCATTATCATCGGCAGCGGTACCATGGCTGGGTTGATGCTTGGTCTGTTCCTGGCCGGTGCTCGCGAACTGAAAGATACGGCCTTGAAAAATCTGAAGGACGTTCGCACTTATACACAATTGACGATTCTAGGTTGCATTCCTCTTCTGGAAAACGATTTGGTGGTTCGTCGCCGTCGCCGTCTGACCATGCTCGCCTGGTCAACTGCCAGTATCTTAGGATTGCTGGTGATGGCCTCCTCGGTGCTTTACTATACCCAGACTCGTCCTTAAAAAGACTGGAATGGTCCCCGACCTGATCGCAACCTGATAATCTTACAAATAGAAGGCATTGGAATGAGCAGAGTACACGACGCACTTAAGAAAGCCGAACAACGGCCCGGATTCCCACCGCCCCCGCCGAAACCACCAGTTTCGAGGGGCCCCGATGCACACGCTAAAGGAACCAGTCATCTGGAGCAGGTGCTGGCAGCCTACCCACCAGTGCCGCCCCCGCAGGCCAATCCAGGCAATGCACCTGGATACGAACCTCAACCCCATCAGGAATTGCATGGCCCGGCAGTGCTGCAGCGCAGCGGTCCTGATTACGCTTATGGTCAGGCACCAACGGCTTCTAACGGTGGCAGGGTAGCTTTTCAAATGCCCCAGGCCAAAGGCATTAGTCTGGAACACCTTCTCGATAGGATCGAAGAAGTCCCCTTCCAACCACTAGCCGATTCCCATCTCATTGACGCAACCAAGCCTCACGACGCCCCCAGTGAAGAGTTCCGCACCCTGCGCACCCGTCTGAATCATTTGCAGACGTTGCAACCCATTCATACCTGCGTGGTCACCAGCGCCTCTCCTGCCGAAGGGAAGTCGTTCACTGCCGTTAACCTCGCTTTAGCCGAATCCCATCTGGCTGGGAACAACACCCTGCTTGCCGATTTCGATTTCCGCCGTCCCATTGTCCACTCCCTGTTTCAAATTGATCGCTCCCCGGGAATTACGGATTACTTGTTGGGTCGGGCTGAATTGCACCAGATCATTAAGCGGGTAGCAGGTACCAACCTGTTTTTGATGCCCGCCGGTGAAGCTGTTTTGAATCCCTTAGAACTGCTAAATCTTCAGGAAGTCAGAGTGCTTCTGGATCGCTTACCGGAACTGTTCAATTGGGTTGTTTTAGACAGTCCTCCACTGCTTTTCGCAGCCGATGCGAATCTGCTTTCCACCATGTGTCATGGCACTTTACTGGTTGTCCGCATCGGGACAACCACGATCGACTCGGTTACCCGCGCGTTGCAATCGCTTTGTGAAAATAATGTGTTGGGTATCTCTGTGAATGGTGCGCGTCGCGGCGAACTCTATTCCAAGTACACTTACTATCATTCGTATTACTACTCAACGCCAACGGAAGTACCGGAAGATGAAGAAGTGGAACAGGCATCCAGTTCCCGTAAACATAAAAAAGATCATGACGATGACGACGAATAGCCCATCGGTCGTTGTTTATCTGTACAACGCTTATCTGTACAATGGCTAATCGTACAAAGGTAGATTTGAAAACTCGTGCGTAGAAGACACTTTCTTTTCGTGGCCAGTTCCTATCTACCTTTTTGCGCGTCTGCGGCTGTCGCTTCCACATCCCAAACCATCAGCGGCGTCCTGATCTTACTCAGCCCCAACCCTGCAAAGCCTGCACTTCAATCCGACGACCGCACCCTTCCCCTTCACGGTGACGAATCCACCATGGGCGTCTTCCTAGACAAGCGAGTCCGTGGGCTTACCTTCCAGTTAACCGGCGTGCTCCAACCATCAGGAACCTTTGAAGTCGGTCCCATCCACACCAAGTCCATGGTCGTTTTAAAAGACGCCCGCAAGCTCTTTGTGACATATTGGTGTGACATCTGTTCAATCCGAACTTACACTCCAGGAATCTGCTGGTGCTGCCAGGAAGAAACAGAACTCGACCTCCGGGAACGATACGACTCGTGAAACACAGCCTACTCATTCTTCTATTTCCATTTATGATTGTCGAAGCCGCACCGCGTTACAGCGCCCAAAAAATTCAGGTTGATGGCATTGAAGTCGTACGCCTCACTGACTCCACTAAAAATACAGAATTGTCAGTGGTACCCTCAATCGGCAACAATCCCTATTCATTTAAGGTGAACGGCAAAGATGTATTCTGGTCTCCCTACAAAACCCTGGCCGAATTCAAAGCCAAGCCCACGCAATTGGGTAACCCGTTTCTCGCACCCTGGGCCAACCGCATTGATCAGCCATCCTACTACGCCAACGGCGACAAATATCATCTGAATCCCGATCTTAAAAATTATCGTAACGACGGCTTCAGCCAGCCCATTCATGGTCTGGTTGTTTTCGCCTCAGAATGGCAGGTTATCAAAGTGGAGGCCGATGCCAGGGGCGCCCGCGTCACCAGTCGGCTGGACTTCTACAAATATCCCAAATGGATGGCCCAGTTCCCCTTCGCCCACACCATTGAAATGACATATCGGCTGGTGGAAGGAATGGTGGAGTGTGAAACCTACATCATCAACCACTCCATGGAGCCCATGCCCGTTTCCATCAGTTTCCATGCCTACTACCAGATTCACGACGCTCCTCGCTCCAAGTGGAAGCTTACTTCCTCAGCCGTAGAGCAGGTAGTTCTCAACGATAAATTGACTCCCACCGGAGAGGTGAAGCCCAATCCATTTGCCAACCCCATGGAATTAGGGTCCACCATGCTCGACGATGTTTTTACCAACCTGACTCGAGATGCCCAAGGCAAAGCTTCTTTTTCCATTGAAGGCGAAAAACAAAAGATCACCGTTTTGTTTGGCGAGAAATTCCCAGTTTCCGTAATCTATGCCCCCGCCGGTCCAGGTCGCGATTTCATCTGTTTTGAACCAATGACAGCCATCACCAATGCCTTCAATCTGGCTCAAGCCGGAAAATATAAAGGGTTGCAAAGCATCCCCGCCCAGGGCGATTGGCGAGAAAGCTTCTGGATCGTGCCATCAGGCTTTTAAGGGGACCCGCTTAAGGTTTTGAGAAAAAACTGGAATTGCACACAAGGCACCCGGTGACTATCCGGCGGCAAGAAGGGCGATGAGCTGACGGTGGAGTTCACCGTCCTGGGCATTCCGTGTCTCGGTCTCAACGGTGGACCAACGTTCAAGCACAGAGAGGCCTTTTCCTTCCAGATCGCGACGGACAATCAGGAAGAGACAGACCGTTATTGGAACGCGATCATCGGCAATGGTGGCACGGAAAGCCAGTGCGGTTGGTGCAAGGACCGCTGGGGCCTCTCCTGGCAGATCACACCGCGCGCGTTAATCGATGCGATGGCGGCTGGTGGCGTTGAGGCAAAGCGTGCCTTCGAGGCGATGATGACTATGAAGAAGATCGACGTCGCAGCTATCGAGGCAGCGCGGCGAGGCTGACGTGAAACCAACGGGTTGAGACTGACCTGGCCTTATGCTACCAGGCCAAAGCGGACGGGAATGACTGTCTGAGTGTGGAAGGACCCATCTGCAAGGATCGCGTGCAGTTATTGTCGGAGGATCATTGAAACCGAATTGCCCGGTAATTGCTCATTAACGTGAGAAATAAGGAGACTATTGAATGCGTGTGATGGTACTCGTGAAAGCGACTGAGGACAGCGAAAAGGGCTTCAAGTTCACGCTGGAGACGAAGGCAATGATGGAGGCGATGGGCCGGTATAACGACGAGCTGGTCAAGGCGGGCATCATGAAGAAGGGCGACTGCGATGGCCTCACGCCCTCATCGCAGGGCAAGCGCGTCGCGTTCGATGGCTCCAGCCGCGCGGTCACAGACGGGCCGTTCGCGCATCCCCGTGAGCTGACGACGGGGTTCTGGCTCTGGACGGTCAAGGATATGAACGAGGCGGTTGCTTGGGTGAAGCGCTGCCCGAATCCGATGATGGGACCAAGTGAGCTCGAAATCCGCCCGATGCAGGAGATCGAGGACTTCCAAAAATAGCTACGTAACCTGCTGCTGTTATGGCATTCCTGCGACTACGATTGGCTGCGCGACGGCAAATGACTACCGCTTTGCGACAGGGTGGCGAGGGGAAGCAAATAGGCTTTTTCGCAACGAAAATATGATTCACTGTAAGGAAAATGAAATGACAGCCAAATCTTTCAAGGTGAGCATTTCTCAGGCAACACTGGAAGATTTACGCCAACGGCTGACCAACACGCGCTGGACGGATGAAATCAAGGGCGCAGACTGGAACTATGGTACGAATTTGGAGTACATGAAGAGACTCGTCGAATATTGGCGAGACGACTTCGATTGGCCCGCGCAGGAAGCGAACATCAACCGTTTTGCCCATTTCCGCGCCGATGTTGACGGCTTCGGACTTTATTACATCCATGAGCGTGGAAAGGGCGATCATCCTTTGCCGATCATTTTGACTCACGGCTTCCCCGACTCATTTGTCCGGATGCTGAAGATCATTCCGCTCCTCACCGACCCGGCACGCCACGGTGGAAATACTGAGGATGCGTTTGATGTAATTTTGCCATCAGTGCCGGGCTATGGATTTTCCGACCGCCCGAAGGAATAGGGATGCAATAGTGATCGCATCGCCGCCCTTTTTGCCAGCCTGACGACTAACGAACTTGGCTATAAACAATTTGCCGCGCACGGAGGCGATTGGGGAAGCAGCATCACCGAACAACACGCCGATTCGTTGGTCGGCATTCATTTGAACGAAATTCCATATGCACATCTATTTTCCGTTCCGCCAAAAGATTTGTCCCAAGCAGAGAGGGAATAACTTGAAGCCGGCAAGAAATGGCAAATGGAAGAGGGAGGTTAAGCCATGATCCAAGGCACGAAACCCCAGACCTTGGCTTACGAATCGCAAACGGGTGCAGCGGTTGATGCGTATAATGGGCATCGAAGCGCACTACCCCAAGCCCAACTTGAGCCGCCCCGAACCAGGCCATCAAGTGTATCCGTACTTGTTGCGAGGCGTGAAGATAGAATACCCCAACCACGTCTGGAGCACCGATATTACATACCTTCCGATGCATGGAGACTTTCTCTATCTGGTGGCAGTGATCGATTGGTTCAGCCGTTTCGTGATCAGTTGGGAACTGTCCAATACGATGGAAACGGGCTTCTGCCTGGCGGCTCTCAACGCGGCGTTCCGCTTCGGCCAACCCGAAATCTGGAACTCCGATCAAGGCTCGCAGTTTACTTCGACCGAGTTCCTGGCTCCACTCAAGCAACGCAAAATCGCCATCAGTATGGATGGGCGTGGCCGGGCGCTCGACAATGTGTTCATCGAGCGGCTGTGGCGCTCCGGCGCGTGTCAATGATAGTGAGACACTCCCTGTTGGAGTTTAGTGAGTATTTTCGTCTGAGCTTAGTGGTTTGTTGATCCAGACCTCCTTGGGAAGGGGCAGCGGGACAGGCGGCCTACGGACGAATCGATCAGGATGT
>JANXSF010000089.1 GCA_025352795.1 Acidobacteriota bacterium
AACCGCGCGGAAATTCGTCAGTCAGTCCCCAGTTTTGTCGATCTCAGCATTCGTGTTGTCCGCCTGCAACAATGGTTCTATGTGGCCATGATACGAATTTCTCTTCTCTTAATCGCTCTCAATTTGTCTTGCCTCCATGGACAGACGCTTACCGCAGTCGTCAACGCGGCAAGCTATTCGAACGGTCCCATCGCCCCTGGGGAAATTGTTACTCTCTTCGGTTCTGGCCTGGGTCCGGCTCGACTCACTACCGGCAATTTTGGGACTTCCCTCGCCGGGGTGCAAGTACTGTTTGATGGCTCCCCTGCCCCGCTGCTGTACGTTTCCTCAACCCAGATTTCAGCAGTCACCCCTTTTGGACTGAGTGGCAGGAATTCCACCCAAGTGCAGGTTACTTTCAACGGTGTTACCTCAATGCCACTTGCTAAATCAGTAGTCGACGCTGCACCCGGAATCTTTAGTGCTGCCGCATCGGGCACGGGACTCGCCGCTTCCACTAACTCTGATGGATCGCTGAATTCCCTACTGAATCCCGCCGCACCAGGATCTTACGTCACCTTTTACATAACTGGTTCAGGACGACTTTCTCCCGCCGCATCCGACGGTTCCGTTGCCACAGGAATCGCCCGGGCGGTGCTGCCCTCTTCCGTCACCATCGGCGGCAAGGCGGCTCAGGTGCTGTATGTAGGTGCGGCTCCAGGCATCGTCAATGGGTTTACACAGGTGAACGCCGTCATCCCGCGCGATGCTGCGGGCGGAGAGGTCCCACTTCTAATTCAAGTCGGCAATTCGATAAGTCCGGCAGGTGTCACGCTGGCTGTTGCTGGACCCCGTAGCGGGCCTACTACCGTGTTCCTGATCCATGGATTGGGTCAATGGTTTCAGGGCATTCAGGGACTGCTGGGGTCGTTAAACGGATTGGATCCCACACGTCTGCTATTCAACGCCGGATTCGATTTCAGTGAATGTTCCGCCAACACCTCCTGTGCAGCCAACTGCACCATTACGACTGGTGCGGATAAGTTGGCGCAATACATTTTGAAAGCTAAGCCACCGGGCGATATTGCGTTGCTTGGTTTCAGCTTGGGCGGATTGCTGGCTCGGGATGTTATCGCCAACAAGCGGCTGGCATCGCTCAACGGGGGCAAAGTCACCGCGTTGATCACGTTGGGATCGCCCAACCTGGGCTATCCCTATTCCATCTTTGATCGGTTGCTTTACTGCAATACTCTGGTGCAGCAGATGGAGGGGAATTGGCGGACGCAACAATCGTCGAACACGGTGGTTTTGTCGTCCTATTTAAGCGCGGTGACCAATCAATGGAAGTCGGCATCGGTACCCGATGTTTGGTTGGCAGCGTCGGGCAGGTCGTGTTCAAACGCAGCGCGTACAATTAGTCCCGGGACCGGATGCCGGGACAAGAATCCTTTCAGCGATGGCATTGTTTGCGACGACTCTGCATCCTACTTCGGAGCAACTGGGGGACCTACAATCCTCTGGCAAGATCCGGGTCAAGTGTATGTGCATTCCAATAGTGGCGTTGGATCCATTGGTTCGTCCTTCATTCTATGCGGCAACAATGGACAGAATCCGGCACTGTCGAATCCACCGGTGTTCGGGCCATTGTTCGATGAAATCAAAAAAGTACTGTTGGGGCTGCCTAATACATCGAATTTGTCCTTACCTGCGGCTAGAAACGTTTTGCAATGGACCGATGCAGAGCAACGGGAATTCGTGCTCTCCGCGATGAATGCTGGTTTTCCTTTGAGCATGGCCGATGAAATGTCCCTGCTGCTATTGAATCGTCCCAGTTCGGTGGTTCCGTTGCTGGAAGCGGGCATCATGAAAGTGCTGATAGAAAGTCCGCACCGAGTGGAGTGGATCAACACTGCCGGGGAGATGATCGCTTATAGCGGCAGTGCAGAAGCACTTCAGGCAATTGACCGATTGATGCTGTTAGACAGGGCGAAATTCAGCAGATTTGTGCGACGAACCTTGGATAACAAAATGGCCAATGGCAGGCAGCAGTGAATATTATCATCGTCGCTGCAAAGATTGGCTATCAAGTGAAAATATTCTCAGAGGCAGCCGAACGCTTAGGGCTGAGTGTGACACTGCTGACGGATCGTTGCCATCAAATGGAAGACCCCTGGAACGATGGCGCATTAGCTTTACGATTTGAAGATCCAGACTTGGAATCGTTGCCCGAACTGAAGGCCGATGGCATTATCGCGGTAGGAGATAAGCCTGCTTACATCGCGGCACTGCTTGCCGAAAGAATGGACCTGCGCTTCCATCCGTCACTTGCCATGGAACGGGCTACAAATAAATTCCTGGCCCGTCAGCAGTTTCAAAAAGCCGGAATGCGCACGCCATGGCATCAACTATTTAAAATAAGTGAAAACCCACAGACGGTGGCAGATACAGTTCCCTACCCTTGCGTGTTGAAACCCACCGGACTTTCAGCCAGTCGCGGCGTGATTCGCGCCAATAACACAACGGAATTTATTGCAGCGTTTCTGCGGATTCGTAAGCTACTCATTGCGCCCGATGTGCGCGATGACAACATCCTGGTGGAATCCTTTTTGCCTGGTCGCGAGTTTGCAGTAGAAGGTCTGATAACTGGCGGCCACTTCCGTACGCTCGCAATTTTCGACAAGCCCGATCCATTGGATGGACCATTTTTTGAAGAAACAATTTACGTCACTCCATCAAGGGAATCTGCCGCAACACAGCAGTTGATTGAAGACACCATACGGCAGGCAGCAATCGCTATCGGATTAACCGATGGTCCCATTCATGGCGAGTTACGGATCAATGGTAGTGAAGCTTGGATGTTGGAAGTGACTGGCCGTCCCATCGGCGGTTTGTGTGCCCAGGCGTTGCGATTTGAAAGGGAAGTCTCGTTAGAAGCGTTGCTTCTGCGTCACGCCGTTGGGGAGGACGTATCGGCGCTACAACGGGAGAAGCAAGCATCTGGAGTACTGATGATTCCCGTACCACGGGGAGGGATTTTAGAAGGCGTCAGTGGCATTGCAGCGGGCAAGGCGGTGAGCGGGGTGGACGACTTGATCATTACAGCTAAGGAAGGATACCGGATGATTCCACTACCAGAAGGATCAAGCTACTTGGGGTTCATTTTCGCTCACGCCCAAGAACCAAGCCAAGTGGAGGAGATTCTTCGCCTGGCTCATTCCAAAATCACCGTTTCCTTCCTGCCCGTTCTTCCCGTTATTTAGCTTTTTGCGGAACAAAACCGGGAGGAAGTGCCGCACCTGCTCCAAAGAAATAATCGTCCATTTGCTTAATTAAAAATTCCTGCGCTTCGGCAGTGCCCAGGTTCAGACGGTATTCGTTCATGATCATCTTCATGTGCTCAATCCACATTTTCCAGGCTTCTTTGGAAACGTTTTCGTAAATCTTCTGTCCCAGGGGATGGCCTTCAAAAGGAACTTCATCAAGCCCCTGCATATCTTTCTGAAACTTGACGCAAAAAATCCTACGTCCCCCTTTGTCTTCCGGGGTCAACGCCGTTAAACTACTGCCACAACCCATAAGAAATCCTCCTTATCTATACTACTTAGTATAGATGCCAAAGGAACTGGAACGTTGCGGATGGGCACAATCACATCCCTTACATGCCGAATATCATGACGCCGAATGGGGCGTTCCCCAACATGACGATCAAATGCTTTTTGAGATGCTGAATTTGGAAGGTGCGCAGGCTGGACTAAGCTGGCTGACCGTGCTCAAGAAGCGGGCCAGCTATCGCGAAGCTTTCGACAATTTTGATGCAGCGAAGATTGCCAATTACGATGACCAAAAGGTTGCTCAGTTACTGCACAACGAAGGCATCATTCGGAATCGGCTGAAGGTGAACGCGGTCATCGGCAACGCCCGAGTGTACTTGGACATTCTCCATAGCGGGCAGAGTTTCAATCAGTATATCTGGCAATTCACTGGCGGCAAAACAATCATCAATCATTGGAAGAACATGCCGGAAGTCCCTGCCAAAACTCCGTTGAGTGATGCCATGAGCAAAGCCTTAGCCAAGCGCGGATTCAAATTTGTAGGTTCCACAATTTGCTATGCGTTCCTGCAAGCTGTGGGAATGGTGGATGATCACACGGCGGATTGCTGGCGTCGCAAACACTACGGTGTAAAGGTCACAGCGGACTCGGCACCGAACTTCCGATAGTTGCGGAATTCTATGACGTTCTTACTGCAATTGTTGGTGCCGCGGAAGCAACTGAGTGTTTCCGATTTTACGGGCAATAAGAATTTGCCAGCCCCCAGGCGGATAAACTCGTAGTCAATCACTGTTTCAACTTTGTCGATGGGGAAATCTTTCGGAACGTTGCGGGACTGCTTTTCAACCCTCAATACACGAGATGTTTCCTTATCGAACCACACTGTTCCGCGATACGCAGGGGAGTAGGATTCACCCGGTGCCACAACACGCCAATGGGAATTTTCCTGCTTCACATAAAAGTTGTAAACCACTGAAGTACGCCCAACAATAATTTCCGTTGCGCGCAAAGGACGGAAATCGGCTTGCGTGGTGGCTTGCAGTAAATCTCGAATCGTTGTGCCAAATTCACCCGTGGACCATGACCCGGTTTCCTCCGCCTTGCCTTTGGATGGCTTGCCGTTCAACAGTACATTTTTGTAAATCTCTTTCCCATCCGAATAAATAAGATCGATGGAAATATTGTCCTGGGCCTGCCAATCGGTCTTGATGGTTGTACTTTGGTAGCGAGTCGTAAACTGCTTTACAGTGTAGTTGGGAAGTGCCTCAAAGAAGTTTTCTGCGACCTCTTTGGCCTTCTCAATTAGCGGGTCACCTTCACGGTCGGGATCTGGCGCTGGCACCGTTGGACCAGCCGGAGGAACGTAAGGAACCGCATCACCAGGGCGTCCTGACGATTTTGAGGTCCGGTCAACCGCCACCACTAAGGGCTCTTCTTCGCCATCTTTCCTGATGCGCGCAGTCGGACGAGCTCGAGTCAATTTTGGTGGACCATCTTCGTCCGCATTTTTCGGGTCAGCCGCTTCTCGTATTTCGTTAAAAGCGCCGCGAACCGGAGCGAGTTCCTGTTCTGCTTCCTTCTCTTTATCCTTCACTTTCCCTTTCTTGACAGTCTTCTCCGCCGGTTGCGCGTCATTTGATTGAGCATCGCGCTGAGGATTGCTGGAATCTTCATAAGTTTTTGCCTCAATCGGAACTGGAACGCGGGCCGCCGCTTTCTCCTGTGCCGTTCCTGGCTTTTCCAAAGTCACCCTGCCAGCAAAATATTTACCGTTCTCATCTGTTCCATACTCAACTAAAATATGATCGCCGGGTTCCACACGATCGGGCTTGATTTCAGTCATGCCCTTAAAGTATTTGGTGCTGACATCTTGAGAAAAACGTACGATCCGTTTGTCTTCCGATTCCAGAACCAACGTCTCTTCCCCCAACTGACGTAACGTGCCTCGCGTGCTTTTCAGCATTTCCATCTGCTGCTGTTTGGCTTTATCGACCGCCTTCTTACCTTTGCGAGGGAAAGGAATTCCTCCGCCTGGGAAACTGATCTGCCCGTAGGCGGATGAGGCTGTAGTGAGGATCACCAACGCGCAGACAGAAAAGTAGGTCATGGTTCTTAATCTGTAGACGGCAAACGGCCCCAGTTGGTTACCGATAAGTTAGTCGATGACCATATGCGGTCAGAGTGATCATGGAGAGTCAGTGTGATTCATATCCCCAACTATCCCCAAGTAAATCTTTGGCAATAAAGTTGCTATCACCAATGTTGAATATAAAAAATTTGCAAGGTCCGCACGTTGCAATGCAAGATGTGCATTCATATGAAATTGTTACCCACACATAAGCGAGATTTTCATTGATAGAAAAGGTAATGGAAAATGCCGAACGTGCCATTGAATGGTTTGGTGGTCTCAGTTTATTTGCTGGCCAGGTGATTCGAAATTCATTTAGTCCCCCTTTTGAGTTCACCGAAATTCTCAAGCAGATTTTTGAAATTGGTTGGCGCTCTGCCCCACTCATCATCCTTTCGGGCTTAGCGGTAGGCAGCGTTCTATCCATGCATACAAGGTCCACACTGGAACGATTCGGTGCCGAATCTATGATCCCTACTGCGTTGGCCTTTGCTTTAGTAAAGGAAACTGGTCCATTGGTAACCGGTCTGTTAGTTTCAGGCAGAGTAGGGGCGGGCATTGGTGCAGAGCTTGGCGGCATGCGGGTTACTGAACAGATTGATGCCTTGGAATCTCTGGCTGTGAATTCATTCAAATATCTGGTTGTGACTCGTGTGGTGGCCTGCGTCGTAGCCATGCCGCTGCTCACCGTTTTAATGAACTTTGCTGGAGTTTTAGGCGGTTTCTTTGCGGAAACACTGGTCAGCGGAAGCTCCTTCACTTTCTATTTCAATACAGCTTTCAGCAGTCTCAGTTTTTCTGATTATATTCCTCCAACCATAAAAACAACTGTCTTTGGATTCATCATCGGCACAACCTCAGCCTTTCTTGGCTATAACGCCACTGGCGGAGCCGAAGGGGTTGGTCGCGCGGCCACTCAAAGCGTAGTGCTCTCATCTATCTTCCTTATTGTGTGCAACGTCCTTTTAGTAAAGTTCATTTTCTTTCTCTACCCTGGGAGTGGTTCATGAGCGACGAACCTACACCAGCCATTCGATTCGATGGAGTTTCCAAGTCTTTTGGTTCCCGAGTTGTGTTGAAAGATGTTTCCTTCTCCGTAGCAACGGGTACCGCCTTCGTGCTTTTGGGACGCAGTGGCACCGGTAAAAGCGTTACCCTTAAACTGATTTGTGGACTTCTCAAGGCAGATTCCGGTTCGGTATTTGTCAACGGCGAAGACATTACAAATCTGGATAGCGATCAACTAGCGACCACCCGCAAGCGCATCGGATTTCTGTTTCAAAGCGCAGCACTATTCGATTCCATTTCCGTCGGAGAAAACGTAGCCTTTCCCCTTCGTCGCCATACCAGCAAGCCAGATGCAGAGATCCGCGAAGAAGCCAAAAGTATCCTGGAAAAGTTGGGTCTTGGTAAGGAATATGACAGCATGCCCGGCGACCTTTCTGGTGGTATGCGCAAGCGCGCCGGTCTGGCCCGAGCCTTGGCCGTGGAACCCTCCATCCTACTTGTCGATGAGCCCAGCGCCGGTTTGGACCCCATCACTTCAAGTGAGATCGATGATTTGTTGATCGACGTGAAGACGAATCGCAAAGCGACATTAGTGATTGTTACGCACAATATTCCCAGCGCCCGACGCATTGCCGACAGAATGGCTTTTTTAGACAACGGCCAACTTGTGGCAGAGGGAACGGTAGAAGAACTTGAAAAAAGTGAGCACCAATTGGTCAGGGATTGTATGAAGTCAAAGCAGGGTGGATAAAAATGGAAACCACGAAGAAATTGATTGTGGGAATGTTCGTCGGAGGATGTTTACTCTTGTTCGGCCTGGGACTATTTCTGATTGGCAACAGCAATCAGTTGTTCACCAAATCTTTCAATGTTTATGCAGAATTCTCTAAGATCACTGGCATTCAGAACGGAGGCAAAGTGCGCGTTGCAGGTATGGACGCTGGCACCGTGACTCGCATCGAAGTGCCCACTGGGCCCGAAGGCAAGTTCCGAATCCATTTTCGGATTGTTGAAAAACTGCATCCCATTGTCAGGCAGGATTCAATTGCAACCATCCAAACGGACGGCCTTCTTGGAAACAAATATCTCCAAATCGAAGCTGGTTCCTCAAATGTGGAACTGGCCCTGAAGGATTCGCAAATCCAATCCAAAGAGCCCTTTGATTGGGGTGATCTGATGGATGAAATGAACGGCGTGGTCAAGCAGGTGAACGGTATTATGGCGGGCGTAAAAGATCAACTGGTCTCTACCTTGACAGAAATACAAGGCACCGTGAAATCGGCTAATCACTTGATCAAAGATGCGACTCCCAACGTGAAGAGTATTCTTGCATCGGCCGACAGGATTAGCGCCAACCTTCAGGAAATAATCGATGGTGTGCAAAAAGGCCAAGGCACCGTAGGAGCTTTATTTAAGGACAAAGAGTTATACGCAAGCATCAAGCGCAGCGCCGACAAGACTGAGAGGGTTGTAGATAATATTCGCGACACATCCGCCAGCGCAATGAAAATTGTCAATAAAGTGGAAGAGAGCGATATTGTTCCTGAAGTGCAGCGAAGTATCAAGAATCTGCAGCAAATTACATTGCAGGTAAAAGATGCTGTGGATAAGTTTCAGTCCGCTTCCGGTGAAGGCGGCGTAGGTGAAAACTTGCAGAGAACGTTGGCAGATGCCCACGAAGCCATGTCCGACCTTTCCGACAACACCGAAGCCTTAAAACACAACTTCCTGTTCCGAGGCTTCTTTAAGAAGCGGGGCTTTTACGATCTGGGAGCTTTAACCACTCCTGAATATAAGAACCCTGCATTTGCCAAAGGTTTCAAGAAACATCGTGTCTGGCTGGACAGTGTAGACCTATTTACCAAGGATGCCAAAGGACTGGAATTGCTCAGTGTTGAAGGTAAAGTCAAGCTGGATGAAGCTATGACTGACATCTTGAAATTCCCTCGCAACGGACCGCTCATGTTGGAAGGTTTCGCAGCAGAAGGGACGCCTGCTCAGCAACATCTCGTGGCCCGTCGCAGAGCGGTTCGGGTGCAGGCTTACATTGTCGACCGATTCCATTTACGCCCCTCCTATGTAGGTGTGGTTTCCATGGGTGCCGAACCAGCGGACAAAGGGACTGTTGTTGGATTTAAAGAAGGTGTGGGGATAGTTACTTTCTACAAATAGTCGCTCACCCCTTTGGCATGCAAAATGCAAGTAAAATCTTGAGGCTTAAGTCAGATGAGTTACAAGAAAATCGGAATCATCATGATAATAGTTGGATTGCTTGGCGTCGTTGGTGGACGGCTGACTTACTCCACTGGAGAAAGTACATCGACAAATGCCACACAACAAAAACTCACCGAAAACTCGATACCGCCAGCAGCGGGCGCAATGGTGCTGTTTGTCTTTCCCGTTGTCGGAGTATTGGCTTTTTTTGGTGGGGTCGCGCTTATTGTAATTGGTAAAAGGCCATTCCTATGGCACCAATGAAGTTGTAACTGACTGAATACGCAGTTTGGGAAAAGGAAAAGAACATGTTGATACTTTTGATTATTTTGTTATTAGTCTTCGGTGGTGGTGGCGGGTACTACGGCTACGGTCGTTGGGGCCACGGTGGAGGTGCAGGCGTGGGTCTAAGCACTATCCTGCTGATTTTGCTGATCGCATATCTCCTAGGAGTCATTCCTCTTAGATGATGTGATCCCTTATTGGTTCCCGTGCTCCCCAGCATAAGCTTCCCGTATTTGGGCGAACTCTATGTACAGCTCTTCAATCATGTCTTGAGAGCAATATTCCAAATCCACAAGGCGGTTGCGGGCACCTTCAACCGCTCGAATTAGTTCATCTAATTTCAGATGCATTGTTTTGGTATCCCTTGTCTGGGTGTTCTGAATCAGAAAAACCATCACGAACGTAATAATTGTAGTCACCGTGTTAATGACTAACTGCCATGTGTCAGAGAAGTGAAAGAATGGCCCACTTACTATCCAAGCCAGAATAACTAAAACACCCACAGCGAATGAACTGGGTGCGACACTTTGCTTCTTTGCTTAGGACTTGTCATACCGAACTTACCCGCAATCGACGGACCAAAGTACACCGTTTCGATTCGACACTTAGGCCACAAACGTGCTCCTAATTACATTGAGCTGAGCACCTTGTAGGCTTGCCAACCGTACATGCCAGTTTTAAGAATTTAGTTTAAGAAAAAAGGTGAATAAAATGAAATTGATTATCGTAGCCGCACTGGCACTCTCCGTGCCCTTGCTTGCAAAAGACAAGAAGCCAACAATGCGCTTGGATGAAGCCGCCATGGTGTTAACAGAAGTGATGGGTGCCGCAGACAAAGGCATTCCCCAGGACATGCTTGAAAATGCTCATTGCATTGTGATTGTACCCAACCTGAAAACGGCAGCGTTTCTAGTAGGCGGCAAGTATGGCAAGGGTGTTCTTTCCTGCAGAAACAAAAGTGGAAAAGGATGGTCCGCACCAGGAACTGTTCGAATTGAAGGAGGTAGCGTAGGGTTCCAAATCGGCGGATCTTCTACTGATCTCATCATGCTCATCATGAATGAACGGGGAATGGACAAACTGCTTTCCAGCAAGTTTACTTTGGGTGGCGAAGGTTCGGTGGCCGCAGGTCCTGTAGGACGCACCGCGACAGCCCAAACAGATGCCCAAATGAAAGCTGAAATCCTCTCCTGGTCCCGTTCCCAAGGATTGTTCGCCGGCCTTGCCCTGGAAGGTGCCACACTGCGACAGGATCTGGACGATAACGCCACTTTATATGGCCGAAAGGTTGAGAATAGGGAAATTGTGACCAAAGGAGTCGCTGCTCCCAAGTCAGCAGCCAAGCTGCTTGCCTTGCTCAATAAGTACTCCTGGAAAGAACGTAAGTAACCATCAATATATTTATGGCCCGATCAACTTCATGTAACCGGGCCATGATACACTGCGGCAGGTCTAGGAGTAACATGACTTTAAGAACTTGCCTTCCTATCTTCTGTCTGTTTCTGACCGCTGCAAGCAGCGCACAAGATGCCAAACCAAAGCGTTCCATCGAAGCATTGCATTTCGTCGACTCCGCCAGTGCCCTCCCTCCTGAGTTTGCATCCAAAGCCCTTTTGCGAATCGTCCGATCCAAGTTGATTTCCGACCCTGAATGGAAAAAGGAGTTGATAGAATCAGCCTTTCAAGCAGCAGGGCAAGCACAGTTGCCTTACCGAAATCACCTCGGTCGGATTGCCAACGATGCCCGAATCAGTCTTGAATTTGCCTCCAATGAGCTTGAAGCACTAACGCTACAGACGCAGGCAGTCGAAGCCATGCTGCCTCTTGATCCTGCTCGCGCCTTACGCATGTATGAAGATATCCCAGTGCCCCAAATTCAGCCGCGCACATGTCAGGATCCCAATACCCCAGACGTATCTCTTTACTTTAAAACAGCAATCAAAATGTTTAATGCTGCCTTCACTGAGAAACAACGCAAAGAGGAAGAGCATGTCCGTTTTCTTGAAAACCGAATTACCTCAGTTCGCTCCCCTGTACAAGTGGAACCAGCAATCCGAATGCTTTTAACAACCCGCTTGACCGAAAGTCAACGTAGTTACCTGGCCAGTAAGTTAGCTGCCGTACTCGATGCAGTAGGTGGCGATGATCGCACTTACGGAATTACTGAATCCGTATTCGTTCCGGAAGATCTGTCGGACCGTTCAGCAACCATAGTGCTTGTACCGGCGCTGCGTTCCTACATTCGCCGTCAACTAAGTGGGCCTCGCTGCCATGACAATATTCCTGCTGCTGGAAAGCTGCCCAACTCAGCGGAGGCCTTTAACCGTTTAGCTACCAAAATTGATAAAGAAGGTTCCTCGTACCTTCCCTTAAATTCGAGCGAAGTGCAGCCATCGAAGGATGAAGGCACAATTAAACAACAATTTCCATGGAAATCAACACGGTCAAAGGCAATGCTATCAGCACTGAAATGGCTCAATCACGGCAATCGACCTGGAAAGGATTCCGTGCGTTTCTGGACCGCAGCCGAGCGCGACACCGAAGAATGGTACAGCCACTATCTTGAAACATTAAAGCTTCTTGAAGGCTGGCAGGAAACAGAAGAAGAGTCGCCCCAAGATTATATTTTCATGGTGTCGCAGACGTACAGCATCCTTGCAAAATTAGTAATCGGTCAGGATAAACGAGACCATGCCATGGAAAGCTATTTGCGATTCATTGAGCAGCGCTACGACGCAGCCGGAAGTCGAAATTTTTGGTTCACCAATGTGCGCATGATGCTGGACCTTGCCGCTACGACCAAGGAAACAGACAAGACCGAACGTTCGTGGCTCCTGCAGCATTTCAGTCATAGTGCGAATCCAATCATCGCGCTTTACGCTCAACTCGAACGTGATTTGTAATCAAGGCATCTTCTGCACATACTTGAGGCTAAAAGCAAAACTTGCATTTAAGCAAGCCTTAATACTCAACTAATCCTTAGTTGGACAAGTTCTGTCAGCAAACGTAGGCTGAATACCTGTCCCACCCGAAAAAACTGAAATGGCATTGGTGGAGCAGACAGTTTCCCCCCCTGCGAATCACCGCAACTAAGGTACTAGATGATTCCTTCCGATCCGCCATGAGCAAGCATGCGGATGACGTTTTGAACAAAGTATAATCGCATGCTCATGAATGACGGCTCGGCAGGTCATTTGTTTGCCACAAATTTAGAGAAAGCGCCATCTCGTTAGTTGGCAAAGCACGTGCTGAAAAGAAGCTATGAGCAAACACGACAATGAAGGAATTCGGACCTACGACACAATTTCAGTGCGACCAAAAGGGATGGGTCCTGGCTCTGCAGGCCAATCCGGCGATACGCAGGGACTCTCTGACATCGCTGAGGCAGATTCAGAAAGTGTCGAAGAACTGATTGAAGAAGGACAATTCTTTGATGCCGCATTGATCAGCGGCGTGGAAGATGCAAATGATTCCGAAGTAGCCGAGGTCCACACCAAACAAGTACCCGAAGACGACGTACCTTCTGAATATTTAACCGGCAATAGAGATTAAGCGATAGAGATTAAAGGACTTCAAAAATGCCAGAACGTAATTCAGTAGTGGGACTTTACAACACGCATGACGCAGCCGAAGGGGCTGTCAAAGAATTGCAACGTGCAGGAATCGACATGAATATGCTGTCCATTGTCGGTAAGGATACTCATAGCGATGAACACGTGGTGGGTTACTACAACAACGGCGATCGCATGAAGTATTGGGGAAAGAATGGAGCCTTTTGGGGCGGATTTTGGGGATTACTGTTTGGGTCAGCACTGTTTGTGATTCCCGGTGTTGGTCCCGTGTTGATGGCTGGTCCCATCATCGCTTCCATCGTGGCAGCACTGGAAGGAGCCGTGGTGGTCGGGGGTCTCAGCGCTCTTGGTGCCGGGCTTTATGGCATAGGAATTCCCAACGATAGTATTGTTGAATACGAACTGGCCATCAAGACCGACATGTTCCTGCTATTGGTGCAAGGCACGGCGGCAGAAGTGGACAAAGCGAAATCTATTCTTGAAACCACTCGTCCCCTCAACGTGACAAAACACTCATCCGATCAATTGGCCCAATTAGCCACGTTAGGATAACAACCGCGGAATTGTGGACGCAAAAGAATGTTAACAAACACAACGAATTTGCAAGGTTTGTGATCCGAGCTACAGATGGCGAACTTGGAACTGTAGATGATTTTTACTTCGATGATGACTCCTGGGCAGTTCGCTACCTCACCGTTCAAACAGGCGGCTGGCTGGATCAGCGGCGAGTGCTAATCTCGCCCATCTCCATAATTCATGCCGATTGGCAAGCCAAACGATTGGACGTCGCTCTGACGAAAAAGCAAGTTGAGAATAGTCCGGATGTGGATACCCACCGACCAATTTCCCGTCAGCACGAAGCGGAATATCTTGGTTATTATGGCTATCCATATTATTGGGGTGGTGTAAATCTTTGGGGCCCTACGTTTTACCCGGCGGGCTGGGCGTTCCATTAACGGTTCCCCAAGAAGTAGTGGTGGGGACTATTAGCGAACAGTCCGCTGATTCCCATCTGCGCAGTTCTGAAATCGTCACAGGCTACAGTATTGAAGCGGTTGATGGAGAAATTGGCCATGTCCACGGCTTCATCGTGGACGACGAAGCTTGGGCCATTCGATACATGGAAGTGGCTATGCGAAATTGGTGGCCGGGCAAGAAAGTACTGGTTTCACCCGCATGGGTTAAGGAAGTAAGTTGGGTAGATTCAAAAGTGTCTGTAGGTCTAACTCGTGAAGTGATTCAAAACGGACCGGAGTATTTGAACTCCATGCCTATTACGCGTGAGTATGAAAACAGGCTCTACTCACATTATGGCCGGGCACCCTATTGGCTTCCCGGAGCTCAATCAAAGTTTTAGTTCATATCAAGAATTTTTAGGGGGGCTTCTGTATCCAGAAGCCCTTTTCCTTTTATAGGTATCGCTTTATCCACGCGCAACGCTCCACCCTCGCTTTCCCATACTTGAATTTCCTGGGCTAGCAAGACTGAAGAGGCAACCGTAGTTCCATCAACTGGAACTGTGAAAATTAGCTTACCCAAGAAAACTCACCAGCTCTCGATTCACTTCCTCGGAATGAGTCCAGGTAATGCAATGCGGTCCATCTTTAATCACAACCTGCCGCGCACCTGGGATCAATTTGGCCGTCCGCAAACCGGTGGCGCTAATCGGCAGTATGCGATCGGCATCGCCATGAATCACCAATGTCGGCACATCAACCTTGGTCAAATCCTTACGGAAGTCTTCCAGCCAGGTAGCGACGCAAGCCAAGCTAGCAGTAGCCGAACTACCCGCAGCGACGTTCCAACTGGCCTGCACAACTTGTTCACTAACTTGCTTCGGCATTAAGACATCGGTGTTGTAGAAATTTTTGAAGAAGTCGCCGAAAAAGGCGAACCTGTCTTTGACAATGCCTTTTTCAATCCCCTCGAAAACACTCTTATCAACACCTTCTGGATTGTCCGAAGTTTTCAAAAGGAAGGGTGGAATACCCGAAATAAATATCGCCTTTCTCACGCCTTTTGATCCATACTTTCCAAAGTAACGGGCCACTTCGCCACATCCCATAGAAAAGCCTGCCAGCGTGAACTCTTTCAACTCCAACTGCACAATAATTTTGTGCAGGTCCTCGGTAAAGGTATCGACATCGTATCCCGAAGTTGGCTGGCTGGATTTACCGAATCCGCGCCGATCATAAGTAACCACGCGATGCCCCGCTGCCAGCAGATGCGTTAGCTGCTTCTCCCAGGAAGCACCGTTCAGAGGATATCCATGAATCAGTACCATCGGCTTACCTGATCCGTGATCTTCATAGTAAAGGTCTATGTTGCCTGAATTTTCTTTCCCCACAGTAATATATGGCACGCAATTTTATCCTTCAACGTAATTTTGGGAGCCGGTAAAAAGCACCGACCCCCTTGCTATTATTTTGAAGCAATCGGAATGCCAATGGCAGTTCCAATCACGTCACCAGTGATCACAATTTCCACTCGGCGATTCTTTTGGCGACCTTCCGCGGTGTCATTGGAAGCAGTAGGTTGACTCTCCCCAAAACCCTTTGAAGTAACCGCACCTTCGGCCATTCCTTCTTTAGTTAGGTAATTGCGCACAGCCGTGCCACGGTTCTCCGACAGCTTCTGGTTATAGTCATCCCCACCAACACTATCGGTGTGCCCTTCCACATCCAACTTCAATCCTGGATGCCCTGAAACAATCCCCGCAATCTTGGCGAGCTTCTCACGGGCAAGCGGACGCAATGAATATTTACCGGTATCGAACAGCACATCAGACATGTTCACAATTAACCCTCGCGCTGTATCTTTAGTTTGAAGAACAGCATTGAATTGCTTCAGCAGCAAAATTCGCAGTTCCACTTTCTCTGTTTCCAATTGCATCTTCTGCTTGGCAGCATTGGCCAGTTCAGCTTGGCTCGAAGCCCGTTGCGCATCGTTTTCCTGCTTCAGACGATCCGCCTCAGATGCAGCCGCTGCCATCTTCGCGTCGTTTTGAATTCTTAGACGATCCGATTCAGTTCTAGCGGCAACCGTGTTTGCATCGTTGGCGATCTTCAAACGTTCCGCTTCCGCTTTAGCCGCCATGGTATTTTTTTCATTCGTCTGCCGCAGAACATCAGCTTCCGCTTTTGCCGTAGATGCACTCGCTTCATTCAACTGCTTGAGACGATCCGCCTCTGCTTTAGCCGCCAGTATGCTTGCATCGTTCCCTTGCTTCAAACGATCAGCCTCCACTTTTGCTGCCATTGCCCGTGCTTCGTTTTCAACCTTTATACGATCCGCTTCAATTCCTGCTGCAGCAGTTCTGGCTTCATTCTCTTGTTTGAATTGTTCTGCTTCGGCCTTGGCGCTTGCCGCCTGTTTCACCGCACTATCCAGTTCCACCTGACTCACCGCTTTTTGCGCATCGTTCTCCATCTTCAGACGATTCGCTTCAGCAATTCGGGAATCATTTTCCACTCGTAAACGGTCAGCTTCAGCTCTTGCAGCCATCAACGTCGAATCGCTTTCCAGCTTCATGCGGTCCGCCTTGATGCGCACTAATTCCGCTTCCTGCTTCACCCGATCTGTCTCTGACTGTGCCGCTACCCGTGCGCTTTCGGCACGCGTCTCACGGTCGATAGATCGTAACCGTTCAGCGGCCAACATTTCTTCTTCCTGCCGCTTAACAGCGATGGCCCGGGCGTCTTCCGCAGTCTGCACTGCTTCCCTGGCAGTCATCGTAACTGGCTTCCTGCCTGCATTGCGTGCCTGATAAGCTTCGGCTGCAGATAAACTTTTCTCGGCCTTTTGAAAAGTCTCTGCCGCAAAACGATCCGCCCCAATGGCACGGGCTATCTGAACTGCGTTGCGTGCTTCGTAAAGTTCCAAAGGCAATTTCTTATCGGCCTTCAAAGACAAGGGATTGGACAAGCGCTGATATTGACCACGCTGCAATAGCTCGTACTTGGCGTCCATTTCTTCAATCTTTCCAATCGTGTCCTTACGCACCACGTTTTCCATCACAATTAAATCACTCGGACGTGAAACAGCGTAATAAGGTTCAGCAGTCACCACCAGTGCAAATACCTGAAGTTGCGTGGTCACGTCCAGTTTGCTTTTCGTTCCATTCAGCAGAATTTCACCCAGGTTCGACGTACGCCCTTCTGGGGTGATCGCCCACAACACATAAGTAAGATACTCGACTCCATTCCTGGTAGCAGGCTGCAGGTTATCGAACTCCACTTCAATTTCAATGTATCCCTGCTTGCTTTCCACTTTAGCTTCACCACGAGAATTGGGGAGCAAATCCGTCCCTCGGAAATCGATCTTGGTTGCACCACTACGGTGACGGTAGTTGATTGCCTTGGCTGTCCTTGCTGTGACGGAAGCGCGGAAAATAGGAGGCTCTCCAGCAGCCATCCTAGCCGCATTCTCGTTCTGATTTTGTGTTGCCTGGCCCCATACAAGTCCGCATGTTACAAGCAACGCGCTGATTATTTTGTGATTTGTCATGAATTTCCCTCTACTTACTAAGTATTGAGTAACTTCAGTGCACGCCTTGCACCAATGACAGTTTCGTTGAGGCCATTCAGTTAGATCAGTCTATTGAGGAAAGCAATCGCAGAGTAAATGACCGCCATTGGTCAACTGACGAGGCGCGGTCATCAGTTCTTCATCGATTTTTGTCACTTTAGGCTCGCTTAAGTCACAACTCCACCCGTCGTAGCCGGAGTGCATTCATAATTACCGAAAAGGAACTGAAAGTCATCGCTGCGCTGGCAATCATCGGGCTAAGCAATAAGCCAAAAAACGGGAACAGCACTCCCGCAGCAATAGGGATTCCCAACACGTTATAGAAAAACGCAAAGAAAAGATTCTGCCGAATATTGCGCATAGTCGCCCTGCTCAACCGCCGTGCCCGCGCGATTCCACGTAAGTCACCCTGAACCAAGGTGATGCCCGCACTTTCCATGGCAACATCGGTGCCTGTGCCCATTGCAATGCCCACATTGGCTTGGGCCAATGCAGGGGCATCGTTAATACCGTCTCCGGCCATGGCGATCACGTGATTCTGTAATTGAAGCTGCTTCACCACTTCCGCTTTCTTCTCTGGCAACACGTCTGCCTGAATGTCATCAATGCCCAACTTGCTAGCCACTGCCTGTGCCGTAGTTTGATTGTCCCCCGTCAACATCACCAGCCGGATGCCTTCCGCATGCAGTAGTTGAATAGCTTCTGGCGTGGATGCCTTGATTGGATCGGCAACTCCCACCAGTCCAGCAGTCCGACCATCGATAGCCACCAGCATCACGGTTTGTCCTTGCTGACGAAGCTCTTCGGCACGTCGTAGAAGCTGCCCAGGGTCTACGTGAAGTTCCTCAAACAGCTTGGCGCTGCCCACCGCCACAGTTCGACCGTTGATCGTACCCTTAACCCCTTTACCCGTTATCGACGTAAAAGCTTCTGTCTTGCCTAGCTGCAATCCTCGCTGCTTTGCGCCCGCTACAACGGCACCGGCCAGGGGATGCTCACTGGCCATTTCCAGGCTTGCCAGCAGCCGCAGCATTTCTAAATCTTCCTTGCCGTTGATTGATTCAATAGTTACAAGTTTGGGTTTACCTTCAGTCAGCGTTCCTGTTTTATCAATCACCAGAGTATCCACCTTCTCCAATGTTTCCAGGGCTTCTGCGTTCCGAATCAAAACGCCGACTTGAGCCCCACGCCCGGTGCCCACCATGATGGACATGGGCGTTGCCAGACCAAGCGCACAAGGGCAAGCAATAATCAGCACGGACACAGCATTGACCAGCGCATAAGCCAGCCTTGGTTCTGGACCCCAAATCGCCCACACGGCAAAGGTGATTACAGAAATTAAAATAACGGCTGGTACAAAATAGGAAGCAACCACATCCGCCAAACGCTGAATGGGTGCGCGAGTTCGTTGTGCATCACTCACCATCTTCACGATCTGCGAGAGAAGCGTTTCGGAGCCCACCCTATCGGCGCTCATGATGAAAGTGCCGGTGCCATTGACCGTGCCTCCGGTAACTCTGGCATCGACCAGTTTTTCTAGGGGAATGGGTTCGCCAGTAACCATCGATTCATCAATGCTGCTGGTCCCTTCCAGAACAACACCATCTACAGGGACTTTTGCACCTGGTCGCACACGGAGCCGATTACCCACCATCACCCGATCCAGCGGAATGTCTTCTTCACTCCCGTTCTCAAGAACAATGCGCGCTGTTTTGGGCGCTAATCCCAGCAATGCTTTCAGGGCACTGCTGGTTTGGCTGCGGGCTCGCAATTCCAATACCTGGCCAAGCAACACCAACGTCACAATCACCGATGCCGGTTCAAAGTAAACTGCCATGTCTCCGTTCCTATCCCGGAACGAGGCGGCGATAATTTGTGGAAATAGTAAAGCAAAGACACTATAAAAATATGCTGACCCAGTCCCCAGCGCAATCAGCGTGAACATATTCAAATTCCGATTCACAACGGAAGTCCAACCGCGCTCAAAAAAGGGCCAGCCGCACCACAGCACCACCGGCGTCGCCAAGGCAAATTCGAGCCATAGGGATGGATTGGATCCAAGCAAGTGTTGCAAAGGATCACCTGGAATAAGAGAAGAAAGCATCAGCAACAAAGTGGGAGCGGTGAGTGCCAGACTGATCCAAAACCTTCGAGTCATGTCCACCAATTCAGGATTGATTTCATCTCCAGCCACTTGCGTCGGTTCCAGAGCCATACCGCAAATGGGGCAACTTCCTGGACCCATTTGGCGCACTTCCGGGTGCATCGGACAAGTGTATTCAACTTGATTGTCATTTGTTCCGGGCACTTGTGCGGTACCAACGATACTCGCCACTTTTTTAAGATATGAGTCAGGGCTTTTGCGGAACTTTTCCGCACAGCCCTGACTGCAAAAATAGTGAGTCTCACCCTGATATTCGATTCTGTCGACCGCAGAAGCAGGGCTTATTTGCATACCGCAGACCGGGTCTACAACCAGTGTTGCTACGATTTTTGGCGCACTCATATGCTTACTGGGCGGACCAGGGACGAAGCATGGGTCGCTCACTTCTGGAAAAGTCAGCCGTAGCTTCGTGTTCCGATGCAATATCGGCAGCGTGTGTGTGCTGTAGAATTTGCTTCGCGCGCCGAACCCAATCCGAATCATCGCAGTGGACTGAAACAAGAATGCCTCCTTCCTTAATCAATCCTTCGTAGCGTTTCGCTTCGTATTCAGGCATGCCCAAGCCTGCCAGTCCACCCACCAATCCACCTGTCGCCGCGCCAGCACCAAGTCCCGCTAAAGCCCCTATAATTGGTCCCGCTGCAATGAAAAGTCCAATGCCAGGAACGGCCAACGCCCCAATACCCGCCAGCCACCCCAGTGCTCCGCCCAGAACTCCTCCTGAAGCGGCCCCAGTTACGGCACCTTCTGGAGCCTTGGAACTCATCTCAACTTTGAAGTCCTTGGTGCCGGAATTTGCCGGGATTAAAGCTGAGATATCCGTCATCCTGAACCCGGTTTCACACAATGCCTCAACACCTTTCGATGCTTGTACTTCTGTGCGATAGATGCCGAAAACTGCCATATTCACTTTCTCCTTACACTGTATTGTCGAACGGTGCAATTCATGCGCACCTTACTCTTACTGAGGCAATTACCTTACCAAAACTTTGAAGCAGGTTATTCAGTTCACTAACTGAATGGAGAAGCTGGACTTGTTAGGATCAACGGGTTCTACCAACAACATCGGCAATGAAAAATGCTGACCGGGGAGCGTCATCCTGACCTTAGAAGGTCACATTCAATTTGGCCGACAATGTGCTCAAGCTAAGCTATGAAAATGCACAAAAACATGCTTTACGGAGCACTTTTGACCACTTTTTTGGTTCAAATGTGCGCGTCAGCGCAATCAACTACGCGGATTCGGGCCAACATTACCGGTGCGCAAGGGGATGGAAAATGTACCTTCGAGGTGGAAGTGGATGGGGCGGCTGAAGTTGAAATCCATGGCGATCAAGGTACCCTGCGGACGCTCTCAGGCAGGCCGGCTCGTTGGCGTCGGTTGGAATGTAATCAAGCACTTCCAAACAACCCCAGTGATTTTCGCTTCAAAGGAATTGACGGTCGCGGTCGCCAGCAATTAGTACGCGATCCAAATTCCAGCGGCGGCGTAGCGGTGATCCGCATTGAAGATTCAAACGGCGGCGCAGAAGCCTATACAGGGGACGTTCAATGGCGCTCCGGGAACAATGATTGGGGTGGGGTGGGTAATTGGAACAACGGTCGTTACCAGGACGATAAATGGAATAGAAGAATTACAACGAGCGAAGCAATGAACATCTGCCGAAACCAAGTAGTGGAAACACGAAATGTGCCTAGAAATCGCGTTACCGTGAGGCCTGGCCCAGTGGAACGTGATGGGGATTCCATTATAAACTTCACCTTCGTCAATGCGATGGGAAGAAGTAAGAGTGGAGAGTGCAGTGTATCAAGCACTGGGCAGCTTATCCGCTTCCAAGTGGAAAGCGGTCAGGACGTCCGCCGCGCTTCTCTCAATCAGGCGCTTGATGCCTGCCAGGATGAGACAGCTCGACGGTTTGGGGTTTCCCGAGACAACGTTCGCGTGCAGCACGGTCTAGATCCGGGTAATGGAAGCTATCTGGTAAATTATCAGGTGCAGGATAGAACAGATCGCATACGCACAGGAACATGCAGAGTTTCGTCCATTGGAGAAGTGGAAAACTTCCGTCGATAGGCATTAGGGTGCCTTGCGAATCATTCGGACCGTATTGGGCATCGCCAAGGTGCCCCATCGGCGATCTGCGCTGTATACCGGGATTCCTAAGACTATGGCGGTGGCCAGACAGGCTCGATCCCCCAAAGACAGACCAGCATGGCGAGACAGATCAGCACATTCACGGCTCATCTGATCGGTGAAATCTAGAACTGGCAAAGAAAGCTGATCAAGAATCGATTGAGCTTTCTCACGTGTGGCACCGCCCCTAGTGATCAGTTTATGGACAACTTCGGTGGCATTTACGGCTGAAATAGCGGAGACATCCAGAATTTTGTCTACTTCGTCAGCACCAGGTTCATCTTGTAACCAAGCGAGGACTGCCGAAGCATCCAGAAGTGCTTCTGGATTGGGCACCCGTTCAGACGCCTTCTCGTTTAGCTTCTTTTTCACGGTCTAAGGAGAGATCGTCCGCAAGCGAATCACCGCTAGGGAGCAGTTCACGAACCGCTTGGCGAGCTGCATTTCTACCGACAGCTTTCGGAAATAAGTGCAAACAGCCATTTTCTATTGAAACCACGAGTTCGCCTCCACCTTCTATACCCAATGTTTGTCTCATCTTAGAAGGTATTACCATTCTTCCAGATGTATCCACCATCACTGTTCCTGTGGCACCCATAGCTGAATTATGGCATTATTCTTATTTTATGGCAAGAGAATACTTGATAAGACACATCATGGATAACGGTATCTTCAGGAACCAACGTGCTCCTGGGGTCCCCATTCGATAGGTTTAATATCCTCAATCACAAAGGCATAAGATGCAGCGCCAAGTACAACCACAATAGCGACTGTGACAAATGCATAGAAGAACGAACCAGTTTGTTCCACAATCACACCTGTCAGTAAAGGTGCCACCACCCCAGCCAAGTTTCCGAACGCATTCTGCATTCCGGTCCACTTTCCGGCCGCAGCAGGACCAGCCATGGTCTGCGTGATGGCCCAATGATTTCCTGTTGTAAACCCGAGTGCGAAGCATGCCAGGAAAAATAAGCCAAGTGATACCGTGTCGCTGGCCGCCATGCTGGCAGGAAGCATCAAAGTATTCATCAGCAATCCACCAGCGATAAAGCCTTTCCTAACTTTAGTTGGACTTCCACCTTGGGAAATGAGGCGATCTGCCCACCAGCCTGCCAACACGGCGGCCACTCCAATCATCAGAAATGGAATAGATCCCAACACCGCCATGCGCTCAGTAGAAAAGTGTCTGGCTTTGATCAGGTAAGACGGGAACCAGGTGATCATAAAATACCAGGTGTAGTTCAAGGCAAAGAGTCCGAAGAATGTTCCCCAAACCGACCGTACTTGCAATAATCGCCACATACTGGGCGTATAAACATTTGCCTTAACGGTGCTCACTTCATCTTTGTGTTTGCGAGGTGCCCACATCATCCAACACGGCAACCACAACAGAGCGCCGAAGCCCAGCACTTGAAATAGGAATCGCCAACCGTATTGAGCCACAACCAACCCACCCACCAGAGTTCCTAAGGCTGGTCCTAACTTCGACCCCGCGTCGATCAATGAGTTTGCCGTTCCCCGTTGGCTTTCAGCATAGTCGCTGGCAATGATTTTTGAAAAAGCAGGGTAAGCCACAGACTCACCAAAACCTAACAATAACCGAAACCCCATTAGGCTGTAGAAGCCGCCCACAAAGCCCGTTGCCGCTGTGGCCAATGACCAGATCAGGAATCCGACTCCGAAAACCACGTGTACTTCAAAGCGATCAATCAGCCAACCAGAGAGCAATTGACATACGGCATAGGTATAAAAGAAACCCGATAGCAGCATGCCCATTTGGGATGGCGATAGGGAAAGTTCTTTGGTAATCTGTTCGGCTGAAACTGAAAGGTTAGACCGGTCAATGTAGTTAATAAACACGGCCGCAACCAGCAAGGCCAACAATCGCCATTGGGCGACGGAAGATTTATGCGCAGCATCCACAACTGAGTTCTGAAGTTTGTTCACTGGGGCGTATTGTGACACAATTACCCCCCCGAACACTGAGGAATTTTGAGCCTACGAGCGTAGGTTCAACAGGCCAGTACTATCAGAGAATTTTTCCACTTCCACACCAACACCATTCAGCAGTTGAACAAACAGATTTGCTACGGGCGTTTTGGCTTCTGATGCCAAATGTTGACCGCCGCGCAGCCCACCGGCATGACCGGCAACCAGCAGTGGCAGATCGAAATTAGAATGCGCATTCCCGTCGCTCAGCGCGCAACCATAGAGAATAGCCGAGTGATCCAGCAGTGATCCATCCCCATCGGGTGTGGTCTTCAACTTCTCCACAAATTTGGCAAATAGTTCCACGTGGAAACAATTGATCTTAGTCACTTTCTCAATAAAATCAGGATGTCCGCGATGGTGGGTCAGCGGATGATGCGGATCGGGAACACCGATTTCAGGATAGGTACGGACGCTGCCTTCGCGACCCAACATCATGGTAGAAACGCGGGTTAGGTCAGATTGAAACGCGATCACTTGCAGGTCAAACATCAGCTTCACGTATTCGGCGTAATCAAATGGAATGCCCGAAGGCTTTTCCGAAGGTGGGGTCAGCGGATCTTTTTCAGCCAGGGCTATGCGCATTTCCACTTCGCGAATGCCCGTTAGATATTCATCCATCTTGCGACGATCATCAGCACCCAAACTAGTCATCAGGCTTTGCGTATTTTCGCGAGTCTGATCCAGAATACTTTTGCGATAGATGGCCCTGCGCGCGCGAACATCGGCGGGAAGGCTGGGGTCTACCGTGCCGAACAGGCGTTCAAAAACAGAGCGAGGATTTACTTCCACGGCCAATGGAGTTTCCTCGTTTTTCCAAGACAAGCTGTTGGTGTAAGCGCAGCTCGATCCGGTGTCGCAATTGCCCACCATACGAGCATCTTCACAACCCAGTTGCAGTGATGCCACACGGGTTTGCGATGCAAACCGTTGCGCAGCAATCTGATCGAAAGTAACGCCAGCGCGCACATCAGGACCAGCAGTATACTTTGGTTCCGCACCGGAAAGGAAACTACCAGCAGCCTTTGCATGGCCTCCACCTTTGGCGACGTTAGCGATGTTATTGGCGAGCCCAGAAAGAACCGTGATGTCTTGGCGGAATGGCTCAAGAGGCTTTAGAATGCGGGTGTAGGCAAAGTTGGTTCCTGTCTCTGCAGGCTTCCAATCCTTCATCACAATACCGTTCGGAACATAGACCACAGCCACCCGACGCGCTTGACTGGCGATCTTCGGCGGAGCCGCAAACGCTGGTCGCATAGCATCCAACATAGGTAGCGCAATGGCGGCACCTAGGCCTCGCAATAAAGTTCTGCGGTTCAGGTGCTTGGATGTAATGTAGTTCATTTTGAGGCTCTCTCTTGTGTGACTTTCATGGTAGCGCGTCGATTTTGGAACGGAAGGCTGTTCACTATTCCTAAAACCAGTTGCGAAAATTTATATTCGGACGAAGGTAATTTAGCGGTGATGCTGGCCAGCACTGGTCGGTCGTGCCGCTCCACCCCACGACCCAGCGCATAGATCATTAACTTTTCAGTCAGGCCGTCAAGGAACGCTGCACGATCTTCCTTCAACAGACCCTTTAATGCAACGGGAGTTTTGAAGGTGCGCCCGTCAGGCAAGGTCCCCGAAGCATCGACTGGTGATTTACCGTCCACAATGCGCCATGCGCCAATGGCGTTGAAATTTTCCAGACCAAAGCCCAGGGGATCCATGCGGGAATGACAGGACGCACAGGCAGGATTCTTGCGATGTTCTTCCATTTGCTGTCGCAATGTGCCTGAGCCTGCTTTGGCTTCTTCCAGAGGTGGAACACCTGGGGGCGGAGGTGGCGGGGGCGCGTTTAATAAATTTTCCAGAATCCATTTTCCACGCAGAACAGGCGACGTTCGGGTGGAATAGGATGAGACTGTCAGAATGCTGGCATGAGCCAGGACGCCACCGCCACGTTCTGAGTTGGTCATATCGACACGGCGAAACTCAGGCCCAATAACATCGGGGATGCCATAAAAACGGGCCAACCGTTCATTCAGAAACGTGTATTTCGAATCCAGTAATTCCAGCACACTGCCATCGTTACGAACCAGATTGTCGATGAACAATTCCGTCTCACGACGAATGGATTGCCTCAGGCTTTCCTCAAACATAGGGAAGCGTTCCAGATCTGGCCGCACTACGTCAATGTTCTTGAACTGCAACCACTGACCAGCAAAGTTTTCGACAAGGGCAACCGATTTGGGGTCGCGCAACATACGCTTTACCTGAGCCTCCAGCACATTCAATTGGCGCAGTGTTCCCTGCCCTGCTACCCGCAACAGTTCCGCATCGGGCATACTGCTCCACAAAAAGTACGATAGCCGTGACGCCAATTCGTAACCGCTCACAGGCGATGCAGTGCTTCCTGCAGCGGCTGGTTGATCCTTCTCAATTCGATAAAGAAAATTAGGAGATACCAAAACTGCCTGCAACGCCGTGGCAATGCCTTCTTCCAGCGAATCCCCTTGTTTACGAGCCAGCGTGACGAATTTGGCGAACTGCTCCACTTCCGCAGTTGTTGCAGGACGGCGAAATGCCCGACCAGCAAAATCTTTCAAAATCACCCGAACGCAAGAATCGACGTGCTTTCCAGCAGCATGTCCACACACATACACTTTCTTCAGACTCACTGGCGAAGCGGCCAGGACCTGATTAAAGGGACCGCCCACATCCAGCGATTCAAACCGATTATCCACGCGTTTTTCCAGACCATCCGTCTTGATTTTGGTACCGTACTTGCGCATGGTCTCAATATCTTTCTCGCTGAGTTTCCCGCGAATGGATAGCAAAGCTTCTGGGGGGCGTTTAGAAGGTTCCGGTCCATTATAGGCAGGGGGCAATCCGTGATAGGGCTTCAAATACGTAGTTGAAAGTAAATGCTCCCCGGCTATAACGCGAGTCCGTACCTCCACGATTTGACCTTCCAGATCGGTCGCATCCACCTCAAACTCTTTGATCATTTTGCCATCTATAAAAAATGCTGGATGCGCAGGTTCCGATTGGTTGGGACGGTGCCCATTCAGAACAATACGGAAACTATATTCAGCATCCACTGGAAAGCGATGCACGAAGTGCGCCGAATGAATGGTGCTCAGACCAGTGAGATCATAGTGGAACAAATCCTTAGGAAGTGAGTTTTGTCCGAGAGTATTGTTGACCCGAACCGGTGCCGAATAGTGGACGGCTGACGGCTTGAGCAGTGCGGGACCAAACATAGCCGTGCGAACGGAACGTTCCGCTGCGTCAAAGTAGTTTTCAAGCAGAGCCGGTGTGAGATTGAGCGCGTCACTAATATTATCGAAGCCGTAGGCTGCCGTATCTGCTGGAAAGCTATCAGCCGGTTGAATGTCAATGCCCAACAGATCGCGAATGGTGTTGTTGTATTCCGTCTTATTCAAGCGCCGAGCCCGCACACGACCCGCATCAGGAACGACTGTGCGATCCTGCCGGGTAAATTCCGATTCCAGCCATTTGGTGACCGAAGCGGTTGCGACGACCGGTGGCCGGGGCATGCCTGGAGGCGGCATCTGCCCGGTTTTCAGTTTCTCGACAACCTTTTCCCAGGTGCCGCGATCTTCGTCAAATGTCTTGGGCGACTTAGAGGAAACTAGATCAATGTCCCCGGACTTCACCTTGCCATTGTGGCAACCGGCGCAGTTATTTTGCACGAAAGAAAAGACTTCGGGTGATTCAGCAAGGGCAAAAGGGAGGCAGAAAACGGCTCCGACAATGAGTCTGGTAAGGTCGCGAAACATAAGGACAATAGAATAGACTTCGCCACGGGGCAAAATGTAACTTTTATTATCCTATCCTACCGACCCATACTCCGCATGTCGCGTAGGGCGCTGAGAACTCCCGGTACCAGAGCGACGATGAACAACACCGGAAGAATGAATAAAACAATGGGAAATGTCATTTTAAGAGCTACTTTCCCGGCTGCAGTTTCAGCCCGCAGACGGCGGCGCATGCGCAGTGCATCGGCGTAAACTTTCAACGCCTGAGAAAGACTGGTGCCAAACTTTTCCGATTGCAAAATCATGGCGGCCAAAGATTTGATGTCCTCAATCCCAGTGCGTTTCACCAGCTGATTGAAGGCCTTACTACGTTCCTGTCCGGCTTTCACTTGCATGACGACGGTGTAAAACTCACTTGCGAGTTCCGGGTAAATGTACTGCATCTCCTCGCTGACACGAGTCATGGCTTGGTCCAGCGCCAAACCGGTACCCAGCACGATTCCTAAAAGATCAATCGTATCGGGCAGGGCCAACTGTAAGCGTTCTTTGTAACGTTTTTCCAAACGATGTAGAATTTGTTGCGGCAGCAAGTAACCCAGCAAAATAGCGGCAGCTAATCCGCCCATTTTATTGGACCAATCGTTATCCCGTTGCAGGTAGAGCATACCCAGAACCAAGGTCAGAAAGAACAGCACCTGAAACAGCACATAGTAAGCCAAAGCATTCTTGCGTCGGACACCAGATGTGGTTAACGAACGTTCCGTTTCGCGCAGATAATCTTCCCCACCCATGGAACTCACCAGGTAAAGAAAGTTATTGAAAAATCCACCACCGGCGCGGCGTTTGGAAACGCGAGTTCCGGAAACCATAGCGTGGGCCTGCAACTCTTCAAGACGTGTTCCCAGTGGATCTTCCGTAGGTTGCATCAACTGCACTCCACTCCACAGAAGAAGTGCCAGAGCGGCGAAGATGGCGATGAAGTAGAGAATAATCATGGATTTTGAACCTAGACTTTAGGGCTGGCGATTTTACGAATCACCAGGATTCCGAACACTTCCGAACAAATACCGTAGGTGAAAAACATGTTGCCCGTTTCGTCGTACAGCAGCATGTGAATGTATTCGGGCTTGAGATACCAAAATCCTAAAAAGACCACGATAGGCAATGAACATAGTAGCGCCGCCGAGGCCCGTTGCTGGGTGGTGGCAGCTTTCATTTTCTCTACCAAATTCAGCCGTTCCCGAATCAACTGGGACATGTTTTCCAGCACCGAAACCATGTTGGCACCGGTTTGCCGTTGCAGAATCAAACCAGTGATGAAAAACTTCAAATCAATGAGCGGCACACGATCCCCAAGGTTATGCAGGGAATCATCAATCGTTGAGCCAAGAGAAAGCTCTTCCATCAACTTCCGAAACTCCATACGGATAGGATCAGGCATTTCCCCGGCAATGCTTTCCAAGCCAGAGTGCATGTTATGGCCGGCCTTCATGGAACGGTTGAAAAGATCAATCCCATCTGGCAATTGTTGTTCAAATTTTTCCATCCGAACTTTTCGTTTGTGATTAATCCAAACAATGGGCAGGCTGGAAGCGATAACTGAAATGATAATGCGCAGAATCAAATTGTCCAACCGGAAAATTCCTAAAGTCACAAAAACGATCGCTAGAATGGCCATGCAAAGTCCCAGGACATCGGCTGCCCGGTAACGCAGGTCCGCCTGATTGATGAACATTTGCAGGCGGCGTGCCGGGCCCAGCCACTTTACGAAATCTTCCAAAAATTCAAACACACCCTTTTTTTCGGTGCGCATTAAGTCGGAACGGGAGGAGGAATCGCGAACACTATTGCGGGAACGGATCTCACGCATGCGATCGGCAAGGCTGGAAGAGATTTGTTGCTGTGGAATTGTCCAAATTATATAGCCTGCCGCATAAAAAGCAGCGCCAAAAATAAGGAAGGCTACGAAGAAGAATCCCAACATCTAGGCTTTCACCTCAACCATTTCATTGAAGATGGCGTCATCCAGTTTATAACCGTATGTGCGAATGCGATCGGCATAAAACGGTCGATTGCCCGTTGCACGGAAACGACCCAAAACTCGGCCATCGGCGGCAATGCCTTCTCTATCAAAAACAAACAGATCCTGCATATCCACCTGATCGCCATCCAGCCCCACCACTTCACTGATGGAAAGAATTTTACGGGTGCCGTCGTTAAGGCGGGCGCAATGGATCACAATATTGATAGCGCTGGCCAGCATTTGACGAATAACGCGATCAGGAATGTTTTGCGACGCCATCATCACCATGGTTTCAAGTCGTGTAAACGCGTCCCTGCCTGTGTTCGCGTGCGTGGTTGTCATTGACCCATC
>JANXSF010000113.1 GCA_025352795.1 Acidobacteriota bacterium
CTTCAAATTCAGTTGCAACAGAAATTCGGCGTCTTGTCACCGTATATGGAACAGCGGTTGCAAACCGCTACGCAACCAGAACTAGACCGCTGGGCCACCCACATTCTTACTGCAACAACCATTGATGAAGTGATGCAGTAAGTTCAAGGTCTTCGCCCCGGTCACCGATTTCTACCACGGCATTTACACGAAGCATTGACGACGACAAATTACTTCGACGATTTCATGACGATGGCGTGGAAATAGGGATCGAGAGAGGGATCGTGCAAGGGGATCGAGAGAGGGATTGAACAAGGGATTAAGAAGGGTCGCAACCGAAGGGGAAACTCATCTGCTTCGACTTCAGCTGCAACAAAAATTCGGCCCATTGTCACCGTATATGGAAGAGAAGTTGCCACTGCACACACAATAAAAAGGGCGACACTCGAAGGTGCCGCCCTTTGCTACATCTGTTTTGTCTCGTTATGCTTTTAACGACTACCAATTCACCTTCATACGAATTTGGAACTGACGTGGAAGCATATTTTGCGTGGACACCGCTGACGGCAGTACGCTGCCGAAACGGGAGTCTTCCGGGTTCGTGTTGAGGTTGTCACGTCCGAAGTAGTTGTGGTTAAAAGCATTGAATGCTTCTAACCCGAACTGAGCCGAAATGCGCTCAGTGATCTGCGTGCGCTTCAAGAGGGACATATCCAGCTGGAAGGCATGGTGCACACGAATCTGACCGCTACGGAATGGAGTGAATCGAGGTGCATAGCTGGTGGTTTCAAGCCACGCGTAGTTGCCCCAATTATTGCTGAAATCGGATCCACATCCAAGGCCTAAACTTGCCGAGGTTGGAGCGATTGATCCATTATTGGGATCCATCTTTAACACGCAAGGGTTCCATTCGCGAACCTGATAGCCTTTCCAATCAACCGATCCATTGTAACCACCGCCAGTTGACTTGGCTGGATCTTTCAACTGAATCGCATTGCCAGGAAGGTTCGCCGGGAAGCCCTTCAGAGGATTCACGTAAAACGCATTGTATTCCCAGCCTGAAATCAATCGCTTGGTTACGCCTTTGGCCCCAGCACCGTATTTCTTACCTTGACCGAAGGGCAATTCCCACACCACATTGGCCTTTAGGACCTGAGGACGATCCAGATTATACAAGCCATGTTGATATGTATTGGTGAATCTATCGTTGAAGTTGCTCAACTCGATCTGCTTTGACATTGTATAGTTGCCAAAGAAGTTGACTCCACCGCGCATCCGCCAGCGGTAGTTGATCTGCAAAGAATCGTAACGAATAGAAGCATCGTTACGACCTAACTGCGTAATTGTACCGGTGTATTGCGGATATGGCCCCAACAAGCGATACAGCCCGATAGTGTTCGAGGTAAAGTCGTTGGTACCAGCAAATGCCGGAAGCCCCTTAAATGGATTGGGGACGGTTGTGTTGCAAAGCGAAGCGTTGCCACCTTCCAGGAAATTACATAGCTTGCGGACTCCTAAAGTTGGGATGTTGTAATCTGCGCCCATATTCAGGTTGTAGCTGCGGCTGCCCACGTAGGAAACATCGATCATGGCGTCGCGTTGGACCTGATACTGGAAGCCTGCCGAAAATTGCCATACGCTGGGAACCACAAAATTACTATCAAACCAGCTTGGGTTGCGGCCGACGAATGTGCTCGCCCCTGCTGAAGATCCAGTCGGAGACAAAATGCCATTCGGGTAAGGGTTGGAAAGCACATTGGCAATTGGAGTGCGGCCGCCGTCGTTTGAGTTTACCAAGGCAGTGCTGGTAGCAAATCCACTAGATTGAAGCCAATCGTTGTTGGGGTTGGAATAGTATTGGCCAAAACCTGCACGCAGCACCACTTTCGGGGTGATCTGGTAAGCCAAGCCGACTCGCGGTTGAAGGTTGTTTTTGTCAAGCGGGTGAGGCCGACTTCCCAATCCGCCAACTCCTGCAAAGGTGAGTCCACCCTTCAGGCTAGACAGCCCGGCATAAGCCTGGTTGGCCAGAGTTGCATAAGCAGCTGGCAGATTGGAGGGAATTCCAGCCTGCAGAGCTGCGACGTTTGGTGCGATCTGACTAGCCAACGGATTGGCTACACCTGGATTGAAGGCACCGTTGAGACGGTTCCATTTTTCCGAGGGGGCATAATTCAAGTCATACCGTAAGCCGAGTTGAAGGGTCAGTTTGCGGGTCACTTTCCAATCGTCGTTAATGTAAGGTGAAGCGTACCACTGCTTGTACCAGGGGAACAACGGATAGTTGGAAGAACCGCTCACCAAACCCAGCAGGAAGGATGCATATCCATCACCGCTGACTCCGGCAGCAGTGTTGCCATTGTTATAGAGTTCCTGTGTCCACTGAGCTTGGCCATTGTAACTCAGAATATCACCAGTGTTCTGAAGTAGATAATTAATACGGCGGATATCAAAACCACCTTTTATGGTGTGCCCACCCTTGATCTTGGTAGCGTTGACCATCGCTTCATAGGTATTGGAGTAATTGTTGCTTTGGCTACGTCCAAGGCTCTGGTAGCCACTATCAAAGGTCCAGCGACCAAAATAGATTTTGTCTTGATTGGGTAGCTGTGAGATCAGGCTTTTTGAAATGCCCAAACTGGAAACATCAAATCCTTCATTGGCTTTACCGAATCCTTTTTCAATAAACCGATTGAACGAACCGCGCGCGTTAACAATAAAGGTTGGGGTAATTGTACCCACCCAATCCACCACGTAAGCATCGTTGATTCGCTGAAAAGGTTGTTGACCGTCTGTGCCTGGTTTGTTGTCAATGCCGTTGGCCGAGCGATCTTCTGTCCGATCATTGGAAAGGTGACGAATAAAAGCGCGATGCCTGTCCCCAAAGTTCCAATCGAACTTCAGGACCAGGTTGTAGAATTTGTCTTTATCGAAGAAGTCTGGGATATCCAGGTTGTTGGTGCCATAGCGGGTGCCCGGTCGGGAAGGTCCAGTTGGCAAAGGCATGTAGGAAGTAACAGCCTTGGCGATTGGATTGATGCGACTTGGCGGGATTACATTCCCAGGAAATTGCAGCCGGTTGTTGATCGCATTCCCCGCCGCGTCAAAGGACGCCGATAGAGGATCAAAGATTCTTACCGGGGCTCCTGTTGAGGTAACCACTTTCGAAAAATCGCCAGTCCTCATTTCCGGAGTCGCATAGGAAAGCAGCAATGGATTCGGCGTGCCTTCACGATATAGCTCCAGTTGGCCCATGTAGAACAACTTCACTTTGGAACTACTGGTCAACAGTTTGGGGATGTAGACTGGTCCGTTGAGTTGGAACCCATATTGATCCAGGTAATGGTTGGTTCTGGGCTTGTCAATGGCGTTGTTCTGGAAAGTGTTCGCATCAAGGGGCGTACGACGCAGGAACTCGTAAGCAGTTCCATGGTGTTGTGCGCCACCGGATTTCAGCACAACGTTCATAACGCCGCTTCCGGTATGGCCATATTCCGCGTTGTACATGTTCGTCAACATATTGAATTCCTGCACGGAATCTACTGGCGGCACGGCGGCGATGTTATTACCGCCCATCTGTGCATTGTTCGAAGCGCCGTCCATGAAATACTCGGAGGAAGAATCGCGTCCGCCGTTGATCGACCACTGTGCAATAGCACCGTTGTCGAAAGGACGCTGCCAGATTGCTGCGCCGTTGAATGTGACGCCGGACATCATGGCACCAAGCATAAAGGGATTACGAGCGTTCAGGGGCAGTTCGGAAACCTGTTGTTCGGTGACCAGGCCACCGCGGGATGCACCTTGCGTATCGATAGAGATCGATTCAGCAACCACTTCCACCGTTTCAGTGAGTGCGCCGATTTCCAGAACAACATCAATACCAGCGGTTTTCGCCGATTCCAGAATCACGTTCGTTCGGACAAACTGTTTAAATCCCTGTGCCGACGCAGCGACTTTGTAGTTGCCTGGACGGAGAAATGGAATTGTATAAATCCCAGTGCTATCGGATGTGGCAGTTGCAATAGACTTGCTTTCCACATTCGTGATTTGGATTTGAGCTCCAGGTACAGCTGCACCGGAAGCGTCGAGAACGCGGCCTGTAATGGTCGACCGGAATTCCTGCGCATGTAAAACACTACAGAGTAGCGTGGCTAACAGTAGCCTTTTTAGGTTTCTCACTCTGATACCCCCTTGAAGTATTCATTCATTCGGCAAACAATCTGCAAAAGGTTATACTGGTCTTAAAAAGTTTACCGAAATCTCGGATAATCATATAACCTTCCGGGGGTGTAACGCAACTGATATGACAATTCCGTTGCAAATATATTTGTGAATTCTTCAGTACTGCACCGCTTAAGTAGGCTGTTCGTCGCTGTTATTTAGAATGCGGCTGACGGACCAGGTCTTCCAAATCGTCCAACTTTTCATGCAACAAGTTCAACTTTTGCGACAAACTCTGAATTTCCGATTCGGCACGCCGGTTCACATCGTAATCCAGTTCACTGCGCAGGCGATCTTTCGTATCCTGGCGATTCTGGCTCATCATAATGACAGGAGCCTGAATAGCCGCCAACATAGACAGGAAAAGATTGAGAAGGATGAAAGGGTAAGGGTCCCAAGCGTTTTGCCGCAGCAGGATATTGATGCCCGTATACACCAACAATATGACCCCAAAACTGATGATAAAGCGCCAGGATCCGCCGAAACGGGCCACTTGGTCAGCAATTCGCTCCCCAAAACTGGCTTCTTCGTCAATCATTTCGTTGGCATTGCGCATCGCTCGCGTGCGCAATAATTGATTCGCGGAATGAAACTGCTTGCCCAGCACCGTCAGCAAATCCATACCGGCCATGGGCTTCTGCTGAAGGAGTGCGGCGATATCTTTGCGATCCACTTCTACACAAACAACATCATCCAAAGCCTGCGCCGCTGTTTGGTGTGGTGTTTCGTCCAGCATGGAAGCGAAGCCGAAGAATTCGCCATGGGTGGGTTCATCCACCACTACTTCCTGATTGTCAACGTCAATCGTGGTAACGCGAACAGCCCCCGATACCAGGACATAGGCTTGCCCCGGAGGATCACCGATTTTGTAAATGCGCTGACGGGCGGCAAAGCGTTTTATTTCGACGTGGTCCGCCAGCACCGCCATTTCTTCGTCGTCCAGCAAAGCAAATAGCGGAACTTCTTTCAGGACGTGCAGATCAATTGGCATAGGGTAACTCTCCGATCTATTCTGGCACTGATGGTTGGGTTCTGCACCACAATGCTAGGAGCAATGAGCGACAGGATTTTTTCTATCGCTCATAAAAGCGGTCTATAATGAGCGATAGAACTCATTTCTATCGCTCATGACATGGAACTGGCAACAACCCGATTGGCCTAATTTCACCTGGGACAAAGCTCGCCTTCACCAAGCCGAGGCGCATTTCCTGCTGGGAATCGGCAAATTCGTGGGCATAATCAAGCATTTAGGGTCGGAGGATCAGGAGCGATTAACCATTGATGCGATCAGCATTGAAGCGCTGACAACCTCGGAAATTGAGGGCGAACTGCTGGATCGCGCCAGTGTTCAATCTTCCATCCGCAAGCAACTTGGGCTGGTTGCCGAAAATCGCCGGGTCAAGCCGGCGGAGCAAGGGATTGCGGAAATGGTGGTGCATCTTTACCGTTCCTTCGCCGAACCGCTGACGGACAGCACGTTATTCGCCTGGCATCGGATGATCGTCAAAGGTCGCAATGACATTAAGGATATCGGTTGCTATCGCACGGATGAGCAGGCTATGCAGGTGGTTTCAGGGGCCATTTATGCACCCAAAGTGCATTTTGAAGCGCCACCCTCCTCCCAGGTGCCCAAGGAAATGGCACGTTTCATAAAATGGTTTAACCGCACCGCCCCAACCGGAAGCAAGCCCTTGCCAGCTTTAACACGGGCGGGGATTGCCCATCTCTATTTCGAATCCATCCATTCTTTTGAGGACGGCAATGGGCGCATTGGGCGAGCGATTTCTGAAAAGGCGCTGGCCCAATCTGTGAATCAGCCCACCCTTACCGCTTTGGCCGCCACCATGCTGATCCGCAGAAAGGCGTATTACGCCGCACTAGGAGCTGCAAACAAAAATGTTGAGGCGACGCGTTGGCTCTCCTGGTTCGCCGGGACAACGATTGAGGCCCAGCGGCGTACGGAAGCTCGCGTAGAATTTCTGCTGGACAAAACACGGCTTGTTGACCGGTTGCGCGGCCAGCTCAATGGACGGCAGGAAAAGGCGCTGCTGCGCATGCTTCGCGAGGGTCCAGAAGGATTCAAGGGTGGTATGAGCGCCGGAAACTATGCCACCATCACCGGAACATCCCCGGCAACCGCCACCCGCGACCTTGCCGATTTGGTGTGCAACGGCGCGTTTTACCGAACCGGCGAACTCCGCCACGCGCGCTATTCCGTGGCCATTCCTTTGCGAGTGGTGTTACCTGTAAAGCTGGATGATAATGGCAACTTAAAGTGACTTTGGGCCCTACCCCTTTCGCTCCTCGTTCGTCCATGTTACATTCAAAATAACAACGCTCCTGGAGGTCAAAATTCAACACAAGCTATTCGTGTATGCTCTTTTTCTTGTCTCACTCACTGTTCCCGTCTTCGCCCAAAATGCGGCACTCACCGGAACTGTAAAAGATGCACAAGACGCAGCCATTCCCTCAGCCACGGTTACACTGACCAACCAACTTACTAAGATTGCCCAAACCGTCCAATCGGACGAATCGGGGAACTATGAATTTCCTGTGGTCCGGCCTGGACCTTACTCGCTCAAAGTTGAGCGCACAGGCTTCAAAACATTTGTCCAAAACGACATTGAACTTGCTGTAACTCAGCGCGGCCGCGTGGATGCCGCACTTACTGTTGGCGATACCTCAACTATTCTCACCGTGGAGGCGGCACCCGGTGGCGTGCAGACAGAATCCTCCAGCCTGGGTACTGTTGTGGATAACAAGAAGATCGTTGAAATCCCCCTGAATGGCCGCTTCTTTTTAGATTTGGCCTTGTTAACAGCAGGAACCGTGGTTCCCAGCACCAGCAATCGCACATTTCTGGCAGCGCCCAGCGGCATTGGCATTTCCGGCATCAACGCCAGCGGCACACGTGAGGATTCCACTAACTATTTATTCGATGGCATCAACCTCAGCGACATGGTTCAGAACCAGATCACCTTTCAACCGAACATCGACATGATTCAGGAATTCAAGGTGCAAACCAACGCCTTCAACGCTGAATATGGCCGTAACGCAGGCATCATCATTAATGCCGTGTCCAAATCAGGAACCAATGGATTCCATGGCAGCGCCTTTGAATTCGTACGCAATGAAAAGTTTGATGCAAAGAATTTTTTCGATAAGGCAAATGTTCCCATTGCACCATTCAAACGCAATATTTTCGGTTACTCCATTGGTGGCCCCATCATCCGCAACAGGACTTTCTTCTTCAATAGCTATGAAGGTCGTCAGGGTCGTGAAGTGGCTACCCTCAATGCGCCTGTACCAACCAGCGCACAACGTGCCGCCGCCACCAACCCGGTAACAAAACAACTCCTTTCGTTAGTGCCTGCGGGGAATGATGCCACTGGTGGATTCTTCCAGGGAGCAGCACCTCGCAAACGAATTTTGAATCAGTACACCGGACGCATTGACCATTCGTTGTCCACAAAAGATACGCTCTTCGGCACGTTTATTGTCAATCGCGATAGCCGCAGTGAACCGACGTTGCAGGGCAACAACCTGCCTGGCTTCGGCGACACTCGCCCAGCCAAACGCGGCTTGTTGGCCATTGGATATACACGGGTCATCGCGCCCAACATCACTAATGAATTCCGCGCTGGTCTGAACCGTGTGCGCATTGATTTCCAGCATGTATTTGATGGTAAGCCTTCCGATTTTGGCATCACCTCACCCACCAATGTATTTCCACAAGTGGTGGTGGCAGGTGGAGGTGGCGGTGGTCCGGCATTCGGCGGCATCTCCGGTTTTCCGCAAGGTCGCGGCGATACCACTTTCCAATACAACGACACGGTGGCTTGGATCAAAGGCAAGCATTCCATCAAAGTGGGTGCTGAATTCCGCCGCTTCCGCAATAACAACTTCAACTACGGCACTGGCGGCGTGATCAACTTCGCATCCATGGCCACCTTCATTGCCGGAACTCCCAGTTCCGCAACGGAAACGGCGCTCCCAGTTACACCCGGTTACAGAGTAAGTGCCCTTGGTACATTCATTCAGGATGATATAAAAGTTACTCCACGCTTGGCCTTGAACCTTGGCATGCGCTATGAGTACAATGGCATCCCCAATGAAATCCACAATCGGCTGGGGATCTACGATTTCACTCAGAACAAAGTTGTCTCCATTGGAACCAATGGCGTGAATCAGCCCTATAACAAGCAGTTCACTAACTTTGGACCACGCGTTGGGTTTAGTTACGATCCATTTGGCAAGGGCAAGACCGTTGTCCGCGGCGGTACGGGATTCTATTATGATCAGCCCGTGCTGAACATCCTTGGTGGTCTGGCCACTAACCCACCTTTTTCAGCATCGGTGAACAACACCAGTAACGTGAACCTGGCCAATCCCTTCGCCGTGCCTCCTGGTGGATCCAGTGCCATTGGCGCGGTGGACCCAAATTTCAAAAGCGGTCGCGTGTTTTCCTATAACGTCAACATCCAACAGGAACTGTTGCGCACCGTGTTCCAAGTAAGCTACGTGGGCAGCGGGGGTCGCCATCTGCGAGTGCAGGGCGATCTGAACCAAGGCATTTTAGGCGTTCGTCCCATTACTGGATTTTCCAGCATTGGCTATCAACAATCGGTTTCCAATTCCAATTACAACGGCCTATGGGTCAGCGCCGATAAACGGTTTTCCAAAGGCCTCACCTTCCAGACTTCCTACACGTTTTCCAAGTCCATCGACAATAATTCTGTAGGCAGCAGCAATCCACAGGCTCAGGATTATCGCAATCTATCCGCAGAACGTGGACTTTCGGACTTCGATGCCCGTCATCGTGTTGTACTCAGTGGCGTCTATCAGCTACCGTTTTCAGGCGGAACCAATGGCCTGCGCAAGCGTCTGGTGGAAGGCTGGAGCGTGGCGCCAATCTTAAATCTGCAATCGGGAAATCCGTTCAGCCCCATCATCGGTGCCACCGATACTCGCGGAAGCTTGCTCGCGTTTAACCGGCCTTTCGGTAACCTTGGAGTGCCGCTCTACACACCGAATCCTGATCCTTCCGGATTCGTCAACCGTGCAGCATTCACCCAACAAGCAACTGGATTCGGCAATGCGGGCCGCAACATTCTAAGATCGCCAGGATTTCAGGATGTGGATTTTTCCATCGCCAAGCGAACTTTGATTAAGGAACGTTTTGAGGTGCAATTCCGGGCCGAAGCGTTTAACATCCTGAATCATCCAAACTTCTCGCAGCCAGTGAACAACCTGCTGGCAACCACGTTCGGCCAGATCACGGCAACGCGCACAGCACGTGGGGACCTGGGGAGTTCTCGCCAAGTTCAATTTGGCATCAAACTGATTTTCTAATCCGCAAGGCCGCTCCCGCAAGGGACGTGCAACTCTTAATGGCATTGTGTGTTAATCGTCTGAAATGAATATCCTCCTACTGGTGGATGGTTTTGGCCTTCTTCCCAACATCGTAAAGTTGTTGTGAAGAAGGCCAGCCATTTCATTTCTTATGCTAGATTGTTTGAATCATGCCGCGAACCGTTGCCAACATTGAAGAACACCGCACCTTGTTGACTGGCCACTGTTACCGGATGTTGGGCTCCGCCACCGACGCTGAAGATGCGGTGCAGGAGACTGTCATTCGTGCTTGGCGAAGCTTGGACCGGTTCGATGAACGCGCCTCACTGAAGACCTGGTTGTGCCGCATTGCTACGAATGTATGTCGGATGAACTGGCGAGCCGTGGACGTAGAGAACGTCCCATGGAAGAAGGTCCGGCGGGCACAACCACCGATACATTAATACAAAAACCACGTACCCATTGGATTGAGCCCATTCCAGATGCACGTGCAATTCCAGCAGAAGGTGACCCTGCCGAACTGGCTATACTCCGGCAAAGTATTCGACTGGCTTTTGTGGCTGCCTTGCAGCATCTGGCGCCCAAGCAGCGGGCCGTCTTACTGTTGATTGAAGTGCTCGGCTGGTCCGCGTTGGAAGCAGCTTCGACATTGGGAATTTCAGTAGCCGCTGTGAACAGCGCCCTTCAAAGAGCGCGAGCCATACTTGCCAATCGCAACGTTGGCAACCCCGTTTCCCTATCGGAATCACAAGCCAATATGCTGAACCGCTATGTGGAGGCGTTTGAGCGTTACGACGTCGATCAACTGGCTGCACTCTTGCGGGAAGACGCCACGTTCTCAATGCCTCCTTACACGCTATGGCTGCAGGGCCCTGCCAATGTGCGCACTTGGTTGTTGGGCATCGGCTCTGGCTGCCGTGGCTCGCGCTTGCTGCCGGCTGCCGCCTGCGGTTCGCCAGCTTTCGCTCAATACCGTCCCAATCCGGCAGGCGGGCATAAACCGTGGGGGTTGATCGTGCTTGAGCTTTCGGGCGACCGCATTGCGGGGTGGAACACCTTCCTTGATACAGAAACCCTGTTTCCCCGGTTTGATCTACCAATGGAACTTCCCGCCTAATCTTTTTTCAAAAGCACCGATGAGTTTTTCGTCTGGCACTGGTCTATATTTACAGGAGACAAGACAATGACAAACAACCCTTCCCGCAAAATATTCATAAACATCGCCGTGCGCCAGCTGAAGCATTCCATGGAGTTCTTCGCCAAGCTCGGCTTCAATTTTAATTTGAAGTTTACCGATGAAAACGCCGCCTGCATGATCGTCAATGAAGATTGCAGCGTTATGCTACTGAACGAACCATTTTTTAGGACATTTACCAAAAGGGAGATTTGGCAATACAAGCAGCCATACAGAAAGCCTATTCGCCATATCCTGCGAAAGCCGCGCCGCAGTGGACGAACTGGTGAACAAAGCGATTGAGGCGGGTGGGAAGCATGCAATGGATCCAGTGGATCATGGCTTCATGTATGGCTGGAGTTTCTATGATCTTGACGGGCATCACTGGGAAGTACTCTGGATGGATTCTGCTGCGTCCGCGTAAATCAGGAACAAATTTATGCAACCTACTTCAACCTAAAAACGGCAGTTAGTCGGTAGTGTTGGCGAAGCGAGGAGTACTTCCGGGGACTTTTCCGCGCAGGAAGGCGCGAAAGGCGGCGCTGAGGATAAGCCTCCAGCGCACGGGCTGAGTCCACTGCTCCGCACT
>JANXSF010000114.1 GCA_025352795.1 Acidobacteriota bacterium
CTTCAAATTCAGTTGCAACAGAAATTCGGCGTCTTGTCACCGTATATGGAACAGCGGTTGCAAACCGCTACGCAACCAGAACTAGACCGCTGGGCCACCCACATTCTTACTGCAACAACCATTGATGAAGTGATGCAGTAACTTCTACAACCCCACAAGATGTTGATCCCGAGGTTCACTTTGTTGGACCACTTGCTTGGGCACCACCACGTCAAGCAGCACGCCACTGCCTTCGAATTGGCCAATCGTCAGTTCCCCACCAGCCGTTCGAGCCCTGGCCCGCATACCCGTCATCCCCAAACCTTTGCGACCCGGTTCCACTTCAACCGGCAAGCCCCGGCCGTTATCGCCAATGGATAGGTGAATGGTATTGTCTTCCGCCATCAATCGAATTTCCACCTTGGTGGCACCCGAGTGACGGGCCACATTGGTCAGCGCTTCCTGCCCAATGCGGAACAAGTGTGTCTCCGTTTCATCGCTCAGACGACCGGCAAAATTGGACGTGAACACCACCGCAATTCCGGTCCGTTCCATAAAGCCATCGGCCAACCAGCGTAGGCTGGCTTCCAATCCGAAATCATCCAAAATGGTGGGACGCAGCAGTTGGCTCAGTTCCCGCACGTTACGAATGGCATCGTTCACCAAGTGAACGCAATCGTCCAAGCGGACCGGGAAATTTTCCTTGGTGGCGGAATTGAGGGCCATCAAATTAGCCTTTACTGCAGTCAGACATTGGCCAAGTTCATCGTGCAGTTCATGCGAAAAGCGCCGCGCAGTGGTTTCCTGATTTTCCAGCATATGCCAGGTGACACTACTCAATTCAGTGGACTGGGCCTCCATCTGCCGAAACAGATTCGCGGTAATGCGCACTGTGAAAATGGCAAATGCCGTAGCCAAAATCAGACAGGTGCCTACTAACAGAAAGGATTGTCGCAGCAATTCCCTGGAACGACTTTGGATCTGGCCTTGGGCCTCTTCAGCGCGAGTTCGCCCGCCGGAAATCAGTTCCCGAACAATTTCAATCACTTCATCGTGCCGACCCAGCAAATCAGTTGAAAACAGAGTTTCTGCGTCTTCTTGAGCCAATAATCGACGCGCTTCGTTGGAAAAGCCCACAGTTGCCTCAAGCAGACGTTTCCAAAGGGGTTCTTCGGCAGTTCCTACCGCCGCGGTCACAATTCGTTCAATGGCGGTATCGGCATCATGAAGCTGAGAAAGGACTTGTTCCCTGTTCACGGTATCTGGCTGTTCCTTGCCGAGGTTGTAAAAAACAGCGTTCAGGGTCTCTTGCTCACGATGAATTTCGTCTATCAACTTGGAAGAAGCCATTTGCTCGCTTTCCAGGCTGCCTGCACTGGATTGGATAGCGCGCACGCTCCGGATCCCAACAAAGCCCGCAAGTATAAGAAAAACAATGACTACCCCGAACCCGCCGACCAGGACACGGAGGATATTACGGTCTGTAATCCGCTGAAACATGATGGATAATTTAAGTTTACGTCGGAAACGATTCCATTGCGATTCCCAGCTTCCACTATAGAGCGGACCAATCCTGGGCTATAGAAATGCCCCCAAACACCCCTTGACCCCCCAGCACCCCCCCTGCGATTGGGTGGAAGATTAGCGGATTGGGGCTAGTGAAATGAAACTGAAACAGGTCCATAGTAGTATTCGTGAGGCCGATGAAAGTCGAATAAGCCTCCAATTTTTAGGAGACACACTATGAAAAAGCTGCTTGTTACCGCTCTCATCGCCGCCTTCGCGGTTCCGATGATGTTCGCCGCCCCCGTCAAGTCTGACGACACGCCTAAGGAAGGCAAGAAGAAGAAGAAGAAGAAGGACGCAGACAAGAAATAATTTTTTCTTCGTCAACGTTTTTTGGTTGAAGGGCGAATGCATAGCTTCACGGCTTTGTTTTTCGCCCTTCTTCTTTTTAAATCTAACACTGCCACTACATGTAAAAATGCTCCTCGAAAATGCTGTCTCCAATTCCCCTGTGTAAATTCAGAAATCTTGCACTCAACTGGCGTTTGACGCGCGTGCCATACGGCGCTACGCTAGAAGTGTAATGTCCCCTATCGCGCGATTTACTCCATCCCGGCAGTATTCTCGCGGCGGCCTCGTGGCGCTGGTCCTGGCGGTTGCCTGCGCAGTCCTCGCCTGGCAATGGCCAGTCACTGCGGTTGCGGCACTCCTATTCTTCTTCAGCGCATCAGTCTTGCTGTTTCTTGCATTCCGCCCCGTGATTGAAATTCATTCCACCCATCTGCAAGTCGGATCCAAAATTGTTCCCTGGAATTCCATTCTGCGTGTAGATCGTACCGGCTGGATCACACCATTGGGCGTCTTCCTGGAACTGGACACCAAAAGCCGCATATTCATCCTCTACCCAGGCGATTTAGACAGCTCTAAACAACTACTGCGGATGATCCGTAAATATTCCAAACACGCGCTGCTCGATGGCCTTCCCCATCGTCAAGTTTGGGGCGATTTTGTTCCACCTGTGGAAGCCGCTCGTCCATTGACTTCACCCAAATATCAACTACTGCGTTCCGAAGACGAAGCGGAAGTAGAGCGCATGTTTCAACAACTGAAAAGTGCAGGCCGCATTGATTCGCAATCAGGTTCGGATGACAAATAGTTTTGCGTAGATTCCGCACCATCCTCCTTTTATTCATCCTGTTCATCACCGCCTGGTATTTTCACACTGCTTGGCTGGGCTGGTTGGGTCATGCTTTGATTCAGGAAGATCCACTATATAAGGCTGATGTGATTGCGGTGCTGGCGGGCGATACCGCAGGCGAACGCATCACCCATGCGGTGGAACTGGCGCAGCAACAATGGGCACCGCGCATTCTGGTTTCCAGCGCCGGTCCTAACTTCGATACTTCGGAAGGCGAACTAGCCATTCAATACGCCGTTCGGCGATGGTCATCCCGTGACCTGTTTGAGTTGATCACTCATGAAGCTGATTCCACCAGAGAGGAAGCAGTAATCCTGGCTGCGGAATGTCGGCGACGCGGAGTGAAAAAGTTATTGCTGGTAACTAGTGATTATCACACCAGGCGCGCTGGAAATATTTTCCGTGGTGTCGCTCCAGATATTCAGGTCCGCACGTCAGGCAGCAAAACGAAAAGCTTCAATCCCGATACCTGGTGGACAGTGCGACCATCCCGTAAAGTGTGGTTGATGGAAGCCATGAAGACTGTGGCCAATTGGCTGCGAATGTGACGGCATGAAAGAGTCTATCCGAACCTTACTGCCCTATCTGAAACGGCACCAGTCGCAACTGGCGCTGGGCATGGGTGCGCTGGTGATGAAAGACCTGTTGGCGGTGCTTTCCCCGCTAATCATGAAGAAGGGTGTGGATGCACTCACCACCCACTTTGAGCTGCGCGACCTGTTCCTTTTCGCTTTCCTGTTGATTGCACTTTCCGCTGTTAAAGGGCTGTTTCAATATTGGATGCGGGTGGTGCTGATCGGCGTTTCCCGCGACTTGGAATTCGATCTGCGCAACGACCTGTTTGCCCACTTGGTAGATCTTTCTTCTAACTTTTATCAACGATTCCGCACCGGCGATATTATGACCCGCGCCACCAGCGATCTGAACGCCGTGCGCATGATGGCAGGCCCCGGCATTATGTATTGGTGTGAGACAACGTTGCTTTTCATACTGGCCGTGGGCGTGATGGCTTCTACAGATTGGCAGCTTACGTTACTTGCCTTATCCCCTGCGCCATTTATTGTGATGGTGGTGATCCTATTTGGTAGGCGCATTCATGTGCGGCACGATGCGGTGCAAAAGCAGTTTTCCGAAATTTCCAGCCGGGTGCAGGAAAATTTATCAGGCGTCAGAGTGGTTCGTGCTTACGCCCAGGAAGATCATGAAATGCAGATCTTTGAACGGCTCAATCGAAACTATATTCGCGAAAGTCTGCGTCTGGCTCGCCTGTCAGGCGCTTTCTCGCCACTGCTGCAAGCGTTGATTGGAACTACTTTTTTAATGGTGTTGTGGGGCGGCGGCAGAAGGCTGCTTGCCGGGCAACTCACCATCGGCAGCTTTGTGATGTTTCACACGTATATGGGCATGTTGATTTGGCCGATGATCGCCATGGGCTGGGTGGTGAATCTGATTGAACGCGGCAACGCTTCATTGGCTCGTATCAAGGAAATGCTGAATGAAAAGCCGTCCATTGCATCTCCTGAGAATCCCACAATCGTTGCCCATCCTTGCGGGGCGATTGAACTGGATAACGTCACGGTGAAGTTTGATGGGCGTGCGGCATTAGACCGCGTAAGTCTGAAGATTGAAGCTGGACAGACAGTGGCTATTGTGGGTCGCACAGGTTGCGGTAAGACCACGCTGATCCGATTGCTGGCCCGTTTGATTGATGCTGATGGCGGCGTGGTGCGAATGGATAGCGTGGACGTGCGGCAATGGGACCTCAGCCTGTTGCGCGCGCAGATTGCCGTGGTGCCGCAGGAGACGTTTTTATTCGGCATGACATTGGCGGAAAATATTGCGTTGGGCGTTCCTCATGCCACTCGTGAACAAGTGCAATGGGCGGCAAACGTAGCGGGGCTGGATACTGATTTGAAAGCGTTTCCCAATGGTCTGGAAACTATTGTTGGGGAACGCGGCATTACCCTTTCAGGCGGACAGAAACAGCGCACGGCCATTGCCCGGGCAGTGCTGCGAAATCCCAAGTTGCTGATCCTGGATGACGCACTTTCCAGTGTGGATACGGTTACCGAAGAAAAGATTCTGACGGCATTGACCAAGGTGATGGAAGGGCGGACAAATATACTGATTTCGCATCGCGTTTCCACAGTGCGGCATGCGGATCGAATCTTCGTTTTGGAAGCAGGTTCCGTCGCCGAGCAAGGCACGCACGACCAGTTGTTAGCGGCTAAAGGTTATTACGCCGACTTACATCAAAAGCAGATGTTGGAACAGGAACTGGAAGCGATTTGAAGCAAGATGCAAGCTATTGATGCCCGTTTGGCGAAGGCAGTCGAGGACATCCGCATGGGGCGAACATATGGCCTATTTTCATCAGCGGACGAGATGATTCTTTCGATGTAGGCCGAACTAAAGAAGGGCGCTCAGAAAAAATCTACGCGTAAGCTGCTAACGTCCAAGGTTTGGTCCATCTAAAGTTTAAAACAGATAAACTACAAGCTAATCGTTATGCAAGGATTCTGCCAATGAACTGGAGCGCCACTGATTTGCGAAAACTCATCCTCCTCACTGCAGCATTGATGGCAGTAGAAGCTGCCACCCCCACCTATCCCGGCGCCAAATGGGAGTCTGTTCAGACGCCCGAATCCGTCGGCTTCTCCTCTGCCCGTCTCAATGTCCTTCGGGCATGGCTAAAAGTGAATTCAACAACTGCCATGCATGTATCTGTAGGTGGCAGAACCGTTTTCGAATATGGAGACTTGTCCAAAAGCACCAAGGTCGCCTCAGTCAGAAAAAGTATCCTGGCGCCGATGTTTGGCAGGTACGTTGCGGAAGGCAAAGTTGACCTTAATGAGACAGTCGTAGAACTGGGTCTAAATGACGTGCAGCCTTTTCTTGATATTGAGAAAGAAGCTACCCTGATGCACTTACTAACTGCCCGATCCGGTATCTATCACGACTCCAGCAACCAGGATCTTATGGCGCTGTCCCCGCGCAGAGGCACGCAGGAACCGGGCACTTACTTTCAGTATCAAAATTGGGATTTCGATGCGGCAGGTACGGCGTTTGAAAAGCTGTCCGCCAAGAATATTTTCGATGCCGTAGGGTCTGATTTGGCGGTGCCAATCGGCATGCAGGATTACGACCGCAAACTGCAGCGAAGGAACAGCGCATTGCCCGCCTCCGTCCATTCCGAATATGCCATGTATCTTTCTACTCGTGACTTGGCCCGCATTGGTTTGCTCATGCTGCGCAAAGGTGAGTGGGGCGGAAAGCAGATTATTCCCAAGGGTTGGACAACACGCATCACAACACTAATTACACCGCAAAACGAAATTCATCCAAGAACAATCAGCAGCACCACCGGACCAGGTCGTTGGGGTTACGGCATGCTTTGGTGGGTTTGGGATGGCGGTGGAATGCCCGGAAATATAACTACCGGTCCCTACGCGGGCGCCTACATGGCTATGGGTGCGGGTGGGCAATTTATCACGGTTCTTCCAGCCTTGGATGTCGTGGTCACCCATAAGGTGCACAACATGGATGACGGTGATCGAAGGTCCATGTCTTTAGAAGAATTCAGCGCGATTCTGGAAATGATCCTTTCAGCAAATTGCTCCAAGTGCTAGGCTTCACTGTTTGTCGAAACCTAACGGGCAACCACTCTTACGCGTCTGGCGGAGCCTTCTTGCTTATACTGAGTTTTGAATTGTATCATCAGGTGGTGTAATTCCTGGGTGCCTTCTGCTTTGAATTCGCCGGCGTTGGGATCAAAGAAATAGTAATCCTGCCAGCGTATACCGCCTGTGACATAACCAGCAGTGGCGTGCCCTAGTTTGTTGGAAAAGAAAATATAGCAGCCCCCGGTGGAGCATCCATCCCAGTACGAGGTAAAGCCAGCGCTGTTGGTGTCTTCCACCGCTCTTAATTTGTTCGCAATCAACACTTCTTCAATGGCCTCATCTACATTGGATCCAATGATCGAAAGGCTCTGATGGATGGCAATCGTGAAATTCCTTCCATCGAAATTGGGTATGTTATTTTCAAGAATGCGGCTGACCGAATTAGCGGCTCGCACTTTAGCCAGGTCTGACTTATTGCGCGTTTGTTGCTGGTCAAATCGAGTTTGGACAGCAGCGATTTTTCCAGGCACCTTGGCTTTCTGGAAGTACATATTCCGATCAGCTTCTGTAATGGAAGGAACAAACTGGTAATCCTTCTGAGCTCTGAGCATCATTTTTGCCCATCGGGCGCAAAGAGCCGAACAAACTCCTCCCGACCCTCCACCTGCAAAATGCGATTGAGTGAATGTCCAAGTTTTTTCCATAATTTCACAGAAATATTATCACGAAAAGGTTGGCGATGCGATTGGCTCAAACACCGCGCCGCGCGTGTGGGCCACGCGCCGCTGATGCCATGGCTTACACTCAAACTACATGCTCAACGGGGGCTATGCCTACACCACAATCATCAGCAGCAAATACCATGGACAAGCTCTGCTCTCCCACTTGGCAAGCCTTTACCCCCACTCAACCTCACAAGCCTGGCAACAAAAACTGAACAACGGCGAAGTCACCCTCAACGGTGTCACCGCCAACGGAAGCGAATCGGTCACTGTAGGTCAAACCCTTGTCTGGAACCGTCCACCCTGGATGGAACCAGACGCCCCCCAGCACTTCGAAGTCCTGTTTGAAGATCCCCATCTGTTGGCCGTCAACAAACCCAGCGGCTTGCCCACCCTACCCGGCGGCGGCTTCATGGAAAACACTCTCCTGCGCCTGGTGCAAAAGCAAACCCCCAACGCAAACCCTGTTCACCGGTTGGGCCGAGCCACCACCGGCATCGTCCTCTTCGCCAAAACAGCGCAGGCGGCCGCTCATCTATTCGCAAACTGGAACACACCCAAAATTCAAAAAATCTACCGGGCGCTGGCTCAAAACATTGCCCAGAACGACGCCTACGAAATACTCACGCCCATCGGCCTGGTACCGCACCCGCTGATCGGTTCCGTGTGGGCCGCGAGCCCAAGTGGCAAACCGTCAAAGTCATTGGCAAAGGTGATCTCACGCGGCGTTGATCCCACTAGCACCGGCACCACGATATTTGACATCAGCCTACATTCGGGCCGCCCGCATCAAATCAGAATCCATCTGGCATCCATCGGCCATCCCCTGGTCGGCGATCCACTGTACGGCTTAACCGGCCTCCCTCTTGAAAATCTCCCAGGCCTGTCTCTGCAAACTCGTCCCGGCCTACCGGGCGATGGAGGATATTTCCTGCACGCCCAATATCTGAAATTCGACCACCCCATCACCGGAGAACAAATCAATCTTGAGGCAGATGTGCCGTCCGAATTCTCATTGCGAGAATGAGTCCAGGAGAGATTGCATGCGGCAGCGAGAGTTAATTCTGTTCAGTGAATTACTTTGAAGCCCGTGAAGATAGCCGGAAAAAATTATGGCGGTGAGGGTGGGATTCGAAGGCGTGGGCCAAGAATGGGCTCTGTAAGTTCGAGATTCTAGGTTGCCGTAGAGGCCGAGATTGCCATTGTTACCAGGATCGCTTGGCCCATATTGCCCCACGGGTGAGATGCTGCAGTGAATTTGAGCGGGGAGGCTCATATCTACTCACCAGTCGGCGGTTGGCACCATTGCTTCCATCTGTCGTATGCCACGCGATAATCAGTATGCGATCTGTTTTGATTGTAAGGGGTATAGCACTCTGGTTCCCTAGCTTGATGGTCTTTATATTGAATTCGCACCCACTCTGCAACCACTCGCTTTTGATCGTTATTCAGTCTTTGAATCAGGTCTAACACCAACTTTTCGATGGGCGAAGTATCTGAACCTACAATCGAGCGCATCAATTCGCCGGGTTTCACACTTACTCTGGATCGTTTGCGCCGTTTCTCGCTTGGCTGCCGGCTCTACCATTTTTTTGCGTTCAGCTCTTTCAAAATCTGGTTGTCCAACATCGCGTCGGCCAGAGCTCTTTTCAACCGGCTGTTTTCCTGTTCCAACTGCTTGAGTCTTGCAACTCGTCGCCGCTTAGACCGCTGTAGCGCTTCTTCCAACCGTAATAGGTCTGTTGTGGATGCCTTACTTGCCGCACATCTCATCCACTGTTGTTTGGCCCGCTTCCCCTTCTCGCAGGATCTCTACGATCTGCTCTTCCCTATATCGGCTCTGCTTCATCCTATCCTCCTTCTTCTGAGGATGGTACATTTTCCAATAGAATCATTTTACGGCGTCACGTCACACCGAGCTTATGGGCTGCCGATTTTCAATCTCGACAGCTTGGCTGACTAGTTTAAAATCAGTTCAATGTCATCGATGGCCATGTCATTTCCGCCGGCGGTGAGGTTCGTGTCCTGAAGGTTAATTACCGCTTGGGAGGACTGCGCGGTGAACGTTACCACCAACTGTTGCCAGAGTGGGGACGAGGGCGTTGCTGGACAAGCTGCTCCGCTTACTAGCAAAGTGAGTGGAGTACCCACTACCACGTTATCAACGGTGAATTGTAAAGTGGGAGGGGAGACATGATAGGCATTCGCCGCCCACACGGATAAGCGGTATTGACTGCCCGGAGTGAGTCCGGATACGGTACGCGACCAGATCGATTCCACCCTGCCACCTCGCCCGTTAGCTACCAGCATTTTGCCCGCCCCTCCGTGTCCGGTGAAGGAGCAGAATAGCGGATGGTTGGATTGCGGATTAGCGGAAATGGTGTAGGTTCCTTCCGGCCACAACGGCGAGGTCAAATAGGGAGCCGGTGTTGTTTTCAATGGAGCCACATACTGGTAGTCCGACAGGACTTCAAAATCTTCCTTGAAAATGGAAGTGCCTCCACCTACCGGAACAAGCTCGACATCATCAATGGCGAAATCGTTGCCCGAAGGGACAAGATTCAGATCCTGTAAATTGATTGCCGCTTGCGTGGATGTGGCCGTGAAGGTCACCACCAATTGGCGCCACAGGGGGGTGGCTGAGGTGGTCGGGCAGGAGGCTCCGTTTGAGGAAGCGGTGACGGTTTGATTTATGGGGGAGCCGTCCACGGTGAACCGAAGAATTGCCGGTGCGTCATGGTAGGCGGAAGCAACCCAAACCGAAAGCTGATACTGCACGCCAACCGTAAGTCCGGACACGGTTCTGGCCCAAACCGATTCAACAGCCCCACCTCGGCCATTGGCCACCAACATTCGAGTTGATCCCGTTGTATGGTCGCCGAACGAGCAGAACAAGGGATGAACCGACTGCGGATTCTTGGTGATGGTGTAAGTGCCTTCAGGCCACAAAGGCGCATTGAATTGTGTCATTGTAACTCCGGCCGCTAAGGGTGGAACATAGTCGTAATCGGAAAGGGTTTCGAAGTCCTCGCGGAATACGTAGGGGACCACCGTACTTGCCGCAGTGGTGCGGAAACTCCAGGTTGCGGAGCTTGCGGAACCGGAGGTGTTCTTCGCGACAATCCTCCAATAATAGACACTATTTAGGACCACGCCCGTTGGGGAGTAACTGGTGCTTGTGGTGTTGGCCAGAAGCGCTGGTGGATTTTGCGGGCCGAAATAAACATCGTAGGAGGTTGCGCCGGCTGAGGCTGTCCAACTCAACGACGGGTTGACGCCGATGATTGCCGTACCGTTCGCTGGAAGAAGTGGCGTGGCCGGAGGTAATGCGGTAATGGCCGTAACGTCGCTGGCTGTTGCGGTAACTGCTCCAGACGCGGATGCCGTTACGGCATTAGTAACTTGCGCGGAAGCATTAGACGCCACTGTGACGGTTATGGTTATTGGTTGGGCGCTTGCGCCGGCAGGGAGTGTTGCCGGTCGCGTGCAGGTTAGTGTGGCAAGCGTGCAGTTCCATCCGGCCCCGCTGATGGCGGTAGCTGTAAGTCCGGCAGGAAGAGTATCCACCACCGTTAAAGCACCGGTTGTGGGACCGGGCCCGCTGTTGGTTACTGAAATTGTGTAAGTGGCGTTGGTTTGATTGAACAGGAAGTTACCAGAGTGGGTGCTGCTGGCTACTAAGACACCGTTAAGCATGCCGATAAGTACGGCTATGTTGTTCCCGTTATTATTTGACAAGGCAAGATCGGTCTTGCCGTCTCCATTAAAATCGCCCACAACGATGCCGTTGGGAGACACACCGGCGGGATAGGAAATAGCCGCCTGCAAGGTTCCGTCGCCCTTGCCGTAAAGAAGGTATACAGCGTTACCGCCCGCTCCAGTCAAGATGACATCCAGCTTGCCGTCCCCGTTAACGTCCCCTAGCGCTAATGACGCGCCTTGGGCTCCACTTGAATAAGCAACATAGGGTAAGAGAGTGCCGTTGGCCTGACCTAAGAGAACATACACTGAACCGCCTGAATCGACGCCTACTACGTCCATCCACCCATCACCATTAAGATCACCGGCAACGATAAACTGGCTACTTGCTGTGGAGTAGTATTTAGAGGGCTCAAAAGTTCCGTCGCCCTTGCCCGGGTACACGAACAAGGAGCCGTAATAGTTGGTTAATATATCGGGGATTCCATCTGCATTGAAATCCACGGCCGCAATCGAGGTTAAGGAATTGGAGAAGCTTGCGGTTTTGCGAAAAGTACCGTCACCGTTGTTCAACATCACTCGGAATTCATTCTGAAAGGTTATCAACAGGTCCGGTTTCGCATCCAAATCAAAATCCGCGACGGCGACAGTGTTAGGTGACAAATCAAGATTGAGGACGTTAGGGGACTGAAATGTTCCTGAGCCGGAACCAAGCAAGATGTGAATCGTTTTCTCGCCTGAATTGGCGACAACCAAATCCTTTTTGCCATCGCCGTTCATGTCTGCCACAGCTACCGAATTAGGTTGCAAGCCAACGACATAATCTACTTTGGCCTGGAACGTACCGTCACCGTTGCCGAGCAGAACGCTCACGCTGTTCGATCCGATATTTGGCGTCACTAAATCCAATATGCCGTCGCCATTCAGATCGGCCGAGACGATTCCGCTCGGCGTCGACCCCGTGCTATAAGTAGCCGGGGCAGCGAAACCACTTGCCTGTGCCGCCGTCACGGTCACCACAAGCGCCGCGCTTTGACTGGGCCCGTGAGTGGCATCGCCCGCGTAGACGGCAGTAACTGTACGACGCCCCGCCTGCGTCATTTGCGCAGTGTAAGAGGCAACCCCGCCGCTCAACGCCGACGAGCCGAGCAATTGCACGCCATCGTAGAAGGCCACCGAGCCAGTGGCTGCCCCTGAACCGGTAATGGTGGCTTTCAACGCGGTGGCCGCCCCTAGCGTAAGTGCGCTTTGCGAGGAGGTTAGCGAAGTAGAAGTGGCCAATACGATGGCCGTGGGATCGTTCACCCGGTTGGTGATTCCATTATAGGCTACCGCCACTTGGGGCGTTACCGTTGACGCGGATAATCCGCTGGAGGCATTCACTACAAGGATAATCGGATCGAAGCTGCTACCCATGTTTACGCTATCGGAACGCTGGCAGAATTGGCTGTTGCAGTTCCAGCCATTTCCGTTCATCGTGCTAAGAGTTAGACCGCTTGGCAGGGATGGCGTTACAGTTACCACGCCAGAAATAGAGTTATAGCTGGGATTGGTAACCACAATCTGATAAGTTCCGGTACGGCCCGCCGTGATCCTACTGGCATGAGTGGTGGCGATGGAAAGCCCGGAGCTTTGCGCGCCAAGGAATAGGTTGATGGAACTTTGGTTGAACACAACAAAATCGGGCTTACCGTCCCCATTGAACTCCCCAAGAACAATATTGCCGGTAGCGCCATCGGTCGTGGCCGTTGATACACTCGGGAAGGATCCAAACCCGTTTCCGAACGCAATCGAAACAGTATTGTTGTAATACCCACGGTAGGCGATGTCCGGCATTCCGTCGCCGTTAAAGTCGCCAGCTTGGGAAGTGCCAAAAGGAGTGGGGATATTGCTGGCGCTGGTTGCCGCCGGAAGAAGACCACCACTTCCATCACCACGCAACAACGAGATACCCGACCAAGAAACTATGGCCACATCCAGCCTGGGGTATCCCATAAATTCCCCCACAACCAGACTAGGAAAGGCGATTGCGGAGTAGGGATACGTTTGCACCGGTTGGAACGTGCCGTCGCCGTTGCCCAGAAAGATTCTCACCCCGGAGTTCGACTCATCGTAGGAAACGATGTCTAACTTTCCGTCTTTGTTCATGTCTGCAATTTGTGTTGTGCCTGACCCGAAGTTACCCAAAGCATATCGCAGCGGGTCCTGAAACGTGCCATCCCCCTTGCCCAACCTTACCGTAACCCCTTGCCAAAATTGCACCAGGTCCGCGTTTCCGTCGTTGTTGATATCAACAATGGAAACAATGCCTGGATTCGTATCGCTCAACGTAGTGGGTGCTTGAAACGTTCCGTCACCTTTCCCCAGCATGATGATCAGATCGCCGCCGTTGTAGGTGCTACCCACCAAATCTGTCTTGCCGTCCCCATTCAGGTCTCCGGCCACGACAGTGAGAAGGGAATAGACAGAAGCGACGGGATAAGCTACCGGTGATTGAAACGTTCCATCCCCATTCCCAAGCAGGATATTAATGGCCGAAGTACCAGCAACCGCCAGATCTGCCTTGCCATCGCGATTGAAATCACCCACCACCCCGTAGCCGGTATTGGGGAGCACGATACTGCGAACTGTGGCGCCATTGGCGGAGACGGGGTTTACTGTTTGGATTCGAGTGCTGGAAAAAACCGGGCCAAAGTTAGCGTCTCCAACGTATCGGGCGGTGAGCGACCGGCCACCAGAAGGCAGCAATTTCGTTGTGAATAATGCTTGTCCGTTGCTAATTGCGGCGGTTCCCAGCATGGTGTCCCCGTCATAGAAACTGACGATGCCAGTTCCGGAGCCGACTGTTGCGCTTATAGTAACTGATGCACCTAAGGTAGAAGGGTTGGGAGTGGAGGTTATGCCAATGGTAGTCGCGTAGCGAATGTTAGTCACGTCGGTGGCGATATTGTTGCTGTTGTTGCCGTCACTTCCTCCGGAGACGGTAACGGAACCGGTAATTGGGCCCGGCGTGTTGCCCACATTGACACTAATCAGGATCGGTGGGTAGCTTGCGCTCGCGGCCAGCGAATCCGAACGCGTGCAGGTAAGCGTGGATAGTACGCACGTCCAGCCAGAACCGGCAATGGCTGTGGCAGTGAGTCCGGTGGGCAGCACATCTACAACGCCGACAGCGCCGACGGAGGCGATTTCCCCGATATTCTTTACAATCACTCTGTACAAAGCGCCGGTTTGACCTTGGGTAAACCCCGCCTCGTGAGATAGAGCAACCGTTAAATCTGGAACGGCTCCGCCCAGAAAAGCTGTAAGTGTTGTGGAATAAGCCGGCAAGGCTAACAGATCTGTCTGGCCGTCCCCATTTACCTCGGTAGCTAGAGTTGTTATGCCGTCAACGTTTGGCGTGTAGGACTTGCCAGTTTGAAAGGTTCCGTCCCCATTGCCTAACGCGACATTCAAGGTCGCCGGGTAATTGGTGGCGAATATGGCGTCCAGCTTTCCGTCGCCATTCACGTCGGCCAGGGCCTGGACACTTGCATAGGCGTAATATCCCGAGGCAACCGCGGGTTGAAACGTTCCGTCTCCTTTGCCGAGAAGAACTTGTATGCCGCCATAGCTCTGACTTACGCCAAAAGCCATATCCATTTTGCCGTCGCCGTTCACATCTCCGAAAATAGCCGGCGTAATCAGCGCGGTGTTGTACGGTTGGCCGGTGAACGTTCCGTCCCCATTGCCAAGATAAATAACGGAGTTCGTATAGTACAGTCCGTTGGCCACAAAATCGGCCTTCCCGTCTCCGTTGAGATCGCCGATTGTTGTGCTTTGAAAGGAGAGTCCGGTAGGGGAAGTAATGCTCACCGGCGTCTTGAAGGTTCCGTCTCCGTTCCCTGGAAGGTATCGCAATGCCGTAGCGGGAGTAGAGCCCGTAATCAGTAAGTCCGCAGTTCCATCTCCGTCCAAATCCCCGACAGAAATTGAGTAGGGTGTAGAGCCAATCGAGAAAGCGGCCGCCGCCTGAAAGGTGCCATCACCATTCCCTAACAGAATGCTGATCGGAGTATTACCAGAAGAACTTACCACCAGATCCAATTTGCCGTCGGAGTTGAAATCCCCGGTAGCTACAAGCCCCACGCCACCGCTAATAGGATAGGCAACCGGCGCGCGAAAAGATCCATCACCGTTCCCCAAATAAACATTGACGTAGTTTGTGCCCTGCGCTGTTAGCAAATCCACCTTTGAGTCACCATTCACATCGGCGGCGACGATGAAAGGCAGTGCCATCCCGGTACCCGAAAGAGTTGTGTTCACCGTAGAGCCCTTCAAACCCAACGATGGAACCGCGTTTACCGTCTGCGTCAATGTTGCCGTGGCGCCGGCATAGTAAGCTCTTAGATTCCGGACTCCAGACGGCAAGCCGATCGTGGTAAAGCCCGCCGAGGAACCGGAAACAGCGCCAACGCCCAACATGGTGGCTCCATCGTAGAACGTAACTTTCCCCGTACCCGGAGCGCTCAATGTGGCGGTGAGGGTGACCGGCGAACCGAAAACTGATGGGTTTTGTGAGCTGGTTAAAGTAAGGCTAGCAGCAAAAACGGATGAAAGAATCAAACAACACGTAAGTAGGACCCAACGACCGGGCATAGCCCCTCCGAATTCTCTCGGCCCGCACTCTTGTTGGACGAAAGTTGTTTGCAACTTTCGGGTCGATCCTTAACCCATGGTGCGATTAGTTTGACTACGGTAACGCCGTTAGAGATATAAGTATATTAACACGCATTGTCCATAATACTCTTAGTTGAAAATAGTCTTAAACACCTTATTCCATTGGTGGTAAAGTTCGCGAGGGACGACCGCGCAGCAGGATTCATCGCTGACCGCTACCGGCCTCCGAACTCACCTTTCCTGAGGTATTGGTCGTTAACGCCGGAGTTGGAGCGTACGGGTTCGCCCTGAAACTGTTTGAAGGCTCCGAGTTGTTTGAGGCCGGAGCTGATGGTGTTGGTAGCCATTCGTACAGCCCGCAAGCGCATCGTATTTTCCAATTCTCGTATCGACGTCGCCACTGGCCGGGCCCGCGTCTCCTCTTCATTTGTTGCTGAAGTTCTCTTGGCTGCCCGAGGAAGCGGCACAGACCTAAAAGCCGTAATAAAGAACTCCAAAGTGGAGGAGACGAAAATTGGTTGGTCGGCCCCGAACGACCTAGCCAGATGTATTGATAATGTCGAATACGACCTCGCAACCTTGCGCCAGGCAATCATCGACAAGCGCGCTGGCGGCTATGCTTGGATAGGGAAGATAAATTCCCACACCACGCGTGCAATTGAGACGCGCGCAAAGCGGTGGCATAAGTCGTGGTCAGTAGTTGACGGGTTCATGCCTAGCAACCTGTTCCCAGAGCCGCTCCTTGCTGAAGTGGGGCCGAAGCAGAAGGCATATTCCGTTTCGTCACTGCAAGAGTTCTGCAAGTGCCCGTATCGCTTCTATTTGTCCGAAGTGGCGCGGGTCAAACCTATGACCGAGCCGCAATCACTGGACCACATGACGCCAACGATTCGAGGGCGAATATTCCACCAAGTACTGTTTGAGACTAAAGCAGGTCGTGACATCTATTTGATGGACGAAGCTCTTGCTCGCGTTGCTGCTTCAGAGGCCGAATTGTGTGCGCCTCCGATAAGAGCGATCTGGGACTCAGACATCGAGAAAATCCGGGCGGACCTTGTGGGATGGATCGCGACTCGCCCGGCAAATTGGGAGCCTGCGTATGTGGAACTTGCATTTGGGCTCGCTGATCTCTCCAACCGAGATGCCGCCAGTGTTGCCGACCCAGTCTCATTGGCTGACGGCTTCAAAGTGAAGGGGTCGATCGATTTAGTTGAAAAAGATGGAAGCGGCCGTGTTCGTATTGTTGACCATAAAACCGGAAAGTTTCCCCATAATTTAAGGAATACGGTGATTGATGGGGGCAAGATTTTGCAACCTGCTATCTACACGCAACTGTTCGAGATTTTGAGACCGGACTCCGTTCGTGAATCACTTTTGGCATTCAGCACAGTTCGAGGCGGCTACAAGTCCATCGCAATCCAGAATAATGCGGAAGCAAAGCGGCGTACGGCGCTTGTGCTGGGCCTCATCAACGATTCATTTTCAGAGCGTCTTTTCCCGCAGCACCCCGTTCAGAAGCATGCAAGACATGCGAATACCAATCGGTGTGCGGCCCTTACGAAGAGGAAAGAACGGCCAACAAAGATCCCGGCCAGATTCTGGGCTTAATCGAGATCAGGAGACTGTCATGACAGGTGAAGCCCGCGCCCCTCAAGGCGTTTTCCTGGAAGCCTCAGCGGGAACCGGCAAAACAACAGCTCTTGTGGATGCGATGGCCGGTGCCATCGAAGATGGATTACTGATTGATAGGATCGCTGCCGTCACATTCACGCACCAAGCCGCAGGCGAGATGAAGCTCCGGTTGAGACAGAAGCTGGATCTCATAGCATCCGACCGGTCTCAAGCTGCGGTTCAGTCTCTTGACAAGGCTTTCATTGGAACAATTCACGGCTTTTGCGCGAACCTAATTCGTCGGAGGCCCGTCGAAGCCAGGGTTGATCCGTCGTTTCAAGAAATGGATGAAGGTCAATCCCGGCGCATGTTTTCCGATGTGTTTAGGCGATGGCTTGAACACGAAATGACCTCCATTCCGCCCGGCTTGAAGCGGGCGCTCTCAAGGCTCTCCTGGATGGATAGCCCCTCGGGTCCAATTGACAAATTGCGGGATGCGGCATGGCAATTGGCGGAATGGCGGGATCATCCCCAACCGTGGGAGAGGCGCGCGCTCGACAGAGAAAATGCCATTGACTCACTTCGGAATCAACTGGCATCCACGCTCGACGTTTGGCCTATTCATGAAACGACTTGGGCTCGGAACATCCTCGCCGAAATCCTGAATCGCATCCGATCCTTGGAGCTTGCAGGAACTCTTGATTCCGATGAGGTCGAAAGCGATCTGATCAGCATTTCGAAGCTCGTCGCGAAAGCTTCGCTTCGACCGCGCAGTGAAGCTGCGGAGGCTCTGTCGGCGCTTAAATCAAATGTCAAAGAATATGCTCGGAGCGCCAATCCATTTGCAATACGACATCCTGCCCATAAAATGGCCTGCGGATGACATTTTGCGTAGCCCTGCCAGCCAAGCCCAAATACTCTTGAAAGGATAGTACAGGCTGCTTCAGGAAATCGAACAAATCCAGGGGATCCTTGAATTTTGATGCTAAACGGCGCGCAGGTTAGTTGCAGATTCTGCATTGCCACAGGTAACAAGAAAGCCGTCGTTGCCGCAGACCAATGTGCGCTATTGCACGCCAGGCCTCTCTGCGGCATCGATAAAAGATACATACCCGGCTTTGTCACTCGTTTCTATGGTCAAGTTTAGTCCGTTCGTTTCCACGATACTCCGCGATTGCTCCCGGAATGCCGGATGGGCATTGAGTGCCTACTGCTCCAAGTGTCTCGGCTTTTGCCACACCCCGGCTGGGTTTAGAAAATTATCCTGGTATTGCTTCGTAAAACTAGCACCGCAGATTCCGGGCTTATGAAGGCTGACTTTGAAATCGCCGTGCATTCACGGCAGGCATATACACGCCTGGACCGAGCAGTCTTGACATGTGTAGTCAAATACGACAACATGAAATGAATGACCAGGAAGACCCGGCCAGTTTCTTGGATCAAGGCCGCCCTACGGGAATTTGAGACTTTCCCTGAAGCAGCTCAATCGGTTTGCTTGGCGGCTCTAACCATAGCCGCGGAAGGCGGCAAATCCGACATTGCCAAACCGATGCACGGTTTAGGATCGGGTGTGTTTGAAATTGTTCTGCCCTTCAAAAGCGATGCGTTCCGAGTTGTCTACGCCGTGCAACTCGCCGACGAGGTGTGGGTAATTCACGCATTCAAGAAGAAATCGACTCAGGGTACCAAGACTGCAAAACGCGATATCGACTTGATCAAAGAACGTTTGAAGAGAATTGAGGAGACGCTGCAATGAAACGCGAATCGCTGGATGTGTTGCGAGGAACAGGCAATGTTTTTCGAGACCTCGGTCGGAAGAACGGAGATGCCGAGCAGTTCAAGAGCATTCTTGCGGCGGAAATCATCAAGTCGCTGGATAAGGAAGCGCTAACAGTCCGCGCGGCCCATCAGCGAACCGGCATTGCCGCTGCTGATTTCTCCCGCATTCGCAATGCGGACTTGGCGAGGTTTACGGTAGACCGACTCATTGCAATTATCAACAAGCTTGGTTCCCGAGTCGAGATAAAGATTCGGATTCACAAAAACGCTGCGTAGATAGGGCGGCGAGGGTTCGTGCACGATATTGCAGTCATGCACCAAACGATTAATAATAAAAACGCATATTATGGCGGTGAGGGTGGGATTCGAACCCACGGTACCCGTTAAGGTACAACGGTTTTCGAGACCGGCCGATTCAACCACTCTCGCACCTCACCGCATTACGGACACTCGCAACCCCAATATTCATCAAGGCTGTGACTACTTCCACTATACATTAACTCAGAGCGAAGCCGCCTGTCGGGGCCATGGAGACATGCATCGTGGTCCGCTTTTCCCCTGTGGTCATGGATTCTAAAAGCAATCGTGAAATGCGCGGCAACAGCGTATTGGAAATGATGCTATCCACATTGCGGGCACCTGATTCCACTTCCTTGCAGCGACGAGTGATTTCCTCCGTCACCGGTTCATCCCAACTCAATTGCATCCGATGATTCTGCTCTAACCGTTGCCGGATTCTTTCCATCCTCAGCTTCACAATCTGCTTCAACGATTCGTCCCGAACTGGGATATACGGCACAATCTCCAGTCGATTTAAAAACGATGGTCGAAATGCTTTGGACAACTCCGGCTTCAGCGCGGCGATCAACATTTCCGTGCGCGGTGCCTTCTCTTTTTCTCCGCAAGCTTTAATAATCGTGTTCATGCCGACACTGGTGGCCAACAGAATCAGCGTATTGCGGAAATCGATTTCACGACCTTCGCCATCTTCCATTCGACCCTGGTCAAACACCTGGTAGAACAGTTCCAACACATCGGGATGCGCTTTTTCCGCTTCATCCAAAAGCACCACCGAATAGGGTCGTCGGCGCACAGCTTCGGTCAAAATACCGCCTTCGCCATATCCAATGTAACCTGGGGGTGACCCTTTCAACGTGGCCACCGAATGCGGTTCCTGGAATTCGCTCATGTTGATGGTGATCAGATTTTTACTGCCGCCATAAAGCAGTTCCGCCAAAGTATGCGCAGTTTCAGTTTTGCCGACCCCAGAAGGTCCCGTCAGCAGAAACACTCCGAAAGGCTTGTTCGGATCTTCCATATTGGCTCGTGAAATTTCCAGCCGTCGCGCAATGGTTTCAATTGCCTGTTCCTGGCCAATCACCCGTTCGGCGATTTTACCTCGCAGTGCCAGCATTGCTTCCAACTCATCGCTCACCATATTGCCAGTGGGAATGCCCGTCCATGCGGAAATTACTTCGCTTACCACTTGGGCGTCCACGGCCAGGCGCACCATGGGATTTTCGCGCTGCACCTGTTCCAGTGCGTCGCCATAAGTGTTCAATTCGCTACGAAGCCGTTCCGTGGCATCGAATTCATACGATGCCTCCACTTGCTCGCGCACTTCACGCACCTTTTTCACCAGCATGACTTCCCGTTGAAATCTGGATTCCAAGGACGCCAATCGCTCACTGGCTTCCTTTTCCCGCATCCGCAAAGCGTCTAACCGGGCATCATGATTCCCGTTGGCAGACTCTTTTTCCAATGCCCGCTTTTCCTGACGAATCTCCTCCACCTGCCGCTTTGTGCGCTCCACAATGGGAGGTGCGACATGTTCCGATAGGCGGACCCGAGCACAGGCCGTATCCAGCACACTGACCGCTTTATCGGGCAATTGCCGACCCGCAATATAACGATGGGAAAGCTTCACCGCCGCATCCACTGCTTCATCCAAAACCCTTACGCCATGATGTTGTTCCAGAATTGGAACCAGCCCGCGCACCATCACGATGCAACCGAATTCCGTAGGTTCTTCCACCTTCACCACTTGAAAGCGACGGGCAAGTGCTGTGTCTCGCTCGAAATATTTCTTGTATTCAGGCCACGTTGTTGCCGCAATCGTGCGCAACTCACCACGGGCCAGGGCTGGCTTCAAGATGTTCGCCGCATCGTTTTGCCCAGCCTGCCCACCTGCTCCAATCAGATTGTGCGCCTCGTCAATGAACAAAATGATGGGAGTGGGACTGGACCGCACCTCTTCAATCAACTTCTTAATTCGATTTTCGAACTCCCCTCGAATCCCGGCACCCGCCTGCAGCAAAGCCAGATCCAGCACATGGATTGATACATTGGCCAACGGCGGCGGAACTTCGCCCCCGGCAATGCGCAGCGCCAGACCTTCCACAATTGCCGTTTTACCCACTCCGGCCTCGCCCGTAAGGATCGGGTTATTCTGTCGACGACGCATCAGAATGTCGATGATTTGCCTGATTTCCTGATCGCGCCCAAGAATGGGATCAATCCCACCCCGAGCGGCTTTTTCAGTCAGATTTTCGGTATAAGCATCCAGATTCGGCGTGTTGCTGGGCGGCTGAGGCTTAGGGGTTGGAACTGCTTTTTCGGTCGCGACGGCAGCGCTGGCAGGCAGATCCTTGCGAAACGCTTCCACTGGAATCTTAGAAAATTCATTGGAGATTTCTTTTGCCAGACGCCCCAGTTCCGGGTTGGTCACCAACGCCAACATACACAAACTACCGGTGATTTCACTAGCGCCATGTTCCACGGAACCAAGCGTCCAGGCCTCGGTGAAGGTCTTCAGAAGGGTTGGACTGAATTGCGGTCGCCGTGCGTTGCCGGTTTTAAGATTCTCCAGACTCCGCGTGAGATCTTTTTCCAACTGCGCTCGATTGACCGAAAACAGCACCATAGTGCTGTTCAGGTCGGGATCTTGCTGTTCCAATAATTTGCTGAGGAAGTGCTCCACTTCAATGTCGTAGTGAGTGCGCGTGACGCAAAGGCTAGCCGCACCTTGCAGGGCGGAACGAGTGGATTGGTTCAGTTTTCCGATCAGGGACTCAAGTTTCAGGCTCATGGCAGTTTAGGGTGGAGAGATTCTTCCACCTAAGAGGGATCGGCCAAATCACCTTAGGACTTTAGTAAGTTGTTTTAGATTATGCTGCGAAGCATCCCGATCAATGAGTCTCATTTGGCTGCCCCATCGCCACCGGTATTTACGAGGAAACAGTCAAGCATCAGCCAGTGTTCCCTGATCGTTTCGGCTGTATTGAAGATAGCCGCATTTTTTGCCAGGAGTTCTTCTACTATCGAACGGCGGCCTTCATTCTCTCAAATTGCTGTTTGCCCCGCCGCCTCATTTTCAAACGCAAATAGCCGCCATCGCCAGTGTGCTGGAAGAAAGCCGCCGAACTCGGCCATTCTGAAATTGGTCGTTCCCGCTTCCCGTCCCACTTGGCAACAATGACGAGCCCTTCAGCATCAAGCTCCTCGAGAATTTCTTGGATATAGCCAACTGATAGGCTGAATTGGTTCGCCAACTGATTAACATCGAAGTGAGCCGAATCAGGATATCGAGGATCCGCCGATCCAAAGATGAACAGCTTGAGTCTCTCGAAAACGTCATCACTATCGTTGCTGAAATTGTTTGCTGATGGCTGCTCCGCCACTCTTGCCATTGGACCCGCAGCAGGGGAAGGTTCCGCACCAGTAGGCTCGGAACTCGCAAGTTCAGACTTGAGCGCCGTTGGAACAATTAATTCCGCCTTGCCTGCTAACGCCGCTCTGATTTCCGCGATGGACCCTATCCGATCATCCGGCGATTGGCGTACCATGTGGTGCACAAGAGGATCTAAGTAGGCGAAGCTTGGAGCCACCGTCTCAATTGTCTTGTGATTGGTGCCCTGAAGGATTGCACCGGTGAACATTTCATTTAGAATCAAACCAAGTGAATAAATGTCGGCGCGCTGATCCACTATGGAGAATGATCGCTGTTCTGGAGCCGCGTATTGAAAATTAGCTAGACGGTCACCTTGCGCGGTTTCAATTGCCGTACGAAGCAATACTTCCGTGTAATGAGCAATTCCAAAATCAGCGATGACTACACGCGGCCCAGATGAATCGTAAAGGATGTTTTCTGGCTTCAAATCTCGATGCCAGACATGCGCTTGATGAGCTGCTTCTAGGCCGTCAAGGATCTGATTGAACAGCGGCAAAATTTCATTGTGCTCGATTCCCTTGCGCATCTGAATACGAAGCGCGCTTTCGAATCGAGGCATCACGTAGAACGGCACTCTGTTGCCAGAGATGTCTGCCAGTCCCCAGTCTTCGACCGGCACGATATTGGGGTGCCTATTCTTTGAGCAAAACTCGATCTCGTTCTTGAACCTCTTGCGGTGCTGCTTCGTCAAAGCAGTCGGATCCAAACACTTGATCGCCCATGACGCGCCGTTTTCGTCTTGTACGTCGTACACCTTGCCAGCGCCGCCCTGGCCCAGCTGGCCCCGAACGGTGAACTTTTCAAAAGTAGTTTCAAAAGTAATGAGTTTTTTCTTTGCGCCTTCTGGAGTCGTTTTATTGGAGGCTATTTCGGCTTCTCGAAGGGCAAAATCGTAGCGATCACGCGCCACTTGGTATTTTGCAGTAACTTCCTCCCATCGATTCGAGTGTGGCGAGGATGCTCCATCTGAGGTCCAACGCCGGTATTCGGTTTCCGCGTCATCCAACTCCAAACGCAGATCAGACAACGAGCGTTCAGAAGGTTTTGGAAACTTCGCGGGTGTATCGACCCACCCTTCGCTCTCCAGGTTGGCGGTCTCCTCGGCAGAGTGAAATATTTTTCCCTTGGGCGCAAGCCGGTGGTGATACCGAAACGTTGGGTATTTCTTGATTTCACTAGCCACGATGTATGCGCCTCGCAGGGCCGCTTTGCAAGCCTAACACTCAAGGCCACTTTCATGTTTCGAAAGAATTCGTAAGATGCTGAAACCGGAAAAAAGATACGCACTGCTCGCCCCCCATGCAATTTTTCGTGGTCCAACGGCGACTTCGGCGCTACTTCTCTTTGCGAACTCCGATAAACGGCGCGGGATCCGCCTTTTGATCCATGAAACGCCCGGTATCGCTGTCACGCTTTACCCAACGCTCATTCTGAGGGTTAAATGTTTGGGAACGATCACGGACCGCCCCGTTTCTATGGTTGTCGCCTTTCGGCGGATTCGTAGCCATGCTCAATGCTCCTTTGTTCAGTTCAATTGGTACTTCTTCCATGGGATCGCTTGCACCGGAACTCTCAAGAGAAAATCCACAATGTCGCGGCGACCGAAATATTTCGGACATCCAACTGCGTCTTGACCCATCAATACGACGGGCAGTCCTTTAAAAATCGGACTAAATTCTGATATCGCACGTTGGGCTTCTAAGTTGTTTTCAACGACGTGATGCTTCACCACTACGATGGCAAAGGTCACGTTTTGTTCTTTCACGACTGCGCCTTCAAATGTCATCTACCTACCTCCTTTCTGGATCGGCCCGAGGTTGAACTTTCCGAGCCTCCAGCTTCACTATAGCATGAAATCGAACATGGTGGTCAGTATTAGACATTGATGTTCGATATAAAACACTATAGGATAGATATGGTAACAATGTTTCGATGAGTCTCTGCCGCTGGGGCGATCAGTCACCTCATTATCAACGGCCTGGACACAATCAAGAAGGAGCACACAAATGGCCATTGACTTGGTATCCCTTGGAAAACGCCTCAAGAAGGCACGTGAGGATCGAGGGTTCACGCAGGAAGCGGCGGCTTCTGAACTGGGAATCCCGCGCACGGCGGTTGTACAGTTGGAGGCCGGAAATCGTTCGATCTCAACTCTCGAACTTTCCCAATTTGCGGACCTATATTCCCGACCGATTGCAGAATTCTTTTCCGACGGCCCTCTCACCGAAAACATGGAAGAGGACCCGATCCTTGCTATTCATCGTGTAACTGACACCTTCAAAGGCGAGCCCGCCGTTCAGCAAGAAGTCTTGCGGTGTGTCGAGATATGTCGGGAGGCGGCAGATCTGGAACGGTTGCTCGGAAAGAAGCCTCGAAGTGGGCCACCGATCTACAACCTAGATGAGGCTCGAACTTCAATGGAGGCGGTTCGTCAAGGTTCAAAAGTCGCCGCCGAAGAGAGAAAGCGTCTAGACCTTGGGGATGCTCCGATTCACGCTTTGCCGGATTTGCTTTCAAACCAAGGGATCTGGGTTGCCAGTGTAGATCTCCCCAACGACATGTCTGGGCTCTTCCTCAGGCATCCTTCAATCGGGATGGTAATCCTCGTCAATCACGCCCACCGTCGTCCCCGGAAACGCTTCTCCTACGCTCACGAGTATGCCCACTCGTTGTTGGATCGAAATAGAACGGCCATTGTCAGCACGAAAGAGAACTCGAAAGACCGCACGGAAACGCGCGCCAATGCTTTTGCGGCAGCCTTCCTTATGCCCGAAGATGGCGTCCGAACTTATCTAGGCACCCTTGAAAAAGGACTACCGAGCCGTCAATCACAGCTCGTCTATGACCTTGCAGATAACGGTGGCGTGGAAGCGTTCGGCAGGTCCATTCCGGGATCGCAGAAAATTGGGTATCAGGATATAGCCTCTCTAGCCCGCTACTTTGGTGTGAGCTACCAAGCCGCCGCATTCCGCTTGCAGGCACTTGATTTCGTCAATCAATCCGAACGCCAGGGGCTTATCGAACAGGAGGATCTTGGCAACAGTTACCTCAGGCTGTTGCAGTATCGGCAGGCAATCGACAGCCCAAGTGAACAGGCAGCGGATGAAGGCGACCAAAACCAAGAGCTAAAAAGTCAGGTTGTATATCTTGCAATCGAGGCGTTTCGGCGGGAGGAGATATCAAAGGGAAAGCTGCTTGACCTCAGCAAGAAGCTCGACATTTCAGGCAAGGAGCTTGTATCTCTTGCACAAAGCGCTCTCTAGCTCACTATTGATTGGAATCCGCTGGTGAACAATAGGCGGCGCACGTGCGCTTTAATAGACACTTCAGTTCTCATAAACTTCCTGGCCATTGATCAGGCAGGCTTTCTATTGCTTCATCCGCACTATCAATTCGTACTTACCGGCCACGTTCGTTATGAAGTTACTAGATTCTACCCAGAGCATTATGATCGCCTGGAGGCAATCCTTTCGAGCGGTGAAATTGAACAGATCCGCGTAGACGGTCCTGAAGAGCTGGAGATATTTGTAGCGCTGACGGCACTTAGCCGTTTTGGCGTCGGTGAATGCGCCGCAATCGCAGCCGCTGTCCACCGGGGTTGCGCAATTGCAATCGACGATCGGGCCGCGTCAAATCACATTCACCGAGTGTTTCCGTCTGTCTCAATCGAGACGACTCAAAGTTTGATTGTCGGGCTCATCGACGCCGATCTTCTCACCGTGAACATCGCAGACGAGTTTAAAGAGCGTTGGGAGAAGCAACACCGCTTCCGACTTCCATTTGCGAGCTTCAAAGACGTTCTCAAGCGGCACTAGCTCTCGCGCGTTCGGAACCTTATTGAGGCTGGCCGCCTTTCATTCTCGAATACGATCAGCCCTGCCATCTACAAACAAACTCAAGCTCATCGCGCACCTGTCGAACAAGTACACCGTTCAGGAGTCCGGGATACATTCCATATATAAGGAATTTTTCGGACGATGCACTACGGTCGTTCCCGACCTTACGCGTCAAACGGTATAGAGTAAAGGTTATGACCATACGCTTATCCATCGCCACGATTCTGCTGGCGCTCGGCGGACTTTGCGTGCGGGCTGGCGTTCCTTGTCCATCGGGTGGCCAGGTCACCGAATTTCTACTGGAAGTGGAACCTGCTGAAGGTGGCGAAAAGTTGCCCATCACCCTGGTACACCGCATTCCCAAAGGTGCCAAGCTGCATTACCACCCTGGGATGGACCAGAAATCGAAAGGGGAAGTCGCCCTGCTAGTTGTCCCTCCCGGGCAGACGGAACTCATCGTCCTTGAAGGTAAACCCGACAATCGTCATGCAGTTTGGACCCTCCCCGTGCAAGCGGAACTGATTGGCCTGGTGTATGGAGCCAGAGGATTTGATGAGGCGAAGGTAAAATCCTTTGTCTCAAAGCAGCCAGAGTTACTTGCTCAACTGGCCGGTTACGCTGAAAAAACTACCCTCACCGAACGGCTGCTGGAAGACGTCAGGGAAGGTCCGGGAACCTTTGCCGCTACCTTGCAAGGTCTGGCTGGCAGGCAGGGCAATACCGCCTGGAATAAATCAGCACCCATGGATCAACAAACGGCCGCGTTATTCATGACCCTTAACCCCACGCTGGGTTCCTTTGACCCTTTGACCGCCACTACCGAAAGCAAAATTCGGCAATCCACTTCACTCGCCGCATCCATTGGATCCATGTTCTTCGGTTCCACTTTCGGACTGGGTGCCGGTGGTGCCAATCTGGTTCTAAACCTTCGAAGCATGGCGTTCCCCGATACGGAATTCCGCTCCGCCTTCGCCCAAATGGATAAGCTGAAAGGCTACACTTTGTGTGGGAAAAAAGATGCTCAAAAGCAGCACACCAAGCTGGCCTACTTGTGGATGAGCCGCGTGGACAATGAAGAAGCTCCGGCCATCAGCCTTACCCAACCATCGCACCACTTGTTGATGAAAGAAATTGCGATTCCCATTGCCGGTGACCCCATTGCGCCCAGTCAGATTCGTGGTGTGCGGCAATGGTGGCTGGCTTCCGACGCTGGAACCAAAATTCCCGTCACCGTTTCTCCTGGTGCCGATGGCAAAGATATTCGTCTGAAAATCCCCAATGCGAAAGTGCCTCCAGGGAATTACCGCCTGGGTGGCAACTTTGATTGGCAGACGCTGAAAGTTCCCGGTGAAGTCGTACTGCATGCCGTTCCATCGCTAAAGAATGCCCACTTGAGTTCATCCAGCGCAATGCGTCTGGTTGCGGGCAAAGGTACTGTTCCAGTAGAAATGGAAGGTGCCGATTTCCGATTTGTGGAACGCATCCGCATGCGCAATGGTGTTGACCCCCTTGCCCCACCCATTGACTTAGCATTTCAACAAAAGCAAGGTAAGTTGAATGTGACATTGGATACACAATCCCTAGTGGCCGGTAAGTATGCTTTGGATTTGACACAGCCCGGTGGAGTAATTGCCCAGGTGCCGTTTGCCGTACTTACACCCGGACCGAAGCCCAGCATTGGGGCTCCCCGATTTTCGCCTAGCGGGCCACTTGCGTTAGAGCTGCACGATGGGGAAATCGCCATGCAAAGGCCGTTCAGTCTGGTGCTTCCGGTGAAAGGGGTTGGCAGCGATTCCAGCTTGGAACTGCGTTGCGATTCAGCTCCAGAAAAAGTGGCGAAGCCTGGCGAGATGAAGACTCCCGGGTTGCGCTTCAGCATGTTATCGGACAATGAATGGTTTGTGACCGCCGATCCTAAGACATTGGGAGTCACTGGTTGTAAGTTGCAGGCAGCAGTGATTGACGGTAATTCAGGACGATCCATACCAACCGAGCTGGGTATGTTAGTTAGTCTGCCTGAGGTAGACAAGTTTGAACTTTCTGAAGAGAAGACAGATACCTCATTGTTTGTGGGAACACTGTGGGGAACGGAACTGGAACGGATTGAACGCACGGGTTGGGATCAGAATTCCGGCATTGCCGTAATGCAACTGCCCGCCCCCGATGCTAACGGCAAGCAATCCCTGAAAGTGGCCCTGCCCTGGCCCGCACCTTCACCCCACGCCCCTCTTTACGTCTGGCTGCGAGGCGAATCAGCACCCCGAAGGACCAGCGCCCGCTTATGACCACTGCCACCATGCCCATCACCACAGGTGCCGAATACATTGACAGTCTGCGCGGTCGAAATCTGCGCGTCTTCTTTTTGGGAGAACGCGTGGCAGAACCAGTGGATCATCCGGTGATTCGCCCATCTATCAATGCCGTCGCGCGCACTTACGACCTGGCTGTGGAGCATCCGGAACTGGCCTCAGCCTGGTCCAACCTGTCTGGCCGCCGCGTCAATCGCTTTCTACATATCACCGAATCTGTTGCCGACGTTGTGGAGCAGAATCGCATGCAGCGGCGCTTAGGCCAACTCACCGGAACCTGTTTCCAACGGTGCGTGGGCATGGATGCGCTGAATGCGCTCTATTCCATGACTTACGAAATGGATGCCACGCACCACACCAACTATCACCAACGTTTCAAGGATTTCGTGGTGCGCATGCAGCAGGCGAATTTCGTAATTGGTGGGGCCATGACCGATCCGAAAGGCGATCGCAGCAAGGCCCCTGCCGATCAAACTGACCCCGATATGTTCGTACACATTGTGGAGCGACGGCACGATGGCGTGGTAATTCGTGGTGCGAAAATGCATCAAACAGGATGCCTGAACTCCCATTGGCTAGTGTTAATGCCCACCATGCGGCTGCGTCCGGAGGACAAGGATTATGCGGTGGTGGCCGCCATTCCGGTGGATCATCCAGGTTTGACTTTTATCTATGGACGCCAATCTTGCGATACGCGGGCCATGGAAGGCGGCAGCATTGACCAGGGGAACGCGCAGTTTTCCGGTCAGGAAGCAATGATCCTGATGGATGACGTATTTGTACCCAATGACTTGCTGTTCATGAACGGGGAAACCAACTTTGCGGCAATGCTGGTGGAACGGTTTACGGCATATCATCGGCGATCGTATGTGTGCAAAACAGGCCTGGGAGACGTTCTGATTGGTGCCGCAGCGCTATCGGCCGATTACAACGGTGTGGCTGCTGTTTCGCACGTCCGCGACAAGCTGGTGGAGATGGCCCATCTGAACGAAACCATTTATGGCGCCGGCATTGCGGCATCGCATGAATCCCACAAAACGGAAGCAGGCAATTTTCAGCCAGACGATTTGCTAGCCAATGTTTGCAAGCATAATGTGACGCGATTCCCTTATGAAATCGCCCGTTTGGCGCAGGATTTGGCTGGTGGGCTGGTCGCGACATTGCCTTCAGAAAAGGACTTCGACAATCCCGAAACAGGCCCATTGCTGCGCAAATATTTGAAGGGCCGGGACGGGGTGCGGGTTGAGGATCGTGCGCGGGTGCTGCGGCTGATTGAAAATATGACGCTGGGACGCAACGCTGTCGGCTATTTAACGGAATCTATGCACGGCGCAGGAAGTCCGCAAGCGCAACGTATCCAAATTGCCAGGCAGATGAACTTACAAGAAAAGAAAGAGTTGGCCAAAAAGCTGGCTGGTATACCTGAATAATCAACGTTTAGGCATAGTCTTGACCCAATCAGCGATTTCCTGTTGATAGACCATCACATCGTTAGGCGAACCGGCAATTTCGCCATAAGTTTGCTGCACACCGCGCCAAAAAGCCTCTTCGCCCAAAACGTGAAGCGCGCTTTCATAGGCGCGCACTTTCTTTTCTGAAACAGCCTGCGAATCCTGGGAAATCAACGCGGCGAGCAGCACCGCTTCTGGAGTTCGAAACACCCCACTCTTCAGCCGACGGCCAATGAGGGCTTCCATTTCCGGTGAGATTGTAACCAACATCCTGTATCACCACATTACTGGGGCAAGGGAAGTTGTGTCAATAAGGTACTGGGTCTGCTAGCAGCAACGAAATTTAGTGTGGCTGAATAGCCATGCCTTGCCAGCAATATCCAGCTCTGAGAATCGTTTGAATCTCGCCGTTCAAGCCGGAATCTCGGATTTTTCTTCGTAATCTTTGAATGTGGACATCCAGGGTACGGGTGCGAACACCTGCACTGTATCCCCAAACTCGTTCCAACAGAAAGTCGCGGCTTAATACTTGCCCGGAATTCTGTTGCAATAGATTCATAAGTTCCCGCTCTTTGCGGGTCATTCTAACGTCGTATGCGCTCTCGTAAGAGGCGGTAGCAGTGGCCTGCATCGCGTATTTCCCCTTCAGAGAAATGTACGCATCCCGATGACGGGTAGTTTCAAATTTTTCAAGCGGTGCGATTACCCCGCAAATTCCACAATGGGATTGCGGGCATTAAAATTGTTATATGAATACAGAAACGCTTGTTGCATGCTTCGGCAGGATGGCTCCTGGAACATGATCGTGAATAACGTAACCGCACCGCTTGGTCGCATGCCTGGACTAACTTGTGCAAGCTGACGTGCCGCCTCCGATATACAACTTGGGCACGTCAAGCCAACCTCCGCACAGTTTTCCGGTCTTCGAACAAAATCTTCACTTCCGAGCATATTTCCTCCCCCTCAGGAGTAGTTGAGACTGCTCTTTGGCAGCCTTGGATGTTACTGTTGAAGTGGAGCCGGTTTTGCCGTGCTTCCCTTCATTGATGCTTGTAAAAAGTGCCGAAGTCCTTTTGTACCCTATTTCTAACCGAAAGCCTAAGGGACAAAAGGGTATTTGTCTAGGTAAGAAGCGGGTAGTGTGGATACCCACCAACGGGGGTAACATGTTGACGATGCGTTATTGTTTTCTGATTGCACTCACCCTGGTTGTCAGTTTCGGCCAGCAAGTGGAATATCGCGAGGTTGCTCCTCTAAATGCCGCTGGATCCATGCAAGCACCCATCGGCTTTTCAGCCCTTGGCGCGCGTTGGAACTCAACTATATCGCCTTTGGTTCGAGTCCGTGGTTCCGTCGACGGACATTCCTGGACCCCCTGGACAGAACTGAAACGCGACCTGGATTCCGGCCTGCCCACATCCTCGCTTGCCTGGCTCGGCCTGGGGGTACGATTTCTGGAATGGGACAACTCCACCAATGGGGTGACATTCGTCTTTATCGATCCTGGCATCACTCCCGTTTCCATGAAAAATCAGCAACCTCTGCGTAGCATTGAGGCGGGTAAACCCCCAGTGATTTCCCGCACCGATTGGGGATGTCCGGACGGCCAAAACTACCGCGGAACGCCCAATTACACCACAGTAACGCACCTCATCGTTCACCACACGGCGGATGGCCCAGTAGCCGATTACGCTGCGTGGATCCGAGCCATCTGGACGTTTCATGTTTTTTCCAACAAATGGGACGATATCGGCTATAACTACCTGGTTGCTCCAGATGGACGCATTTTTGAAGGTCGGGCAGGTGGGGATAACGTATTGGGTGCCCATTTCTCGGGCCAGAATGGGTCCACAATGGGCGTGTCAGTGCTTGGGACATACACGAAGGTCCTGCCGACTGCGCCTGCGCTGGACAGCCTGGAACAGATACTGGCGTGGAAAGCCGATAGGCAAAGCATTGATCCCCTGGGAGTGCGGCTGCACCCCGGCACTCGCCTTTATCTGATGAACATTTCCGGTCATCGCGATGCGAATCCGTCGCCCTTCGCCAGCGGCACCACGGAATGCCCGGGCGACTTGTTTTATCCTACCCTGCCCCAACTCCGTCAACGGGTTGCGGCCAGGTTGAATGCAATTCACACAGCCACGCTGCTCAGCGAAGATGCGGAAAGCCAGGGGGCCAACTGGATTGCCTCCGGGCTGTGGCATATTGCAGAAGAAAAGCAAGGCCACGTCTGGTGGTTTGGCAATGAATCCACAGGGACTTACGATGTGCCGGGCAGCTCCAGTTCCGGTGCTTTGGAATCAGCTGCGTTTGAAGTGACCAGCGACGCCACCCTGAGCTTTACCACCTGGTACGAAACCGAAAATCCTGCCGGAGATTGGGATAAAAAAATAGTGGAAGTGAGTGTGAACAGCGGACCTTGGGAAGTTGTGGATCAGCTATTGGGCATTGAACGCCAATGGATTACGCGCAGTTATCCTTTGCCAGGGCGCGGCAGCTTACGGGTGCGCTTTCGGTTTGACTCAGTAGACGCCACGCTGAATTCGTATCGTGGGTGGCTGGTGGACGATATCCGGGTCACCGTTCGTCAATAAAATGCTTCGAAAGAGGAACCATCGAACTTGTTGAATTCGCGCGATCAAGAACGGTATTCCCGGCAAATTCTCTTTCCACCGATTGCGGAAGTCGGGCAGCAATTGCTGTTGAATGCCAGCGTGGCCATTGTTGGTTGTGGCGCTCTGGGAAGTTTTCACGCTGCCCTGCTCTGCCGCGCTGGGATTGGGAACCTCACCATCATTGACCGCGATTTTGTGGAACCCAGCAATCTGCAGCGCCAAATGTTGTTTGAAGATGCTGATGCCCGGGCTGCTCTGCCGAAAGCGCAAGCCGCTGCCCAAGCCCTGGCCCGCATCAATCCTGATCTCGCATTCACCACCCACATCGCCGACCTGAACCCATCCAACATTGAAGAATTGTTAGACGGGTCGGACCTTGTGCTGGACGGGACCGACAACTTTGAAACCCGCTATCTCATCAACGATTACTGCGTTCGGGAAGGGATTCCATGGATCTACGGGGCCGCCGTGGGCAGCTATGGCATCACCATGCCGGTGATTCCGGGTGAAACGGCCTGCCTGCGCTGCATCTATCCGAATCCGCCCACCGGAGCTCAAGCAACTTGCGAAACGGATGGTGTGCTGGGGGCCATTACTTCCACCATTGGCGCGCTGCAAACGGCGGATGCGATGCGTTGGCTTGTGACCGGTTCCGTTGAGGCGCGCATCACCACCGTAGATGTTTGGAAAGGGCATGTACGCCAGATTCCGCAGCCGCCTCGCGATCCGCAATGTCCCACCTGCGGGTTGCGAGTGTTTGAATATTTGACGGGAAGTCGCCGCGCGCCGGTAAGCCTTTGCGGACGCAATGCGGTGCAGATTCATGGGCAACTTACTTCCATTTCACTGCAGCAATTAGCGGTGCGGCTACAGGGAATCGCACCGGTGCGGGTCAATGAGTTTGCCCTGCGCTTCTTTCCAGCGCCTTTTGAAATGACCATTTTCGCCGATGGGAGGGCCATTATTAAAGGCACAACCGACGTCGGCGTGGCGCGCAGTTTGTATGCGAAATACATTGGCTCATAATTCATTGAGACGCTTCTTTATGCACCCTATAAAAATTATCGAACCCCGATAGTCTTTACTCTCCTCAGCCGATCCAGCATAATGATTGCAAGCCGCAAGTTTGCGGTCATTCTGCGCACCGTCGGCGCTCCCAAATCTGCAAATAATTAAGACTCTTAGGCCAGTGGCCTGTTTGCTTTTACCGGCATACATTTGCTTTTACCGGCCTACAAAGGACTCCGCTTGACACGTATAAATCGAAGAAACGCCTTGAAAGCAATAGTAGCATCGCCACTCGCCCGTCTGGCTGCCGGGTTACCCACCGGTTGGGTTGGTGCGGCCTATGCCAGTGACGCGCCGGAAACGCCGAACGTCCGATTTGGGATGATCGCCCTCACCGATTGTGCTTCCATCGTGATGGCCCATGAACTGGGGTTGTTTAAGAAATTCGGCATCAATTCCGTGATCTCTAAAGAAGCCTCCTGGGCGGTGATTCGCGATAAGTTGACGCTGGGCGAAAATCACGCTACCCATATGCTGTTCGGCATGCCATTTGCATCTTCCATGGGCTTGTTGGGTTCGCCAGTAAAGCCGATGGTAATTCCCTGGCTGATCAATCGCAATGGGCAGGCCATCACACTGTCCAATAATTTGAAATCTGTAAAGACGGCCAAAGATTTGAAGCCAATTGTGGACAAAGCCAAAGCGGCCAACTCCACCATGACCTTCGCCATGACTTTTCCGCCGGGAACCCATGCCATGTGGTTGCGTTACTGGCTGGCGTCGGGCGGCATTCACCCCGATAAAGACATCAGCCTGATTACCATTCCACCACCGCAGATGGTGGCCAATATGAAAATCGGCAAGATGGATGGCTTCTGTGTTGGCGAACCGTGGAACCTGCGGGCCATTTCCGATAACATTGGCTTCACCGCTACGACGACGCAAAAAATGTGGCCCGATCATCCGGAAAAGGTTTGCGCCTTCACCGAAGAGTTTGCCGAAAAAAATCCGAAAACAGTGAAGGCGGCACTGAAGGCTTTACACCTCGCCAGCCAGCATATCGACGTGATGGCCAACCGACCATCGGTAGCTGAAACTATTTCCAAGCCCAGCTATATTAATTGCCAGAAAGAGATCATTCTGGACAGGCTGAAGGGTACCTACGATTACGGCAATGGGACCAAAGAACAGGATCCGAACTACATGATCTTTTCCAACCGCAATTGCAACCATCCCATGAAGACGTATGGCTATTGGTGGCTAAGCCAATTCCGCCGTTGGGGCATGGTGAAGGGTCCGCAGAGTTACAAACAGATTGTGGATAAGGTGATTCGTCCCGACTATTACCTGGAAGCGATGAAGGAACTTGGCGTAACCAGCACGGCAAAGGATATGCAGCCAGTGAAGCTGTTCGATAGCACGTTTGACCCGAAGGATCCGGAGAAGTACGCTAAGTCTTTTCCGATTCAAAACGTCGTGGGTTAATTTGGGCGGTTTAGTTGGGGTTAGGCGGCGTCGTCATAAGCCATGACAACACGTTTCCCGAGCTCTTCCAATGCAGCCTGAATTGTTTCTTGCCTTGTCTCATGGTTCGGGTCCAACATGCGCCGCACAGCGGTTTCCCGAACTTTGAGACGTCGAGCCAATTCTGACTGGCTAATGCCAAGCTCGCGGATCGCCCAGTATAGGGCGAGTTTTGCCACTATCCAAAGTGGCACTGGAACCAGCTTTTGACCTCGTTTTAGACGACTCGGTTTTGGAATGTTCACCTTGTCCGCCATGGCGAATGCGATTACGCTGCCCAGGCAATCAATGGCTTGCTCCATCGCCTCATTGGCATTGGCACCGTCCGTGTGGGCACCAGGAAAATCCGGGAAGCTGGCAAGAATACGCCCGTCCTCGTCACGCGAGAAAACTGAGGGGTAAGCAAAAGTAAACATATATGCTCCTATAAGTCAGCGGGGTGAATCCCCAAATCGTGGCACATTGCCCGAAGAAGCCCGGCACCCATTTCTTTCTTGGGATCTTTGATAGTTGTCGACGCAGAATCCAACCAAATGCGCCCGTGACTTCCTTTGCCGAGGTTGGGTTCATAGAAAAAGCGAACCTGACGGCGTCGGGCCAAGCGCTGTAACTTCCGCATGAACTCGCTTCCTCTCACTCCTACAATATCGCACACATCTGTGCGAGCGTATTCATTTTTCGTGCAGGCTCTTTTAATCCTGTGCGAGGGTCCAAGCATCAGCTAACAGTTGCGCGTCTTGTGCCTTCAAATCCTCTTTCCAATTGGACCTTTCCCAGGAAGGATGACGGGCCAGGAGAAACGTGATTTTTCTTCCCTGCAATACTCCTGACTGAATTCGTTTTTCCGAAACAATTTGGGACAGTTCCTTGCTTTTCCATACCGCCAACTCCTGTATCATCGGCGTTGGAAAGCAGAGCGCAAAGCGAGGCGGCGGTCCAAGGATTACTACCAGACGCGGCTTTATCGTTTCAAGCTGGAATTCTAGGAATGTACGGCAAGAAACGGCAAATTTGTCGCTGTCTTTCCACCATTTAGGCTTTAGCCAAGGCCTATCATCTTTTGCTCCGCCGCTGTTTCGCAAGCCGAGAACAGCGTTTGTATAAAACCCAAGCTGTCCGCAAACATCGGTGTTTCGTTTTTGAGCTTCTTCGATACGCATCTTCAAATTGTTCCACGTCGAATTACCGTCGGTCTCGTAGCCTCTTTTCACAGTCGTCTGGAACGTATCAAGAGGTCCGAAGTCGTTCCCAAGGTACAAGATTCCACCAATAGGCACCGGCGGAGGATTGGTATCCTTGGGATCGTCACGCCAAAGACCGTCCCCACCAGGAAAGAATCCTTGACCCGTTAGACGACCTGGAAAAGGCGTCATTCCTTCATCTCCTTCCGGATAGGGCATCGGCCCTTCCTTTTCCAGTCGTCCCAGTTCGGCCCAGAGGGTTTTCACTTGTTGCATATCTAAATATTATCCGAGAAAAAACGATTGCGGCTTGAATTATGCTGTGTTGACGTCAATGCTTACAATCGCATAGGCCCCACTTGACCTCCTCTTATCCACCCCATAAAAATTATCGAATCCTTATTCCCTTTACACTTACTAGCCCGTCCCGCATAATGAACTTAGCCAAAGTTGTGGCCTGTCTGGAGCCTGTTTCCCTCCACTAAGCTGTTCTCATCGTTGAGATTTCCACCCGTCATTTTTACCTTTTCGCGCACTGTCTGCGCCTAAATCTGTTTTCACAATTTGAAGACTTGCCGTAAAAGGAATCTTACCCGTATGCAGAACTCTTTGAAGACTTTCGCGCTCTCCCTTGTGGGGCTGTTTGTTGTCGGTGGATTGTGGACGTTCCTCAGTCTGAACGTCGCGCCCGACCTCCCTTCCCCTTGGAGAACCTGGCAAGAAAGCAAAATATACGTTTTGAATCCTTGGGAAAAGCGCGGCGAAATGGATCAGGGCATCGGCTTGATGACCGCCTACAGCCTGTTTCGCGTCGCCAAAGGATTTTTTCTAGCCATTGCCATTGGCACGCCCCTCGGATTCCTGCTGGGCGCATCGCCAACGTTCTTCAAAATGTTCGACCCCACAATTCAACTCCTTCGGCCCATTTCACCCTTGGCATGGTTGCCGCTGGGCTTGATCTTGTTTCGGCAATCAGAACCAGCCGCGCTGTTCACCATCGCGCTCTGTTCCATGTGGCCTACCGTGATCAACACCATGACCGGAGTGCGAGCCATTCCTCAAGATTATTTGAACGTAGCTCGAGTGCTGCGGCTATCGCCTTGGAAGCAGTTCACCAAGGTCTGGTTGCCAGCCACGCTGCCCTATATGTTTACCGGATATCGCCTCAGCTTGGGGATTGCCTGGCTGGTGATCGTCGCCGCCGAAATGCTCACCGGGACCCCAGGCGTTGGTGGGTTCTTGTGGCAGGAATATAACAGCCTGATCTATTCGCACATCCTGCTTAGCATTCTGACCATTGGTGTGGTTGGGTTCACTTTAGACCGCATGATGGGTTTCGCTGAAAACAAATTGCGGACGGTTTAAGGAGATATCTGTGTCTTTCATTGAACTCCACGATGTCGGCAAAAGTTATGGTGTCCGCAATGTGTTGAGCGGAGTCAATCTGACTCTGGAAGAAGGGGAATTCGTATCTATTGTTGGGGCATCGGCTTCTGGTAAGACAACGTTGCTGAAGGCGGCTGCGGGTTTGATTCTGCCCGATAAAGGGACCATCACGATGGGTGGCGAAAAGGTCACTGATTTTTCCCGCGAAGCGTCATTCATCTTTCAGAACTACTCGCTGTTACCCTGGCTTTCAGCTTATGAAAATGTCCGACTTGCAGTGGAAGCCACGTTCACCGACTGGTCAAAAAAACAGCATCAGGAACAAGCGGAAAAATATCTGCAAATGGTGGGATTGGGTGCGGCCATGCGCAAACGTCCGAACCAACTTTCCGGTGGCATGCGGCAGCGCGTAGCCATTGCCCGGGCCTTTGCCACCGAACCGCGCGTGATGTTTTTGGATGAGCCGTTTGGTGCGCTGGACGCTTTAACGCGAGGCACGTTGCAGCAGGAACTGTCTACGCTGTGCCGAGCCGCAGGCAGGCCAGTAACTGCCTTGATGATCACCAACAACGTGGATGAAGCGATACTACTTTCTGATCGTATTCTGGCTTTGAGTCGTGGGCCTGGTGCCACGTTGAGTCCCGCTGTTCCGGTGAATTTATCGCGCCCGCGGGCTAGCGATCTGTTGCTGCATGACGAACAGGCGGTGCGTGTCCGTAACCGCTTAGCAGAGTTCCTATCGGCCGGCTCGGACCGCAACCGTTCTAAGCCGCGGCCAGATTTGCAGGCAATCGCTAAAGAAATTCCGGTGGAGGCATAGCGAACATGATCCGCCCACTCATTATCACTTCGCTAACAAAAACATTCGACACCGCGTCGGGTCCGCACATTGCGGTAAAAGATTTCGATGCCACAGTTCAGCCCGGTGAATTCGTTTCGCTGCTGGGCCATTCCGGATGCGGTAAATCCACTGTATTGGCCATCGTGGCCGGGTTGCAACAGGCCACCCTGGGCGGCGTAATTGTGGATGGTCGGGAAATTGATGGGCCAGGGTTGGAACGGGCTTTGGTGTTTCAATCGCCGTGCCTGTTGCCCTGGTGCAACACGCGGGAAAACGTAATGCTGGCCGTGCGTCAGGCACATCCCAAACTGAACCCCAAGGAACAGAAAGAACTGGCCCGTAAATATTTGAACCTTGTTGGCGTTTCAGAATTTGAAAATACTCTGCCTGCGGAACTTTCGCAAGGTACGCAACAACGTGTAGCCATTGCCCGTGCTCTATCTCTGGAACCGCGATTCCTGCTGCTGGATGAACCGTTCGGCATGTTAGATTCCATGACTCGCTTTGAGTTACAGGACTTAGTGCTGGAACTGTGGGAAAAAGATCGCAAGACTTGCATTCTAGTTACTCACGATATTGACGAAGCGTTGTACTTGTCGGATCGAATTATTCTGATGACCGATGGGCCGGAATCAAAAGTTGGATTGGAACTACCGATCACACTGCCTCGACCGAGGGACCGTCGTGAACTGGCCGATAACCAAGAATATTATCGTCTACGCAAAGTGGTCATTGACTTTTTGGAACATCATTCAAGGCAGTTCACACAGGAGAAAGCGGCATGAAAGAGCGTCTGGTCGTTATTGGAAACGGCATGGCCGGTGTGGCCTGTGTGGAGCAGATTCTAAAGCACACGCAAGAGTTTGACATCACCATTTTTGGCGATGAAACACACACCAACTACAACCGCATTATGTTGTCGTCAGTGCTGGCTGGGGAAAAAGAGTACGACGATATTGTTCTGAATGGAATTGACTGGTACCAGAAGCACAGGATAAACACCAAGTTAGGCGTTCGCATTGCCGACATTGACAGTGCCGTAAGAACAGTTACTGATGCCGATGGCAATGTAACTGCCTACGATAAACTGATTTTCGCCACCGGTTCCAGCGCGTTCATTCCGCCCATGGCCGGGGTGGATAAATCGGGTGTATTTGTATTCCGCACTTACGACGATACACGTCAGTTACTGGAACTTTCCGGTCCTGGCATAAAAGCCGTTGTCATTGGTGGCGGGTTGCTAGGTTTAGAAGCGGCTCGCGGCCTGCAGGTGCAAGGGTGCGATGTTACGGTGGTCCACTTGGCCGACACTCTAATGGAGCGGCAACTGGATTCCATTGGCGGTGGTTACCTGCGCTCCAAAATGGAAGCCATGGGGATCCGCGTGTTATGTGGGCGCTCTACCCAAGCCTTGCTCGGTGGGACGCATGTGGAAAAAGTTTTGTTCAAAGATGGCGAGGAAATCGACGCCAACTTAGTGGTGATTGCCGCTGGAATTCGACCCAACTCGGCGTTAGGCAAGCAGGCTGGTGTCACCGTGAATCGCGGCATTGTGGTGAACGATCAGATGGAAACGTCTGACCCAAACATATTCGCCGTAGGTGAGTGTACGGAACACAACGGGCAGTTGTTCGGCTTGGTTGCTCCGTTGTTTGAGCAAGGCAAAGTACTGGCTGCAACCATCACCGGCAATCGGGGACCAGTGTTTGCAGGGGCTTCACCAGCATCCAAGTTGAAGATCATGGGTGTGGAAGTTTTCTCGGCAGGCAATTTCGATTGCTCACGTCCGGGAGTGGAAGCCATTCGTTATGAAGATTCTTCGCTGGGAATATATAAAAAATTAGTTCTGAAAGATGGTCGGTTGGAAGGCGTGATTCTTGTCGGCGATGCCTCTGACGATCATCGCTACATGGATTGGCTGCGCACCAACAAAGATCTGAGCGGGCAACGGCGCCACTTATTAGCACCCCCTCCGGCTGAAGACAAGGGTCAAGACGTTGCGTCCATCCCTGAAGGCGATACCATTTGTGGATGCCTGGGCGTGACCAAAGGCGACATTATCCACGCGATTCACGCCGATGGTGTTTGCACTATGGCGCAGTTGAAAGACAAGACACGCGCATCCACCGGTTGCGGTAGTTGCACCAGCCTTTGCAAGTCGTTGTTACGCGCGGTGGCCCCTGAATTTGAAGAAGACAAAGCCAAGGTGTTGTGCGACTGCGTGCCGTTCCCGCAGGACAAGATTCGCGAGATGATTCAATCGCAACGGTTGAAATCTGTGCAGGATGTTTTGGATATCTATGGCAATGGGCGTGGTTGTGAGATCTGCAAGCCAGCTATCAGTTACTTAGTGGATGTGGTGTGGTGCGGAGACCATGAAGAAGACCGTTCAGCACGATTTATCAATGATCGCGTTCACGCCAACATTCAGAAAGACGGCACATTTTCGGTTGTCCCTCGCATGCGAGGCGGAGTGACCACTCCGGCTGAACTTCGCAAGATTGCCGAAGTGGCTGAAAAGTACAACGTGCCACTGGTGAAAGTCACCGGAAGTCAACGGCTGGATTTGTTGGGCGTGAAGAAAGAAGATCTCCCCAAAATGTGGGAAGACTTAGGCATGCCATCGGGCCAAGCTTATGCCAAGGGCTTGCGCATGGTGAAGACTTGTGTGGGCGATGAATTTTGTCGATTCGGCACGCAGAGTGCCCTTTCCACGGGTATTGAATTAGAACGACGCCTGGAAAATCTGTACACGCCGCACAAGACTAAGTTGGCGGTTGTTGGTTGTCCGCGTAACTGTGCCGAAGCCACCGTGAAAGACATTGGCTTGATTGGACAGGACGGAAGTTGGCAGGTGGTGGTGGGCGGCGCGGCAGGCAAAGGCGTGCGCAAGGCCGATTTGTTGATCACGGTTGAGACCACGGAGCTTGCTCTGGAATCAGCGGAACTGTTCTTTCAGTACTACCGGGAAAACGGACACTATCTGGAACGTTCCTACGATTTTGTAGAGCGTTTGGGAATGGAAAAAGTTCGTCGAGAGACTGTCTACGCAGTAGATGAAGCCCGCCAGGGGTTGCTGGACCGGTTACGGAAATCGAAGGAACGGTCGAGCGACGCCTGGTTGGAAAGGTACAATCCGCGTGCCACACAGTTCGTCCAAATTGAACCCATGGAGACACCCGTCAATGAATTCGCCAACTAATTGGACCCAAATTACGCCGGCTGCCGATATTCCAATGCGCGAAGGTCGGTCTGTGAAAATGGGCTCATTGAACATTGCGTTATTCAATCTGGGAGATCGGTTTTTGGCGGTTGAAAATCGTTGTCCACATGGGCACGGTCCGCTAGCCGATGGAATTGTAGGCGGCCACGGTTTGGCAACAACGGTCACGTGTCCATTGCATAACTGGCGCATTTGTCTGGATTCCGGCGAAGTAGTAAAGCCGCAGGCGCAAAGTAGCCCCTGTGTGCGCACTTACCCGGCAAAAGTAGAGAACGGCATAGTCATGATAGACATGTCCAAAAAACTCTCCACTGAACAAGCAGCTTAAAAAGGCATTTTATCCGCAGATGACCGCAGATAACACAGAACAATTTCAATTGGTTTTATTTGCGCTTATCTGCGTCATCTGCGGATAAATTTCGGTTCTTAAATCTTTAGGCAACGTCGCCCCACTCGGTCCCCGTGTGTCCGTTCATCCCAACATAAAAAGGTAGGACACCCATGTCCCGGAAATTAGCATTTCTACTCTGTTCTGCGGTTGTTTACGGTCAAAACGCAGTTCCACCAACGCCATTTAAGATCGGCGGAGTAACCGTGACAGGCAGCATTCGTTCGCGATTGGAAGCCTGGGATTGGTTTAAGGCGGATACTGGCGATAATGCCTACGTATTCAGCGGAAATTTGTTCCGCTTAAGCTTTTCACAATCCAGAGAAAATTGGGATTGGCAGATAGAGATGGCTGCGCCTGTGTTACTGGGCTTGCCCAACAACGCAGTAGCGGCGAATGGAACACAAGGTCAGTTGGGGCTAGGGGCCACTTACTATCTTGCGAACAGCAAATCGCAAAACGCCGCCAACATTTTCCCCAAACAAGGCTTTATCCGCTTTAAGAATTTGTTTGGCGATAGCAAGCAGACTCTTCGCCTGGGTCGATTTGAATTTGTGGATGGCGCTGAAGTGGCACCGAAGAATGCAACGCTGGCCACCATCAAGCGCGAACGCATTAGCATGAGGCTGATCGGCCATTTTGGTTGGGCACATGTGGGACGCAGTTTCGATGGCATGAACTACGTCTACAACTCGCCGACAAATGGCAACTTTACTTTCATGGGTGGCATTCCAACGCGCGGCGTTTTCCAAACTGATGGTTGGGGTGAAACCGCGACTGGCATTGGCTATGCCGCGTACACCAAACCTTGGGGCAAAGGAAATCATGTGGCCGATACTCGCGTGTTTGCCATGTACTACCAGGATTGGCGCGCTGTGGTGAAAACCGACAACCGTTCGCTGGCTGTGCGCCGTGCCGATACAGCCAATTTGCACATTTATAGTTTCGGAGGCCATTCCATCCACGCGTTCGATACCAAAGCGGTCACTTACGACTTGCTGCTGTGGGGCACCGGCCAAACCGGTAAGTGGGGTGTCCAGGATCATCGGGCGCACGCGTTCGCCGTGGAAGGCGGATTTCAACCCAAGATTGCACCCAAGCTGAAGCCTTGGTTCCGAGTTGGCTTCTATGACGGGTCAGGTGACGATAACCCGAGCGACAAGACGCACGGCACTTTCTTCCAAGTGCTGCCCACGCCCCGTCCATACGCGCGGTTCCCATTTTTTGACATGGTCAATAACCGCGACATCAATGCTGCCTTGATCCTGCGCCCACACAAGCAGGTGACCATTTCCAGCGAGTTCCACGCACTTCGGTTGAGCAACTCAAAAGATTTGTGGTATTCCGGTGGCGGGGCGTATCAGCCTTGGACCTTCGGATATCAGGGTAGGAACGCTGCGGGTCCACGATCATTGGCCAATTTGTATGACACCAGTGTGGAGTATCGGATGAGGCCGAACGTGACCCTAACCGGCTACTATGGCTTTGCCAGTGGTCGGGCCATTACACAGGCTATTTATCCCAAGGGGAAGAATGGCGGATTGGGGTATGCGGAAGTCAGTTACCGCTTTTAAGGTATTTCTTCAAGAAGCATGGTGAAGTAACCGATGTTGAACCCAAGCTTAGTATAGTTACGATGTGAAATTGAACCTGGCGATATGCGCGACATTGCCAGGTTCAAGCCATTTTTGGCGGCAAGGTCCATGCGATGTTCAATCAATGCCTTTTGGATTCCCATGCCACGGAAGGCTGGTAAGGTGCAAGCGGCATTGAACGCAGCTATCTTTTCTGTAAAAGTAACCATGGCGGCACCGGCGATTTCACCATTCACCCAGGCCCCCAGAATCTGGCTCCGCTCAGCATGGAACAAGGTCCGACCTAGGTCTTCAGTCTCCTCATCCAATTTACCTCTGTAATGTCCCGCAGCAAATGTATTCAACCAAAGCCTTTCGTTCTCAATCGGCTTGATTTCTATTCCCGGATGACTACTTTTGCTAAAAGGTAAGTCTAACCGGCGAGCCAACATGAAAGTGAAATCAGAAGTTTTGAACTGTTTCCCGGCAAGGCATTCAATGAGGGATGGTTGGGTGAATTGAGTTACCCGAATGCGCAGTGGCAACCCACGCTCATGAAAATATTGTCGTAAGAAGGCAAAATCGGTCGGTAATACCTGTCTGGTGACCCCAAATCCAATGAGTTGTGTCAGCGGCGAGGTAGAGGAAACGTAGACGACAACTCCGCCGCACAATTCAAAACATTCCGCTCTGGAGTCAGGAAATAGTTTTTTGTGGGATGCCACAAGGTACTTGGCATAGGTCATGGAACCTTGTACCACTTGCTTAATTGTCTCTGGATCCGGTTGAAAGACCGACGTCATTGCAGCGGCGCTTGATGATGTGGTCATATTCCCCTGAAGGTAGTATCGGCAAAAGTGTTTGGTTTGTTGAGCAATTTCTTCGGGAAAAACTGATTTTAATTTTCTATCGATAGAAGCGCGGACGGTCCACCGCATTCCCCCTTGAATCTTTGAAGATCAGCTATCATCTAAACAGGTGAGAAGTACAAGGAGCATCCTTTCCAATGAACGGTTATCAACAAGAAGCGGGATTTTGGGACAAACTGACGGGCAGCATGCCTTTGTCGGCAACACGGTCGGCGGTGATTAAGCAAACTTACGTGCTTTTCGGCGTCAGCGTACTGGCGGCCATGGCCGGCGGTTATATCGGAGCCACTTCGGAAACCATGGTGAGGTTCTTTTCCGGCTGGATGGGCTGGATTGCGGCAATGGTTTTGCTGAATGTTGTGCCACAAATAGCGATGGCGGCGCGCCATAATCCAGTGCTGGGAGTGAGCGCATTGGTATTTGACGGTTTCATTTCAGGCGTTGCACTTTCTCCACTGCTCTATTATGCGAACCTGGTGGCACCCAACATGATTTTTGCGGCATTGGGAATCACGGGCTTTGTGTTTCTTGGGGTTACCGCTTATATTATGACGTCAGGACGAACATTTTCGGCACCAAAAGGGCTCATGATTGGATTGTTCTTTTCGATCATGGGGGCGATGATCCTCAATAGTTTCATGCACATTGGAGTGCTGGGTATCCTCATTAGCGTAGGCATTGGAGCAATGGGTGTCTGCACGCTGATCTATTCCACCAGCGGAGTGCTGGCCACTCCCGATGCCGATAGTCCCATTCCTGGTGCCTTGATGTTGTTCGCCGGGGTGTTCAATATTTTCGTGGCCGCGCTGAATATAATGCTGCGCTTGATGGGCGGCGGAAGCAATCGCGACTAAAGTTTATTGAAAGGAAAGCCCGATAGACTTTGCTACCTCATGCCGCATCCAAAATCTGCAGGGACAGTTCCTTGCCGACGGCGTGGAATGCTGCTTCTAACTGATCCAGCCGCGAGCGATGTCGTAAATTGAGTAACCGGTCTACTTGGGGAGGGTGGCAATGCAGCTTTTTAGCCAAGTCAGACTTAGTAACCTGTTGTGCCCGCATCGCCGTATAAAGCGCCAGTTTTGCTTCCGTCAGTGCGGGTAGCGCGATAGAGGGTCCGCGCTTGAAAGCCGAAGGTTGCGGAATTGCGCGACGATCGTCCATGTAACACATAAAAGCGGTTTCGAGTGCGTCCGGTGAGCGACGCAACGCTTCCTCGTTGTCTTCGCCGAATGTATGAGCTTCGGGCACGTCTGGGAAGCTAGACAGGATTGTCCCATTGGAATCACGTTTTAGCCTTACCGCGTATCGTAACATCACAACTCCTTACTTGAGACGGAGATCTTTTTTGATTTTCTCCGCGAGTCCTTTGCCGATTTCTTTGTTCGATCCATGCATCGGCAGGACGGAGAACCACTGTCCTAACCGAACTTTCATGTGGCCGCCCTTGCCGGGTTCGAATGTGCAATGTTGCTTTTCCAGCCACCTCTTAAACTCGGCGCTAGCCCGTATATCTCACCAGAGAGGTAACCAAAGGCCTGAACCAACAGCCTAAACATATGTATCAAAACATGTTTTAGCAGAAAGGGAAAAGGCCTTTGATATGACACAGTGTAGCGAACAACAGTTCCAGTTTT
>JANXSF010000006.1 GCA_025352795.1 Acidobacteriota bacterium
CGTCGCATCGGCCTTGGGTATCCGTTCGGGCGCGACCCCTGGCGGACGTATTCACACTAACACCCATGTTCAGGATCAATAGTCAAAACCGGACATTTCTACTTTGCTGGGAATAGGACATTTCTATTTTGCCTTGACAGCTGGCGAGTTGAGGGTGTTGACTGTGCGTGTCAATTGAGCGATTTTCAAGAGTCACTTAAAATAGTCAAACAGAGTTCAACTAAGATAGGCCATAATTTGAGGCGACCACCTCATCCCATCGCCATGGAAATCAAAAAACAAACACCGTCCCACCTTCGCGGCATCCCCACTGGCATATGGATACTGGGATTCGTCTCCATGCTGATGGACATTTCTTCTGAGATGATCCATTCTCTGCTGCCCATCTACCTGATCTCCGTTCTGGGCACGTCCACCCTTACCGTCGGCGTCATCGAAGGAATTGCAGAAGCCACCGCCGCTATTACAAAAGTGTTCTCTGGCGTGCTTTCAGACTGGCTCGGCAAACGTAAGCTACTGGTTGCCATAGGCTACGGCTTGGCCGCTTTCACGAAACCTGTATTTCCGCTGGCCTCCACCATCGGCTGGTTGATCAGTGCCCGATTCATAGACCGCATCGGCAAAGGAATTCGAGGCGCCCCGCGGGACGCCTTGATTGCCGACATGGCACCCGCCCACTTGCGCGGTGCCAGCTTTGGCCTGCGTCAATCCCTGGATACAATCGGAGCCTTTGTCGGGCCATCGTTAGCAATCCTGCTCATGTGGACCACCGCCAACAATTTCGGACTGTGTTCTGGGTGGCCGTCATTCCCGCCTTTTTATCATTTGCATTGGTCATTCTTGCAGTCCACGAACCAGAACGGCAAGGGGACCAACGTCCAGTTGCATCCCCTTTAAGTGCGGCAGAATTGCGACGACTTGGATCAGCCTATTGGAGGGTAGTGGCCATTGCAACCCTCTTTACACTGGCTCGATTCAGCGAAGCATTTCTGGTACTGCGGGCGCAATCCATCGGCCTGCCAATTATGCTGGTCCCGGCCATAATGATTGTGATGAATGTCGTCTACGCCCTGGCCGCCTATCCCGCTGGAATGCTGTCCGATAAGGTGGATCGTTTGGTGGTCCTCATGTTCGGCCTATGTCTGCTGATTGTGGGCGACCTATTTTTGGCATTTTCCACAGGGCTTGGGGGCGTCATGATTGGGGTGGTTCTTTGGGGCCTTCACATGGGCTTTACCCAGGGACTTCTTGCCACATTGATCGCCGATACCGCTCCAGCCGATTTGCGTGGAACGGCTTATGGGATGTTCAATCTTCTCAGCGGAATTGCCATGCTCGCAGCCAGTGTGATTGCCGGCGCATTGTGGGATGTCTGGGGGCCGCAAGGGACGTTCCTGGCCGGTGCCGCATTCACCGCCATCGCCCTGGTCGGGTTGGTCGTTATTCGTGGTAAGCACCCCATCGCCTAACTTAGTTGGTCCGTTGGTTAGGTGTTTGGCTCCCAATTTTCCACGTGATGCGCAAGCCGGTGACGCAAGAACAGATGGAATGGCCTGGCGGCTTACCGCTGCCGGGAATAAAGATTCATACAGAAATAGCCGATGTATCTCCTATAGGACAGGAGATTGTTGAATGAGACAGGTGTGCCCTACCTGTGTAAGCAGACCCATTGCGCGATCCGTTGCCCAGCGTGGGGCGACGATGGTGGAACTTGCCGTCACCCTGCTGCCGTTCCTCATCTTTGTTTTCGCCACCATAGACTTTGGCGTGGCCATTTTAATGCAAAATACCGCTCAATCGGCGGTTCGGGCCGGGGTGCGTTATGCCATCACCAGCCGAATTTCCACCAGCGGGGGAAATCCGCTTGGTCAAGACGCGTCCATCAAAGGGATCGTAAAATCTCAGTCTATGGGATTGCTGGACCACCTATTGCCCTACAGCGAAACTATGGATGATCACATTGACATCACCTTCTACGATCAAGTCACGTTGCAGCCTGTAGTTGGGTTGGGAAGCAACCGTGCTGGAAATATTGTTCAAGTATCGGTCACTGGTCTTTCTCACTTATGGATGGTGCCCCTTGTTCGCGGTTCCTCTGCGTTTCGTATTTTGGCTAGCTCGGCAGATGTAATGGAAGCATCGCCAATTGGAGGGCCCCCGGCAAGGTGACTAAGGCAAAGCAACAAACCGAAAAAGGGTCGGCGGCTATTGAATTCGCTATTGTGATGACCATGCTGTTCCCGCTATTCTTTGGCATGCTGATTGCCGGCATGACCGCTGGCCGTGGCATTCAAGCCGTGCAATTCACGCGCGATCTGGGGCATATGTATGGCTTGGGCGTGGATTTTTCCCAAACTCTGTCGCAAAATACGGTGGCCAAGTTGGCCCAGGGTTTGGATACCAGCCCCACTGGCAGCGGAGTCATCATTCTTTCCCAAATCAAACTGGTGGCTCAGGCCGATTGCGATGACAACGCAGTAACATCGGGTTGCCTTGTGGGGCAAGATGTCTTTATGCACCGGTTAGTGCTGGGTAACCCCGGTTTTAGAACCAGTAACTTTGGAACTCCCGCATCCAACCTGATGGATTCTTCTGGTAACATCATCCCACTTACTTACCTTACAAGTACTGCCGTTGCGGCAAGCAATGTCGGATCGGGTGCAAACAGGCTGTTGCCCACCGTTCCCCCTGGGGGACAGGTTTGGGTGTGTGAGACATACTTCACACTCCCCGCGCTTTCTTTTCTGAATGTGTTCGGTATTCCAGTAAATGGAATTTATTCGGTCACTTACTTTTAAGGAAACCATTGAAAGGATTTTCATGAGTCACACTCTCCACAACAAACTCCTCCGAAGCCAACACCGGTTGATGAATCAACGGGGAGTTTCGGTATTTCTCTTTGGCTTTTGCCTTGTTGTCATGGTGCCAGTAATTGGGTTGGCTGTCGATGTAACACTCATGTATCTTGCACAGACCAAGCTATCCGCTGCGGCAGATGCGGCGGCTTTGGCTGGGGCAAGGGCGCTCAGCCGGGGGAACAACGAAACAGCCCAGCGGCAATCGGCAACAGATGTGGCCACCAGCTATTTCTATAAAAACTACCCCGCCGGATATCTATCTACAGTGTCTATTGCTGCTCCTACCATTGCCATTGATACTACCGCCAGTTCCAGAACGGTGACCGTTACTTCTTCCATACAATTTCCGTTAACTTTTCTGCGCTGGCTGGGGCCGAATTCCAGCACCAGTCCGCTCAACGCTTCAGCAGTGGCAACCCGTAAAGATGTCAACGTGATGTTAGTGCTGGATCATTCAGGATCGCTATTTGATAGCGGATCGTGCGAGCCCATGAAAAGCGCGGCCACAGCATTTCTGCAACAGTTCGCCCAAGGACGGGATAACGTGGGCTTGGCGTCGTTCGCAACCGGTTCCCTGGTTGACGTTCCGCTCAACACCAATTTCAGAAGCGGCGGCACCGATATTAGGGCGGTGATCAGCGGCATCAATTGTGCCAACAGCACCAACAGTTCCTCTGGGCTTTGGAAAGCTTATGGCCAGTTGGCAACTTTGAACAAGCCCGATGCGTTGAACGCCATCCTGTTCTTCACCGATGGAATGCCCACTGCATTCACTGCCTGGAACCATGTTTCCGCCCCTGGCTGTTCAGCAAATGGTTGGACCAGGGGTTCAATTATAGACAACCGGGGGTTGGGCAATCCCATTCAGGGTGCCAATGAAGTGGAATCCATTTTGCCCGCCACCGGATGTTCCTGGACAGCATCGAATTGGAACACTGGGGATGTTTCTGAAGTTTGGAATCGTGATGCGTTTGGGAATCAATTGGATATCAGTTACAGTGCGGTAACGGTGAGCGGGGGCAATATACCCAATACGTCCCCAAACATGCTGGCAGCTTCTATCAACGCAACTATCTCAGCGTCGCAACGGATCCGTTCCGGTGCCCAGATTTTGAGTTGGAGCCCCACCACCGGAGCGACAGGTTCTGGACCTTCCCTGGCCGGGGTGGCTATTTACAGCATCGGTTTAGGAAACAGCGGTTCTCCACCCGACGCAAACCTGTTGATGACGGTGAGCAACGACCCTCGTGGTCCGAATCCTGATCTAAATACCGCGCAAGGGCTGTACATTTTCGCCAGCGATGCAAATTCCTTGGCACCTGCCTTTCAGCGAGTGGCGTCGGAATTATTGCGCTTGGCGCGGTAAGTGATAGCCAAGATTCTTCCATTTAGCCGAATTTGGTTGAAACCGGATTCCAGTTGGCGCATCTCACAGGGGTGGAGATCCGTCCTTTGAAAAAAACACTCGCTCTTGCCTTATTTGCTGTTGGAACTGCCACGGCGCAGCAACCTGCAACGCCTTTGGACTCAATGCCTCCGCCACTGGTGGGCGCTTTGATGGACCTCTACGCGAACTATCAACAAAACCGTCCCCAACTTCCCCAGCCCCCGCAATCAGCAGCATATAAAGAGGATCGTCGGCGCGATAGGAACACCAAAGTCACTACGGGAGTAGCGATTGGCGCAGCCATTGGGGCATTAGTAGCCGATCGTCACGATCGCGGCAAAGCTGCCGCAATCGGAGCAGTTGCCGGTGGCGTGGTCACTTTGTTGTTGGATCAATATCAGGCGAAGCGTGACCAAAATCAATATTATCCGCAGCCGGACAATTTTGTATCTGTGCCCGATAGTAAGTAGGGTAGACGGTGCCCGTATTGCAGTAGATTAGCCCTTGTATCCCTAGTAAGTTCACAGTAACCTATCAACAGTTTAGTTCGGGAGCTTGAAAAGGGTGTGGATATGCGGGCAATGTTGGGTGTCGCAATTGCGGCAATGTGGTCTTTCGCAGTGGCCTACGGACAATCCTATGTTTCCATAGACGAGCCGAAGATCCGTGCAGTGCTCCGGAATGATCTCACTGTCATCACCATTCCGGTCACAAGTTCAGTCGATCATTCCGTCCCGGCCAATGTTATTCTCTATTGGCTGGATACGAAAGATAAACAGAGTGGTAATGTTCAGCGCGAAATAACCATTCTTCCTGGCCAGTCCACGCTGGAAATTCCTTTTCCTATCACACAATCTTCAGTCTGGGCACGGCTCCACTACGCGCTCACCCCGAACCGAGCGGAAACGCGGGAGTTCGCGCCGTTGATTGGTATTGTTGCCTTTTCACAGATCGCTCCCTATGTTTTTGAAGCGAAATTGAATCATGTGGGGAGTCTGCGTCAGGGTCATCCTGTGATAATTCACGCTTCGGCCATAAATCCCGTCACACGGATGCCCTTGCCAGAAGTGAAATGGACCGCTCGCCTGACAAACGTGGATCGACGATTCTCTCCTGCGCGCACCATCAAACACCCTGAAGGCTTCGTCGAATTTATATTTGATTTGCCGACGATACCCGGTGAAGACTTTGACGACTCTGTGGAGGTTGAAGCCACCGCTAAGTATGGTGATTTTGTACAGCACGTCACCTCAGACTTTCACTTTCCAGTTGAAAGTTCCGCACGCATCCAAAGTGATAAGCCAATCTATCAACCAGGCCAGACCATTCATTTGCGTTCAGTGATTCTTGACGCCGTGGGACTCGCTAAATCGGGTGCAACGGTGGCCATACAAATTGAAGGTCCAGATTATGAACGGGTTCACACTTCAGAATTGGAGTCGTCCAAATTTGGAGTTATCCAAGACGATTGGGCAATTCCATCCACAGCACTGCAAGGTGATTACAACATAAGGCTGTTGGAGGAAAAGGATAGTTTCATACTGGCACGACACATGGTCCGGGTTAGTCGCTATGAACTACCTATTTTCAAAGTTAACGCCACGCCTGATCGTAAAGCATACCTGCCTGGTGAACCCATAAAAGTGGCCGTTGCCGGGGTCTACTTTACAGGTAAGCCTGTACCTAAGGGCAAGGTAAAACTGGTGCGTGATGGTACTTCCGATAAGGCTGAGGTGCAAGGGGAAACGGATTCCAACGGCGTTTTTACAGCACGTCTGGACGCCAAGAAAGACTTCGATTCTTTGAAGAAAGATGGGACCAATTTCCAGGATCTTCATTTTTCTGCGTATTGTACAGATCCTACATCGGGCCGCACGGAGCAGCGGAAATTCGACGTTCGAATCACTCTTCAGCCAATCCACATATACCTAATTCCCAGCAATGGCCACTCCTCAACTATCTATTTATCCACTTCCTACGCCGATGGGCGGCCTGCTTCAACCACGGTGAAAATTCAAAACAACGGCAAAATTACCAGCCTTAAAACCAACCGATATGGCATAGGCAAAGTGGTTCTACCAGAAGATTCTGAATCCGAAACCGCATTGGTAATTGGTGCCACGGATGGAACCGGGGTCGCAGGTGAAGCCACGTTCCCTTATTGGACTTCCAATGCTGAGGGGATGCGCTTTGAAACAAGCCAAACCTTGCATCGCGCGGGCCAATCGGTGAAATTGCGGGTTACTTCAGGTGCTGATTCTGCCGCTGAACAATATGTTTTAATTCATTCGGTGGTGGCGAATCGCGAAATATCCTCTCGCGTTGCCCACCTTGTAAATCATCAGGCTGAAGTTACTTTTCCCTTTCAACCCGAGTTCCGGCGCAACGTAACTTTTGTTGCGGACACCGGCTCGGGCACTAAGAATTCTGTTTTCACTACGGTGATATTTCCTGATAGTGCTGATCTTATTCTTTCTGCAAAACCAGAAAAGGCCACTTACAAACCTGGCGAGAAAGCAACGTTGCAAATGCAGGTCACGTCTGTGAATGGGAAGCCGGTGCAAGCCGCACTGGGTTTGGCTGTGGTTGACCAGGCAGTGCTGGAACGAGCCCGCACAGATGAGGAATTTGGACACAGGCGCTGGTTTGATTGTGCATATTGCGGTAACGAAGGGGAGACTGAAATCGGCGGAGTACGCTTGAATGATCTGTACGCCTTGAAGTCATCCACACCCATTTCTGCTGATCTCGACTTGGTTGCTGAAGCATTGGTGGCCAATCTCACCGCCAACATTTCCAGCGATAGCACCGAGCAAGTCCCCATGTTCGAGAGGATTGCTTTACATATGAAGCAACTGAAACAAAAGTTTGATGAGTATTTTGCGATTACATTTGAGTTCCCGCAGGATATCTCAGCCTTAAGCGATGCCTTAGGAGTGGCGTGGACCAATCTAACCGACCCTTGGGGGATGCCCTTTCAGCCTGAATTTGTTGTGGAAAATGAGAACCTTGTCATTCGATTGAAAAGTGCCGGTCCGGACAAAAAATATGGCACAACAGACGATTTTGAAGTCTACACTTTTCAACGAAAGTACTTCACTTCACTCCATCGTCAGATTAGGGACATCTTGAAAAAACAATTTCAGTACCCGGAAACCGAAACTGAATTTAAACGGATGCTCAGTGAAAATGGAATCCTGCTCGATACCTTGCGTGACCCTTGGGGCAATGCCTATCGTTCCAAGATAAGCACGGCAGGGACCGTGCGCCGCATCACCATTTTGAGTTTAGGTCCCGATGAAAAATTTGGGACCAAAGACGATTTTTCAGTTGGTGAATTTGCCGGATTGTATTTTGTGCGGGAGCGTGCGGCCATAGTCGCTGCCATGCAAGCATCCACGCGAGCACCTCAAACCAGGGTAGAGTTTCTGAGCACTTTGGCAAAATCTGGAATCGACATTTCACAGTTCCGCGATGCCTGGAATCACCCCTATCGGCTGACCGATGAAGTCACTTCGTACTATATGAATCGTATTGACTCGAAAACTGTATTGGTGTTCGGCGGTGCTCCGCAATTGCGCTCAGCGTCGACGCCAGTAACACGCAAGTTCAATGTATTTGGTTTGCGAAGTGCCGGTGCGGACGGCATTGAGAACACCTACGACGATTTTGACATTGCCACCTTCAGCACAATGCTTAGTGAGGATGCCGGTAAGACGGAACAGGCAAGGCAACCGTTAGCTACAGGCGCAATCGCGGGCAAGGGAGCCATTTCTGGAATCGTCACTGATGCGTCTGGTGCCGTTATTGTTGCGGCGAAGATCATGCTGATTGATGCTATGAATTCTTCCTTTGATACAACCACCAATCAATCTGGCCGGTACGAATTTGCAGACGTCCCAGAGGGGCTCTATTCAGTTCACGCCAACTTGCCTGGCTTCAGGCATTACGAAGTGTCAAGAGTGCCCGTAATGGTGGGAACAACCACACGAGTCGACGTTCAAGTAGAAGTGGGGAGCGTGTCAGAATCGGTTGCCGTCACAGCGGAATCTGTCAGCGTTCAAACGTCATCATCCACTGTTTCCTCTGTTGCTATGTCCACCCAGCGGGTCCGTGAATACTTCCCGGAAACTCTACTTTGGATGCCAGAAATCATTACGGATGAACGAGGTTTTGCCCGCACTCAATTTCCTCTGGCGGATAGTGTGACCACCTGGAAGATTGCAGTAATCGCATCCACTCTGGATGGACACTTTGCCGAGGCGGAATCAGACCTGCGCGCATTCCAACCCTTCTTCCTTGAATTCAATCCGCCGCCGGTATTGACGGAAGGTGACAAAATCAGCCTTCCGGTGACTATTCGTAACTATCAGGAGCAGAAGCAAAAGGTTAGCGTCAAGCTGCAGCCCAGTGAATGGCTGACCATTGCGGGGCCTTCTTCCCAAGATTGGTTCGTTGATGCCAATAGCTCAGTGAACGCAATGTATGCCATGCAAGCCAGGCAGACTGCGGAGAAGGCTCCATTACGAGTCACCGCGACTGCTGGTAGCAATGGCGATGCCATTGTTAAAAATGTCCGCATCCATCCCGATGGTCAGAAATTTTCGTTACCTTATGGCGATCTAGTTATGGGGCGAACGGAATTCCCTGTGCATATTTCTCCCAGGGCCATCAATGGAGCCTCCCATGGCGAACTGCGCATTTATCCAAATCTGGCGTCTCTTCTGTTGGAAAGTGCATCGGCGATGATCACTGCTCCACATGGATGCGCGGAACAAACCATTTCCGCAGCTTATGCAAACCTGATTGCCTGGCAGTTTGCGCAAGCGATTGGAGTGACTGATCCGCATATTGAAAGGGCAGCTTTGGCCAATGTCCGCCGAGCCATTGATCGTCTACCCGGATTCCACAATGGCGGCATTCGATATTGGCAATTTGGTGAGCCCGATATTGCTGTGACGGCGCATGCCGTGCACTTCCTGGCTGACGCTTCCGCAGTTGGTCCTGCAGTTACTGCAAGTGATCAGAAAATACTGAATGCCCTGGTAACTTGGCTGGAAGAAAAACAGCAGAAGGATGGCAGTTGGCTAGGGCGCAATGGCAATCAATCCCAACTGCTCACCGGATTGGTTGCACGGTCACTGGCGGCTGCGAGCAAAGCTGGTGTAATCGTGCAACGCAATACGCTTACTGGTGCCTATCATAACTTGGCTCGATTCACAGATCAGACTGACGAACCGTACATGTTGGCAACGTTCATTTTGGCCTTGATTGATTCTGGTGACGAAGTTTTGCTTGGCAATGCGATTGCCCGTTTAACCGGATTTGCCCGTGAAGAACGGGGCGCACTTTATTGGGATCTACGGTCCAATACGCCGTTTTATGGTTGGGGAACAGCAGGCCGTTATGAAACAACTGGCTTGGCTATCAGTGCGCTTTCAGCATGGCGGGTAAAACACCCGCAGGCAACCGATATTGAGCCGGTGATCCGTCGCGGTTTACTGTTTATATTGCGTGGTCAGGACGTCTGGGGTGGTTGGTCTTCCTCTCAATCTACATTGCGTTCCATGCGCGCTTTAGTGGATGCGTCGGCAGCGTTGGGCAACTTGGGCGGTAACGGCGGCCGAATGGACGTGCGCATCAATGGACGCTCCATTCAAACCGTAACCTTGCCGAACAACTCGAAAACTACTGACCCCATTCTGCTGGATGTATCTAAATACCTGACCGCTGGAGATAACAAGATTGAATTGGTTCCGTCCAATGGATCGAAAAGTGCCCTGGTCCGCTTTTCATCGACGCATTGGGTGCCCTGGCCGCAAACTAAGCCTCGAATTTCCCCAGAGTTACGGTTTAATGTGCAATTTGATCGACTGGAAGCAAACGCCGGAGAGTTGGTCCGCTGTCTGGTGAAAGTCGAAAGGGTTGGGTTTCGTGGATACGGGATGATGATTGCTGAAGTCGGCTTGCCTCCCGGAGCTGAAGTGGAAAGAAGTTCGCTTGCAGCACTTGCCGTTGACCATTACGAAATACAGCCTGATCGCGTGATTTTCTACTTATGGCCGAAGGCTGGAGGAGTTGATTTTCAATTCGATCTACGGATGCGGATGCCCATCACAGCCAAAAACACAACGTCAACACTGTACGATTATTACAATCCTGAGGCGTTGACTGAGGTGGTTCCGGTTCTATGGAACATGAAATGAAGGGCCGATACCGATCGGCCTTTCGATTTCGATGACAACTATTTTGCGGGGACTGCCGGCACCACTGCTGCGGTTCCTGAGGCTGCGGCGTTGGCGGCAATCGTGGCAGCGATCTGCAATCTAAGTTCATTGATCTTCATTCTACGCTTGGTATTTTGCTTACGGAGCCTGTGCGCGCGCGCTGTATCTCCACTGAATTTAGACATGATCGATCTCCTTTAACGTGGCGGTAAGAATTCTGAGAGGGATCGATTGAGGCAGGAATAACTTGCTAAAACAAACGATTTGCTGAATTCAAAGACTTCTTAAGATTACCATACAGCCAATGTATGTTGGTGGACCTGGACGGGTTCGAACCGTCGACCTCTTCCATGCCATGGAAGCGCGCTCCCAACTGCGCCACAGGCCCACATGTGTTGAATACATTTACGATTGTAGCAAAATGCCACAAATCGCGCTACAATCACCCACCCAATTGACACCACTTCTTCCACCCCAGTAATGTGGTGTTACAGCATGTTCGTTACAATCTCACCGGAAATGGAGGCCCTAATTGGCAAGCGGCTGAATAGTGGTCCGTTTCGGACACCAGAAGAGGTGCTTCTTGGCGCACTAATCCTTCAGGACTCTCAGGCCGCCTCAGAAAGTAAGTCCAGGGCTGTCAACCGCGCCCTCCATCTATTAGGAGAGGAGGCCTTTTGGCGCGGCGTACAGCAAACCTATGGCGAGATTGCCGGATCACCCAACGACGTTTTGGTCTATCAACAAGAAATCGCTGATTGGGTGAAAACTATGCGCAAACGGTAACTCCACTTGAGAGCGAACCACGCGGTGGGGTTCAAATTTAGGAAATAGCTGATTGGGAGAAGACTATGCGGGAACGGTAACTTACTCGGGAACCCCAGCCAACTTCTTCGCCAGTCCTTTCTTCTCTTCCAAATTCATTTGCCGTGCAATCTGAATGCGCTGCGCCTGGGGGCTACCAGCACCGTGCATAGATTCCGTCAAATAGCCCACAGCATTTCGGCCAAGCGTCATGTTTTCAATCAACCGCAGAACACGCGCCCGATCCTCAACCCTTACCCCGTCGCGACCCTTCAAATACTTACGCAGCAGCGGACCCGTTTCAGGATTGTTAAAGTCTTTTTCCGATGGCAACGTCGCAACCAAACCGCCTGCCAGATCCTGCGCCAAACGGGCAATTTCATAGGGGAAACGCGTGACATTGTGTTTGCAGACATTAGCCAACAAATCGTCAGGCTGGTAGTTGCCTGCTTCCGTTTTATGTGATTCATGGGATGCGGCGATGCCTGCCCCGTAGATGGTTTCGTTCAAATGGGCCATTTCCACAAGTTTGTCGCGTACGTGTGAAACTGCAGCCACGCCATTGTAATCGGCAGATAGCGCGGCCGCTCCAATCAACACATCACCAAGGCCCGTTTTGCAAACATAAGATCGGCGATGGTAAGCGGTGAAGCGCTCCACCAACATTGCGGCGAAGTCGGTTTCGCCGTCCATAAATACCAGCTCATTGGGTACAAACACGTCGTCAATCAGAATCATTGCCTCCTGACCGGAAAATTGCGCATTGCCCTGGTCCATGCTGCCACCCTCCATGGCCCGTGTGTCGCAGGACTGCCTTCCATAAATAAAAGTCAAACCTGGATGGTCCACTGGAATCGCGGCAACCACAGCATAATCTTTGTCGGCTGGACGCAGCCTCATGGTGGGCATCAATACAAGCCAATGTGAATTCAGGCATCCGGTTTGGTGCATTTTTGCACCCCGAATCACCACGCCGTCTTTGCGACGCTCCACAATGCGTACGAACATATCCGGGTCGGTTTGGTCGGCAGGGGCTTTGCTACGGTCACCTTTCGGATCGGTCATAGCTCCACCAATGACAAAGTTCGCCTCCTGCATGCGCACCACAAAATCTTTGAAACGTTGGTGGTAGTTAGTCTTGTGTGTAACATCCATTTCATAAGTCATGGAATAAAGAGAGTTCAGCGCATCCATACCTACGCAGCGTTGAAAACAGGTTCCTGTGAGTTGTCCCAACCGCCGTTGCATGCGGTTTTGTTCCACAACGTCGGCAACGGATTCGGTGATGTGCAGAAAGCGATTCACCCGACGCCCAGATAGGTTTGACCACGCCGAGGCCAGTTCGGGATGTTCCACGGCCAGATCATAAGTGCGTGCCACGGCGTTGATGGAAGGACGAATCACCGGATGATCCACCGGTTCGGCCACGCGTTCACCCAGGAAATAGACGCGGAGATTGCGACCACGCAAGCTTTCAATGTACTCGGCGCCCGTGTTAATAGGTGTTGTGGTGCTGGGAGTCGCTATTTCTGTAGTCATCACTTTTATAGTAGACCTCCGAGCTACAATCTTTTCATGAAGCTTCTGTGGATTGTTCTGCTTGCGTCAACTGCAATGGCCAACTGGCCGCAATGGCGTGGGCCTCTGCTAAACGGAAGTGCGCCAGATGCCAAGAATTTAGTCAACACTTGGACCGAAACAGAAAATGTTATCTGGCGCGTAAAACTGCCCAGTTGGAGCGCGGCCACTCCCATTATTTGGGGAAACACAATCTTCATTATTAGTGGGGAGGAAGGCTTTTCAGGGCATACAGAGGATGGGCGGGCGTCGCGAAACGCAACTGAGGATCTGCACGATAAGATCTTTCTGATCGCTTTGAATCGCAAAGATGGTGCTATGAAATGGAAGCGGCAAATTGCCCAGGGCAACCGGTTATTTCGCAAACACAATGGCACTTCACCTTCTCCCGTTACTGACGGAAAACACGTTTGGACCACCACTGGCAGCGGTAAACTGGCTTGTTTCACTTTTGCCGGAGACCTTATTTGGGAACGTGATTTTGTGGGTGAGTATGGCCGTATTGGAATAAATCATGGCTATGCGTCCACGCCTTTGCTTGAAGGTAATAGACTCTACATCCAGGTGATTCACGGCTTCACTACCAGTGATTCTTCCTACGTGTTTGCGGTAGATAAGCTCACCGGTAAATCTATTTGGAAGCTGGACCGGCCATCACCGGCTAAGCAGGAATCAAAGGATAGTTACAGCACTCCACAATTGGTTTCAGTTAGTGGGAATAAGCAGTTAGTCATATCTGGTGCCGATATTGTAACTGGCCATAATATGGACACAGGTAAGGAACTGTGGCGCATTGGCGGCTTCAATCCAACCGATAACCCTGCGAGCCGAACCATCGCATCGTCGGTCACTATTGGCGATTCGGTGTTCACACCCAGCACTCGTGGTCGTCCATTTATTGGCTTCCGTGCGGGCGGTGTTGGAGATATTACCGGCAAGAACGAGTTGTGGACAAATAACCTGGGGGCCGATGTGCCGACGCCTGCCACCGATGGCAAGTATCTTTACATTGTCAACGACAAGGGAATAATGAATTGCATTGAAGCGGCCACAGGCAAGGTTATTTATGAAGGCAAACGAATAGAATCGGGCACTTATAGTTCTTCCCCTTTATTGGCCGATGGCAAAATCTATTCAACTGACGAAGAGGGCACCACCACGGTGGTGAAGGCCGGGCCTGTATTTCAGATTCTGGGAGTGAGCAAGTTGGACAGCCGTACTTTGGCAAGCCCAGTGGCTGTTGGCGAGCAGTTATTTCTGCGGACGGCGGATTATCTTTACTGCATTGGTAAGAAATAATTGACCGGCGCTTTGACCGCTGGGCTTACAGCGCCACTCAGG
>JANXSF010000096.1 GCA_025352795.1 Acidobacteriota bacterium
GTCTCGGGCTCGCTTTAACCAATCCAGCCAGTCCCGTTCTTGTTGACTCATTGCAATTCGTTCCATCCTTCAGCCTTACGGCTGTCAATAGGAACTTTCTACTTTGCCCAAATAGGAACTTTTCACTTTGCCGCGACAGAAGACTGTCCGCAGGCGACACTGATTAAGAAATTACGATAAAATACGGTCATTAAGTTCGCTTACTTACTGAAGACACAATGTTGCCTTATCTGAGTGCTCCACCATTTCGAATCGGCGTGATTGTTTTCGATGTATCGGCGATTCTTGGCGGGATCGGTGTGTTAGTGGGTCATTTTGTCTTTTTGCGAAATGCGCAATCCTTTGGATTTGAGCGTCAGCAGGCTACTCGACTTAGCTTGTTGCTCATGCTTGGCGGAGCCATTGGCTCCTTCTTATTCGGCCTGTGGGCTACTGGATATAAGCTAAGGGATTGGCAGACCTTGCCGCTGTCGCTCTCTTCATTGGGGGCACTGAGCGGCGCAACCGTCACTGCCATCCTTTGGTCTCTATGGAAACGCTTACCGTTTGCGCAGAGCGTGCGCTGGCTCGATGCGGCGGCATTAGCTTTTCCCGTCACTTGGATATTTCTACGCGCGGCCTGCATATTGCAGCACGATCATCCTGGCATTCGGACCGATAGTTGGCTAGCTGTTCCGTATCCTGACTGGCCCAGATACGATCTGGCTTTCCTTGAATTCCTATTTCTAATCCCAGTGATGATTGGCTTCGAGTTGATTCGCAAGTGGGCACTGCCTGCTGGTTCTTTCACAGTCATATTATTGGTGTTGTATGGCGCAATGCGGTTGTGGATTAATCCATTGCGGATTGACTCCATTCGATATTTGGGTATAAGCGTTGACCAGTGGACGGTCGGGGTGTTTGCTGGTTTGGGTATTTTCATAATGAGCCGAATGCAATTTCATCGGCAAGGGCAAGGTAGCAAATGAAAGATCTTCCAACGATTCTGATTGGCGTAGCAGTTGCTGCCTATCAACTGGTTCCAACTGTGATCACTCCCAAGGGCCCTGGAGGTGGGGGCACTATCGGAGGCCAGCTGCTTGAATGTTTGTGTGAAAACATCAGCAAACCTTCCCCAACTAGTCGCACTGGGCAGCCGCTGATGTTAGAAACAAACGTCGGCCAAGTTGACGCGAAGTATCAGGCAGTGGCCCGTGCAAATGGAATGTTCGTCTTTTTCGGTTCCACTGGTCCTACCATCGATCTGCGCGATGAACAAGGAAAGCCGTCAGGCTTGGTCATTCCCCGCATGGAAGGCGCAGCAAATAATGCCCAAATGGAATTGTCAAATCCAATGGGAAGTTCAGTCAACTACATGCTTGGTAACGATCCCAGTAAGTACGTCACCGATGTTCGCACCTACCAACGCATTCGCTATAAAAACGTTTACCCTGGAATTCATACTGACTACTACGGAAAGAGTTCGCAGTTGGAGCAAGATTTCGTACTCGAACCTGGTGCCGACCCGGCCCGAATCCGCTTGCACTTTGATGGCGCAAGCAGCATCACCGCTAATTCGATTGGCGATCTTGAAATCAAGACGGGTAAGCATTCCGTACTTTGGAAAAAGCCGACGTTGTATCAGGACACCGCTGATTGCCGCAAGCCAATTCAGGGCCGCTATCGGACCAATGCCGACGGATCCATCGGTTTTGAAGTGGGCGTTTACGATACAACACGCAAGCTGGTGATTGACCCGGTCATTATTTATGGAACCTATCTTGGGCTGTCCAATGTGGATATGGGTGCTCGCATTGCGGTGGATGCCAGCGGCAATTCCTACATCACCGGCTTCACTCTTGATCAAGGTTACCCACGTTCCCCTGGGGCGTATCAACCCAACAGCGGTGGAGCAGCAACTGGCGACGTGATCCTTACGAAAGTAGCCGCCGATGGTGCAAGCGTAGTATTCACTACCCATATTGGCGGCAGTAATCGCGAAACAGGGGCAGGAATTGTTGTTGATCCTACAGGAAACATCTACATCACTGGGGTTACGAACAGTACAGATTTCCCTGTTACTGCAGATGCCGTGCGCAGCAAAGTTACCGCCAGCGGATTATATCCCAGTGATTGCTTTCTTCTGAAATTGAACGCGTCTGGTAACGCGCTGCTTTATTCTACTTACCTCGGCGGCAGCGGACGTGACGGGTGTTCAGCCGTGGCAATTGATGCAACCGGCAACGCGTATGTTACCGGCTACACTACCTCATCGGATTTCCCAAGAACAGACAATGCGTATCAAAGCCTTCTTCGAGGAGGGAGTGTCATTCCTGATTTCCTGGCTCTTCGTAACATGTTCCCAATCGCTGGTGGTGATGCTTTTGTTACTAAAGTCAATCCAACTGGCACGGCACTTGTCTATTCCACTTACCTGGGCGGATCAGGGAACGACATGAGCTTTGCCATCGCCGTGGATACAGCAGGCAATGCGTATGTGGCGGGAAGCACCACGTCTGACAATTTCCCAATCACACCCGGCGCAGCGCAATCTGTCTATGGCGGCGGTGGCGGGCAAGGCTTCAATGGACTGTTTTTCGGGGATGGGTTCATCACAAAAATCAACCCCACGGGGACCGCACTGGTTTATTCCACTTACTACGGCGGCAGAAAGGACGAGATTTGTACCGCTCTTGCAATCGACGCCAGCGGCAACGCTTACATTGCAGGTAGCACTCTTTCATCGGATTTGCCGGTCACCGATCAGGCAATCCAATCCACCTATAAAGGTGCCGGAGGCGATGGGCTGCTGCTTGCCGGAGATGCATTCGTCGCAAAATTGAATTCTACTGGTACGCAGTGGCTGTATTCCACTTACCTTGGTGGAAGCCGTGATGATCGTGCGGTTGGTCTGGCGGTGGACAATAACGGAAACGCTTTTGTAGCAGGCAATACGGTTTCTACTGACTTTCCTGTAAGTGCTGATGCTGAGCAGCGGACCTACGGTGGACAGCCCACTACGGAACTGGTTCTGGTTGGAGATGCATGGGTGGCTCAGATAAATCCAACCGGTCGAGCTCTGATTTATTCCTCCTATTTAGGCGGCCGTGGAGGGGATTGGGCGCTTGGTGTGGCAGTGGATAATAGAGGCGGAGTGTACGTAACTGGAGGCACGTCTTCAAACAACTTCCCAGTAACTAAGGGGGCTTATCAGACCAGTTTCTATGGGGGTCCTGATCGTTCCTTGCCCTTGGGTGACGCATTCGTGGTCAAGTTGGGAGACAGGATAGTTAGTGGCTCAACGGTTTCAATTGCAGGCTTAGCCAGCGCGGCGAGTTATCAAGCTGGCACCGTTGCGCCGGGGGAAATCATTATCCTTGCAGGCACGTTGCTTGGGCCAGGCACGCTCACAACGCTGGCACTGGATGCTAACGGAAATGTGGCGACGACGCTTGCGTCCACGCGATTCCTGTTCGATGGAGAGCCGGCAGCGGTGATCTACGCCTCGGGTGGTCAATCAAGCGTTGTAGTGCCGTATCAGGTGGTTGGCAAGGTCTCAACACAGATTGTGGCGGAATACCAGGGGGTTCGATCAGCACCGATCACGGTCCCGGTGGTTGCAGCAAAGCCAGCGCTGTTTTCGGCAAACTCTTCGGGTCGCGGACCGGGTGCAATTTTGAACGACGACAACAGAGTGAATTCACCAGCGAATCCGGCATCGAAGAATAATATCGTGGTTCTGTATGGCACGGGTGAGGGTCAAACGAATCCTCCTGGGGTGAACGGATTGTTGGCAAAGACGATTTATCCCAAGCCCCTGCTACCTGTGTCGGTAACTATCGGCGGGCTACCAGCGACGGTTCTGTACTCCGGCGCTGCCCCAGGACTGATTGCGGGAGTCATTCAGATAAATGTGCAAATACCCGGTGCTGTGGATAGCGGAGACATGCCAGTAGTTGTGAAGATCGGGGACGCCGTTAGCCAGAGCGGGTTGACTGTTTCGGTTAAGTAGGATTGGGTTGGTTTTGGAATGATTTAACTTAGCACTGGGGAGGTAGAGCTAACGGGCACTTACCTGGTTCTACCGCGATAGTCTGTGTAGCAAAGCTAAAGCTAGCCGAAGGAGCCTTAAAGATAACCCTTGCCCTTCCGATCAATGAAGCTGCCGAAGCGATGTGGTTCACCAGATGTACCCTGTTCCTATAAAATCCAGTCGGACCCGAGGCTGACTGCTATTGGGTTTCCTGCCAAAAACCACCTGTTCTATTCGCTTTTTCCATCAATCAGCAACTGCCTTATCCGGCTCGACTTCGGAACCGGGCATAAGAGCCCTCCAGCCGCCCATCATCAATCCTGCTATGGCTGTGAAGAACTAGGCGAACCCGCGGGCCATATCAGCAGACGACTGGCTGCCCTCGCATTTTGACTGCGCGGTTGCTGTGAGCTCTATATACGACTTGGATAATGCCTCTTCGGCATCGTCCCAATCTAGAAACAACTTCTGTGTGGGTTTAGCACTTTGATCCTTCAGATGCCCGGCCACTTCTTTAGCCGCATTGACGGCTGCAGCTACTTTCTGATTGCTGTTGCCACTGCCATTCACCTGACTGTCCAACCGCAACAGCATGTCTGCGCGGCGTTCCAGTGCTGTTCCATCGTCGGCTAGCGATCTTCTCTGAATCTCGTCCGCACGGCTATCAGCCTCCTCATCAGTCCGGGCTGAAAGGTGGGATTCAATGGCGCTTAATTTGGTGATTAATTCCCGTTGCAATTCGGACTGAGTCTCGGCTTGCTGTTGTGCGCCAGTCTGCATCTGCGCGGTCTGTAGATCTTTACTCTTTTGTTCGAGTCCTACGGCAACCTGGTCGCGGAAGAACCAGGAAGCTCCCATTAGGAAGAGCGAAAGAAATCGTACCCAGCCTTTCATCTTGTTCGCCATCATAGTTTTTTCTCTCCAGGGGGATCGGGGTTTGGAATGTTGCCTATTAGATCATATTCAGCAGGAATTGCCATTGTTCAAGTGCATTACAACACAAGCGTGCGTTCGCAATTGATCCAGATATTCTAATAAAGAAATGGAGTACTTACATGCGAACAACCAAGTATTTCGCAGCTGGACGCATCACAAATCGGATCACACGCGGCACCCATCTACGTTACGACGCACTCATGAGTCGGGAGGTATTACAATAACCAGGTAATGAACATCCCCTTTGTACCCGCCGCTGCGATGCTGCTATCGCTTTGCCCCGCTGCCACGTTCGTCTATGTGGGCAATGCCGATTCAAACGACATTCACGTGATGAGCCTGAACCACGCCACCGGTGAATTGTCGCTTGTTGAAAAGGTGGAGATTCCCGGCATTGTGAAGGCCGGCGGATCCACTCCCTTGGCCATCAGTCCAGATAAGCGCCTGCTCTTTGCCGCCACACGAGGCGAACCTCAAGCAGTCTCCACATATGCCATCGACCCTAAAACAGGCAAACTGAAGTACCTTGGCCGCGGCCCTTTGGTTGACAGCATGCCGTATATTTCCACTGACCGCACGGGACGTTTCCTGTTCGCCGCTTCGTATCCAGGCCACAAAATAACAGTCAGTGCGATTGGGGCTGACGGCGTGATTGCCGCGCCGCATCAGGTGCTGGAAGGGCACACCAACGCCCATTCAATTATGGCCGACCCCAAGAATCACTTCGTCGTCGCCGCCACGCTTGGCAACGATTTAATCAACGTGTTCCGGTTCAGTGCCAAGACCGGTCGGATAGAGCCGAACACGCCGCCATCGCTATTGGTGAAGGAAAAGTCTGGCCCGCGCCATTTTGTTTTTGATCCAAGCGGCAAGCGTGTGTATCTGCTGGGAGAGTTGGACGCAAACATTCACCTGCTTGACTATGATGCGGATAAGGGGGCCTTCAAATTGAAGCAGAGCGTAAAGGCGTTGCCAGCAGGAGTGGAGGGCCGGATCGGTGCCGCAGACATTCACATTACGCCCAACGGCAAGTTCGTGTACGCGACGGAACGGACGTCAAATACGCTGACCGGCTTCAACGTGAACCCGGTCGATGGGAAATTGACACTGATTGAAACGATCCCGGTCGAGGCCATGCCACGCAGCTTCGCCATCGATTCTTCAAGCCGTTATTTGTATGTAGTAGGGATGCGCTCAAACCACATGTCAGGCTACCGGATCGACGCAGAGACGGGGAAGCTGGCGAAGTTAAAGGAGTATGAAATGGGGAAGATTCCCAATTGGGTAGAGATTGTGGATTTACCGTAGCTCGGCTTCCACGGACACTCGTATTGCTAAAGTAAATTGGGTCGACCCTTTGAAATAGATTATCCACAGATGACGCAGATGCACGCAGATAAAACCAAAGCGCAATCGTTAGTTGTTTGGTGTTATCTGCGCCATCTGCGGACAAATCCGTAAGGCATCTCAATTAAACTTGGAAACACGCGGGCTGTCCCCATGTTCCTGAAGCCTACCGCTGAGCCGCTATGATCGGAATCCGTCAAATCGATGAAATGGATGGGATCGATGGGGACGATCGATGGGGACAGACACCTCGATTCCCTAAAACATAAGCTTCATCTTTCGTTCTAATAGCCTAGTCTGACCAGCCATACCCCTTGGAGCCGTCAGTGAAGCAAAGATCTAGTGCGATGCCCGAATCGTCCAATTCACTCCTAACAATATCTGGTGATCCACTGTCCCCGTCGAAATCCCTACCTGTTGCGCTGACAAATCCAAGCTGAAACGATTCGTCATCTGATATTCCATCCCCTCCAGCAAGGTAAAAAAACGATTCGTCGAAGTCTGCTTTTCAATCGTCAAACTAGCGTGCGCTGTCAGTTGATTCAACACTCCGTGGGCACCTAACTTCCGCCCATAGCCAAGGCCCACATCCCAAATCCCTGCAGGATTCGCCGAATTCGGACGCGTCGCACCGGTCCATGACAAGCTTGCGCCAATACTGTTTAATCCTGGATCCACACGCAGCAGCGCCGCACCTCCTACGCGAAAGCCGCCTTCTCCGCGAGTCAACACAGTCATCGTAGGAGCAATACCGAAATTAATTCCATTCCATTTCATAGCGGTGGTGCTGGTGAATGTGATGTGGTCACTGGCCTGCGTCAACCGATTCCCATCGGTCACAAAGCTGTCCAGGCCATCGGCGTTGATGCCCCATTCGGTGTGTTGGAAATACCAATTATCCGATTCTGGAGTAAAGCGCAGTGTGGTGGGCAACCAGTAGCTGCCATTGGTGGTGAACCCATTGATCACGTCCAGTTCAGAAGTCCCTGGGGCGGCGATCAGCGGAGAAATGGTCAAGCGATTGCGAAATGATGTGGACTGGCTGCGCCGTCCTCCACTATTTCGCCGCAACGCCGCAGTCAACGGAGTTACACCGGCAAGCAACCCAAACAGTAGTACAAGCGTCCAATGCTTCATTGACTAAAGTGTAAACCCACTTTGACCGTTTAGAATTAAAAGAGACACTTATGAGCCTTCGATTTTTCCCCTTGGCCGGAGCCTTGCTCACCGTGGCCGCATTCGGCCAATCCCTTAAAGACTTTGAAAAAGCGATCACTGAATTCGATTTACCCAACGGCATGCACTTCATTTTGCTGGAACGGCATCAGGCGCCAGTGGCCAGTTTTTATATGCACGTGAACTCCGGTTCGGTGAACGATCCCGGGGGGCGCAGCGGCATGGCCCACATGTTTGAACACATGGTAGGCAAGGGCACAACCACCGTCGGCAGCAAAGATTGGGTGGAAGAAGAAAAGTCGCTGGCTTACGTTGAGGGCGCCTATGACGCAGTGGAAGACGAACGCCGCAAAGGTCCGCGCGCCGATAAGGCGAAACTGGCCAGGGCCGAAGCCACCTTAAAACGCTACATCTCTTTAGCTGGCGAATGGGTGGATCAAAACGCCTTTGTCCGGTTGATTGAAGACAATGGTGCCAAAGGCTTCAACGCCAGCACCAGTATGGATTTCACGAACTATTTCTACAGTCTTCCTTCCAACCGATCAGAGCTTTGGTTCCTGCTGCAATCGGAGTGGGTGAAGCGGCCAGTGTTCCGCGAGTTCTATAAGGAACGGGATGTGGTTCGTGAAGAACGCAAAATGCGGTTGGAATCATCGCCACTGGGGAAGTTAATTGATGCCGCTGTTTTCAGCGCATTTGCCGCCCATCCCTACCGTGTGTTCACCGGTGGCTGGGCCAGTGACATTGTAAATCTGCGAGCCAAAGATGCCCAGGAATTTTGGAAGGAACACTACGTCCCCAACAACATTACAGTGGGAATTGCAGGCGATGTGACCGCTGCCGATGCCAAGCGCTTCGCCATGAAATACTTTGCCAGCATGCCTGCCGCCGCACCGCCATCGCGGGTGACCACCACGGAACCCCCACAGAATGGGGAAAAGCGCATCAAGATTGAGGATGCCAGTCAACCGTTCTTGTTGGTTGCCTATAAACGACCTTCCGAAATGGATCCCGATGATGCCGCGTTCGACGTGCTTGACGGAATCGTTTCCGGTGGTCGCACTGGGATGATTTACAAAGAGCTGATTCGCGATAAACAGGTTGCCTTGCAGGCCCAGACCGTCACTAATTACCCAGCCAGCCGCTACCCGAATCTTTTCCTGTTCTTCACTGTTCCCAATCAAGGAAAGACGGTGGAAGAAAATGAAAAGGCCTGGTATGAAATTGTAGAAAAACTGAAAGCAACTCCGGTGGATGAGATCACGCTGAAGCGGGTCAAGACCAAAATGCGCACTGGTTTAATCAGTCAACTGGATGACAACGCCGGCCTGGCTGCGGAGTTAGCGCAGTATCATGCCACTTACGGCAACTGGCGGAAAATGTTTACTGCTTTGGAAGACATTGAAAAAGTAACTGCGGCTGACGTGCAACGTGTTGCCAAAACTTACTTAGTGGAAAAATCGCGCACCGTTGCATGGATTGTTCCAGGCGCGCCAGAAGAACCAGCCAAACCAGAACCAGCTAAGGAGGTCAAATAATAATGAAAACCGCATTCTTCATGATTCTGTCCGCCGGCCTGACCCTGGCGCAAACCACTAAGCCTCCCGCCATGCTGTTGACGTATCCGCCATTGGGCCAAGTCAAGACCCCTGATATTAAAACCTCCACATTGAAAAATGGCATCAAGTTATATCTGATGGAAAATCATGCGCTGCCGCTGGTTTACGGCACCGCCATCATTCGCACGGGCAGCCTTTTTGACCCGGCAGGCAAGGTGGGCGTAGCGGAAATGGCCAGTTCCATTCTGCGTAGCGGTGGTACAAAAACCAAGACAGGCGATCAATTGGATGAGCAGTTGGAAAACATCGCCGCAACTGTCGAAAGCGGTATGGGCGATACAGAAGCTACTGTCACCTTCACCGGTCTTAAGGAAAACGCTACTGAGATCATGGGCGTATTCAAGGACGTGATCGCTAACCCGGAATTCCGTCAGGACAAAGTGAACCTGTTGAAGAACCAGTTCCGCAGCGCCATTGGGCGTCGCAATGATGATGCCGATGCCATTGCTTCGCGCGAAATGGAACGCGTTGTTTATGGGCGTGATACTGTATTCGGCCGTCAAATTGAATACGAAGACGTGGAGGCAATCACCCGTCAGGATCTGGTGGGCTTTCATTCTCGCTACTACTCTCCTGCCAACATAACGCTGGTGATTCAAGGCGATTTTTCCGCTGCCGACATGAAGCAGCAAATTGAAACATTGTTCGCCGGTTGGACAGTACAGCGTCCGCCCGTTCCCGCTTTCCCCAAAGTGGATCGCACCAAAAGCAAGCCAGGAATTTATGTCGCATCCAAAGATAATGTGGAACAGACCTTCTTTGAAGTAGGTCACATGGGGGGCAAACTGGACGATAAAGATTACCCGGTTATGGATGTGGCTCTCAGCATTCTTGGTTCCTCTTTCTCTGGTCGCTTGTTCAACATCATCCGCACTGAGAAAGGGTATGCCTATAACATCAGCGGTAACTGGGGGGCTGGTTACTTAAATGAACGGCTGTTCAATATTTCTGGTTCCGCTTCCTTGAATCACACCACCGACACTTTGGAAATCATTCAGCAAGAAGTGGCCAGAATGGGTCAAGAAGAAGTTACTGATATAGAACTGGAATCAGCCAAGGCACGCGTGTTGAACAGCTTTGTATTTAATTTCGATAAGCCCCGCAAAACACTCACTCGCCTGGTTAGCTACAGTTACTATGGTTATCCATCTGACTTCCTGTTCACATATCAAAAAGCCATTGCCGCAGTTACTAAGGCCGATGTTTTAGCCGCTGCGAAACGCAACCTGCAAACCAATCAGTTAGTGTATGTAGTGGTTGGCAAAACTTCAGAATTCGGCAGGCCGCTGACGGAGATGAACTTGCCCATTAACCCCATTGATCTGACAATTCCAGAACCTAAAGCAAAATCCAAGGCAGCAACAGACACCACCGTTCAGGCTAAGCAACTGCTGGCACGCGCACAACAGGCAATGGGCGGCGCCGATGCCCTGGCTGCGATCAAGGACATCACCTGGAACTCCGAAATGAACATGGGCGGTGCGCTTCTTAAATCGAAGAATTTCTTTATCGCACCCAATCAATTGCGTCAGGAACAGGAACTCCCCATGGGCAAAGCAACTGTTTATTCCGACGGAGTCAGTGGATGGATGAAAACATCGCAAGGCATAATTCCATTGCCGCCGCAGTTCTTAACCCAAGTAAAAGTCCAGACCATGAAAATTCTGCCAGGGTTGCTATTGAGTGATCGCATGGCCGGGCGCATCATTACGCTGCTGGATGCCAACACAGTAGACATCTCGGAACCGGGAAGTCCTTCCATGAAATTGCGCATCAATGCCGTGACAGGCTTTCCTGACAAGATCAGCTATACAATGGCGGGGATGACAGGGACGATTGAAATTGAAGAGGAATTAGAGGACTTTCGCGACGTCGGCGGCGGTGTGAAAATGTACTTGAAACAGAGCATTCTACAATCGGGTCAGAAGTCAACTTCCACCTTTAAGGATTATAAAATCAACAGTGGGTTAACCAAGGAGTCGCTAAGCGCTAAGCCATGAAGGTTGCCTGCTTCCTACTAATTTTTTCGTTCAGCTTATCGGCTGAAGAGACGGCAATTCAAAAGCGCGGAAGGGCCATTGTGGAATCGGCTTTGGCAGCATTGGGCGGTCCGGCATTTCTTTCTATGAATGACCGCACGGAAGAAGGACGGTTGTATTCGTTCCATCGCGAAAAAGTATCAGGAGCAGCGCGGGCAGCGCTTTTCACACACTATTTGCAAAATCCGCAACCGACCACAATTGGATTTTTTGGACTGCGCGAACGTCAATCTTTTCTTGATAAGAAGCTGAAGGAAGAGCGCGCGATTCTGTTCACTGAGTTAGATGGATACGACTTGAATTACCGCGGTGCCACCCCCATCACCAAAGAAATCTACGACCGGTATCGCGATTCCACACTACGCAACATCTTCTACATTCTCCGTCAGCGGCGCCAGGAAAAAGGCATGATTTTCGAGTTCCGTGAAACCAGCACACTAGACAATCTACCAGTGGAAGTGGTGGATATCACCGACGATGAGAATCGTGTCATCAAAGTGTTCTTTCATTTATCGAGCCATCTGCCGGTTCGCCAAATTTACAACCGTCGCAACCTTGAGACGCGTGAAGTGAATGAGGAGATTTCCATGTTCTCAAAATATCGCGACGTTGGAGGCGGCGTTATGTGGCCGTTCAGCATGGTGCGCCATCGCAATGGTGAAAAGATCTTCGAGCTGTTTTCAGACTCAGTAAAGATCAACCAGAAGATCGCTGAAAGCCAATTTATGTTGCCAGCGGGAGCGAAGGTCTTAAAGAATGGACGGCAATAGTGGCACCGTTAAATCTTCTGTTGCTTCCACCGACCCCGCTTGAATAAATAAAGACTCATCAGCGCCACCGCACACTGAGCCACAAAAATCCCAATAAACAGCCCTCGTTCAGCCAACGCCGTCTTTTGGGATAGCGTCCAGGCCAGCGGAATCTGAATCACCCAGAACGCCACAAAGTTCACCAGCGTGGGCGTGCGCGTATCTCCTGCCCCATTGAACGCCTGCATCATCGTCATGCCAAATCCAACTAACGGGTAGGCATAGCAGATGAATCGCAGACAATCGGAACCAACGGAAATCACGTGCGGGTCACTGCTGAATATCCCCAAAACGCGCTCCGCAAAAATGATATAAAACAACGCCAGGCTGGAGAGAAATACAGAATTGATTTTGCCGGCAGTCCACACTGCAGCTTCGGCACGTTCCGGTTTTTTCGCGCCTAGACATTGGCCCACCAACGTAGCCGCTGCATTGCAGAAGCCCCACGAAGGAAGTATGGAAAATATAATCACCCGGATGGCCAGCGTGTATCCCGCCAGTGCAGGTGAACCAAAAGTGGCCGCAATGCGCGCCATGCCCGTCCAACTGGCCGTGCTGATGAGGATTTGCAGCATGCCGTTCAGCGAGATTCGAAACAGCCGCCACATCAAAGGAAAATCAAAAGTGAATTGCGACGCCACAATGTGAATGCGACTCCGCCCACTGGTCAGCGCCCAAAATTGATAGGCTACGCCACAGCCGCGCCCCACCAGTGTCCCCACTGCCGACCCCATCACACCCATCGCCGGAAACGGTCCAATGCCAAAGATCAGCAGCGGGTTCAGCACCAGGTTAATTCCGTTGGCCAGCAACAGCACACGCATGGAAATCGCCGCATCGCCCGCACCGCGGAACACAGCATTCAATAGGAATAGATAAACAACAACAATCGATCCGCCCAGGATGATTCGCGTGTAAGTGGCATTCTTCAACACCCCCGCTTCAGCACCCATCAATCGCAGTATGTCCGCACCAAACACAAAGCCGATAAAACCAAGAATCACTGAGATAAACAAACCAATGAAAATGGCTTGCACGGCGCCTTTGGCGGCACCTTCCGTATCGTGTTCCCCAATGCGACGGGCCACAAAAGCAGTTGTAGAAAATGAAAGGCCCATGGCAATGGCAAACACCGTGGTCAAAATCGCTTCCGTCAAACCCACGGTTGCCACAGCATCGGAACCCAGTCGCGATACCCAAAATACATCCACAATCGCAAACAAGGATTCCATGATCATTTCCAGCACCATGGGGATGGCCAGAAGTGTGATTGCCGTGGAAAGGCTGCCTTCTGTGTAATCGCGTCGGCCGCCGTGTACGGCTTCTTTTACGTCGGCCCAAGTGAGACTCATATTAGGATGGTGTTTGCTTTTTAGGACGCTGATTCTGCTTCAGAATCTTCATGCGCAACCGGATAGATTTCGGCGTCACTTCCACCATTTCGTCATCGCCGATATACTCAATGGCCTGTTCCAGATTCAACAGTCTTGGCGGCACCAAACGAATGGCTTCGTCGGAACTGGAAGCGCGCATATTGGTCAGCTTCTTTTCCTTGACAATGTTCACGTCCAAATCGTTATCGCGCGAATGCTCGCCCACAATCATGCCTTCATACACTTCTGTGGCTGGTTCAATAAACATTTCACCGCGTTCCTGCAAATTGTAAATTGCATAGCCAGTGGTTACACCTCCACGATCCGCAATTAACGACCCCGTCGGCCGCATTGCAATCTCACCCTGCCATTCAATGTACCCGTGGAACAGGGCATTCATAATCGCTGTGCCCCGCGTATCGGTAAGTAATTCACTGCGCAATCCAATCAGCCCGCGTGACGGAATTTCAAACTCCATGCGCACGCGGCCAGAACCGTTGTTCACCATTTTGGTCATCTTGCCCTTGCGACGACCCAGCTTATCCATCGCCACGCCCACAAAGGTTTCCGGCAAATCCACAACCAGAAGTTCCTGCGGTTCCTGCACCTTGCCATTCACCGTGCGAGTGATGATTTCCGGCTTGCCCACCATCAACTCAAACCCTTCGCGACGCATCATTTCCACCAGAATCGCTAATTGCAATTCGCCGCGACCGGCCACCTTAAATGCATCTGGTCCACCTGCTTCCGTCACCTTGATGGAAACGTTGGTGAGCAATTCTTTATCTAAACGATCTCGCAAATTGCGCGATGTAACAAACGTCCCTTCGCGTCCCACAAATGGCGAAGTGTTAATGGTGAACATCATTGCAATCGTTGGTTCATCAATCTGAATCACTGGCAGCGGCTGAGGGTCATCGGCGCTGGTAACTGTTTCCCCAATGGTGATGCCTTCCACGCCCGCAATGGCCACAATATCGCCAGGGTGCGCGTCTGTTTCTTCCACTTTCTTCAGCCCTTCAAATGTGTAGAGCTTGGTAATGCGAGTCTTCTGAATGCTGCCATCTAACTTCACAATGGCTACTTCATCACCGTGCTTCAACCGACCATTGAATACGCGGCCAATCGCCATACGGCCCAAATATTCGTTGTAGTCCAGATTGGCAACCAGCAGTTGCAAAACTTTTTCAGGATCACCCTTTGGTGGCGGAATCGCGCTGAGAATTGTTTCAAATAGGGGACGTAAATCCTCCGCTTCATCTTCCATCTTCAGCTTCGCCAAACCAGACTTGGCAACCGTGTATATAATCGGGAAATCTAACTGATCTTCTTTGGCGTCCAAGTCAATGAACAGATCGTAAACTTCGTTGATCACTTCTTGAATACGAGCATCGGGACGGTCAATCTTGTTGATCACAACAACTGGCGTCAAACCAGCTTCCAGCGCCTTTCCCAACACGTAACGAGTTTGCGGCAGCGGACCTTCACTGGCATCCACCAACAACATTACACCGTCCACAATTTTCAATGCGCGTTCCACTTCCCCACCAAAATCACTATGGCCGGGGGTGTCTACAATATTGATCTTGGTGCCCTTGTAATGCACTCCAGTGGTCTTTGCAAGAATGGTAATGCCGCGTTCCCGCTCCAGGTCGTTCGAATCCATTACACGGTCGGCGATATTTTCGTTGGCGCGGTAAATTCCGCTTTGGCGGAACATGGCATCTACTAGCGTGGTCTTGCCGTGATCGACGTGCGCAATGATAGCGATGTTACGGATATTCTGAGTGGAAATGGCGATAGCTCCTTGGGATTACAACAGGGTTACAGATCTCGATGAGGATTGTTCTATACTAGTTTCTCACGAAACTCACTCAAAATGCTTTCCAGTCTTTGCCGCATGGCTTTTGCCATCCGCGGATCTTCGCCCCCAGTGGTAACTGCTATCTGCAAAGAGCCATCACGAACACGGGCTGGAACAATCAGCGAACCTTCTTCTGGAGCATCGGCCACATTCACCCAAACGCCAGCCAGTCTACATTTGGAAGCAATCACTGCATTCACCTTACGATCATTCGTCGCGGCAAACACCAAGGCTTTTCCACGAAGATCGGTAGTCCGAAATCGCCGTTTCAGCCACTGAATTCCCAACGATTGTAAGTCGTTTTCAGCACACTCCAAAGCAACCAAAGTTACCTTTGCCCCAGCTTCCACCAATCCACGAGCCTTGCGCAGACCCACTGGACCTGCCCCCACCACCAACACAGCAAGGCCTTCAATGTTCAAGAAAACAGGGTAATATACCATACGGATGCTATCCTGATCTTACATGGTTGACTCGAACGATAAACAGGAACAGCCCGAGAGCCCCGCTCCGTTGCTCCCCTATAGCCCCGAACCTGAGTTGCCATCCATTGTAATTGTTGGCCGTCCAAACGTAGGCAAGTCCACTTTATTCAATGCTATTTTAGGCAACCGTCGTTCCATTGTGGGCGATGAACCAGGCATCACTCGCGACCGCATTGTCGGCGACGCCGCTTACGAATTTCGCAAGTATCAGTTGATTGATACCGGCGGCATCATCCCCAATGATGAAGAACTGATCCCCACCCAGATCCTGAAACAAGCACGGGTGGCTCTGGATAAAGCAGTCCACATTATCTTCCTGATTGATGGCCGCACAGAAATAACTTCTGCCGACCGTGACTTAGCCGTCATGCTGAAGCGCCTGGGCAAACCTGTGGCCTTGGCCGTTAACAAAATTGACAGCAACAAGAATGAAGCGCTGCTGCATGGCTTTCATGAATTGGGCTTTGAAGATATCTTTCCCGTATCTGCAGAACATCGCCAGGGACTTGACGACTTACTAACCTGCGTCACGCAAAACATCCCTGTAACTGAGGATGAACCGCTTGGGCTGGATAAACATAAGCGCATTAAGGTGGCTATTATTGGCCGTCCCAACGTCGGTAAATCCACTCTGTTAAATGCATTCACTGGAAGTGAACGGTCTATTGTTTCACCCATTGCCGGCACCACTCGCGACACTGTCGATGAAAGTGTGGTGGAAGGTGGCGTGGAATTCATGTTCATGGATACCGCCGGTATCCGCCGCAAGGGCAAGACGAAAGAGATGGCTGAAAAGCTAAGCGTGATCATGGCGTTGCGCCATATCCGCATGGCTCACGTGGTGTTAATCATAGTCGACGCCAGTGAAGGCATGGTGGCGCTGGATGCAACCATCGCCGGTTATGCCCATGAAGAGGGCCGCGCCGTAATCATTGTGGCCAACAAGTGGGATGCCGTCGAAAATAAAACTCGGGCCAAGTTCGAAGAGGAAATTCGCGACGATCTGAAATTTTTGGAATACGCGCAGACAGCCTATATCAGCGCCAAACTGAATCGTGGTGTAAAGAAGCTCTTCAGCATGATTCAAATCGCCTACGATTCGGCTTCCTACCGAGTGGGCACTGGCGCCCTGAATCGCTTTGCGACATCACTGGTATTGGAACCCGATGTCCGCATTAAGTACATCACCCAAGCCGGCATCCGCCCCCCGACGTTCGTTGTGTTCACGGATAAGAGGAACTCACTGCACTTTTCCGCCGAACGTAATTTGGTGAATCGGATTCGCAGGGCGTTTGGATTTAAAGGTACGCCGATTAAAATCCAGAGCCGCTACAACCCGAAGAAGCGGCGCTAGAAGTGCATTTCGTTGATTCGGTATTTAACCCTTACGACGAGGTCGCTGCTTTGCTGATATCGACCGAATAATCAACTTGCCTCTACCCTTCGCTGGCAACGGCGTCTTAGCTTGCGCAACCGCTGCCGCAATCAGTTCTCCCACTTCTGGGCGTCCCAAGGTCGCCGCATTCTCGATCCGGATAAAGCGGTTCTGGCTGCCGCTTCCAAGCAGCAACTGATGCGGGTCAGGCAGCGTGGCACCGCAGTAGAACGACAGCCCAACGCCACTCGCACCAGCAGCAATAGACACAATGCAATCGGTCGGTCGCTCAGTGGAGCAATAGCCAATCACGAAGAAATTGTAGTTGTCGTAGACCAGTTCGTTGGCGCTAGGCAAACGCTTGCGCATTGACTTACGAACCGCACGAATTAAAGCGGCATTTGCCGAATCGAACTTGTTGACGAAGCCTTCAAGTTGCTCTTCGCTTGAGGCAACGGCCTGTGGTGTAACTTTTGGCGGGGTTTTTATGGACATAGCTTAGTGTAGGGCCGTTTCACGTGATCTACACAATCGCTAGGGTCCAGAATACAACCGCATTGGTGGGATGAAAGAGTTGTAAGATGAGACGGATCGGGATTTAATATACGTCAGCAGCACGCTGGAGAGATAGAAACAAGAATGTCTGAACCGGATTATCTTCAGTCGGACCAAATGGATTCGCTTCATATGATGCTGAAGGATTTCCCTGAGAGTCTACGAGTTCTTCCTTTGAATTGCGAGATCCCTGGACATCCTTCCTTCTTCCCAGTTGGGCGAGGCTACAAGGGTCCCGCTTTCCCGAGGGCACCAGTTATGCTCGTAGGGAATAACTTCGGTACACGAGCCAACTTCGACGATTCCGTGGAACTTGGCAAGGAGAATTGCCTTATACCGACGTGGGCGAATATTACAAAATATTTCCTGCCGAAAGCTGATCTCACCGAAGAGCAGTGTTTCTTCACCAACGTCTATCTCGGTGCGATTATTCATCCAGAGCCCGTTCAAGGCACGAAGAATAAAACGACGAACAGAGGGTCATTTAAATGCTCCAAGGACTATCGCTTGAAGTGCATCAAGGCACTCCGTACTCAAATGAAAATTGTTCGACCCCGAGTCATCGCGCTTCTTGGAGGAATGAGGTGGACCCCATCGGTTGGACAAAAAAACAGGCGTCCTTAGATGGTGAAGCGGTGTAACTGAAGGGCGGCTGTGAGGCCGCCATCCATTCCGGACTTGCATCGGCGCTCGGGTCGCATCCCTGCGTCGCCCTAT
>JANXSF010000097.1 GCA_025352795.1 Acidobacteriota bacterium
ATAGGGCGACGCAGGGATGCGACCCGAGCGCCGATGCAAGTCCGGAATGGATGGCGGCCTCACAGCCGCCCTTCAGTTACACCGCTTCACCATCTAAGGACGCCTGTTTTTTTGTCCAACCGATGGGGTCCACCTCATTCCATGCCACAGTGGAAGACGTTGGGCGAAGTGGTCACCGAAGCGAACCAGAATAGGGCTTTAGAAGCGGTAACGCGGAATAAAGGCGCCGCTGGAATTGATCGAATGAAGACCAACGAACTGGAGAATCATCTTCAGGGCGTACTGGGAAAAGATTCGGAGGTTTCGAATGAACCCGCAAACTGCAATTTGGAATTGCACCGGAGAATATCGAACGATTCAAGGCGAAGGTACGGGAGATGTGTCGTGGGCGCCAGAGTCGAACCAGTAAAGAACTGCGTGATACCTGGCGGAGCTATATTCGCGGCTGGTGTCGATAGTTCCAACTGACCGAGGATCGCGTCGTGCTTCTGGTTGCGGTGGCATGACCGACAAGGACGCGAGCGGAGGTTACGTGGTCTGGGTCTGACGGGCGGTGTGTTGAGGGTGGCGGTTTCCTCTGCCTAAACCCCGCTTTGTTGAATCAACTTGGCTACCAACGCGGTCCAGCCGGTTTGATGATTTGCACCTAACCCCTCACCTGTATCGCCATGAAAATACTCATGGAACAGCAAATAATCGGCGAAGTTTTCGTCGTGCTGCATTTTTTCGTTGGCACCGAACATGGGACGACGCCCTTCTGGGTTGCGCAGGAATAAACCAGATAGTCGACGCGATAAGTCTACCGTTATGTCGCTTAAAGTGCGGAACTGACCACTTCCAGTAGGATATTCCACCTTAAAATCGTTCCCCAGATAGTGATGGAACCGCTGCAAGGATTCAATCAACAGATAATTCACGGGAAACCAAACAGGCCCTCGCCAATTGGAATTGCCCCCAAAAAGTCCGGTTTTCGATTCCGCCGGTTCGTAGTCAACCTGATATTGCTCCCCGTTGACATCCACTGTATAGGGCTGATCTTTGTGATAGCGTGAAACAGAACGGATGCCGTGCGGAGACAGAAATTCAGCTTCGTCCAGCATGCGGCTCAAAATCCGTCGTAACCGTTCCGGCCCCACAATCGAAAGCAACCGACGTTCGCCTTGGCCTTGCCTGGTCATGGATGCCAGATTACGGCAAAGGTCGGGCCGATTCTTCACAAACCATTCCATTCTACGGCGGAAGCCAGGCAGAGATTCAATAATCGATGGCTCCAGCGTGTCCACCGCAAATAGCGGAATCAGCCCCACCATGCTGCGAACTTTCATGCTGAAAGAATTGCCATCGGGTAGGCGGATGCGGTCGTAATAAAACCCTTCCGTCGGATCCCACAACGAATCGTCCCCATCCCCATGAACAGCGGTTGCAATATACAAAAAGTGTTCAAAGAATTTGCTGGCGACATCTTCGTACACCGGTTTTTCCTGGGCCAGTTCCAGGGCGATTTTGAGCATGTTCAGGCTGAACATGGCCATCCAACTGGTGCCATCGGATTGTTCCAGATAGCCTCCGGTGGGCAAAGGCTTGCTGCGGTCGAACACGCCTATGTTATCCAGTCCTAAAAAGCCGCCTTCGAAAATGTTGTTCTCGCCAGAATCCTTGCGGTTCACCCACCAGGTGAAATTCAGCATCAGCTTGTGGAATACCTTTTCCAGGAACACCAAGTCTGCTTTGCCGGTAATTTTGCGATCAATTTGATACACTCGCCAACAGGCCCAGGCATGCACCGGCGGGTTCACATCGCCAAACGCCCACTCATAGGCGGGAATTTGCCCGTTCGGATGCATATACCATTCGCGCAGGAACAGACTCAGTTGGCTTTTGGCAAAATCAGGATCTACCAGTGACATGGGAATCATGTGGAAAGCCAAATCCCAGGCAGCATACCAGGGATATTCCCATTTATCGGGCATGGAAATCACATCGTCGTTATATAAGTGGACCCAACTGGCATTGCGACCCTTTTTGCGACCAGCATCAGGTGCAGGTGAGCTTGGATCTCCGTTCAGCCAATCTTCCACTATGTAGTGGTAATACTGTTTTGACCAGAGCAGCCCGGCAAACGCCTGACGCTCCACGCGGGCTGCGTCTTCCGAAAGTTGTGGTGGGAAAAAACTTTCATAGAACTCGTTCGATTCCTGAATACGGGCTTTGAACATGGCGTCGAAATCGGCATCGGGAGATCCATCGGGGCAAATTCGGCATTGGATTACATGCTGCTCCCCTGCTTCCAGCTCTAAGCTATAGTATCCACAAGCTTTGGTTCCAAATCCGCCAGGGTTAACGGCGTCGAACCGGGAATGCAGAACGAATTCGTTGAAAGCATCTTTATAGTGCCCGTGACTCGATTTGAATCCCCACAGCTTCTCTGTGTTGGTATTATTCTCGGTAAACAGCACCCGGTTGGTACCTTCAAACCAGACCTTCATCGGCCCTAACGACGATTCCTCGGCCAAAAGCCAGTTATCACCCATGCGTCGCATGACGGGTGCCGGCTCCTGTAAACGACCCCAGCTCCAAGTGTTGCGGAAAAAGGCAGTGGGCAGCGCCACTAGCGACGCTTTTTCTGGTCCGCGGTTGATGATGGTGTAGCGAATCAAAATATCGTCCACACCCGCCTTGGCATACTCCACAAACACGTCGAAGTAGCGGTTATCCTGAAATGCCCCGGTGTCAATCAACTCAAATTCCGGATCAAGACGGGTACGGCGGCGGTTCTCCTCACGCAATTCCTGATAGGGGAACGCGCGTTGGGGATATTTGTACAAGCCCCTCATATAAGAATGCGTGGGGGTGGAATCCAAATAGTAATAAAGCTCTTTCACATCTTCGGAATGATTGCCTTCCGGGCCGGCCAGTCCGAAAGGACGATCTTTCAGGATCGCGTCAGAGCCATTCCACAGAGCAAGGGAAAAACAGAGGCGCTGATGATTATCGCAGATGCCGAGCAGGCCATCTTCGGTCCAACGGTAGGCGCGGTGCCCGGCTTGATCGAAAGGGAAATAATCCCAAGCCGTGCCATTGGCGGAATAATCTTCTCGCACGGTGCCCCAACTTCGTTCCGAAAGGTAGGGACCCCATCGGCGCCAATGCTGTGACCGGTCAGTTGCTTCGCTTATCCGTTGCCGCTCGGTACTCATCTATAGTCTTATCGTCCCTTATTTGGAAACGCTTTGCAGAAATTTGAAATAGTCCCAGGTACAAATATTGGTCAGTCCCCCTACCCTTTTGCCGCAATAGGCTATTCGCCCATGTCGTCGGCAAGCTTACGCTGGCTCATCCATGCCACGCCCCCAGCCGCAACAATACACCTTACTGGACGATGCCAAACTGGTGCTCCACTTCACCCGCAACTGGATGCAATATGGCAGCATCGGCTTCGTCATGTTCTGCGCCGTGATGGGCGCCATTCAAGGCATTTTCTTCAACGGTTAAGCAATCAGATCGTGCAGCACGTTGCCGGAAACGGCGCGTCGAGGCACGTGGTTAGCTTCGTTTCAACAGGTCTGTTTTGTTTTCCTCCCAAGGTCAGATCCGGATGGAACGTCTGGTTTCATGGTCAGCAACAGGATAGCAGGCTGGCGCACGATTGGATCTGGCAAGTGATTTAGAATCATAGAAAATGGGCTTGTGATTCAGATGTTTTGAGGGCTGAAATCTCCCTTAGCGGCGGGTAAGGCAAGTGGGTAAGGTGAAGACGGGAAGGAAGGGATGGAAACTGGGACTGCCTGATCTTGTACTGTTTCATCCTATCAATACGGAGGCAGAGAGGGTAAACGGGAGGTATGCGCAGTATCTGAATGCCGGACGGCGACGTACCGGACACCTGTGGCAGAACCGCTATTTCTCTTGCCCGGTGGCGGCGGAGAAGGAGGAAATTGTATTGCGCTACACCGAGTGGAATCCGGTGCGAGCAGCCATGGTGGATAGACCGGAGGAGTACAAATGGTCGAGCGCAGCGGCGCACTTGATTGGCCCCGGTGCGGAGCGAATTCCTCTATTAGATTGGACTTATTGGAGTAGCCTGGGTGGAGGTGAAGAATGGAAACGCCGATTGGAAATGACAGAAGACGTGCGCGATGTGCAGCGTTTAAGACGCGCAACATACGCCGGATCTCCGTTGGGTTCCGAGGGTTTCGTGGCGGAAATAGAGGAAAGATTTGGACGTCAATGGAGGAAGCCTGGTCGTCCGAAGAAGGATGTGGGAAAAGCCGAAAAGGGGACAGAGCGGACTGCTACAGTATCGGCAGGATGAAAAGGTGTAAGATCAGGCTGACCGAGTTTTCTACGAGATACTATCTAGATTATGTGGGAAAGCAATCTAAGAATCGACCTTCTCACTTGCCAAAAAAGTCCTCCATCATACATCTCTCCAACGAATTTTTGCCCACTCTACGATTTTTGCTTCCCGAGCTTGGATATCTGCCAGCGTCCAGTCGTTCTTTTTGCACACTTGTTGGACCATCCGTAGATTGTGCTTGCAGTAAGTTTCTTTCTTTGAGTTAAAGGAAGAGTTCTGAGCTTCCTGGTTCAGCTGAATTGGAAGAAGCAGCAGGTTCCCTATTCGATTGACATTAGATTCGATTTTCTTTCTTGTACCGCCAGCCGAACGCATCTTACTTCTCCATGATGAACCCGTTGGGTTCTGAGGGAAGATATGCTCAATCGAATCGTATGCACCAAGCTTCCAGATTCCGCTTTTTTCGTGCTCATCGACCGTCGCACCGGAGCCCAATTCTTCCGCCAGATGTACCTCGTAGGACCATAACAAGTACCGGCATTCCTCTGGATGGTTGTAATAATCGCGGTTAATCAAGCCTTCCTCCACTGCAGCGTCAATGTGGTACTCGTCCCCAAGTTCTCGAAGCCCAGCCATAATCTGATTGTAGGTGTGTAACTCGAGGTCGCCGGTTACAATTCGAGAGGCGAGGCGCACATAGTCCCCAACCTTGGTTCGGGAATCTTTATGAAATAAACCAAAGATACGAAAAGTGATACGCTCCCACTGATCCAGCAGCTTCCGACGTTCATTGTCGTTTACCCCTGTTGCAGACATGATTGCAACAGCGAGTAGTCGCGCTTGAAGAATTTTGGTGACTGGCCCCAGGTAGGTGCTGGCATAAAGCTCAACGAGCTTTCGCGCGACGTCGAGGAGCTTCATTGATATTTTCCGTGGGTCCTGAAAGATGACTGATCCTTCCCTTAAGAAGTCGCACGACGTCTCAGCGGAGAGTGGTTTTCCTTGCCACATGTCGTTGTAATATAGAGTGGCCGTCACTCGCAGGATTTCCTCACCGGGGACATCCTCTTTGGCTATCTCGCGATAAATTTGGCCCCAGATGCCTTAAAGCGATCCGATCTCAGCTTCGGTTGCAGATGAGGTCTCCGATAATTCGTACATCCGTCCCATTAAGGATACTTTTTGTTTTGTCGAGCCAATCAACTGCTAAGCCACGGCTATTTAGAACTTCAAAAACAGTGTAGATGACTCTGCTGTCCTCCGTATCAAATACAACAAATCCTAGTCGGTGCAAAACGAGTCGCATCAACGACAAGATGCCCGGCTTCCAAAACTCAACGAAGCTCTTGCATTCATGAATAGCGTTTGCTAGATTTCGGTCAGAATGGGTTACGATCTCCTCCTTACGCGGAACTATGCCTTCCCGGATAAAGCGATTGAAATTGAATTCATTTGCATTGTTTGTTTGTAGCAGAATCAAATGACCATCTCGCTTGACCAATGTCTTCGCTAGATCATTTCTATCTTCAGATCCTTCTGGCAGCGTCAACTCAATGGTTTTGAGCAGTAGTATTAGCGTGGTTAGGCGTTGCTGTCCGTCAACCACATCGTAAATTCGGTATTGAACAGCACCGATATCTTTCGTTTCAGCAGTACGATGACAGACAATTGTAGCCATGAAATGATGCTGATCTTCGCGGCTCTTTGCTAACTTCTCAAGATCGCTAAAAAGATCTGATCGCTGCCGCTTCTGCCAACTATAAAAGCGCTGATAGTGGGGAATACGAAAGACTCTGTCAGCGAACAAAGTTTGAAGTACACCATACCGCGGTTCAATCATTATTTCTCCTCGATGAATCGCCTTGTAGATAAAACAAAAATTCATTATTAATCATTTCGGCGTGTCTTGCAAACGCACTATTCTGAACTTCTACCGACTGAAAGTACTTCGCATAAGCCTTGACTTTTGAATACTTTATGGCTCAGCTAACATTGACAGCGGACAAATATCAAAGAATCCACAGACTGCTTCAAAACGGAAACTGCGAGCATTGCCGAGGATGTTTGAGGGTATGTGGGGCTAAAACATGCGTGGATAGGCCAGAAATTGAGTTTGTTCCACTGGCGAATGAATTACGAATAGTGCCAGTCTGGTCTGTCCCTTTTTTGTGAGTCTAAAAAGAATAAGATCAGGCTGACCCGATTTTTCATATCCGTAAACTCTCCTAATTTTTGATCAAACACCATAGTTAGCCGCCTAGTGCCATCTGGAAGACCGCTCCCTTGCGGTCACGGCTCGGTAACTGCTTGATTCTACTGAGCCGCGCGTGCTGGCAAGCGATTTTCTCATTAATAATCGGAGGCTCCTACTCTTAAGCAATCAGATCGTGCAGCACGTTGCCTGAAACGTCAGTTAGCCGGAAATCTCTGCCGCTGTAGCGATAGCTGAGTTTTGTATGGTCAATGCCCATTAAATACAGGATTGTGGCGTGAATGTCGTGCACATGGACGGGTTTTTCCACCGCTTTGAAGCCGAAATCGTCAGTTGCTCCATAAATTGTGCCGCCTTTGACAGCGCCGCCAGCTAGCCACATTGTGAACCCAAAAGGATTGTGATCGCGACCGCGTTTGGCCATGGCACCGCCTCCGCCTACTTCGCGAACCGGGGTACGACCAAATTCCGATCCGCAAACAACCAAGGTGTCCTTATATAAGCCACGGGCCTTCAGATCCTTGATCACTGCGGCAAAAGCCTGGTCCGAATTCCTGGCGTTTACCTTGTGACCAAGAATGTCTCCATGGGCATCCCAGGGGTCGCCTTTGGCATAGTAGACCTGCGTCATGCGGACACCCTTTTCAGCCAGGCGGACAGCCATCAGCGCGCCCCGCGCCACATTACCGGGTCCGTACATATCCAGCGTTGTCTGCGACTCTTTGCGGATATCAAATACTTCCGGCGCATCGGTCTGCATGCGATAGGCGACTTCCATGGATTTAAGGACGCCTTCCACTTGCGGGTCCGTTTCTGAACCACGGATCTTTTCCAGCTTCTGCAACAGATCCAATTCCCGACGCTGTTCCTGCATGGAGAACTTCGGATTGTTGACGAACCCCAGCACTTTTTTCGGATCGAAATTCTTTTCCACAACAATCTTCTTCAATTTTTCTTTGCCGTCTTTATCCAGCTCTTTGGCCTTGTCCATTTCCGGTTCCGGATCTATGGGCAGCCCATCTGGTCCCAACGTTTCCACCTTATTTGCGATGAACGTACCTTGGGTAATGCCGGGCAGGAAGCCGTTGCTCCAGAGTGGCGGGCCTACGGTGGTTGGAGTTTCCGGACAAAGAACAACGTAACCGGGTAGATTTTGATTTTCCGTGCCCAGGCCATAGGTCATCCAAGCACCCATGGAGGGGCGACCGGCTTGGTTCGCGCCAGTGTTCATCATCAGGCAGGCTGGTTCATGGTTAGGAATTTCCGTGAAGACGGATCGAACCCAACAAATATCATCGACAACGCCAGACAGGTGCGGCCAAAGGTCACTGACGTCCATACCGCATTGCCCATATTTCTTAAACTTAAATGGCGATTTCATCAGTTCGCCGGTGCGCCGTTCGGTCTTGATGTCGCCGCCGGGTAGCGGATGCCCGTCATACTTATCCAGCATGGGTTTGGGGTCGAACGCGTCAATGGTGGAAAGTCCGCCATTCATGAATAGGAAAATAACGCGCTTCACTCGCTGTGGATGATCCAGTTTGGAGACTCCAAGATTTCCATCGGGAAGAGACACCGCACCTGCCCGGGCCATGGATTCGCCCAACATGCTGGCAAATGCCGCCATGCCAAAGCCGTTTCCAACTTTTCGTAACGCTTCCCGACGAGTTACCGGATTTCTGGATTTATGATTCGACATAACAATTGACCTTTTCCTAATTGATGAACATGAACTCAGAAGAACTCAGCAGTACTTTGACGTAGCGGCCCCAGGCGGTGGCTTCGTACTTCACTTCTGGCGCAGGCGGGACAACGCCACGCCGGCCCATGCCACCCATCATGCCCATTCCCATGGCCGCCTCAGCAGGCGCAACTTCTCCGCCGGGTGCAGCATCGGCCAGGATTCCATTCGCAGCAGGTTCCGGTTTCGCCAAATCACGGATAGGGGAAGTAGTCTCTGGATGCGGGTCGGCTTCCCCGGCCGTGGCATGAGGCTTTCGACCTGCAGGCGCACCGGGTTCAACCGACTTTTTCTTGCTTTCTTCAGTTTTCTTATTTTCTTCAAAGGCGCGCAATGGTTCTACACGGAGGAATTCCAAACCTAATTTGATTTCATCTTCCTTGGGTTCGCGGCCATAGGCCAGCAGATAAACTTTTCGGATTCGTGCGCGGTTGTCCGGTTCGGTGCCCACTCGTTTGGCCAATTCTTCGGATTGCAATTGCATGAAATCGCTGTTCATCAAAAACAGACGTTGCAACGGTACGGTGGTGCTGAATCGCTTTTCTGTGCTGATGCTAGGGGACGGAAAGTCGAATAACTGAAGATAAGCATCCAACTTGTAGCGGCTCACCTTACCGTACACAGTGCGTCTGGTGAAGGCTGGAGTAAGTTCCTGAGAAGGTCCACCCAACGCGTCGTCCAGGTTACCGGCCACGGCAAGAATGGAATCCCGAAGCTGTTCGGCGTTCATACGACGTGGATTTGCCCGCCAATACAGCCGATTTCCGGAATCTTTGTCAAAGGCAGTCTTGTCCATCTCCGTGCTCAATTGATACGTCGAACTGGTCATTATTTTGCGATGCAGTTGCTTGATGGACATGCCGTTTTTCAAGAAATCCTGCGCTAAATATTCCAGTAGTTCGGGATTGGTAGGCCGTTCCCCTCCAAAGCCGAAATTGCTGGGCGTATCCACAATGCCTGTTCCAAAGTGACCTTTCCAAACACGATTGACCATCACCCGCATAGTGATTGGCTGCTTCAGAATCTGATCGGCCAACTGCATACGTCCACTTCCCTGATCCAGCAAAAAAGGTTCCTTTTCAGAGAACACACTCAGAAAGTGGCGGGGTACTTCTTCCCCCAACGTGTCTGGATTGCCGCGCAGGGCGAGGGCAATATTTACTGGCTTATCCGATTCCTTCACCCCATGTATAAAGGGGTAAAACGGTTCCATCTTTTTGCGAGCTGCTTCAATATCGGTTTGAACAGACTTCAGCCGAGCTTGCGCTTCTGCCCCAATGCGGCTTTCCAGAGCCCAGCCGCGGAACAACAGCACACCGGGATTCCCCATGCGTATACCGCCTTCCATCATGGCGTTAGGATCGTCAGCCTCTTTCAATTCCCGTTGAAAAATCTCAGTCCAAAAGCTGTTTTGCTCATCGGGCAAGCTGCGTAAGCGAAGCCAGGAACCGGGGTTGAAGTCACGATAGGAAGTAAAGTTGCTGGGCTTGTCGGTACGCTTTTTGGGCTTAGTGCCGTCCATATCTTTATCTACGATGACTTTGTTTTCGGCCTCTAATTCATTGCGCTCCAACATGACGGCGATGATTTCTTCCTGAAACTGGTCGGCTAGTTTCTTGGACTCAAGCGGAGTTCCACCGCCTTTTTTGATCAATGCCTGCCAAGCTTCTTTGTTCTTGTATTTGTCGGTGGATTTGGCCATGTATTTGATCCACCGATTCAACAGCTCAAAATCCAACTTGCGCGCTTCCACCACCTGATCCATCTCTTTTTTGGGACGGCCAGTGACGTCCCAGACGCCCATTAAATAGTTTGAAGCCTGCAGCGCTAGCGTGCGCGATAGTTCACCGGAAACTGCCTGGTTGGTTTCCATCAAGAGTGCCTGTTTCTTATCCAGATCACTTTCCAGCTTGGTGAATTCGTCCACCACTTTTTTGGGAGCGCGGGGGTACTCTTCATACACAGTGTTGAAGAAGACTCCAGCCAATGCGTAGTAATCTTTCTGCGGAATGGGATCGTATTTATGATCGTGACAGCGCGCACAAGCCACCGTGATTCCCATAAATCCGCGGGTCACTGCATCCACTCTGTCATGACGTTCATCGGCGCGGGTTACTTCGTTGGAACCGTTATCGAAGTACCACGGCCCCAACCCTAAGAAGCCTGTGGCTGGCAGCATTTTCTGTCGAACTTTGGCATCCATCAAGTCGCCAGCCAGTTGCGCTTTTACGAACTGATCGTAAGGCATGTCGTCATTGATGGCCTGAATCACCCAATCACGATAGGCGAAAGCATTGGGGTAGGGGCGATAACCCTTGGGATTCATGTTCAAACTTCGATAATCATCTTCACCGTAACGGGCCACGTCCAGCCACTCTCTACCCCAACGTTCGCCGTACTGTGGCGACGCCAACAGCCGATCCACTATTTTGGTGAAAGCGTTGGGAGTGGAATCCTTTTCAAAAGCGGCAATTTCTTCTGGAGTGGGGGGCAAGCCGATCAAGTCAAGCGTGGCACGACGAATCAGATCCCGTTTGGTTGCCGGCTGCACTGGCTTCAATCCTTCCTTTTCCAGTGACGCCAAGACAAAGCGGTCAATGTCGTTCTTGGCCCAATTCGCATTTTTCACAGCAGGCGGTACCGATGCTTGCAGCGGCTTGAAAGACCAAAAGTTACGACGCTCCGGCGAGATTGTATATGTGCCGTTTACGGCCACCGCCGTGGGCTGCGCGCTTTTGGGCCACACGGCACCGCCTTTCACCCAGGATTCTAAATCGGCAATTTCTGCGGGCTTCAGCTTGCCGCCTTTCGGCATACGAAGATCCAGATTCGTGTCTTTTACGCGGCTGATGAGCGAGCTTTTATCGGGGTCGCCAGGGGTAAGTGCGGAGCCATGTTCGCCCCCTTTTTTCATTTCATCCAGGCTGTCCATGCGTAAACCGCCCATGGCGGAATTCGTATGACAGCCGTAGCAATTATTGGCTAGAATTGGTCTGATTTTAGTTTCGAAGAAATCGGTAGAGGTGGGTCCTGGCTGGGCCTGAAGACACTGAGAAATGATGCCAAAGAAAACTAGTTTGAGAAAATGATATTTCGAAATCCGCATAGACCCTTCTTGAACAAAAACAGTATCGGGAGTTTGGGTGCCAGCACGGACCCCAGATTGGATCTACAGAGAAGTGAAACGGAAAACGTGAATCCGCCTGCAATCAGCCTAACTTAACAATTATCACGCTTAGGAAAATTTGTCAATTTCGCAATTGCGGGTTATGATGGGACTTCGCTTCAGGCCTTGCAGCCTTGCTTTCCAGCCCAGTCGCAATCGTTTTCAAAGGAAATCATTATGCGTTCGCTAATAGGCTTGGCTTTGCTGATGGCGGTTAGTTCCATTTCCAGCACAGCGGCCCCGGAAACCAAAGCCGTTAAGACAAAATCTACGACTATAAATCCGATGTTGCCCAGCGCCGGAATCAAGACCCCTGGCATTCAAATTCCTTTCGCCACTTTAAAGCCAGATTTGGACTTAGCCACGCCCGGCAAACCAGCTTGGATGTTTTTCTCAGAATCTTTATTTGTTCCGAATCCTTCCAAGCAAGGTTTGGATAAACTGGACGTCAAAACCGGTAAAGCAGGCGATCCAGTTACCGGCATCAGTAAGCCATGCTCTAAAATGACATTCGGTTTCGGCAGTCTGTGGGTCCCTTCCTGTGCTGACGGCTCATTACTGCGGCTTGACGCAAAAACACTGAAGCAAACTGCCAGCTTAGCCACGGGCATTTCGGCAGCAAGTGGTCCCCTGGCCATCAGCGCTGATAGTGTGTGGCTGCTGGCGGACGGTAAGACGACGCTGCTGCGGATCGACCCCGATAAGAACGAACAAGTAGCTGAAATACGGCTGCCCATGGGTTGCAAGAATTTGGTGTTTGGTGAGGCTTCGTTATGGGTTGTCTGCCCCGCTTCAAATCACGTTCTGCGCATCAACCCGGCTACCAATCTGGTTACGAAACGGATCACGGTATCGGCGGAACCGCAGTCGCTGGCCATCGGAGAAGGTTCCATTTGGGTGCTCTGCAAAAAAGAAGGCAAGGTGGAGCGGATTGATCCAAAGACGGATAAGGTGATCAAGACCATTGAGCTGAGTGTCCCTGGCGCAGTCGGCGAGATCGCGGTAGCGGAAGGTTCCGTGTGGGTGACGATGACCGGCTTTCCGTTGACCCGCATCAACCCGACTTCCGATAAAGTTGTGCAGCAATTTTATGGCGCAGGTGGCGGTGCCATACAAACTTCCACTGGAGCAATTTGGCTTTCGAATTTAGTTGAAGGCAAGCTATGGAAGATTGATCCAAAGCGCGTCGCAGCCACACTGGCGGAGTAATACAGATGACAAAACAGTACATTGGAATTCTGTCTATCGCGTTTGGCCTACCGTTTCTTGTGGGTCAAGAACCTGCCACAGCACCTGCCTCAAACGCAGATGCCACCAAGAAAAAGCAAAGCTTTAAGCGGACTCCGCCTCCCGGTGTGAACGCACCCGGCGTGAAGCGGAAAATGACTGCGATTCAGCCCCTGGCTGTATTTGAGACAGGCGGCACGCCAGATTGGCAGGTGGTCACTAGCGATGCTGTTTGGGTGTCGAACGGGCCCACTAATACGGTGCATCGGCTGGATGCGAACAGCAATACAATTGCCGCAAATGTCATCGTAGGGAAAAAGCCATGTTCAGGAGTGGCAACTGGATTTGGTAGTGTATGGGTTCCCAATTGTGTAGACCAGACCATCAGCAGAGTTAGCCTGACAACCAATGCAGCGGAGGCGACCATTGCGGTAGGCCCTGCGGAGAGTGAAGGCGGCATTACTGCCAGTGCTGATGCCATTTGGCTGGTGACGAATAAACTTGGGAAGCTTTCCCGCATCGACCCTAAAACCAATACTGTAGTAGCGGAAGTGGTGATCCCAGCAGGCTCGGCATCGTGCGAATTTTCCGATGGTGCAGTGTGGGTGACCACGCCCGGTAAGAATATGTTGACCAGGGTGGATGCGAAGACCAACAAGGTGACCCATTCCATTACGGTGGGTCCGCAGCCACGCTTTCTGACGCATGGTGCTGGATCTATTTGGACCTTGAATCAGGGTGACGGAACGGTGACCAGAGTGGACACGAAGTCTCGGAAAGTGATGGCATTGATCGAGCTGGGCGTACCTGGCCCAGGAGGTGAAATCGCATTCGGGTTAGGGCATGTGTGGGCTACCATATTCCAGATTCCGATCACTGAAATTGACCCTGTCACAAACAAGGTAGTCCGCCAATGGGTAGGCGCTGGCGGAGACTCCATCCGAGTGGCCCATGGGTCCATCTGGCTTTCCAACCTGCAAGAACACAACGTCTGGCGGATTGATCCGCTGAAGCTGCAATAATTATCCGCAGATGACGCAGATGAACTCAGATAAGACCACTTCAAGATCGCTTTTGGTTTTCATCTGCGCTTATCTGCGTCATCTGCGGATAAATTCTTCGTTGCCTTTGTATCCCACGACGCCTTTTTCGTAGGCTCTTGATACGACCCCGTGCTCTTCTATCAGCGGACCTACTGGCTTGCCCAGGTCGTTGTTGTAACAATCGCTTTCTTCGGCGGATGGGGAGCCGGGGACTATCAAGTAGGAATCATGCCCGTACAGCTTTGCCCCAACCCAGCCATAACGTGCTGCCCGTTCTGTCAGTGGAGCCCCTGCTGTGGCGTAGTTTACGTGGACGAAGCGGACGTTTGGGAATTTTTTGGTTGCGGGTAGAACCAGTTGGGCCATGGGCGTCTTGATTGCTTCCCAGGGTTTTGCTGCACTATCCCAAGCTCGAAGCGCGGTGCCTGTCTGGCTATCGATGTGTGTGAAGTAGCTTTCCGTAAGATCGAAATCGGCGTAGGGCAACAGCGCATCGGCGTGGCGAAATCCTTGATTCAGGAAAATGATTTTCCCTGGCATTGCGGCGCGCAGTTCCTTAAAAAACTCGCCTTGGCACACGTTGTAATCAAGGGTTGGATGCCGTTCGGCAAACGCTTTTTTTGCTGGTTCGGGAATCTGTTCAATGCCTACTGTGTCGAAGAAATAGCCGCTGTATTCGGCCTTTACTAATCTTGCTGCCAGAAATTGGGCACGAGCTTTGCGCAGGCCAGGATTGGCGAAATCGTACCATTCGGCAACACGACCTCCTTCTGCAGCCGCGCCCGTCATGGGCTGATGAGTCAGCAGCCATGTATTGCGATTGGCAACCACGCGCGCCTGCCAATCGAGCGGTGCCGATACCGCATCGCCCGTATAAAAACCCGATGACCATTCATAGGCGATCAGACGCGAAGCATTCCTTTGCAGAGCACTGGAAGTCTTCGCGTCTAAAATAGCCCCGGTAACAATATGCTGAAATCGCGTATACCAATTGAGCGCTTTTTCATCGAAGCTGGCCTGATAATGAAATGCAACCAAGGGCCGATAAGGCGCCCTGACTGCAGGAGCCGTATTTGCTGCGTGGGCTGCAATGGGCAGCCCAACGATGAATTGCCGTCTGGTGGTCACTGACCAACCGCCATGGTTACTCCAGCCTGGCTCGCTTGTGTGCCCACTGTAAGGGTCACAGCAGCAGTGTTAGATGCGGACATGGCCGGCACCCGTACATTCACCTGCATCACGCCAGCAACAATGCCTGGGGCGCTTCCCGCATAAAGCACTTCTGCCGAACGTCCGCCAATTTCCACTTTCACCGGCAGCAGCGGTCTGCTCAGTGTATTTCCTGTGATGACTCCATCCACGCCGCCGGGTGAGGTTTGCCCTTCGCCTGTGGCATAGAAAACCACAATGTCGCCCACGGCTGCGGGTCGGGCGCTGGTGTTCAGCGTGCCGTTTTGATTCAACATGGCAGCAGGTCCACTGCCTGAACCGGCCACTGTGAAAATGCCCGGCAAAGCTGCTGCAACATCCACCTTGAATGCTGCCGATTTCACCCCGTTCCGTTCTATGATCACATCAATCTTTCCCTTTCCTGCAACGCTGTAAGGCACTGCCACAACTGCTTGCCCGGCGCTTAAGTATATGATCGGCGATTGCACGCTATCCCATAAGATGCGGGTGTTATCTAAAGTTGCATCGACCACGCCTGGCGATGTCAGGCGCATGTTCATTGCTGTGGAAGGTCCCATCGCTGTGCCGAAAATAGTTACCAGACTACCCGGCGAAAAACCTGCCGCAACGTAGCTTGCAGCATTCACAATAGCGGCAATGGCAGGGGCTTCGGCCTGGGCCTTGCGACAGGGGACACGGTACGCATCCAGTACCAGATTCTTGCTTAAGGAATTGAAATTCAACGTATTGGCCAAGGGGCAAAACGTGCTGGTGGTGGTTTTATACTCCACCTCAAACACAGCCTTTCCGGCCGTGATGAAGGGTCGCAGAGTATCGCATTCGTTGTATTGAAAGCATTGTTCGTTAAGTGCCCAATCGAAGAAATCTACCAGGTCTTTCACTTGGTCTAAATCATTTTTTAACCCTACAGAAAGTCCGCGGGCGTGGGCTGCGGTGGCCAGAAACTTGTTGAACTTCAATTGATCGGCAGCAGTGAGCGGAAAGCCGGTTTTATTGGTGTATCCATCTACATTATCGGGCTCAACTGCATCGAATCCTTTGGCTTTGCACATGTCGAAGCGAGCTTCCATAATGGGACCCAACACATCTAAACGGCGGATATCCAGCCATGTTTCATCGGGGAAATCACCAAGCACTTTGCCTCGTACGACGGCGGGAAAGCTGGCCGCATCGGGTCGCCAAGGTTCATAGGTGCCTACGCTGACGTAACAGATGGCTTTGGCACCTTTGGCGTGAATGGCATCCACTGTTTCTTTAGAAACGTTGAATAGGTCCACATCGAAAACCGAAGCTTCGACGGAAAGGTCAATGGTACCTGTAAGCTGCCATTGCCAGTCCACTTGTAGTGGTGGACGCCAAATAGCGTTTTGGGCGTGAAGAGAGTTGATAGCAAAAATGCTGAAAGCGATTTGAAAAAGTAGTTTTACCACGGCTGAATTGTACTGTTTGGAGTCAGGACTGTCCTATAGTACTTTTCGCACAAGTTTTAGTAGGAAACCAATACCAGCAAACACACAGTACTAATGGTTCCTGGGACTACCTGAGTGCCGGAACCACTGTAATCTATACGAACTCACTTTCAGACTGTACTCTTCTCGTAGGATTCCAATACCTAAATGAAAAAAACATTCCAAACAGCAGTTTTTCTTCTCCTTCCTTTACTAAGTACAGTGGCCAGCGCCCAAAACGCGAAGCCGGAACTGTCCAAAGGCAAGGTTACTAGCACAATCACCCCTTCCAATCCTTTAACAAGCCCTTTTCTTAGCCGATTGCAAGCGATGGCGGCACCGGGAACCATCACAATTACCCCGGCAGTTGCGCCCGTGAGCATGGCTCATCTTTACTTGAAGCCGGTTGACATGAAGCTGCTGGTTCTGGCAGCCGACGGCACCGAGCCCAGCTTTGAAGCCATCAAATTCTTTCTGGATTACCTGGCCATCCCTTATGACGCTGTAATTCTGAAGACACAGACCCTACCGATTTTGAACGATGCGAACAAAGGCTTTTATCAAGGCATCGTACTGAGCACTGGGAACCTGGCCCTGTTCAATGGAACAAGCTGGGGCAGCGCCTTGACCGCCGCAAACTGGACCACTTTGGAAACTTATATGAAGACCTACGGCGTCCGCCTAGCCAGCATGTATACTTTTCCCGAGCCACGTTACGGGTTAACCATGGTATCAGCCGTATCCACCACACCCAGCGCCCCTGGTCTGGTTAGCTTCACCCCGGCCGCATCCACTGTTTTTGCTGATTTGAATCGCAGCAACACGCTGGCCGTTCAATATGCTTACATGTACTACGCCAATGCAACACCGGCGGCGGGGGAAACAACCACCCCGATTCTGATGGCCAACAACCTGACCGTTGGTGCAACTCATAAAAAGGCTGATGGACGCGAATACCTGGCATTGACCATGGATCATAGTTCCAGCCTGACCCACTCCATGGCGCTGAACTACGGCGTGTTCAACTGGGTAACCAAAGGGATCTTCGTAGGCGAACGTCGCATTTACATGAATCCGCAAACTGACGATTTCTTCCTTGCCAACGATTTATTTGCCACCGCCCCTGCCGCTTGCAAACCTTCTTCGTTTTCGCTTGATCCTACCTTTGACCCGGCCGCAAGCTGCCCCATCAAACGGATGATTGGTACAGACCTTTCCAACATCGACAACTGGCAGCGCAGTTGGCAGCAGAAAACACAGTACAAGAATTTCAAACTGGCCCTGGCCTACAACGCTTACGGCTTGACTACCGACGGTGGCGCACCTGCTTCCGATCTGCTGGACGACCAATCGAAGGCTCTTCGCAACAACTTCTTCTGGCTCAGCCACACCTACGATCACGAACATTTGGATTGCTACAATCCAGTTCCTAACAGTGGCGTCTGCACTCCGGCAACCTATGATGAATCGGATTCGGAAATCGCTGATAACCTGACTGCCGTTACGGCATTGGGTCTGCCTATTGACCGTGCAAGCATGGTTACCCCGGCAATATCGGGTCTTAGAAATGTCAACTTCCTGCAAGCTGCGGCTGATTTGGGTGTGAAGTATCTGGTTAGCGATCTTTCCCGCCCGGATTGGAAGCCAACCAAGCCCAACACTGGCGTGCGCAGCCCCTATGTGAATTCCATTCTTTACATTCCTCGTCGTGCAACCAATATCTTCTACAACGCCACCAGTGGATTCACTGGCGCAACCGGTTCCTTGCCCGATGAATACAACAGCTTTTTTGGACCCAACGGTATATTACGAATCACCGGCACAACTTTACCGTTTTTCACAACAGACCAGAGCTATGCGCAGATCATTGATCACGAAAGTGATGCACTGCTTTCCTACATGCTGCGGGCAGAAATTTACCCAACCATGTATCACCAATCCAACCTGATCCGTTACAGCGGCAGCAAGACTTTGATCACCGATGTTCTGGATGCGGCTTTTAACAAGTTTTCCAAAATCAGCACCATGCCAGTACTCAGCCTTTCTCAAACCGAGATTGGTAAGAGATTGGAAGATCGCATGCAGTTCAACGGTGCCGGTGTTTCGGCTACTTACAACCCTGGAATTGGAATCACCATTAAGGGCGCTGGCGTAGCGAACACCCCAGTAACTGGAATTTGCTCTGGAACCTGTGATTACTACGGCAACCAGACCATTTCCAAAATCCACGTCACTGCTGGCGGCACCGTCAACGTGCCTTTGTTTTAACTAATAAATAGAGAACGGAGAACACACTCATGATGAAAGCTTGTTCAACACTTCCCATACTGGCAGTCAGCTTAATTGGAACGTCGTTTGGCCAAACTGTAACTCTTAACCAGGTGCTTCATTCGGCAGTGGCGAAAGCTTCTGCCGAAGATGCCCGGGTTGAGGTGGCGCAAAACCAGCTTCGGCTGTTGGAATCCCAGAATAAATGGAAACTGGAATTGCGTCCCGGCTTGGGAGTGTTCGCCTTCTCTAACCCAATCCTGCTTGCGGCAAACCTCGGCGGCAGTCTTTTGACTGGCCGCCGTGGGGCGCCTTCTCCGTTAGCTTTGAAAACTGCGCAGTTGGATGTAGTGGCTGCGGAACTGAATGCTGAATATTTAAAAGTGCGGACAGAAATCAGCGCTGCCCGCGATTACTTTGACCTTCTCGCAAAGCAACAAATCGCTACTTCTGCCAGAAACATGGTGGAATCGCGCAAAGGAAAGCTGGGCGAAGTAGAATCGTTGTTGAAAAAGTCGAAAGTAACGTTGCTCGACAAAATGACCATAGAACAGGAAGTTCTGGAACTGGAACAATACGCCCTGGAAGCGGAAACGCAAAGGGAAATTGCTGCTGGCAACCTGGCATTTTTGGTCGGCTTTAAAGACGGTAACAATCTGGTGGCTCAGGAAGTGGTGCTTGCTCATCAAGTTACTTCAAACAAGTTGCCGGAAGTGGATCAACTGTTGCAATCGGCCATGGTGTATCGCAAAGAACCGGGTTTGATTCGTACTCGCATTGACGCGCTGCGCAAGCAGTTGGCGCAGGATAAGAAAGGAAATTCGTTGGGTCGCAGTGATCTAAGTTTTTCCATCACATTGAAGGACAATGGCGAAAAGCAGATTGAAAAGGAAGTAATCGCTGCCCGCTTGAAGTTGCTGGAAATGGAACTGACCAACATGGAACAGGATCTGCGCAAGGAACTGCAAACAGTGCGATCCATGGCTGCTGCCAGCGGTGAGAAATTAAAGATCAATACTAAGAGAATGGAACTGGCCGAACGTCGTAAACAGGTACTTTCCATCCGCGCTCAGAATGGTTTGGATGGCAGCCTGGCAGGTTTGCTTGCGGCTGAAGGGACTTTGGCCGGGGAACGTAATTCCGTGGAAGCTGCCTATGAAAGCAAAGTGAGCATTTTTACTTTGATGGTTTTGTGTGGCATTCAGGACGAAGCTGCAGAAGTTGTGACTAAAGTATTGGGAACCTAAAAGGATTTTAGCCAAGTAGCAATGCCGTCTTAGCCTGATCGGAAAATTTCTCAATGCGTATACTCGTTTTTGCTCTGTTAAATTTGTTCTCAGTAAGTCAACTCTCTTCTGCGCAAGGTCGCGAACAAGGTTTTGTTCCGCCTGTAACAGCTCAACAAACGTCTCAGCCGTTGGCTAACTTCAGGCTACTAAGCACGCTGCCTTCCGCTACCGTTGCGAGCGTCCCCAAGCCTTTGGAATTACGAATTCTGATTCTATCCGCTGACGGTACAGAACCAGGTTTAGCCGCCCTGCGCAGCTTTCTGGATTATCAGGGCACTCCTTACGACGTGGTTCGTCCCGCACTGCGCGAGCCTTTGCCCACACTGAACGATGGCTTGCGTGGATTTTACAATGGCGTGATTTTGACGAGTGGCAATCTGGGGATTTGCGATCCAACTTGCCACAGCGCCCTTTCTGCCGATAACTGGGCCACCATTGAGACTTACTCCCGCGACTATCGAGTGCGCATCGCCAGTTACTATACTTTTCCTGAACCACGTTTCGGTCTGACTTACACCACCAGCCGGGCCACAACATCCGATGCTCCGATGCAGGCGAAGCTGACCAGCGCAGGCAGCGAAATCTTTTCTTACCTTCGACCCAGTGCAGTCATTTCTATCAGCAATGCCTTTGTCTATCTAAGCAATGCCACACCAATTCTCGGAGAGGAAACCGTTCCTCTGCTAGTGGCTGAAGGTGGAGTGATCGGTGCTGTGAGTAAGAAGGCCGATGGCCGCGAATATCTTGCTTTGACCATGGACAACAATTCAAACTTACTCCATTCGCAAGCACTTACTTATGGAATTGTGCGATGGGTTACTCGCGGGTTGTTTCTGGGATTTCGGAAAGCGTTCTTAGCGCCGCAGGTAGACGATGTCTTTCTCCCGTCCATTCTTTTTAATGGAAATCAGGAGTTGTGCCGCCCTGGAAGTGAAGCGTTCGACCCCAGAAATCCTCTGGGGACGGCCTGTTCTGTCGTGCGCATCAGCGGGTCGGACTTGGAAGGGTTTGTTCGTTGGCAAACAAGTTGGCGCGATAAGGACCAATTTTCGGCAATCCGTGCGTCGCTGGTGTTCAATGGATATGGGGCCAGGGCTCAGGACGACGAACTTCGCGACAAAGCGCTGGCCAATGTCGCTAATTTTTACTGGATCAATCATACTTACGACCACCGCAGTCTGGATTGTTTCGCTCCAATAACCGATGGATGCCGCCCAGCCAATGTCGAAGAATCGGTCGCTGAAATTGCCGATAACATCGCCTTCGCTAATCGCTGGGGTTTACCAGCCGATGCCACTTCTTTGGTAACACCCATGATCACCGGTTTGAACAATCCCGATTGGTTGAAAGCAGCGGCGAAATCTGGCATCCGTTACCTGGTTGCCGACGGTTCCCGCCCTGAAGGAACTGCTGCTTTTCCGAATACGCCCATTGTTTCCATATCGGAACCATCGGTGTTGTTGGTCCCTCGACGACCAACCAATGTATTTTTCCAGGCCTCCCAAGTGGATTCATCCAGGGATGGTTCGGAAGTGGACGAATTTAATTTCATCTACGGGCCTGTTGGCTTATTGCGAGTGGGAGGTTCCGGGGGCCGAGCGTTTTTCGCGACCAACCAGACCTACGATCAAATCGTCAGTCGCGAAAGTGACCTACTGGCAGGCTACCTGTTTCGTGGAGATATGTCGCCACTGATGTTCCATCAATCTAATCTATACCGCTATTTCGCTGATCATTCGTTGTTATCTGACCTGTTGGATGCCACACTGCGCAAATGGGAGGGGATCAGCAATCTGCCGGTAATTAGCCTGACGCAATCGGCAATTGGAGCCATGCTGGAACAGCGCCAGGCATTTGTTTCCGCCAACGCAAAAGCAGTTTGGATTCCCGGCGTCGGGGTTCAGTTGGAAGCAGAGCGCGCTGCGACAATTCCGGTAACCGGATTGTGCGCCAAAAATTCCTGCGAAAGCTACGGTCCAGACAATATTTCCTACATCCGCCTGGAACCAGGATCCAAGATGACAATCGAACTCCGGTAATTTGGTGCGGGTTCAGTATAATGGGATGCAGTTCACTTCTTTCGCCGTTGGTAGGGGCTGGCAGTTTTCTACATATGTAGATACTTCTAAAACTACAAACACGGAAATAGTGAATCAAAATACTTCATTAGTAGTACTACAACTATAAGTGAGCACCCATCCTGATATCCGAGTGGTCCTAGTTGAACCTCGCAACCCTTTGAATATAGGCGCTGCAGCCCGGGCTCTATCTAACTTCGGATTTCCCGAACTTCGCTTGGTGAATCCTTATCGAGTTGCCCTGGAAGAAGCCAAATCGGCGGTGGGTGCCGAGGCGATCCTTACCGCAGCAAAGGAATTTGCCACGGTCGCCGATGCTGTTGCCGATTGCAGCCTGGTTGCTGGCACCACATCGGGGTCCCGTCGCGAACTAGCCATTCCCCATGAGCGGCTGGAACGGGTGGTGGCGGAAACCATTCATCCGCACAATGGTCCGGTTGCCATCCTATTCGGTTCTGAGAAATTCGGGCTATCTAATGACGACTTAAGCCATTGCCACATTACGATGGGCATTCCTTCGCGTGTGGAACATAGGTCCATCAACCTGGGCCAAGCGGTGGCGGTGACTCTTTATGAGATCATCCGCCTGGATACGGCACCCAGCATTGCCAAGGATCCGAAGAAGCCAGCTCTGGCGGCGGAAGTGGATCGTGTGGGAACGCTGATGGCCGAAGCATCTATGGAAAGTGGATTGTTTCATGAACCGACCACCGAATCCAGCATCCTTAAGTTGCGGCAAGTGGTTCGTCGAATGGGTTTAACCAGTGCCGATGCCCTTTACCTTGCTGGTATGCTGCGCCAGATACTATGGAAAATAAGGAACTTACCATGAAACCAGTCTTCCTGACATGCCTGTTGCTATTGAGTGCTTGTACCCCCGAAAAGCGTAGTGAATTCAAAGGCAAACTACGCGCCCCGGATTCACCGAAGTTCGACGAAGCTTTCTGGAAAACCTGGGCTGATGGCCAAGCCGAACTGTCCAGTTATGATCTGCAGCGTTCCAAATATGGCGCAGGGCGCACCGGTACCGCCGTGGCCATCTTTGTTACAGAGACCTTTTCCAACATCCTACGAGTAAAGGCCGATCCAGGAAAACACCCTAAGCAAGACGAAATCCCGGTGATGAAGCTGAACTTGGTGGAAGATTTCCAAACAGGGGTTTACGATTACAACCTGATGCTCTCCACATTCGTGAATACGCAGACGGCTGGGGGCATTCTGGGCGGATCCCCCATTAAAGTGAGTTTTTCCAGTCAGGAATGGTGTGGCCACATTTATAAGCAGGCTTTATTTGATGGTCCGGGAGTTCGTGTCACCAGCCATTCTTACTTCGACGGCGAAGCTGACCAGGAAAAGACTGTAGATCCAATTGAAGATGGTGTGGCCGAGGACGGATTGTTGCTTTGGGCCCGGGGAATGGCCCGTCCAGTATTGAAACCAGGGGAATCAAAGACGGTTGATATGTTCTCTGCCCTGGAAACTGCCCGTCAAGCGCAAGGTCCGGGGTATTGGACCAAGGCTACTTTGACCCGTTCAGAGGTAACTGAGAAAGTCACCGTTCCGCTAGGAACTTTCGAGGTTGAACGATTTGAGGCGGAACTCGCAGGTAAGGTAAAAAAGACATTCCTGGTAGAAAAATCTCATCCACATCGGGTAATTTTATGGGAAACTTCGCTGGATACAAAAGCCCGCCTGGTGAAATCGGAACGGATGAAATACTGGGAACTGAATTCTCCTGAAGGTGAAAGTGCGTTGAAACGATTAGGCTTACAGCGGCGTCCAGCCAGAACAATGTGAAGGTTTGTTCAATATTGACACCCACCGAAGTAAGCCCTTGCCGGGGTTTGGCACGCAAGTTGCAATATACAACTGCGTAACCAAGTGAGAGTGTGCAGAACACAAACTCACAAAAAATAAGGCGAATAAAATTGAGTCTCTTTTCAGTAAATTCCGGTGTGCTCGAGGTGTGCCTACCAGTTGGAACTGCCTTGGGACTCATATTTGCCGTCATTATACAAGTTCAATTACCACCGTCTGACATCCGCGACTGGCCACCTGCTTCGCAATTGACGGTGGTCCGAATGGCAGAGGCATGACGCCTCCAATGCCAATGAATCCTTGATCAAGTCGTGATCACTTCCACCGCGCTGCTGTTTGGGTAAGGAGAGGTGTGTTCGCTGGCAGGTTAAGGTTGGACGGGCCGGTTCTGGTTTGCTTTCGGAGGGTCTCCCTGCGCTGGGGGGTTCGGGGAGGCTTAACAGGTAACGCCGGGGTCGGCCCTGAAAATAACAGTTTTACGAGTTTCCCTGATGGGCGGGAGTGTGTCTCTGCGGCTGGCAGGGGGTAGGCGGGTTCTGGTAGGGATTGGGAAGTGTTCCTTGCACTGGTAAGGGGAATGTTTTTTGTGTCTGCCAGGACCGGCCTGAATCAAACTTTGATAACAGGATTCCCTGATTGAGTCTGAGCGGAAGCACTATCTCCGCCGTTGGTCAGGGCAAGAGGTTCTGGTATGGGCAGCAGAGCGTTCCCTGCGCTGGGGGGTACGGGGAGTGTTTTGCGACTACATACCAGGACCAGCCAGAATTTTACGAGATTCCTTGATTCAGACTGACGGAAGCTGTCTCTTCGTTGCGGATCAGGATGGGCCGGTTCCGGTGTGCAATGGAAGCTGTTCCCTGCGCTGGGGGGTTCGGGGGATGGCTTCTTGTTGTGCGCCGGGACTGGTCAACAAACGACCCCATTTGGTTGCGATAAAGCATTATCTTGCGAGCTCGATTGAAGTAGGTTGGGTGGGGCCGGTATACGTTGAGGGCGTTCTCTGCACTGGGGGGTACGGGGAGTGTTTTCAATTGTATGCCGGACCCACCGAATCTAATATTCGTAAGGCCAGTGCGGTTTGGCGAACAAACCACCATCCACATAAATTGTCTGCCCAGTAATAAAACTGGAATAATCGCTGGCCAGAAAGGCAACTGTCCGCGCTACATCCACAGGTTGCCCCACGCGACCCAATGGAGTGGCTTTGGCCCAGGTAGCGGCGTAATCGCCCGCCTCAAGCTTGGTTCGTTCAATTTCCACTGCTCCTGGTGCCACACAATTCACCCGAATTCCAAGTGGACCCAACTCCACCGCAGCCACCTTTGTAAATTGTTCTATGCCGCCTTTGCTTGCCGTATAGCTGCTGAGCATGGGAAACGCTAATTTATTGCAACCTGAACCGATATTAATGATTGCACCCCCGCCATGCTCCTTCATGCTCGCAGCGGCGCGCTGGGTTGCCAGAAAGCAGCCTTTCAAGTTTGTGTCGATTACCCGATCCCATTCCTGCTCATTGAGATCGAGCAAAGCTTTCCAGGTTTGCGACCCGGCGTTGTTCACCAGGATGTCCAACTTAGGAAAATGGCCAAAACATTCAGCAAACAGGTGATCGATGGCCTCAATCTTGCCCACATCGGCCTGCACGGCGAAGGCTCGTCGACCCAAATTACGAATGTCAAGAACAGTGGATTCGGCACCGGCCTGATCGGAATTGTAGTTTACAATCACGTCACAACCAAGGCGCGCCAGTTCCAGTGCGATGCCTTTACCTATGCCTTTGCTTGCACCGGTAACCAGTGCGATCTTGTTTTCCAGATGGATAGTCATGCTGTAACAAAATTATAGTTGCCCCGCAGAGGATTTCGAAGCACACTGAAGTTTCCGGCTAAAATTTTGACTTTGCCAAAGCGAGAGGTGAACTAGGAATTGAGTACTGTAAAAGTGACCGAACCGACGAACTTGGACCCCACTGAACGATGGACAGTAACCGATGCGTCGGAAATGTATGATGTGAATGCCTGGGGTAAGGGTTACTTCAGCGTTGGAGCCAATGGTCACTTATGGGTGCACCCAGGCAAAGAAGTAGCCAGGTCCATCGACCTGAAAAAGCTGGTGGATACATTGGTGCTGCGCGGCATCAACCTTCCCATTCTGGTGCGCTTCGGAGAAATTCTGAAGCATCGGATTGGGGAGTTGAACCAGGCGTTTAAATCCGCTATCAACGAAAACGGCTATAAGGGCGAATATTGCTGTGTGTTTCCCATCAAGGTGAACCAGCAACGCCAGGTTGTGGAAGAGGTTTTCGAATACGGTCGTCCTTACGGGTTCGGTCTGGAAGCGGGTTCCAAGCCGGAATTGCTGGTGGTGTTGGGCTTGGCCGATAATAAAACGCCCATTATCTGCAATGGCTTCAAGGACGAAGAATATATTGAACTGGCCATGATAGGTTGCAAGATTGGGCGCCGCATCACGCCCGTTGTAGAAAAGTTCACTGAGTTGGAATTGATCATCAAGCATGCGGCCAAGTTGGGGGTTCGTCCCTCCATTGGGATTCGTGTGAAATTGGCAGCCCGTGGGTCCGGTCGCTGGAAATCATCGGGTGGCTATCGTTCCAAGTTCGGTTTAACGGTGAGTGAAGCGCTGAAGGCGTTGGATCGGTTAAAGGCTGAAGGCATGGGCGATTGCCTGGAGCTTCTGCATTTCCATTTAGGCAGTCAAATCACCAATATCCGTCAAATCAAGCAAGCAGTAATTGAAGCGGCTCGGGTGTATGCGGAGATGAAGAAAAGCGGTGCCGGGTTGAAGTATCTGGATGTTGGCGGCGGGTTGGGCATTGACTACGACGGCTCGCAAACTGATTTTGAATCGAGTGTGAACTATTCTTTGGAAGAGTATGCAAACGATGTGGTGTATCACATTCAAAATGTTTGTGACGACGCCGAAGTGCCCCATCCGACCATCATCAGCGAAAGTGGCCGGGCCGTTGTGGCGTATCACAGTTGCCTGCTGTTCAATGTTCTTGGAGTAACTGGATTTGGGGATCACGATGTGCCAACGGAGATTCGGGAAGATTTTGAGCAGCCATTGATTGACATGGTGCATACTTACAAATCCCTGACGGCCAAGAATTTACTGGAAAGCCATCACGATTCCCAACAGTCCTTGGATTCAGCGTTAAACATGTTCAGCTTGGGCTTTCTATCGCTGGAACAACGCAGCTTAGCAGAGAATTTGTATTGGAATATTTCGCGTCGAATTCTGCAAATCGGCAAGACGTTGGCTTTCTTTCCGGAAGAGTTGGAAGGCTTAGAGAGTCTACTTTCCGATACGTTTTTCTGTAATTTTTCGCTGTTCCAAAGCATGCCCGATAGCTGGGCCATCAAGCAGTTATTTCCGGTGATGCCGATTCATCGGCTGGATGAAAAACCCACTAGGCACGCTGTTTTAGGGGATATTTCCTGCGATTCCGATGGGAAAATTGATCGCTTCATTGACCGTCGCGACGTGAAGCATACGCTTGAGTTGCATCAATTCACTGGACAAGATTATTTCCTGGGGGCATTCCTGGTGGGCGCTTATCAGGAGATACTCGGCGACTTACACAATCTTTTGGGCGATACAAATGCGGTGCATGTGAACCTAACGGAATCGGGTGAAATTCAACTGGATCACGTGATTCAAGGGGACACTGTGCGCGAGGTTCTGGAGTACGTCCAGTTCGATTGGAAGCATTTGGTTGAGGCGTACCGGAAGGATTTAGAGATCGCCGTGCGGGAAGGGAAGTTGGGGTATGAAGAGGCTGGTCGGCATCTGCGATTTTATGAAGAGGGGATGCATGGGTACACGTATTTGGAAAGCGTGGAGCCTTAAAGTAGTTGGCTTTTCTACGGTACAAAAACCAAATAGAAAACGCAGCAAAGAACGGCACCGGCGGCGGCTATCAGTAATCCTGAAAATCGCCGCTTGGCCAAAAAGAAGATCAACACCATGCCCGATAGGGATACCAGTGTCATCAGCACGGCTGAAATGTCGATCATCCAACTCCACGCTTTACCGGAATCGCGACCTTTGTGCAGATCATTGATCACTGCGAAAAAGCCCATGCGCGTTTCTGTCAGTTCGTAGTTACCTGTTTGACGATCAGCAATAAAATCGGCTGAATAACCTGGTCCTTTGAATGACACCGTTGCTTGCGCATCTTCCACGCGAAAATCGCTCATTGCACCCTTGATGTTATGAGTGCGTCGCAAATACTCCACAATTTCTAATTTCGCCAAGTCTTTGCCATCGCCCGTCTTCAACCAGGAGGCCTCTAAATGCCCTTTGCCTTGCACGGTGCTCTGGTGTTCAGCGAACCACTCCGTGTGATTCAACGTCAAACCAGTAACGGCGAAGAAGAACAAAATGGCAAAGCTTGCCATGGATAGATAAATGTGCAGCCAACGGGAAACGGCCATGAACTGCCGCTTCATCACATGACTGCGATGCGAAGTTCGGCTGGCCACTGTCGTTTCTTTAATGACTGATTCTTCGGTATTCAAGCGAAGCAGAGGCCACCTCAACATTTCCATTTAATGGCACTTGCCGGGCAGTGCCGCTGAAATCCATTTCCTGACGAATCACCTGATAAGTGCCGTGTTCCCGCGCAACTTCCAGGCACACCGTGTACTTACCGGCTTTCACCAACTTACCGGCGTTGTCTTTGCCATCCCACTTCAAACTATATTTTCCAGGCGTACGAGTAGCCGATGTGAACGATGCAGTAAGGTCGTTTCCTTCAGCCATGTTGCGCAAATGGTCGTCGTGGTACCAAGCCTTTAAATCAGCAATCCAGCGCGGCTTTTGCACCCACAAGGCCATGGTCTTCACCGGGAACTTATCTTTATCTTCAATCCAAATGGCCACGTAGGGACGACGAGTGCGTTGGCCTTCAATCGTCGCCAATTCCAAATTCACCACCAGCTCAAATCCTGTGGGCCACGCACCCGTCGTTGTTGACATCGTTGTTGACGCAGCTTGCGTTGCCTGTACCATTAGCGGACGTTCTAATGCCTTCCAACCGCTGCTTTGAGTTCGCTGCCCATTTTGTGCGATCAGCATATATTCCACACCTTTCAATGATGCGGCCAACCGTTGGCTTTCCTCTGGCTTCAACACAGAAAACGTTGTGGCCAACGCGCCAGCATCCACAGCATTTTCTGCTACAACAGTGGCGCTGATCACATGGTCAACTGATTGACCATTACTTTGTCCAGAGCGGGGGTCAACAATGTGAGAGTAATGCTGTCCGTTGATCTCAACTCCTCGCCGATAACTTCCACTGGTAGCCACTGCCATGCCTGATACAACGATTCGCGACGCTGGCACCGACGTTTCCGTATCGGAGCGAGGATCAGCAACATCCACGGTTTCCGTCCATCGACCCCGCACCACCAAATCGCCACCAATGTTCACCACTGCGGCAGTAATGCCATCGCTAGCCATGGCACTATCATTCGCGTGACTTACAATGTAACTCTTGGCAAACGAGTTTAACCGAATGGGTGAGTTACTCAAATGTGTGGCAGTCCGGGCCACCGCATCCAGCTTCCAATGCGTCTGTTTCACCATTGCCACTGCCGCAGCAAGTTCAACTGATGTGGGCATGCGCTGCGCCACTGCCGCCTTCTTCCAAACTTGCACTACAGCTTCCGCTGCTGCATCCAAAGCGCCCCCTGTGCGGTCACGCCACTGGTCAAACAAATTCAATACCTCAAACAACTCCGCCGAAACAGGAACAGCTACGCCGGAAGTTCGTAACCATTGACTCACTTCGCTGTTCGGATTGTAAGTGCTTAGTATGCTGGCATCGGAATCAATTTGACGGAGCGCGGCTTGTTCGGCTTGTTCCGCTTGTTCCAAAGTACTGGCCATGAATTTCAGTTCCAGTAAGGTTCCCAACACATTCTCATGATGAAAGACATACGTTCTTTCCTGGTTCGCTTTTTCCGTAGAAACAGCGAGGGTAGCGGCGCAAAGGCCGATGGCTGCAATGAATAGAATCTTCATTTAATTCCGGTCAGGGTTCCCGCGTGGACCGCCGCGACCTTGCCCGCCGCCAGGACCAAATGCCGGACGCACTTCGTCTTCAGTCAGTTTGCCATCGCCATTCTTATCCAATTTAGCTAAAGATGCCGGGGCCTTTTTTATCTCATCTGCGGAAATCATGCCGTTGCCATCGGTATCCAGCGCGGCAAAAATCGCATCCGGCGGTCGCATGCCTCCTTGACCTTGACGCGGTCCGTCGCCCCGATCTTCACCCCCGCCCTGCGTACTTCGTTGAGCCGCGACTTTGATGAGTTCGTCCCTGGTCAAAAAGCCGTCATGGCTTCCATCAGCGCGGTCAAACATAGCTTGCATCCGTTCCGGCAATTCATCTTTGGAAAGTTTGCCGTCACCGTTTTTGTCAAAGACCAACAGCGTCTTCACCATTTCATCGGAGTTCCCTGCTTGTGGACCTCCTGGCCCTCGACCACCACCAGGCCCGCCAGGTCCAAAGTTTATGCGCGTTTCTTCGCGACTCAATTGGCCATCGCCATCCTTATCCAACTTGGCTAATACTTTGGCTGCGTTAGCCAATTCCTTTGCTGAAATCACGCCGTCCTGATCTGCATCCAGGGCGGAAAGTATAGGATGCATTCGGATAAAGTCCCGTGGAGGACCTTGCGCGCAACCAGCAACTGCGGCTGCAACGAATATCAATAAGTTTCGCTTCATATTGTTTTGATCACGTTTAATAGTAACCCGTGGCATTACGATTGGTTTGTTAAGTAATTTAAAATTTGCGATTAGGCGTAGCTTGATCCGCTGCGGCTATTCTTTTCTGCTCGTTCGGCAGTGATCTTCTCCAGATATCCACTGGCTCGGAATGCCCCCAGTGGGTCTGCTGGTAGGCCCCTGCCCGTTGCCCAACTGCGAATCGCCGGACGCACATCTGTTGAAAATGCATCTTTCAAACAGTTCTCCGCTGAAACCAAATCCGACGTCTTCTGATGCTGGCTCAGCAACTCTAAATCAACCAGTGCCGCTTTGGCAAAAAGTTCCTGCGCGGTGGAAACTGTCTGGATCATGGCCTCAATCTTGCCTTTCAAATTGTGGCTCTGGTCAATCATGTAGGCGATATCGGCGGGCTGCCCTGTCTCCCATTCATACAATCGGATTTCATGGAAAATTCGGAAAATTTGATAAGGGTCAATGGAACCCAACGTCAGGTCATCATCGGCATAGCGTCGGTCATTGAAGTGGAATCCACCCAGCATGCCGTCTTGCAGAAGCCAGGCCACAATCTGTTCAATATTCTGCGCCTGATAATGATGGCCGGTGTCCACTAACACCTTGGCCCGTGGACCCGACGATTTCGACAGCAAGTAAGCCATTCCCCAATCGGCAATGTCCGTATGATAAAAAGCTGGTTCAAAGGGCTTGTATTCCACCAGTAATCTTTGATTGGCACCCAACTTTGCATGGGCTGCTGCCAACCCTTCGGCGAACCATTGACGACGATGACGAATATTATGTGTACCGGGGTAGTTGGATCCGTCGGCAAACCACAGCGAAACATCGCGACTGGCAAGACCCTTGCCAATTTCCACACTGTCCAGAATATGGTTTAGCGCAGCCTGCCGAATTTCGGGCTGCGGGTTGCCCAACGATCCGTGTTTATAAATCTGATCCTGAAACACATTGGGGTTGATTGACCCGGCGCGCACGCCATACTGGGTGGCCAGCTTCTGCACTTGAGGCACGCTTGCAATGCCCTCTGGCAGGTCCCAAAGCACATGCAGCGCAACAGTCGGGCAGGCACCTGTAAGTTGGTGGACCATGCCCGCATCGCTAAACTTTTCTTCAAGGGTGGTCGCCGCAGCGGCTTGGATAAACTTGCCAAAGCGCGTCCCTGTATTGGCGAAACCCCAGGAAGGGAGTTCGATTTTAAAAGTGTCTAGTGCTTTGGATACGGATTCAGATTGCCAGCTTGTCATTCCATATGAGTATATCTTTCATGCAGGTTGAGCAGGTTGTTCGCATCCCTGTAGGATCTCCAAACGTTGTTGGGATAGCCTGTGGTTGAAAGGCCGCAAGGAAGCGGTTTTTCAAAGGCCTGATGAGCTTCGCTCCAACACTTGAAACTGTCCGATATCAGGTTTGAGCCATTGTGTTTGGAACACCGTTCGGATAGAATCGAGCGCACTCAACCAATTAAGATTGTGTAACAACGCTTCCTCCAAAGGCCGACTCAAATGAAATTGAAAAGTTCTATTCTGCTTTGTATTCTGTGCTCTGCACTACTCATGGCACAAGGGGATCGTGGCACAATCACTGGCACAGTGACTGATGAAAAAGGGGCTCCCATTATTGCCGCTGCTGTTACCATAATCAACCTTGATACGAACACTATTCTCAAGACCACAGCCAACGAAGCAGGGGACTTCAATTTTTCCTCACTCCTTGTCGGGCGCTACAAAGTCTCTTTAGAACATCCTGGTTTTAAGGTATACAACCGGACGAACATTCGTCTGGAAGGGGGCACTACTTTCCGTGTCGATGCCAAGCTTGAAGTGGGTGCGGTGCAGCAATCGATCAACGTCACTGCCGAAAGCTCACAACTGCAAACCGATGATGCAAAAATTCAGAACACTATGTCGGACGCCATGATTGAAGGGCTTCCCACGGTTGTCAGCGGCAATATGCGCAGCCCCTTTGACCTGGCGGCTATCACTGCACAAGTGCAAGGGGGCGATCAGGATTTTCGTATTGGTGGGGGACAGGCGGGGTCGTTTGGAGTCATGCTGGATGGCGCTTCGGCAAACACGAATCGTGCTGGTTCCACTGTTTGGGCGGCAGTCAACGCGCCCTCGCTGGATGCCATTACTCAATTCGCCGTGGAGACAAATGGCTTCAAAGCCGAGTTTGGCCGGGCTGGTGGTGGCATGGTCACCTTCGTATCAAAATCAGGCACAAACAAATACCACGGCACGGCATTCGATTTTATCCGTAACAACGCTTTTGATGCTCGTGGCTTCTTCAACAGCACGGTTCCCATTTACCGCCAACACGATTTCGGCGCCACGGTGGGCGGTCCGCTGATCATCCCAAAAATCTACAACGGCAAAAACAAGACATTCTTCTTTTTTAGTTACGAAGGATTTCGGAATCGTGTGGGTGGCAGCACTGCGGCCATTGCGCTTCCCCCGGTGGAATTCTATAAGGGTGATTTTCGCAACGCCGTCAGCCGAACCATCAGCAATGGATCTTACATTATGTACAACGTATATGATCCTGCTACTACGCGCTTCAACACGGCGAACAATACTTATGTGCGAGATCCTTTCCCGAATAACACTATGCCCCTGGCTCGAATGGATTCACTTAGTAAGAAGTTAGTGGATATTGCATCCAGCCCTATGACCAGCGGCTTGCGTACCGATGTTGTTCCAGGTACTCCGCAGTACTGGCTGGAAAATTATTGGCAAGCCGGAACTTCTGTAAATCCCAACGACAAGATGAGCCTCAAGTTCGATCATGTGCTGAACAGCGCTAATCGAATTTCTGCCTATTTCGGTTACTCCAAACGGCAGGCCATACCCGGCCCAACCGGCGCGTCTGGAATCCCTGGTCCGCTGAATCCATTCCAACAAACTACAGATACTTCGCCGGTCTACCGTGGCAGTTGGGATGCGACCATTAGCCCGCGTCTTCATAACCGCTTCTACTTTGGCGTGAATATTTTTCATGACAGCAACTTTCCATTGTCTGAAGGTGGCAACTGGAAAGATAAGATTTGCGTGGTTAATGTTCCGGCATGTGATCGGAACCTGCCCATCATCAATCTTGTCGATTTCCCGGTGTGGGGCGGCAACGGCTTCAATGGGTCAGAAAATCCCACTTACTCTTTCAATGACGATCTAACATGGACAAAGGGCAAGCACATTTTCAAGCTTGGCTATTTGTATGAACTGGCACCCTACGTCGGTCTGGGGCAGCAGGCAGGCGCTGGGAACATCAGCTTTGCAACGGCCAACACTGCGTTACCCAATCAAAGCAGTCGGAACGTTGGTGGCGGGTTGGCGTTTGCATCGTTTCTACTGGGTGAATCCAGCGGGGCTACCATCAACACGCCGCGTCGCGTGGGCATGCACTGGCGCTATCACGCCATGTATTTTCAGGATGATTGGCGGGTCACGCCACGCCTTACTCTCAACTTTGGAATGCGTTATGAATTCAACCTTCCGGCAATCAACGACAATCAACAATGCGCTGATTTTGATCCGACACTGCCCAATCCGGGTGCCAGTGGGCGTCCCGGAGCGTTGGTCTTTTGCGGCACCGGAGCAGGGCGCATTGGCAGGGAAACCATTCCTGCAGGCTGGTACAAGGGTCTGGGTCCGCGCACGGGCTTTTCATGGAACATCGCCAACAAGACTGTTATCCGTGGTTCAGCAGGAATCAGCTATGCTCCAGTAAAATCCATTGGTGGTTCTGCGCACTTTCAGGGCTTCGCGCAAATCCTGACGTTTCCCGATCAGACAGGAGGCATTCAACCTGTCTTCAAACTGGATCAAGGTGTGCCTGCCTGGCCCAAACCTCCCTTCATTGACCCCACCTTTTCCAACAATGCCGACGTGGATTGGTGGCAAGGTCAGGAAGCCAATCGATTGCCTGAAATGCTTTCCTGGTCACTTACTATGCAGCGCGAAATGAGGGCTAAGTTTCTGGTGGAAGCAGGTTACAGCGCCATCATCGGCACTCATTTGATTGCCAACTTACTGAACTATAATCAGATCAACATCAACTCTCTACAACCGAACACTAACATCTTCACTAACGCTGGTCGTAACTTACTCAACACTACCTTTGACAACAAAAATAACCTTGTGGCCCAGGGAGGTTACACAAAACCTTACCCTGAGTTCCCCGACAACTTCACGTTATTACGTTCTCTGCGCCCCTTTCCGCAATACAACAATATTGCCACAGGGAGTGGCGGCGATCACAGCGGACATTCCAGTTATCATTCGTTGTTACTGAAGATAACTCGTCGCTATGCGCGGGACCTGATGATTGACGGGTCTTACGTCTTCTCCAAAATGTTCACTGATTCCGACTCAATGTGGGGCAGCGGTGCAGCCATTGATCAATACAATCGCAGGTTGGACAAAGCACTTTCAGCAAGCGACCGGACTCATGAATTGAAAGTCAATTATGTGTATACCCTTCCCATTGGCCATGGTCAAAAATGGTTGAAGCGCGGCTTCTTAAGCCAAGCCGTCGGCGGCTGGCGATTGGGCACGGTGCAACGGTATGCCAGCGGCACGCCGATCGCGTTTACTGGAGCATACGGGTTTCCAATCATCGGCAATCGTCCTTACATTACAAGCTATGAAAATTGGCGCGCCACAACCGCTGGGGATAAGTTTGATCCGTATGTGGACCGCTACTTCAAACCCGCCACCACAGCAAGTTTCAATGGCGATGTGGCCACCATTACAAGCCAAGGCTACTTTCCATTTCAACCGCGGGATCGGGTGGGCAATATGACGAAGAACAATCCAAAAATGCGCAACTTCCCGCTACGCAATGAAGATGTTTCCCTGGCCAAGACATTTACCATGTCAGAGGCAAATCATGTCACTGCAGATATGCGTTTTGAAGCGTTTAATGTGCTGAATCGGACTATATTCGGAACTCCCAATACCAATATGAGTGATATTGCCAACTTTGGTTTGGTGCGAACCCAAGCGAACGCGGCGCGGCGGATGCAGTTTGCTTTGAAGTTAAACTGGTAAAACGAAGAACTCAACAAGAGGAATAACCTGGTTATCCAGCTTAAACAGGCCCGCCTATACTTAGAGCGGTTACTTCTTGCGCTTGATTTGCCAATCGGTAAATGGGCTGCGCGCTCCCTCAATATTGACGTTCAACAAATACGGTTTTTGCGATGCGAAGGCGCGCTTCACCGCCCCATCCAATTGATGCAGGCTGTCAATGGTTTCCCCATCTCCGCCAAAGCCTTTCATCACAATGTCGTAACGGGTCTGGCGTAATTCGCAGGCCACGTTGGTTCCGTTGAGTTCGCCTTGTAACTCCCGTTCTAGACCCCAACCGCCGTCATTGCCTACGATGACGATGATCGGCAAATTATGCCGCACGGCTGTATCTAATTCAGCAATGTAGAATCCCAAAGAACCGTCGCCAGTAATCATCACAATGGGCCTTTTTGGATGGTGGAGTTGCATGGCAATGGCGTTGGGAAGTGCTGATCCGATGGTGCCCAACGGGCCAATGCGCATCCAGCCGCCGGGGTGAATCGCCGGGTACATGGCACGACCCCAATGGATGAAATCGCCGCCATCCCAGGAGTAAAGCGGTGTTACGGGCATAGCTTGTTGCAGAGCTGCAAAGAAGCTGGCTGGATGAATGCGATTGTTTTTCGCATTCGATTCGGCAATGCTTTGCAGTTCCGTTTTCCATTGATTGCGCAATTGAGTTGTGTGCTTCAACCAAGGAAGAACCTTCCAGACTGGTTCACTTTCCAACTCATCCAACATGGCGCAAAGCGTAGTTTTGACGTCGGCACACACACCCATTTCCAGGTTGCGGTTGTGACCCAACTCCTGGGGATGAATGTCTACTTGAATGAATTTCGCCTGTGGGGAAAACAGCCGTGGCCCACCCATCGCAAGGCGGTAATCAATGCGTTTGCCAAGCACCAGCACTACATCGGCTTCTTTAAAAATAGTGTGCACGGCTTTGTTCAATGCACCATCGGCATAGCCCATGTTGTAGCGATACAGGTCACTAACAACACCCCTGGCCAGCGTGACATTGTAATAGGGGAGCTTCGTTTTCAATAGAAACTTTTCCAGTTCTTTGCCAGCATTGCTCCACCAAACACCGCTGCCAGCAATCACCACCGGACTCTTGGCCTGGCGCAGCAACTGCAACATCCGATTCACATCGTGGCGATTGGGCGCGGGTGGGCTGGATGTATGGGGTTCAGATGGCGGAATGACGGTTTTCGCCTCGCCAGTAAACAGGTCAACGGGTATGGTGAGGTGGGTGGCTCCCATTCGGCCACTGGATGACTCACGATAGGCTCGGCTGAGTAAAAAGGGAATCTGGGCGACACTTGCTGCTTCAGCGGCCCACTTACACACTGGTCGTGCCATGCCCACCTGATCTATATCCTGAAACACTATCCGTTCCCTCATATTGATGGCAGGCGCACCACTGACGGCAATTAGCGGGCTGCCCGATAGTTGCGCTGTGGCAATGCCAGTAAGTGAGTTAGTATGACCTGGTCCGCCCGTCACTAAGGATAAAGCGGGTTTACGTGTTAGTCGAGCCCAGCAATCAGCGGCATGAGTAACACCCGATTCATGTCGGAAATCGATGATCTGCAAGCCGCGCGCCGCAGCCACGGAAAGCACTTCGTTCAAGTGATCGCCGACCAACGTGAAAATGCGGTCGATACCCAACTGTTGGCAGGCATCCACAAAAAGCTCAGCTCCATTGGCCATCTGCTTAGTGTAACGTTTTGTCATACTATAGCTCGATATGAATAAAGTTCTGCTTTGCCTACTTCTGAGTTTGCCCGCGTCCGCCCAAAGTTACGATTTATTGTTGAAGGGCGGACATGTGATTGATGCCAAGAATAACATCAACGGCCGAATGGACGTTGCCGTGACCGCTGGTAAAATCGCCGCTGTTGCCGCTAATATCCCAGCAAATCAGGCGAAAAAGGTGGTGGACGTTTCGCGATTCTACGTCACGCCGGGCCTTGTAGATATCCACGTTCATGTTTTTTCGGGTACTGCAAACGGAGAACTGGCCGGTGGTATGGCCAGCTTGATTCCCGATCATCACCTGTTCCAAACCGGCGTTACAACGGCGGTGGATGCAGGCAGTTCAGGACGCAATAACTTTCCAGAGTTTCGTGATCGCATCATCAAGCATTCACGCGCACGGATCTACGCGCTGTTAAACATTGGAGCAAACGGCATGGCCGGACCAGCGAATGAGCAGGATCAAAGTAGCATGGAGGCCAAAGCTACTGCGGCTGTGGCGATTGCAAACAAAGACATAGTAGTAGGCATTAAGACGGCACATTTCGCGGGTCCGGAATGGACTCCTGTGGATCGGGCGATTGAGGCAGGCACCATTGCCAATATCCCGGTGATGGTGGACTTCGGGCTGATCGTACCAGGCCGCCCCATCGACAAGCTTTTTCTGGAAAAAATGCGGCCGGGGGACATTTATACGCACATGTATCGGCCATTTGATCCTTTCCTTGATGATAAAGGTACGGTGCAATCTTTCTACAAGGCAGCACGCAAACGTGGAATCCTTTTCGATGTCGGCCACGGTGCCGGAAGCTTGGCTTTTCAATGGGCGGTTCCCGGTATGAAGCAGGGTTTTGGACCGGATTCCATTTCAACGGACTTGCACAATGGCAGCCTGACAGGAGGAATGAAATCGATGCTCACCGTGATGTCCAAATTTCTGAACATGGGTATGGGGTTGGATGAAGTGATTCGCAAGTCAACCTGGAATCCGGCTAATGAAATTCATCGCGAACAACATGGCCACTTGAGTGTTGGAGCGGATGCCGATATTGCTGTGCTGCGTTTGGACCAGGGTAAGTTCGGGTTCACTGATGTGGAGAATGATCGCATGGACGGTACTCAAAAGCTGGAATGTGAATTGACCCTGAGGGCTGGTCGAACGGTTTGGGATTTGAACGGGATCACTAGTGAGGATTGGCGGAAGAGGGGTCGTACGTTGCCGCGCAAGCAAAGTTACTAAGAGCGTACGGATGGGCGTTGCATGTGTACGCTGAAACATGTACAATTTTTACATGGCGGTCACAGCAACACAACTACGCAAGGAACTGTTTCAAACTTTGGATAGCGTTGTTGCGGGTAAAACCGTGGAAGTCAGCTATAAAGGGTCACTGCTGCAAATTGCGTCATTGGCCAATGCCTCAAAGTTGTCGCGGGCGGTGAAGCGTGACATTCTCATGGTGGATCCACAATCCATTGTTGAATCTGAAATACAAGACGAGCCCGAAGCAGGTCGGCGAAAAGGTGACAAGCGCCTGTGAGCATAGCTTATCTGGACACGCACGCCGCTGTCTTCCTGGCAGCAGGCACTTTGGAAGAGTTCAGCAAAGAGGCGAAACGGCAGATTGAAGCCAATGATTTATTGATTTCGCCAATGGTGTATCTTGAGTTCGACCATCTGTATAGTAGACAAAAGATCAAGATATCAGCCAAGAAGTTGTATTCGATTCTGAATTTGGATTTTGGAATACAGCTTTGCCAGTTGCCATTTGCAAGAGTGGCAAAAGAAGCGTCAGAGCTGCATTGGACAAGCGATCCCTTTGACCGCATCATTGTGGCGCAGGCACTATCAAACCAGGAAGCAATGCTGATCACACGGGACAGGTTGATTGGGAAGAACTACCGCAAGGCCATCTGGTAATTTGAACAACCAACGGAGCGGTTTTAATGCCGCGCCGTTGGTTGTTTGTAAGACTGTACTTATTTCTTAGGAGCAACTGGCACAGCGCTCACTGCGGCAGGTGTTGCGGCGGGAGCTGTTGCCTTAACGTGCTTCCCGTGATTGCGTTTGTTCGTCTTGGCCACTTTTGTGGTGGGCTTGGTGGTTGTTGCCGGAGTGGTGGGCACAGCGGCTGGGGTTTGAGCGATTGCAGCGGATACAGTAAGCGCAGCGGCAACGCTCAGTACAGTAAAAAGGTTTTTCGAGTTCATGATGATTTGTCTCCTAGGGTGGTGCTGATTTTGTTGCATTCTCAGTCACCTGCCTAGTAAGACGCCGCTAGTTCAAGTTGGATACTAGCCTCGATACACTAACAATCGCCCAATAGTGGCACTATGCCCGGTGGATAGGGCGGAATCTCTCAATGAATGAAATAAGTACTGGCGGCGATGGCCAAGCCGAGTCCGCCACTGGCCAGTGCGGCAAACCAGAACGGTTCGCGTTTAGTTAGAATTGCAAGAGACGCCAGCACTATGGCTACTTCCAGAAAGACCTCGCCGAATTCTAAACGAATTGCTTCCTGGCCCTTGTGTTTACTTTCTGCCTCAAGTTCCTTGGCCTGCTTTTGAATCTCTTCTGTTTCCTTGGCATAGCGTTCGGCATTCTTGGCGTATACTTTCGCCTTTTCAGCTCCTTGCACCGTGGACAAAACGTCACGAGCAATTTCCGATTCGTATCGTCGAATTGATTTGGCCTGGAAAAATGACCATTGGTCCGATGCCCGCTGCTGATGAACGATCTCTTCAGTAGTAGCCATGTGGCCCATGACCGTGACAATGGCCAGCGCCGCAGCAAGTCCTGCCATGGTTGCCGCTACCCTTTTGTCAAAAGGATTTTGTGCATGGGAGGCATGTTCATGAAGTTCTTCTTCGATACTCATCGTTATGATTTCCTTTTCTAATCTCTAAAACTATGAATTGCGGATGCTGTCAGTAGGTCATGCAACCGGCATTTACTAAACCCGTAGCAATGGCCAAGGCGGCCAATAGCGTGCCTTGGGCAATTTTTCCATCGGAGATGTCCTTTGAGATGTCGGGAATTACAAAGACTCGAACCACCCCGTAGACTAACAACTGACTAACTAAGGCAATGCCGCCCCAAAGTAACATATCGGGTAAGTTGATACTTTGGGCCGAGGCATAGGAAAGCGGTATAGCGTAGCCGAGTGTGGAACCAGACAAGCTGATTGATGCGGCTGTGTTTCCATCGCGAATCAATTGAAATTCCGGAAAGGGTGTGATCCTTGTATAAATGATCAGGAACAGCGCCAGCAGCGCTAAGGCCGCAACCAGATGAGTGGCAAATGCAGGTAGGCCAGCGATTGATTGTTGAAGGATGTCCATCGATTGTTTCCTCTTTCTCAGTTAAAATAATGCGGTACAAAGCGGCTGGTATTGGTGGTGATGCGTTGGTGATTTTCGCGAATGCCCATACCTGCTGCATCGTCACCTACAATCCAGGAACCAATCACCGGAAAGTTACCCTGGAAATCTGGCAGAGGGGAATAGGCCTGATAAACATACCCTTCGGCACCATAACTGCCAGGCTGGACAATTATGTTTTCGCCATCGTGAATCTCCACGTTTTCCCCTTCGCGCGAATAAATTGGCTTCTTGACATATGGTAGTTGGATTGAAGCCCCCTCGGTGTAACAAGGCAGCAGGTTAGGGTGGCCAGGGTTCAGCTTCCACAGTATCGGCAAGATGGCTTTCGAACTCAGTAACGTTTTCCAGGCCGGTTCAATGCATGCCATCCGCGCTGCAGGAAGCAGTGGTCCAAACTTTTCATTCGCCATCCATTCCCATGGATAGAGCTTGAAAAGTGCAGAAATAATGTTGTTCTCCAAATCCACAAAACAAAGTTCACTGGCTGACCAACCAATATCTTCAATGTAAATATGACGACACTCAATGCCAGCTTGCATGGCCGTATCGCGCAAGTAATCCACGTTGCCGGCATCTTCTGGATTTTCTGCAACACAAGCAAAATAGAGTATTGGGGAATCCAGTTGCTTCTTTATCTGTTTCCAACGGGCGATCAATTTTTCGTGCAACAGGTTGAACTGATCCTGTTCAGGGAAAACCTGCCTTTGCCAATTCCATTGAGCAATGCTGGCTTCAATAAGAGAAGTGGGGGTATCGGAGTTGTATTCAAGAAGCTTGGGAGGCTGGGTTCCGTCATACGATAAATCAAAGCGTCCATAAAGCGAAGGCTCATCGGCTTCCCAGGAAGCCACCAGATATTCAATAAACCAATCGGGCAAAGCGAACTGTTGAAACGCGCCAGTAGTGATGACGTGATCCACAGCTTTCAGACAAAGTTCATGTAACTTCCAGGTGGCCTCTTCAATTGTGTCGATTTCAGTGGCAGAAAACCGGTAACAGACCGATTCATCCCAGTAGACATCGCCCAGGCTGTGAAAGTGAAAACCTATCTGATCGAATTGTTGCTGCCAGTTTACGCGTGGGGTTAGTTGGATGCGTTCCATTAACTACCGCTGGTTCGGCTGCCACTACTGGATCCGAACCCTCCGCGAGCCACGGCCCGTGACGACAAAGCCCGACTGCCAAACCTGACTTGGTCGCCATAGCGTGCCCCACGGTAAGCAGGGCCCCAATAGTGGCCACCAGCATACCCACCGCCGTTGGAGGAACCGTAATCCCAATCGTGAGTTGGTTGACATTGAGTTGATCCGGCACCCCACTCTTGTTCGCAAGCCACTCGCGTTTGGTATAGATCTCGACGCATAGCTGTTGTGCTGGGGCCTGCGCATGCGGACATTGCTGCGGCACTTACTAAGACCAAGCCAATTGAGGCAGAAGATCGCCGGGCTTTTTGGGATGTCATGCTAGGTCTGGCAACTTCCAGTTGCGAGTATAACACGCAAAATCTTTGCTGCTCTACATGCTGCGCAATCGAATCTCCTCTACTCGATGGTCTGTTCCTTTGCGCAGCACTAAGCGTGCCCGCTCTCGCGTCGGCATAATGTTCTCACGCAGATTTGGCCCATTGATTTCCCGCCAAATCGACTTGGCCTGGGCCACTGCTTCTTCACTGCTTAATGCGGTATAGCGATTGAAATAAGAGTCGGGGTTGGTGAACACTGTTTCCCGCAACTTCAGGAATCGGGAAAGGTACCAGCTTTCAATCAACTCTTCTTCGGCGTCAATATAAATGGAAAAATCAAAGAAGTCGCTAACGAACATCATGGGGTGCTTACTGGTTTTCCGAGTGGATCCGCTTTGCAGGACGTTGAGTCCTTCTACAATCAAAATATCTGGCTGGTTAACAACTTTTGCTTCACCTTGTAGAATGTCGTAAATCAGATGCGAATAAACCGGCGCACTGACTTCCGCTTGTCCCCGTTTGATCTGCGCAAGGAACCGCAGCAGCGCCAACCGATCGTAACTTTCGGGAAATCCTTTGCGCTTCATCAGGCCACGTTTTTGAAGTACTTTGGTAGAAAGCAGGAATCCATCGGTGGTAATTAGATCCACTTTCGGATGATCAGGCCAGCGCGACAGCAACGCTTGCAATACACGGGCGATGGTGCTTTTGCCCACGGCCACGGAACCGGCAATCCCGATGACGTAGGGAATCCTAGCGGGCAGGTGCCCGAGAAAGGTGTCGGTAGCCTTGTTCATCGCTTGCACTGCGCTGACGTAGAGATTCAATAAGCGGGAAAGCGGAAGGTAGATATCGGCTACTTCTTCCAGGGAGATCTGCTCATTGATTCCGCGTAGTGTCGCCAAATCGCTTTCCGTCAAGGGCAAGGGGGTGTAGGCACGCAGCTTGGACCATTCTTCACGAGAGAAATTCAGATAGCCGATCTGGTCTGTTTCACTAGTAGTGAGTTTGGGTGAGGCGCACATTGGCTGAAGTAACCATGATAAGGCTTGCGGGTTGCTTTGGATTTGACAACTTTCAGTCTTTGGGTTCTTTTGGTTCAAACGTATGTTTCATACGAACGTTTGACATGCTGTCTGAAACTAAAACCCGAATTCTGGACGCGGCTGAAATCCTGTTGGCCCAAAACGGCCTCTCCGCCACGTCAATGCGTGCGATTACTGAGGCTGCAAATGTCAACTTGGCGGCTATTAATTACCACTTCGGATCCAAAGAGGCTTTGATTCACGCCGTCTTTGCACGTCGGTTAGCGCCGGTGAATGAACGTCGTTTAGCAATGCTGGACCAGGTCTTAAAGGCAAATCCGAAACGACCAAAGATTCGCGGGATTCTGAGAGCCTTTGCCTTACCCATTCTGGAAACAGCTTTTCAACCGACCAACGAAAATTGCCCGGTTCAGTTAGGCGCACTGATGATCCGCTTGTATACGGAACCAGCGCAAGTAGTGGAACGCAGTTTCAATGAGCAAATGGCCAGCACCGCTCGTCGATTTGTGAGTGCCCTGCACACCGCCCTGCCAAAATTGGACAACGAAGTACTATATTGGCGAACTCACTTTTGTGTTGGTTGCCTGGTACACACCATGCATGCCCGCCCCATCTTATTGGCAGTTTCCAATGGAACTATCCAATGTGACAATGCCGAAGAAGCATTGGAACAGATGCTTCCATTTCTTGAAGCTGGACTTACTTCAGCGAGTAACTCATGAAGAAGATACTTATCCCATTATTGGCCGCGTTCGCTGCGCCGTTGTGGTGCCAGAGCATTACCCCACTTACTCTGAAGAAAGCTGTGGAAATGGCACTGGCACCGGACGGCAATACAAGACTTCAGATTTTGCGAGAGGCACAACTAGCTGCCGAGGCTCGCAAAAACACGGTCAAAGGAGCGCTGCTTCCTAACGCTGATGCTGCGATCACTGAAACCGATTTCACCCGCAATTTGAAAGCTTTCGGGTTCAGCATCCCGATTCCTGGCTTCCAATCTCCAACTTTAGTGGGTCCGCTGAGCAATTTCGATATCCGAGCCACCGTTACTCAATCGATCTTTGATTTCAGCGCCTGGAAGCGTCTGAATGCGGCCAAAGCCAATATCGCTGTGGCTGAGCAGGAAAAAGAGGCCGCTTCAAATCAAGTGGCGGACACGGTGGCCCACGCCTACTTGATTGCCTTGCGGGATAAGGCTGCTTTAGAAACCGTCGAGGCCAATATTGAGTTAGCAAAGAAACTATTGAAGCTGGCCGAGAATCAAAAAGATGCGGGAACAGGAACGGGCGTTGAAGTAACTCGAGCGAAGGTGCAACTGGCCAATGAACAACAACGGTTGAGCATCGCCGAACTGGAATGGAAAGCGGCCAAGCTTCACTTACAACGAGCCATTGGCATGGATATGTCTGCACAAATCGAGTTAGAGGACACGTTGTTATTAGCCACCACAACTGCAGCCACGTACGAAGAAGCCATGGCATCGGCTAAACAATATCGTCCCGATTGGTTGGCTCAGCAGCGACGCGAACAGGTAGCGGAACTCAATCTGCAAGCCATCCGAGCCGAACGTTTGCCTTCACTGGGTGCCTTTGCCGACGTCGGTGGATTGGGTATCAGTCCAGGCAATGCTGTTGCAACGCGCACGATTGGCGCTAGTTTGAAGATCCCGATATTTGACGGCGGCAGGCGGGATTCGCGTCGTGCGGAATCGGCCATCGCGCTGCGTCAGGAAGCAATGCGCACCAAGGATTTTGGGCAACAGGTGGAACTGGAAGTTCGCCTCGCATTGGGTGCGGTGAAAGCGGCGGAGGGTCGGGTAAGTGTTTCCGAACAAGGTCTGGTGTTATCGCAACAGGAATTGGAACAAGCCGAACGCCGCTATCGCGAAGGGGTATCGAACAGTGTTGAGTTGGTAGATGCGCAAACCCGATTGGCACGTGCTCGCGATAATCGCACGTTTGCTTTATATCAAAACAATGTAGCTCGTGTTGACTTGGCCACAGCCATGGGAGCACTCCACAGGATATTGCAATGAAGAAAATCATCCCGTTGTTGATATTACTGGCCGTTGGCGGCGCCGCTGCTTATTACTTCCGTAACAGCCAAGTTGATCTGGACCATATTAAAATCTCAGGCAATTTAGAGATGACGCAGGTGGACATTGCCTTCAAGATGGCTGGTAAGCTTTCTGAACTTTTAGTGAAGGAAGGCGATTTTGTGAAGTCCGGGGCCATTATTGCGCGGCTTGATAGAGACACCATGTCCATGCAAAAGCTGCGAGAAGAGGCAGGTGTCGCTTCAGCGCAATCGGGCATTGCCCAGATGAGCACGGCGATTGTTTTTCAGAGGGAAGTGCTGGAGCGGGAAACCCAGGTTCGTCGAGCGGAAATTGCTGCTGCTGAAGCGCAGTTGGACAACTTGCTGGCAGGGTCGCGCAAGCAGGAAAAAGTGCAGGCAACGTCTACACTGGAAGACGCCCGCGCGCAATATCAACTGGCGAAAAGCGATGCCGATCGGGCGGATCGGCTGTTCAAGAACGAAGATATTTCCCGTGCTCAGTACGACCAGGCAAAGACGCGCTTGTTATCCATGGAAGCTGCTATGCACGCAGCGGAACAGCGAGTTTCCCTGGTGGAAGAAGGTCCGCGGAAGCAGGATATTGAACTGGCACGGGCACAGTTGGAACGGGCCAAGGCAGCACTGATACTGACGCAGGCTAATGCTGAAGAGTTGAAGCGCAAGCAACAGGAAATGGGTACACGTCAGGCCGAAATGAAAAGGGCTACGGCAAATGTCGCTGTTGGAGCCAAGTAGAAAGTTCCTACAGCCAGCCAAGTAGAACGTTCCGGTTTTGCGGGTATATAGAAGACCCTCATGCTATGTTGGCACAACCTCACCGGGGTCGCGCCTGGAGAGGAGCCCAAAGCCGATGCGACGG
>JANXSF010000098.1 GCA_025352795.1 Acidobacteriota bacterium
ACTGCGGAATCCTCGCGAACTGGCGCAAGCGCCTGCGAACTGGATGCCTTGGAATTACCGCGAGAATCTTCTTCAGACGTCCGATATTGCCGCCTGAATGGCAAATTCATGTCGGTTACGCATGCTTGCCGCAACCTCACTCGGAAATCAAATCCCAAGAAGATCCGCAGGAGATCTTTCCCAGAAAGAGTTTGCAACTTGGCCATTAGGCAACTGCTTGAAGTTCCATCGTAGCGAGGATGGTAGGATTCGGCGCTAAGTCCAGATCTTCCAGATTTTCTCCTTCCAGGTGCAGAGAAATTGCTTCTTGGATATTGGCGGTCAGTTCGTCAAGGGTGGACGCTTCCGTCACAACAGGCAGATCCAGACACTCGGCGACATACTGTCGCTCACCGCGAAATATTCGGACTTGAATGGTGTGCTTCATTGATAGCGTTACCTCCCTCAAAATGTACCACGTGCGGTGAAAGCCAAGAGGTGCCGTTCGTCGAAACCGCTGCCAACCACTGAAACAACGTGGGCAATTCGGCAATCGGTTCCGATATAATTTCATCATGGTACTGAGTGCCAATACTTCGTTCAAAAGTCGAGCCCATGAAAACACTGATCCTCTTTTTTTCACTAACAGCATTGGCTATTGTCGCTTCCGCCGCTCAAGATGCCTCATTCAATGGGGCATGGCAAATTCGGCGTAACGCAGGCGGGAATGAGAGCAAGCAGGAGTGCACTTTTTCTCAGAAAGACAATGTATTAACCGGAACCTGCACCAATGACCAAGGCAGTGTCCAGATCAACGGCAAAGTGGCCGGAAAGAGTGCCACTTGGACCTATAAGGGCGATTCCCAGGGCGGTCCAGTGACCGTGGTTTATACCGGGACCATCGATTCTGCAACTAAAATAACGGGCACGGTGCTTGCTGTAGAATTTTCGGTTGAGGGTGAGTTCACCGCTACTCGATCAAAGTAGGACTTTCCAATCACCCCTCAATGCACGGAAGCCTAAAGTAAAACGTGGCACCTTCCCCAACGGCACTCTCGGCCCAAATTCGTCCGCCATACCTTTCAATAATACGCTGGCAAATGGCCAAGCCCAGACCTGTGCCGGGATACTCGTCTTTGTGTAGCCGCTTGAACAATCCAAAGATGCGATGGGCATATTCTTGTTGGAATCCAATGCCGTTGTCGCGTACAGATACAATCCATTGATTGCCATCGCGCTTCACGGAAATATGAACCTTGGGAGGCACATCTTTCTGGCGGTACTTCAGGGCATTGGAGAGGATATTCTGAAACACGTGCGCCAACTGGCCGGTATCGCCACGCATGGCGGGCAAAGGGTCAGAGGTTATAACGGCAGAGCATTCCGCAATGCGGTTGCGCAGCACCGTTAGCGCTTCAGCCAGTGATGCGGAGACGTCGGCAGTGCCTATTTGACTCTCCTCATTATGACCAGTGCGAGAGAACGTCAACAGATCGTGAATCAGCGTCGCCATACGGGTGGCGCCATCCCGGACGAAGCCAGCGTACTCTTGAATTTCCAGATCGTCACCGAAGGGGCGCGTCAGCATGAGTTGCGTGTAAATGTTGACCATCCGCAAAGGCTCTTGCAAATCGTGACTGGCGACATAGGCGAACTCCTCTAACTGGCGATTCATTCGACGGAGCTCCTCCTCCGTTCTTCGTTGCTCGGTAATATCGGTGTTGGTGCCAAACCAGCGCATCACTCGCCCGCTTGCGTCCTTCACCGGCTCAACTCGGGTAAGAAACTGTCGGAACGAACCATCTGCGCCGCGGAGAGGGAAAATCATCTCAAAGGGCTCTCCACTGCTGAGAGAACTGCTCCACCGGGTTAGCACTTCGGTTAGCATCGTCGGGTCGTGGACGGTTTGCCAGCCCCAGCCCTCCATCTGTTTAAACGAGGTGCCGGTATATTCATACCAACGCCGGTTGTACCAGAAAATATGGCCTATCTCATCTGCCATCCAAGCCAGATGCGGTATAGATTCTGCGAGTGTGCGGAATTGCCGTTCGCTTTCTTCGGCCTGCATGCGAGATTTAACCAGGTCAGTCACATCGGTAGCATGAATAAATGTCCCATCAACCTGACCCTGATTGTCTTTTGTTGCCAGGCATACAAAATTGATGTAGCGTTCCTTTAACTCATCCTCGCCAAGGTGAACTCGCAACTCACGGCCAATGTGAGATTCTCCGGTTTGGAACACGCTGTCCAGGATGCTGATGTAACCTTGAGAAATTAATTCTGGCACCGATTCCAGCACTGGCTTCCCGATGAGCCCGCTAGCAGGCCGGTTTACCAATTTTAGGTAATCCGCATTCACCCATTCATATTGATGGTTTGGCCCACGCAGTGTGGCAACAGCGGCAGGAACCTGCAAAAGCAGTTCTCGAAAACGTCTGTTATCCTCTTGAATTCGCGCTTCTGTCCTGGTTCGCTCTGTGATGTCCCGGGCAGAATATGTTACTGCCTCCACGCAGCCATTGGGTGCCAGGACTGGGGCGAAGATGTATTCAAAATCGTAGATGTCTCCGGCGGGACCAACAAAAGGCGTCTGGCCCTTCACGGTGAGTTTGGTCTGGATCACCTGCTGAACCTGAACCTGCATCAGCGTTGCTAGTTCGGGTGAATAGTTAAGCTCAAGGCAGCTTTTCCCAACCACTTGGTCCAGCGTTTTCTGCCAAAGGGAGAGCAAGGCACGATTGGCGTAAGTAAAGCGGCCTTCCAGGTTGAAGGTGCCAGCAAGGTCCGGGGATTGGGAACGTGCTGCATCGGACCTGCGCCACTGCCTCCGATCCTCTTCCGTTTCTTTCTGCGCAGTGATCTCTCGAAAGTAGATAGACAAGCCACCGCCCTGTGTGGGGATGGCCTTAACGTTAAACCAACGCTTCCAGGGTTCGTAGTAAACTTCAAAATTCACCTTCACCCGATCTTGCATTGCCAGGCGGTACTCGTGCTCAATTATGGTGCCAATAGTTTCAGGAAAGACATCCCAATAGTTACGAGCCAACAAACGATGACCTTTGAGGCCAACTAACTTTTCGGCCATTGCATTGACGTAGATAAATTGCCAGTTGCTATCCAGCGTCATGAACCCGTCGGTAATATTTTCCAAAATGTCGCGAGGGCTGGCGGGCTCAGTTCGTTCGGCCTTACGTCGCTTTAATTGAACTACCTCAGTTACATCTTCCACGCGGTGGATAAGGAACTGTACGGTTGTCCCATCGGGGCCGAACACGGGAGAGTTCACAGGGTTCCAGAAACGCTCCTCACTGCCGCCACCTTCGGACTCCGGTACGGATACGTTGTATTGCTGGATGGACATGCTATCTGGTTGCCGGGTGTCGAGCACCTTGTGGAAAGAGGTGCGGACGTTCCGCATAGTGTCTGTATGAATTCTATCTGGCCCTTCAGGGAAGACTTCAAATATGCTGCGACCTACAATATTTGCGCGAGATTTATCTGTGGCTTTGAGATACGCATCACTGACAGCCACAATGGTGAAATTGGGAGCATCGGGCAATACCACCACAAAAAGTGTTGGCATGGCTGCCAGCAGCATCTGCAGGTCGGGCAGGGGCAACTCAGAGTGTTTACCAGTAAGTTGCGGGATGGGTTTCGAGCTCAACAACAACCCCCTTTTTTCGTAATTGCAGAAATCAATGCAGGACTCTGACTACAAGGCAAAGTCAATCAATACTAAGGTTAGGCAATGTCTATTGCGTCATTGTTGGACATTGCTTTATAGTCGCACATCGCCTTCTACCAGCTTGAACATCTGTAAGGTGGGGATGGTTATAATTTAGTCAAGCAAGAACAAACGGGAAAAGAACACAGTGGAAGCGAGCCGACCAATGTTGATATCTTCTATGCTTGCCAAGCAATTGGTTGGAGTCCATAAGCAAGCAGCAGGCACACAAGTGTAAGTGAAACTCCCGCTTCGGATAAAAAAATGGCTGTCAATTCGATGACAAATTGACAGCCGCTCCACAAGGGGCAGAAACTACGAGGCAGAATCAAACGCGTCTTTTTACTGCCGTAGGGAGCTTAATCCAGAGTTTCGACAGACTTTACAAGCACCAAAGCCACTGCCGTTTCCAACGATATTTGTACACCGATTGGCAATGCTGGCAAGTTCATCGGCAGAGAGTGTTGCTCCAGCAAATGGTGTCTCATTGACGGTATATGTTCCTGCTGGATCCAGGTGAATTGTGGTTCCCCAGGCATGCAGGCCAGAAGCCAGTGGAAAGTTTGGCGTACCAGGTAGCGCGGCGCTGTTGGCACAACTATTCGATGTGAAATTGGCCCCTGCTCCGGTACTCACAAGCTTGATCACAACGGAATCGGGAATAACTCCGGTTAACGTATTGGAGACAAGATCCGTCTTGATGGAGAGCGACACCAATCCATTGGGAGTCACTAAGCAGGAACAGCAGGAAATGAGTTGCTCATCAGGTGAAAACGCATAAGCGTTGACGCAGATGTTCCCAACTCCGCCACCGAAACTAGGACCCGAACTCGGCGCGCCATTCGCTCCATTGTTGGAGATATTAATTACCGAATCTCCGGCAGTCAGGTTGGATGCGTAACGAATCTGAAAGGGAGTGTCAATGGGAACGGCTTCCAGGTTGATGCGGGAAACTTCTCCAGTCTTTAAGGTGATTGTTAAACCATCCACTAAGCCATTGAAGCCAAATGCGCAACAAGACCCTGTTTGAATACTGAAAAGGCTAATCACTTCGGGGCGATAGTCGGTTGAGTTTCCTGGTGCACCGGTGGGCCATGAGATTGGCCCGGCTTGCAATGTTGCCAAGGTAGGATCAGATGCGATGCCACTAAAGATTCCGCCATTGCGGTTTGTATCATAAAACTTCAGAGGAAAGCTGGCGTCGTTGGTGGCCCACTGATGCCACACGTTGGGAGGTGCGTTGAGCACAGGAGTGCCGGTATATGCCGGTTCTGTATTGAGGCGGCTGTGATAAAAACTACCGGTATCCCCAACGCCAGTCTTCGCTGTGTAGAGCAACAAATACCAATCCGGTTGCGCGACCGTGCCAGCTTTGTTGGTCCAATAGCTAATGGAAGCGATGTCAGAGATTTTGACTCCGCCGGGGAATCCCGGAAACAGGGCAGTGGCCGGCAAATAGAGTTCCTGTTTCTGGCCAGGAACCGTGGCGTTGGCCTGCCAGGACCCGGAGAAGAATCCGGGAGCGAAGCTGGTTCTGTTTCCTAGAACGTTGGCGACAGGAATGGGGGCGTTGGGGTAAAGGACAAGGTCAACTGCTTGTGCCTTAGGAACGAGGATGAAAGCGGCTAAAATCAATTTTAACGATAAGTGGTTATGCATCTCTTAGTACCTTTGGGGGATTTGCACCCTAAAAGTACCAGAAGTAAGTTACATGTACAATCCTCCATAAGGCTTAGCCAAATCGGTTAGTACAGACCGTACCGTACTTGCTTTTTGCACTAACAAAATTGATTTACAGTAACTTAGTCGAGTTACCCCATGTGACTTCAAACACGAAGTCATTCAAACTTTTGCGCGTCCGCGGAGCCGCCTCGCGTGAACGTAATGGTTCTGCCAATTGATCAGCTTCGCCGGGGTAACCAACGGCTACGCCAGCCACAGGTTCCACGTCGGCAGGCAGACTATAATCCTGCTTAATCTTGTCCAAATGAATTCCGCCCATACCGTGCGCCTGCAAACCCAAAGCGGCGGCTTGGGTAGATAACGCCATCAGTGCCATTCCGGTATCGTGCAAAGCGACGCGGTTCGGTGTGCTGTTGCGGTTGAAGGTGGTCTTGTACATCGTGATCATCAATAGTGGAGCGTTTTTGGCCCACACCTGATTGGCATCCACCAGACAGGCCAGTAACTTATCGAAGTTAGCCGGATCATCCTTGGTCGCCATTACTATGTACCAGGGCTGTTCGTTCATGCTGGACGGAGCCCAGCGGAATGCCTCAAGCAGAGACTGAATCTTTTCCCCCTCCACTGGTTGGCTGGTAAATGCGCGCGGACTCCAGCGTTCAGCCAGCGGTTCGATAATCGGGGTGTGGGTTGTTGCTTTGTTGGGAATCATAAAATTGTCGTAACTTGCGGGCGGCTGCCGGGCCCACCACTGTTGCCAGTTGCTCCTCTTGTGCTGCTTTCACTTGTTGAATACTTCCAAGTGTACGCAACAATTTTTCCACGGTCTTTTTGCCAACGCCCGGAATTTCAGCCAGTTCGCTGGTAAGACGAACGGCATTGCGACGAGTGCGATGAAAGGTGACGGCGAACCGATGCGCTTCATCCCGGATCACCTGTATGAGATGCAGCACAGGGGAGTGACGATCCAACACAATTGGTTCCTCTTCCTGGCCCAATACATAAATCCACTCTTCACGCTTGGCGATGGAGGCCACGGGCTGCGTCAGGATGCCCAACTTTTCCAGGGATTGCTGAGCGGCATGCAATTGGCCCAGTCCGCCGTCGATCAGGATCAGGCTGGGCATGGTCTGTTTTTCTTCCAACACGCGACTATAGCGCCGCAGAACCACTTCCCGCATGGATGCGAAATCGTCGTTGCCGATCACAGTTTTGATGATGAACTTCCGATAGGCTGCTTTGTTCATCCGACCGTTTTCCCACACCACCATGCTGGCCACTTTGTCTGTTCCTTGAATGTGGGAGATGTCGAAGCACTCAATCCGATTGGGCGGACCAGGCAACCCCAAAGCCTCTTCTATAGCACTGGCGATGGAAGAGCTGGACGGCTTCAGAATGCGGAAGCGGCTTTCAAAACTGTGTTGCGCATTAGTACCTACCAGTTCTGCCAGGGCCTTCTTTTGGCCGCGTTGCGGGGTAAGTATTTCCACTTTACGACCGCGTTTTTCGCTGAGGATTTCTTCCAGCAGTTCGCGATCCTCAAATTCAGCGGGAACGTGAATCAGGCCGGGAACATAGCGACCACCAAGGTAAATCTGTTTCAGTAAGGCGGCGATGAATTCCTGGGGATCGAACTGCTGTTGATCTTCCCAGAACATTTCTTTGCGATCCACAATGCGACCGTTGCGCACGTGAAATAGATTCACGGCTACCAGCGGGGCTTCGGCGTGATAAGCAAATATGTCGACATCGTCACCGGAAGCGGCAGCCATTTTCTGGCGCTCTTCCATTTCGTCGACAGTGGTGAGAAGGTCGCGAAGGGAGGCGGCGCGTTCAAAGTTCAGATCGTCAGAAGCACGGGCCATCTGCCCACGGATCTCTTCGCGAAGCTCCTTGTGTTTGCCTTCCAGAAACAGCTTGGCCCGGCGGGTGGCGGCGGCGTATTCCTCATCGGTGGTGAGCCCTTCCACGCAGGGACCCAGGCAGCGTTTAATGTGATATTCCAGGCAAGGTTGCGGATGTTTGCGGGTGAGGTCGATCTTGCAGGAGGGGACCATGAAACGCCGATGAATCAGATCGACGGTGCGGTAGGCTAAGTTGCCGGGAAAATAGGGACCGTAGAAAGTATCTTCCTTGTTGAGACGGCGGGTCACATAAACACGCGGATATTTTTCGTTGGTGATTTTGATGTAGGGGTAAGTTTTGTCGTCACGCAGCAGGATGTTGAAACGTGGCTGGTATTGCTTGATCAGGTTGTTTTCAAGGGCTAGCGCTTCTTTTTCGTTATCCACCAGAATGTAGTCGAGTGAGGTGGCGACACTGATCAAGGTGCCATTTTTCGCCCCTGCCAAGCTTTCTTCAGTGAAATAGTTACGAACGCGAGCGCGCAGGTTCTTGGCTTTCCCGACATAGATGACGGTACCCGCAGCATCTTTGTAGAGGTAGACACCAGGCTCTTGTGGAAGCAGCGCGACTCGTTCACGGAGGGGCATTGTCTTACTCTTAGGATCGCGCAAAACGGAGATCGGTGACGGGTGAAATCCAACCTCTTTGCCGATCTCTCACGAAGATGCTAATATTAAGCTAGATTAGCTAGATGATATAGGAGAACACAAATGGAATGGCGCCTTGCCGATGCGAAAAACAAATTCAGTGAGTTGGTCAACCTTGCCTTAGTGGAAGGGCCACAGCGTGTGCTCCGCCGCAATGACGCAGTGATTGTTATGGCCGAGCACGACTATCAAAAGCTGACAGGCAAACGGCCCAGTTTTAAAGCCTTTTTGCTTGGCGCTGGTCCAAGTCTAGAGGGACTTGACTTGACCCGTGATCGTTCTGCGGTGCGGGAAACCAAACTTTGAGAGTTTTACCAAATTATGAGAGTCTTACCAAATCATGAGAGTCTTATTAGACACGTGTGTTTTGTCTGAACTACGGCATCCCAAAGGCGATGTCCGTGTGAGGCGTGCAATCAAAAGCATTGATGAGGAAGATCTATTCGTAAGCGTCTTGAGCATTGGCGAAATAGTCAAGGGACTTGCCTTTTTGAAGGAAAGTCACAATAAACGGGCGTTACAAGGCTGGCTGCAAACTATGGAGCGCTTCTACGCCGGACGACTACTTCCGGTAGATCTGGAAGTGAGCCGCATTTGGGGTGAGCTGACTGCTAGCGCTCAAAAAACGGGTCGCAGCGTACCTGCCAGTGACGGGTTGATCGCGGCGACAGCCAGACGTCATGGCTTGCACGTGATGACCAGGAACATTGCGGACTTCCAACTGACGGGCGTTTTACTGTTGAATCCCTGGGCGGATTAGAATAAAAGAGTGAGACGAATCCTACTCACCCTATTCGCGACCGCCGCGCTTTTTGCTCAAAAGCCTGCCGCCCCGCCAGAACCGCAGGAACCTGCGGAAGAAGACATCGCACTCAAACCACCGAAAGAGTTTTCCTTCAATCCTTTGCAGGCGGAAGGTGAAATTAAGACGGGTATCTACTACTACAAGAAAGGTGCTTACAAAGCAGCAGCCGCTCGCTTCCGTGAAGCTACACGTTGGAATCCACAGAGTGCAGAGGCGTATTTGCGATTAGGATACACTCTTGAAAAAGCGAAGGATCGCAAGGGTGCGCATGAAGCGTATGCCAAGTATCTGGAACTCGCCCCTGACGCCAAGAACGCTCCAGAAATTAAGAAGAAGCTCTAGGCAGACACTGCTGCAAGTTGTCCGACCACTACTTCAATGGACGGAGCGTGCAGTAGCGTATTGTGTATCAAACATTTCTTAACGGCAATGTTTACGCCTTCGATATGGCGCGGATCGGTTAATTCAGGTACCAACACTTCAATGAGGAACGATCCCAGACGTGCCGGACCCGCAGCTTTTTCGGCGTGGACCACTGCTTCTACCCCGTGCGTGGGAAGATTGCGAGTTTTCAGATATTCCACCGCATAGTAGGCAGCGCAGGAACCAAGGGAAGCCAGCAGCAGTTCTGGCGGGGTCATCCCGCGATCCTGCCCACCTCCGCTGATGGGTTGGTCAATCTCTACACGGTGTCCGCGCGCTTCAGCCTCAAAGCGGACGCCGTCTTTATAAATAACCCGTAGTTCCATAGATTCGCCCTACCTTATACTCGTTAGTATACGCATGAAAGTGGCACTGGTTGGTGATTACAGCGCGACGGTTATCGCGCATCAGGCAATTCCGCTGGCCTTGAAATTGGCGAGCGAAGAGACGGTAACGGGCACTTGGGTGGGAACGGCTTCTATCCGCAATGCGGCTCAGGATCTGGAAGCGTTTGACGCAGTTTGGTGCGTCCCCGCCAGTCCTTACGAAAACACCAAAGGAGCGCTCGATGCGATTCGTTTCGCCAGAGAATCAGGTCGTCCATTTCTTGGGACGTGTGACGGATTTCAGCATGCGGTGATTGAATATGCGCGCAATGTTCTGGGCTGGCAGGATGCCGATCATGCGGAAGACAACCCAGCGACAGCCATGCCATTGATTGCACCGCTGGCCTGTTCCTTGGTTGAAAAAACGGATGCAATTCGACTTGTAGAGGGTAGCCGATTGCGCGCTGCCTATGGTGAGCCGACCGTGGTGGAAGGCTACCATTGCAGCTATGGGCTGAACCCTCAATTTCAAATGCGGCTGTTTGAAGGTGCACTGGTTGCAACTGCTTTCGATATCGAAGGAGAAGTGAGGGGATGGAACTGCAAGGCCATCCCTTCTTTGTAGCAACACTATTTCAACCAGAGCGGCGTGCGTTGTTAGGGATGACGCCGCCGCTAGTGAAAGCTTTTTGCGAAGCACTCGGCATTGACTCCCATCGCTGAGGTTGATAGCATTTCCACCATGCCCCCACGTCTGCTCATGTTGCTTTGCCTGTTGCTGCCCTGCGTGTTTGGTGAAACTGTGGATTACGATAAACACGTTAAACCGATCCTAACCGCCAAATGTTTTTCCTGCCACGGCGCAAAGCAGCAGCAATCGGGTCTGCGCTTGGACCTCCGCCAGAACGCGTTGCGCGGCGGCGATTATGGCTCTGTGATCATTCAAGGCAAGAGTGTGGAAAGCAAATTGATGCATCGCATCAGCGGCTCTTCTGCGGGAATGCAGATGCCACCAAGTGGTGCGTTGGAAGCCGAGGAAATCGCCGTGTTGCGCGCATGGATCGACCAAGGTGCCAACATGCCAGGTCGTGCTGATGAAGCGGTGAAGGAGCGCAAGCCAACTGACCCGAAGGTGCAAGCTTTTCTGGATGCCATCCATCGCTATGATCTTGCTGCGGTCAAAGCTGGTGCAAAGAAGATGGCGAAATCCGTCGATGCCGCAGGGTCCACCGCGTTAATGCACGCCGCTAATTCTGGAACTATAGAAATGGTGCAGGTTCTGTTGACCGCTGGTGCTGATCCCAATGCCAGCAATTCCCGCAAAGCAACCGCGTTGCACTGGTGCGTGACGGACACGGCGAAAATGAAACTATTGCTGGCCAAAGGTGCCAATATCAACGCCCAAACGGTGGAAGGGCGAACCGCACTATACATGGCCGCGACCCTGCCCGCTGGTGCACGCTTAGTTCAGTTTTTGTTGGATGCTGGAGCCAATCCCAACGTCCGCACACTTACCGGACTCACTGCTTTATTCCCGGCGTCAGGAATTAGTTTCGAATCCGTAAAGCTGTTGGTTGAAAAGGGTGCTGACGTCAACGCAGCATCAGCTACTGGGGCAACTGCATTGATGAACGCGGCATTCGCAACTCCCGCTGCGGTGGGACTGCTGATTGCCAAAGGTGCCGATGTGCGCGCCAAGACCAAGCGCGGGGAAACGGCCATTGCTAATGCAGCGAATCGTGGACATTTGGAATCGGTGAGACTGTTATTAGATAAAGGTGCCGATGTCAACGCAACTGATTATCGCGGCTATACGCCACTGATGCATGCCGCCTATTGTGACACCGCATCCCCGGCACTGATCCGGCTGCTGCTTTCCAAAGGTGCCAAAGTTCGTGCCACCGGGGAAGATGAAACCGCTCTTACCCTGGCTGCTAAACGTGGTGAAACCGAAGTTACAACCATCATTCGTGGAGCCCTTTCCGAAGGTACTTTTTAGGAGTTTTTTATGCGCCTTGTTTATTTTCTTTTGTTGATTCCGTCGTTGGCTGTGGCCGCTGATGTGGAAGCTGCTGTTCTGCGGTCTGCTGCGCAAAAAGGGTTGCACCTGCTGGAAAAAACCAGTCCCAACTTCATCAAGACAGGCGGCTGCAACTCTTGTCACAACCAGATGCTGCCCGCTGGGGCGCAAGCGTTTGCGCGTAAACAGGGCATTACAACAGGACCTCCCATTGAACAACTGCCACCGGAAGTTTCGGAAGTCACCACGGAACGGTTCATTGAATATTCCACGAATCCGGTGGGCTCCGCTGGTTATGAACTGTTCGCTTACGGAGCCGCTGGCCGTCCTGCGGACGCCCGGGTTGATGCGCAGATCTACTTTATAAAATCCATGCAGGAACCTGAAGGTTACTGGCGCACTACTGCTAACAGGCCTCCGCTGACTTTTGATGACTTCACAACAACCGCCTATGCGATTTACGCTTTGAACACTTACGGATCGAAAGTGCAGAGTGCCGACAATGAAACACGGCTGGCCCGCGCCCGATCCTGGCTGCTGGAAGCGAAGCCTGAAACCACTCAGGAGCGAACTTTTCATTTACTTGGTCTGGCATGGTCGAAGGCCGGACCGGAAGCTTTGGACAAGGCAGCGCGTGGCTTAGAAGCCATGCAACAAAAAAATGGTGGCTGGTCGCAACTGAGTGCCATGTCCACCGACGCCTACGCAACTGGTATGGCACTGTGGGCTTTGCATGAAGGCGGCGTGCGGACTTCGCATGTTACCTATCAAAAAGGTCTTCACTTTCTTCTGGACACCCAGGCACCCGACGGCACTTGGCACGTGAAGAGTCGCTCATTACCGGTGCAGCCTTACTTTGAAAGTGGGTATCCCTACGGGCATGATCAATGGATTTCCGCAGCCGGTGCGGCTTACGCAACAATGGCCATTGCAGCGGCAGTGGAACCGGAGCGCCGAGCTCAACGGTAATTTGCCATTTCAATTTCAAAGCGATCCGAGATCTGCCAAAACGCCCCTCGTTGAAGCGAGTTGGACACTTTCTTGTTCACACTGGTGAGACTCCGAACGGTTTCAACCCGCTGAAGGTCATCGTCGATGACTGTCTGGATTTTGAAGTTGTCGCTCTTTCAACTCACCCGCAGGCCAAAGTTCATCTGGTAGATGCGAGTACCGTCTACCCACAACCAACCCTCCGCTTTCAGCACCACGCTGCGGCCCTCGCGCACCACTGATTTCACTTCCACTTCAGAGACAATCTTCATATTGGAAGGCACAACTTGACCGCGATATTTCCAATCGTGGGGGTTTTCCAAACTCAGCACCGGGTTCTGAATCCCTTCCGCAGCTCCTATGTGGATTGCGTAAAATTGGAGCGTTTGAAGCAGCGCTTCCAGGCCCAACGAGCCAGGCTGCACAGGGTCCTGATAGAAGTGCGCCTTGAAGAACCACTCCCCAGGCTTCACATCTTTTTCTGCACGTAACCGCACTTTTCCCGAACCATCCTCCACTGGCCAAATGCCACTAATGCGATCAATGAGCAGTAAATCACCGGAAGGCATATGTAGAGGTCCGCCGCAATAGCGATCCGGTTTAGTGGTTAAATCCACCAGGAAAGCGGAAGGCGCATTCACTCGCGCCAGTTCAGCGGGGGACGCCGGAATGCCCACCTGTCTTGCTAAATCGGCCGCACGGAAGAATCCAAAAGTAGTCTTCATGTTGAAGATCTCTTGTTCATTCAGTGCGCAACGGACATCGAAAGAAACCAGCGTGATGCCACCTGCGCGGGACACGTTCGTTAAAGTTGCTTTGGTTCGTACCGTCCCTTTAGACGCCGGGACATTCACCAACATGGAAGCCGTTCCGTCCAAGTTGCGGAACTGCATTTCGGCGTCGGACCGTAGTGCGATGCCAATGTAAGACCCCAGCCATCCGCAGGGTTGCAATGCCGCTTCCAGCAAAACGGGGTAGGGCAAAGTTGGCTGACCGTTGGCATGAAAAAACCAATCGCTCGGGTCAATATCGAACTCGGCATCCACGCTGCATCCCAATCGTTCCACGTTGAACTCGCCATCAATCTTGGCAATGCGAGTCATGAAATGATACGGTGGACCAGGCAGACGGGGCAGTCTCATGCCGCGATCAAACTTTGTGAAAGGTGCGCCAAACGCATGGCTGGGCGGCCCCCAGGCGCAATTCAGCAGAGCGCGATAATCCAGCGGCACGTTGTTAACGGTGGCTACCGCACGATTGCCATCCAGCTTGGCATCAGGCTCTGGCATTTCGTCCAACGGACAACCAGGCGTCAGTTCCAGCCCCATACGACGGCAGTGGAACGCCTTCAACCCGTCAATGGTGCACAGAAGATCGACAAACAATTTCGGTTCAGAACCGTCAATTACTTCGTCGACGAAAAGTTCGTAAACCAACATGAGTGCAGTAGGAATTGCTTGACCGCGGCAACGCAATGGATAGGCGATTTCAGGAACTGGTTCAAAGCGCCATCCATCTTTATCCACCGTTTGACCCAGTGCCATCATGTAGAATGCCATGGCTTGCAGGCAGCCTTCAAACATCAATGTGCCAGGCATGCAGGGGTCGTTTTTGAAGTGGCCTTCAAAGAACCAGGAGTCTTCCTGAATGGGAAGTTCCGCGCGCATGTAACCGCGCTTCCACGGTCCGCCAGTGAAGTCTAAGTGGGTGACATTGTCGAACAATAACAAATCCGGCGCGGCAAATCCGGGTGACCGTTGGTGGGCAGCGGCGAATTCAAAACCTTTGCCAAAACACTCAAAAGCCTTACCTGCTGCCGCTTTGCGCAATTGATCATTCGTGAAACTGGTGGGGATGCCTGCGACCCTTGGCTTTGCAACCGTTGCCATGGCAGTTGGCTCAGCCTTATCTGCCGACCATAATATTCCTGCTGAAGCACTTAATTCTTCTGGCGTGAAGAAGCCCGCTTGACCATTGCGCACGGACAGACGGATCTTGTTGTTGATGTGGCAATCGTAGTGAAAAAAGAACAGACGAATGTCACCTTGACGCGCGTGCTGGTCAATTTTAATTTCGTATTGCAGCGTTTCACCGGGCTGTGGCAATCCACCGTGATAGGTAAGGTCACAACCCAGCAAGCGATAGGCCCGCTCGCCTTTCACGTGAAAATCAATGCCCAGCCATGAGATCAAAAGCAGGTCGGCCTGGCCAGATTCAATCATGATGCCACCGGGCATGCGATTGCGCCAAAGATACCAGGAATCGGGCTTGACGTCAGTTTCCGTCCAGATGGTTCCTGTTCCCATGGTGATCGGTTCCGCATCAAGGCCGGTGACGCGATCGGCCAAAAGCAGCGGAGGCATGGGCATGCGAACAAGGAGACGATACTGATCAATAGGTGCGAACTGCGGGCCAAAGACGGCGGAGATGGGGCCTGATGAAATCAGTTCCAATTCAGTGCGAGATAGAGTTTTCCCGGAAGGTTTCGACGCCGTGGTTGTTGGCGTGATGGTGGGACGTACGGCCATCTCTACAACCGGTGCCTTCATCGGAACTTCCTGAATTACTGGGACCTCTACAGCCCGAGCCACAGCAGTCCCTCCAGCACCTGCCAATTGCGCATAAGCACGTTGCGACAAGGCGAGGAACTCCTGATTCTGCGCACCAGCCAATTCCAGGAACTTCAAATGTTCCTTGGTAATGGTCTGGGCATGGAGTTCAAACAGCGAGGTTGTTGTATTTTGTGGAGCAGGTTTTGAGTATCTAGGTGGCATCAGGTGAAATTCGCTAGCGTGTGCGGAGAAAGTAATTTGACGAGTTGAAGATTGCGGAACCGTTTCAATACCAGCAGCAAGAAGTTGCGCCTGGGCGTTCAACGCCTGACGAACTCCATCCACACTGGCCAGATCAAGAGCAATGGCAACGTGATCGCGTTCCCCAAGAATACGGCGGATCCAGGATGTGCAGCCGCCCTGTGGACCATGTTCCAAAAACACACGAACGCCATCGGCATAGGCTTTTTCAATGACTTTGGGAAAATCTAATGTATGACGAGCTTGCCCGGTAAGTGCATCTGCAATGCTCTGTCGCGTCGGTTGATAGTTCTTGTTGGTGGAGTGCGTATAAAACCGAACGCCAGGAACCGGGCTCGTTTCCCGCGAATGAAGTTGATGCCAAGTGTTGGCGAATGGCTCAAACTCAGGGCAGTGCACCACAAGGTCATAATGGATGCGTTGCGCTTTGCCGCGCGGTAAATTCACGCAAGCTTCAGCGGGTCCGGCAACAACATAATCGCCGATGGAATGAATCGCAGTTAGCCTCAGCAGTGGTGACGCTTGCAGTAACTGCTTTAGTTCAGATTCGGAAATAGAGAGTCGCCAGGTTTGCCAGGGTATGCCGCCGGTCACTTCAAACTTGCCGCCCAGGTAACGTGGGAACACTTCTGCTGCTGTGAATTCGTCGTGAAACAGCCCGATATCACGCCATGCGCCGAATGCCGCCAAACTATTCGTTTCACCGGAACTGATACCAATGGCAGCGGTGGGCTTTAAACCTAATGTGCCCAAAGTGTAGCGGGCATGCACTTGCGAGAGCAGCGAACTTCCCCAAAGCTTCTGCGTCGTGTCTGGCTCAGTCACACCGCTTCCGATCCAGGAAGCGGCTTCAACGAGTCGCGGTAGAACTTCGTTGAGCAGTTCCGGAAATTTGCCGAAGAACGATTTCCCCATGCCTGAATAGGCTGCGGCGGCGCCGGGGAACACAAACGCTAACTCGCCACCAATGGGAGCCTTGCGATAGTAGATGCCGTCCAGGGAGAACGAAGTCACTCCTGAAGCAATGGCTTGACGAGCGCGTTCCCGCTTGGTCGCCAACTCTGCCGCAGTAGCCGCGACGATGAACAGGTTGCCTTCGAACTGGTGAATTGCTGGCTGCGGATTCGCTGAGAATGTTACGGAAGCACTGTGACCACCAAGGGATGTGGTTGTTACGGTGGCTTGCTGTTGAGAAACTACTGCGGCCGCCACATTCAACAATCCAGAGGCAGCGTGCGCATGGCCAAATATCGGTGTCGCTAAATCGGCAGTGTGGGTGGGCTCGCCATCATCATCGCCCAGTACAGCCAAAACTTGTTCAGCATCTGCAAGACGTTTCAGTACAAAAAATACTGCGGCATCGCCAGGCGTTTGCTTATCAACCGATAGCAATGCGGATGCGGCTGCTTGATGGACGGGCTCCACCGATAGATCAACAGCGCCTACAACCGCCGCATCTAATTCACCGGTGGCAATGGCGCGTTGCGCTAAACGCAGTGCATCAATCCCGGAAAGCTCTTCAGACATGACTGCAAGACTGGGACCTCGCAGATCGAACTTGCTGGACACACGATTGGCTACGATATTTGCCAAACGACCCAACACTGCCGGGGCTGTAAGAGCTGGGCTAATGGCATCCTGTTCGGCAGAGCTGGACCACTCTTGCGCACGCCAGCGCAAGCCGTAACGGGCCACTTCTATATCGCAACCCAAGCCCACGTAAACTCCGGTTCGTACTTGATTCAGCGAACCAGCTTTGGCGATGGCTTCCGCGGCGGCCTGGACAGCGAGTAACTGCTGAGGCAGCGTTTGTTCCAAATCGGCAGGAGGAAATCCGAGACCTTGCATGGCTAACGATGTCGTTTCAATTCGATGTGCACGAGGCTCAGCAATACGAATGGCTTTCGCGAATTCGTCAGTGTTTACGGCATCCCCAGCAACAATACCCATTGATACAATGGCGACCTTGCTTACAGCGCCGCGATTAGGAGAAAGTGCAGTTCCAACGCCTCGATACTGTTCCACAATCAAGTGCGCATTATTCCCACCAAAGCCGAAAGCACTAATCGCCGCGCGACGTTGCCCGGTCCAAGGTTCGTTGGCAGTCAACAATCGAAACGGAGTCCCTTGGATGGCATCCAGCGGCTGATCCAAATGAATTGTCGCTGGCCGAACGCCTGCTTCCATGGCCCCCAGCACCTTCATCAAACTGGCCATGCCCGCCGCCGTAATCGGATGCCCCAGGTTCCCTTTCACTGAACCGATCGGCACATCACGCAAGCCTGCATACACTTTTCCTGTGCTGCGAATTTCACTGGCGTCACCCACCGGAGTGCCCGTGGCATGGCATTCCACCATAGAAATTTCCGATGGCGCAACGCTAGACATTTCATAGGCTGCACGCATCGCTTGCTCTTGCCCAGCTTCGGAAGGCGTCAATAATCCCGCCGTGCGTCCGTCGTTTGAAACACCAACACCACGAATCACGCCCAGGATTTTGTCGCCCGCTGCTTCCGCATCGGCCAGTCGTTTCAGTACAACGAAGCCTGCACCCTCTGCGGGAAGTAGTCCATCGGCCTGCGCATGAAATGGACGCGTCTGCCCTGTTGGCGACATTGCTTTCAAGGTGCTAAAGCCAGTGTGTAAAAACAGGTCATCGGCCCGATTCACAGCACCCGCAAGCATCAGATCGGCACGACGATCATGCAGTGCATCGCAAGCAAATTTGATGGCGTAGAGCGAGGATGCGCAAGCTGCATCCAGAGCAAAGGCACCTTGATCCAATCCCAGTGCACGGGCAAATGTGTGCGCTGCCAGTCCGCACATGAAACGATTTTCAGGAGCCGTTTGTGGTTCCAAACCCAACCAGACTTCTTCAGCGAACTGCGCCATCTTGTCCGATGGCAACCCCAATAGTCCGATCACAGCGCCAGTGCGTTTAGGTACTTCCGATATGCCAGCTTCGCGAAGTGCCTCCCTGCCTGTGTGTAACAGCCAATGAACCATTTCGTCGTATCGAAGAATTTCTTCCGCTGGAATCAGGAAGCCGGTTGGATCAAAGATTTCTTCAAAGCCGGTAACGTACCCGCCTTGATCTGTGAACACGCGCTCAGCAGAGCGGAGCGGGTCCATCATGATTTCTTTGGCAATACCCCAACGGTCTGGAGGGCACGCAGTGACTCCGCTTGCGCCTGTCACCACAAGGTTCCACAATGCAGCGGGAGTTGTGATGCCGGGGAAGATGGCACCCCGGCCTACAATTGCGATTGGTTCAAACATGCGCGCTTCGGCTACGCACCTGCGGTGGCGTGCATTTCCACACCAGTCATAGTGGCAACTAATTCATTGCCCATTCCTACAAAGCCGATGTCGCAAACAATTTTGTTGGAACCTACGGCATGGGCCGAGACCAAGCATCGCACTGGATTGATATCGCAGCCTGGATTCTTAATCCATAAACTACCGATGCTGGTTGGCAACGTGGGCTTGCCCAGCGAATGATAGCCCCAGAGCCGCGCCAGTTGCAGCCCACCATCCAACATGGCCGCATCGCTATGCCGATGTCCGTCCACCCAGTTACGATCCAGGCTACCAGTCAACGTTCCGGCAATGCCTTCTGCAGATAAGCCTTCCACCTTGCGGATCACTTGAAAGGCCGGGCCGTGGAACAATAATTTGCCGTAGATATCCGCTTCAGGCCAGGGGAATTCTTTCAATTCGAATTGACTCATTTTGGCTGGACTGGCAGCGGGACCAGCAGTAATCGTGGCCTCATAGTGACGAGTGCCGTCGGGCGAAACCAGTTCAAACAGCGTGTCTGTCTTCGGTCGAACAAAGAACAGATTGCCACCGGTTGTGAATTGATCCAGCTTCACTCCACGCAAAACTTTCAGTCCGGTGCAAACCAGCGGACCGGATTGATTCCCTTGTGCCCTGGCGCATCGCAGGAAAAATTCAAGTGCTTCCACGGTGGGCAGCACGGGCATGTCCTGAATGGTATGGTCCGCCAGAAAGGGATGCGAATGTTGATCAATGCGGATGCGCAGTTCGCGATTGGGCAGCTTGGGCAGGCCACCCAACACTACTTCCACCGGCTTGCTACCGCCGTTCAAAATTTCATCGGTGAATAAGTTGGCACCTTCTACCAAGCCGACAAGGCGAATGCCCTGATCTTCAAAATGTTTGCGAAGTCCGGCGGTGACCATGCCACCATCCCAAGGTCCCCAGTTGAGTGACTTGACCACGCAATTGCCGCGTCGTACACTTTCCGCGCATGCAACACGATTCAATACTTCGTTGGCCATAGAATACGCAGTCTGGCCGATGTTCCCAGTGCGAGCCGCAATGGAGGAAAACACTACGATAAACGTTAGTGGGTCTTCTGACGTGGCTTCCAGTAGAGCGGCCAAGCCTTCTACTTTAGTGGAAAATACCGATTGGAATTGAGCTACGGTTAAGTCTTCCAAACGCTTGTCTGCCAGCACTCCGGCACCATGCACCAATCCTGTGATGGGACCCCATTCCTTGCGAACCGCATCCAGCGCGTTGCTCAGTTCTTTTGCATTGCGTGCGTCAATGGCAAGGTACTTCACAGCCGAACCAGCCTGTTCTAATGCTGCAATGGTGGCCTGAATTTCACGTGTGGCCAATACTTGGGCGGCCTTGGCTGAAACCTTGGCTGGGTCTAACTTCACGCCTTGTGTTTGAGCGTCGTTAAGGAAAGCACGACGCAAGGCCGTTTGGTCATTCGCACCTTGGCAAAACGCCGGTTCTTTCTCAAGTGCTGTGCGACCCAATAAAACAATTTTGGGCTTCGCTGTTTGTGCCAAACGAATCAAAGAAACGGCCGTGACTCCACGCGCACCGCCGGTTGCCACAACTACAGAACTGGAATCCACGTTCAAAGCTGGGCCACTAGTTTCGACTTGTGTCGCTTCCAGAACTAAGCGCTGATTGGCTGACGTCAGGCCCACTTCAGGTTCTGGTCCACCTTTCAACAACTCTTCCACAATGGCTTCCGCCACTTCGCGCGGCGTGCGTTTGGCCACATCAATGTCGATGGCTTTTACGCGAGCCTTGGGCCATTCCAGCGAAGCTGTTTTTGCTAATCCCGTAAGTCCGCCAGCCCACGCGTTCCAACCTTTGGGTGATGAAAAGTCTCCGCCTGTGTCTTGCACTGTTACGAATACGCCGCCGTGCTTGGCGAAGCGTGCGGCCACAGATTTAGCTGCTTCAAACGCTATTTGATTCGAAGCCATTGCAGCCTGGATGTCAGCAAAGTTCTCTAAACCCGCAAGGCAAATCACTGCGCCAGTATTGTCGCCAATGGCCTGTTCAATCTGATAGCCCTTCTTCGTAAGGATTTTGCCAATGGCCTTGCCAACGGCTTCAGCACCAAGGATTGCAACGGGACCGTCGGTCTTATCTAGCGTGATGTGTCCTAGCCGATCCACCCACCTGGTGGCTACGGCGAATCGCGGGGATTCTATCTTGCCAACTGCTGACTTGATCACTGCGGCCACTGGTTCTGGGGATGCGCCATTAAGGTGGGCGATGATGTCGCCGATGGTGCGTAGGCTGGCGATTTGCGTTTGATCCATCTCCGGAATGCCGGGGAGTTTCTCTTGCAAAGCAGAGAAGATTTCCACGCGCTTGATGGAGTCAATTCCCAAGTCGGCTTCTAACGACATGGCCGGTTCCAACATCTCTTCCGGGTAGCCGGTTTTCTCAGCGATGAGCGCGATCAGCACCGGACGAATGTCCGCAGATGGCGCAGATGAAACTCCCGATGGAACTACTGCTGCGGGGCTTTCGCCGAGATGCGCGATGATGTCGCCAATGGTGCGTAGGCTGGCGATTTGCGTTTGATCCATCTCTGGAATGCCGGGGAGCTTTTCTTGCAGAGCAGAAAAGATTTCCACGCGCTTGATGGAGTCGATTCCCAGGTCCGCTTCCAGCGCCATACCGGGTTCCAACATCTCTTCCGGGTAGCCGGTTTTTTCAGCGATGAGAGCGATTAAGATTGGTCGAATATCCGCAGATGGCGCAGAGGGAACTGCCGATGGAACAATAGCTACAGAAACGGCGCCGGGACTTTCACCAAGATGAGCGATGATGTCGCCGATGGTTCGTAGTCCAGCGATTTGCGTTTGATCCATCTCTGGAATTCCGGGGAGCTTCTCCTGCAAGGCTGAAAAAATTTCCACGCGCTTGATGGAGTCGATACCCAGGTCCGCTTCAAGGGCCATGCCGGGTTCCAGCATCTCTTCCGGGTAGCCGGTTTTTTCAGCGATGAGAGCGATTAAGATTGGACGAATATCCGCAGATGGCGCAGAGCGAACAGTCAATGGAACAACCGCCACAGCAACTGGAGCTGGACTTACGCCCAAGTGCGAGATGATATCGCCAATGGTGCGCAGGCGAGCCATTTCTGTCTGATCCATTTCTGGAAGGTTGGGCAGCTTTTCCTGCAAAGCGGAGAAGATTTCGACGCGCTTAATAGAGTCAATACCCAGGTCGGCTTCAAGAGCCATACCCGATTCCAACATCTCTTCTGGGTAACCTGTCTTATCGGCGATCAAGGCCAGCAGTAACTTGTCGATGTTCGCAGTGGGCTTGGGCGCGGACACCGCTGCGGGCCGTTCGACTGCGGCCACGGGTCGGACTATCGGCGCAGGTGCTGGCACAGCTACAGGTGCAGCGATTCTGACTTGCTGAGCCACTGGCTGAAAGACAGGAACAACAGGAACCACGCCACCAATGGTGCTTTGATAGGCCGATTCCATTGCCTTCAAGTAACCGTCGTGTCCCTTGGCAAACGTCGCTTGCCAGCTATGATGAGCGGCACTAATGGATTCTTGAAAGACTTGATAGGCCGATAGCGAATCGGCAGTTGCGGCAATAGGTGCAGGGATGGGGGCCGCAGCAATGATGGGTTTGGTGGGTTCTGGTTTTGTCACAGTATGCGTTGGTGTAACCATTGGAGCTGTAATTGCCGCAGGTGCTTTCTTCACAGGCTTGGGCAGTGCAGCCGCTCCACCTGCTGGTGGGTAGGGACGGCCATAATTGCCGCCGTTAATTGTAATGAGGAACTTGGATTGATCTTCCGGTTTTTCGAAAGGTTCCAAAACATGACCAGCGCGCAGTGCAGCCCAATTCATGGGGATGCCCAAAACGGCCAGTTGCCCCAACCCTTGCCACAGCGATACTAAGCCATGACGACCTGGGCGATCTAAGCTGATGGCCGAGTGCGCCTTGTCTCCCAAAATCGACTTAGTAAGTGACGTTAGTATTCCACCGGGCCCAACTTCAACAAAAGTACGAACGCCATCTTGATACATGCGCTCCACCATGGTTTGGAAGTAAACCGGTTTTGCGATCTGTTCGGCAATGCGGGTGCGCAGTTCATCGGCAGAGGCTGGATGCAGTTGGCCATCACGATTGGAATAGCAGGGAATAGCCGGTGCGGCCATCGGCTCAGCAGCTAAAAATTCCTTGAAACCAGGAACCACAGAATCGACTAGCGGGGAATGGAACGCAGTGGAAACGGGTAGCCGAACCACGCTCAAACCGGCAGCCGTGAAGCGACGTTCAGCATCTGCAATAGCTTCCGCAGCACCGGAAACAACAGTCTGCTGCGGACTATTGAGATTCGCTACAACAACTGGCGAAGCCCATTCCGTAAGTAGTTGTTGAACGGTGACCGCGTCTTTGCGGACCGATAACATTCCAGCAGGAACACTGGAGGCGACGGACATCAGTTCGCCGCGCTTCCTGGCGATTTCCATCAGCGCCTTCAGCGTGATGCCGCCGGAAGCGTACAGAGCCGTAATTTCGCCGAAGCTATGGCCGCCAGTTGCGTCCGGCTTCAGTCCTAACTTAGTAAGTACAGCCAATAAAGCCGCACTGGCCGCGCCAATGGCAGGCTGTGCATTTTCTGTTTGCGTCAGCTTGCGGAACTGACTTTCATTCTCTTCCGTTGTGAAAGCGGGTGGAGGAAATACGACTGGGGCGAATTGCGCGCCTTGATCCCAAACGTGTAAGGCTTCGTCAAACGTCATGGCCACATCGGCAGTCATGCCGGGATATTGGCTGCCTTGACCGGGGAACAGGAAGGCCAACTTACCTTGTTGTGATCCGCTGGCGTAGTAAGTGCCGGGGGCAGCAGCAAGTCCTGATTCGGCAGCTTTGTTCAGCCGCTGCACTAAGTCAGCAGAAGAGTCAGCCACAATGGCCAACCGTTCCGGCTTAGAAGCATTGAAACTCAATTGGCTTTCCAGCGCAATGTGCGACAACGGCAATTTCTTGGCCGCCAAAGTACGACACGCGCTGATGAGCGCAGCCTTGCTATCGGCAGCAAGTAACACTAACTCTGAAGGCGATTGCCACCAGCGCGCAGGCTTCGCCGCCGGGCCAGTATACTCTTCCAATGCCACGTGAAAGTTAGTTCCGCCAAAGCCGAACGAACTCATGGAAGCACGACGTGGATGATCGTTCCCACGGACCCAGGGGCGGGCCTGCGTGTTCAAGTAGAACGGAGTTTCAGAAATGTTTAACTTCGGATTCGGCTGTTCGATTTTTAGTGTTGGTGGAAATACTTTGTGATGCAGCGCCAGCACTGTTTTGAACAAGCTGGCAGACCCTGCCGCGGCCTTGCAATGGCCAATTTGCGATTTCACTGAGCCCAGCGCGCACCACTGTTTTTTATCGGCATCGGCTTCGCGGAACACCATATTCAATCCGCCGAACTCGGCCGCGTCGCCAGCCACCGTTCCGGTACCGTGGGCTTCCACTAGTTCCACAGTCTCAGGACCATAACCAGCACCTTCGTAAGTGCGTCGAATAGCTTTGGCCTGCCCTTCAGCAACTGGAGCGTAGATGCTCTTGGAACGTCCGTCTGACGATGACCCAACGCTGCGAATCAACGCATAGACGTGGTTGCCATCGCGTTCAGCATCTTCCAAACGCTTCATGGCAAACATGGCCATGCCTTCACCTAAGACGGTGCCATCGCCTTTGCTTGAAAACGGACGGCAGTCGCCAGTGGGCGAAAGTGCCGGAGTCTTCGAAAAGCAGACGTACATGGAAATGTCGTTGAATGTATCGGCACCACCGGTGATTACTAAGTCGGAATGACCCATTTCCAATTCACTTACACCCATACGCAAGGCCGAAAGCGAACTGGCACAAGCCGCGTCAGTTACACAGTTTGTCCCACCTAAATTGAAGCGATTGGCAATGCGACCAGCTACAACATTGCCCAGCAAACCAGGGAATGTATTTTCCTGCCAAGGCACATACGAGTTAGAAATACGATCGCAAATAACAGTTACTTGATCTTCAGGAATGCCGCTTTCACGCAGTGCTTTCACCCAGACCGGCCGCTGCATGCGGCTGGCAACTTCAAGAAACAATTCCTGACCACTGGTGACGCCCAAAATCACACTGGCGCGCTCGCGTGCCACTTCAGTGAACTGGCTATTCAACGCATCGTCCAGTACACGTTTGGCAACTATAAGGGCTAGTAACTGACAAGTATCCGTAGCATTAATAGCCGAAGGAGGCACGCCGAATTCCATGGGGTCGAACCCAATGTCACCGAGGAACGACCCGCGCTTCGCGTAAGTCTTATCAGGAGCCTTAGGGTCAGGATCGTAATGATCTTCAATGAGCCAACGAGTGGGTGGAATGTCGCTGATCAGATCTTTGCCTGTAACAATGTCGCGCCAGAAGCCCTGGGCGGTATTGGATCCTGGAAACAGCGCACTTAAACCAACAATAGCGATAGGTGACGACTTAGATTGCTTGGGCATGGGAAAGCCTCCCGGCAGTTTCTGTTAAAGGTCTTGGATGATAGTGAAACAGGCGCGATGGCACGTTGACGCCTGATGCGCGCAACTGTTGCGCGCGAATGATGGACGCAGCACCGTGCATGAGATTTAAACCAATCTCCGCCACGCCGCGCTGTGCTGGATCTTCCAAAAATGAGCCAGCCGCCCATTCGTTAAAAGCCCCCATGGCAGGGCCACACCAGATTTGATAATCCATGACGCGGGTCTTATCGCCAGTGATACTCCACCGACTGGATTGACCCAGATACCAACGGAACACCAGCGCCATTCGATGCTTGGCATCCTTATCGCCGCGTTCCACTTCTTCAGGTTTACGTTTCAGGAAATACTGTCGCGTCTCTTCCCAAACCTGGGCCATCGATTTTTTGAAAATGTCTTTTTCAAGCGATTGGGCAATGGGCGCAGGAAGCTGTTCCAGCGATTCGTGACGGTTGTAAAGTTCCCACAACTTAGTGGCGCGCATGCCGAACAAAGTGCCGCGCTTCAACACCTGAACTTTGACGCCTAACTCAAACATATCCCCAGCCGGAGCCATCATCACATCGGCCAGGCCAGCTTGGGAAAGTAACTTCTTGGTATGTTCGCACTGCCCGCTTTCGCGCGTGCATTGGTTGACTGAACCGATCATGACGTAAGCCGCACCCAACCCAAACGCCGCAGCCACAGCAGACGGAGTTCCCAAGCCGCCACCGCAGCCCACTCGAATAGGTCGCTGGTAGTTGTACTTGGCCACAATTTCATCGCGCACGGTCATGATGGTGGGCAGCAGTGCTACCAGAGGTCGGTTATCGGTATGACCACCGGAATCCGCTTCCACGGTGTAATCTTCGGCTACGGGAAGGCTGACCGCAAGTGCCGCTTCCTGTGCGGTGAGTCCGCCATTTGCCACTAGAGCTTGCAACATGGCGGCAGGGGCAGGCATCAGAAATTGACGGGCCACTTCTGGTCGGGAAATCTTGGCGAACACGTGATTCGGGCGAACAACGCAACCATCGGCGTCCAGATAAATGCCTTTGTAGGCATAACGAACAATGCTGGGTCGAACGCCCATGAAGGCCGATGCGGAAACTCGCTTCACGCCGTGGGCAAGGTACAGATCCACGGTTTTTTCTTCTAATTCCTGATCCTGGACGGAATGGATCAAATTCGAGCCCCAGGAGAGCCCGGCGCAGGAAGATTTCAGGCGAACTAGAGCCTTTTCAATCTCAGGAAGAGACAATCCAGCGGCCCCGAAGAATCCCAGCATGCCCTGTTGCGAAACAGCTTCCACCATTTCGACGGTGGCGATTCCATTGGCCATCTCCCCGGCGATATAGGCCAGAGTGATTTCGTGAACTTCGCGCATGGACGGGTCACCCAGATTTTCCGGCAGAATACCGGGTAGCGTGCCGATTGGTGCGGGGGGCTGATTCAGTGTAACCGTCATAGAATGAGCAGTTTCACGCACAATGTAGGCGGTTCGGAAAGGTTCGGTAATGGCTAGTTCAATGTCGGTCAATCAGGTTCCTATTGAGTAAGCAGAGTGGTCCAATTCCAGCATCCTCCAAGGGAAGGGGCGGCATTGTAAGGTTTTTGTAATAGGTTGTCAGGGAAGGGGTTGTGAAGGATGCGCAGATGTGGGTCGGGCGGGGTGCATTTGCGGGGACACCCTAGCGCGGAAGAACAAAATCAGTTTGGTGCTGCGTGCGATGCAAACTTCGTCTTTATCGATCTATTCGATGCCGTCACTGACGAAGACATTTCATCCGTCGTCATCAATCAATCAAGCAAAACTGAGGTGGACCCCATCGGTTGGACAAAAAAACAGGCGTCCTTAGATGGTGAAGCGGTGTAACTGAAGGGCGGCTGTGAGGCCGCCATCCATTCCGGACTTGCATCGGCGCTCGGGTCGCATCCCTGCGTCGCCCTAT
>JANXSF010000116.1 GCA_025352795.1 Acidobacteriota bacterium
GCCGGATGCTCGCTGCGCCATTGCTCTAATCGCTGGCTCAGCTCTAATAAATCAGGGGAAATCGGTGTCGCTTGTTGGGGCATGTCTCAACTTACGCCTCATCGTGGCGGCGAGTCACGCACTATTGCCGAAAGCTCACCAATTGCGAACGAGTATCCGCCGGTAGCTGAGGCCAGGTTATTCTTCACGGGAAGAAATAGGAACACCCCTTTCTGTTCCCGGTCCTTCGCCACAATCCAAACGGCTCGCGCGGCGGCTGCGAGTGCCAGTGAGCCAGTGATTTTCATAAGTGCTTGTGGGTGCAAGGACTTGTTAACGTGGGTGACTGCGATAATGGCCACACCGTGACGGGCTGCCATTTCGGTTAGTGGCAAAAGTATTGTTCGAACTTGAGCGGTGTTGTGCGAATCGATTCCGCCAAGATATGCCGAAATTGGATCAATTACGACAAGTGACACATTGCCTAAGCGCTCGATTTTTTCACCTAATGCGTTGATGTCATGCTCAAGGGAGAATAGAGTTGACTCTTCTCCCCCATCCCATTGACTCGACCCGTTCGCACAGCCTCAACAATATGGATCATTTTCAAGTCGGCGCCTGCCGCCTCCAATCTTGGTCGGATGGTGTCTGAAGGATCGTCTTCTGCATTAATGAAGAGGACTCGTCCTTGCTCGCTATGAATGGTGTCAAATGGCCATCGCCCTCCGGTTGTGACAGTAGCAGCTATGCCTGCTGTTATTTGGGATTTTCCTAAACCTGGATCGCCTGCGATTATTGTCAACTTCCCCGCGCGCGATTTTTCCGGGCCACAACCAAGAAATGGGGCTGGCCTTTATGTCCGCTACGCAAGTTGATGTTATCTGCCGCTTTGTTGAGAATGTTTGCATGGAAGCCTCTATAACTTCTTTGAGCGTGGATCTACTCATGGCCTCGACTCGTCGTATCGAGCCACAAGTTCTTCCAACTGGATCAGAATACTGGTTTCAGTTGTCGCAGCCGATAAGGTTTGAAGGTATCCTGCGCGATTGTCAATAACCTCCTGTCTGCAAAGCCGAAGCAATTCCTTTGCATTGGCTACCTGAATCAAGAAGTCGGACCGAGCAGCCCGTTTTAGCTTCTCTTCGTCTTGCTCAATAAGTGCATGTTTCTTGATCAGATCCAATTCAAACAATCGCTGATCTCGCCAAATTAGAGCGAAACAAGCCTCCCCCTGCGCCATCAGATTGCGTTGCACCACACCAACTCTCATGCTTGTCCTTTCCTTCCGGAAGTTCCGAGAATCAATCAGGCCATTCGTCTGCAACCAACGCAAAGCTCCGCGTCTATCAGCCAACAGGGCAGTTTAAGCAAGGCCTAGGGGTCCTCCGCCGGCTGCCTTGACGAAGTCGAACCAAACGTTCTTTTTTAGGTCAGTGGCCACGTTGTAACCGTCTCCATCTCGCCAAAATGCTTTACCCCGAAAGCCTCGTAGTTCTCCGCCACCAAGTTCTTTCCACACTCGCAGAATCGGGAGTTGGGTTAACGAACGGGCACTCATGCGTTCTCCTCCAATAAATACCGAACGACTCTTCCAAAGCGCCGGTACTTGGGGAGTCCAAGTTCGGCTTCTGTCCGGCCAGCTAAGTGGTCGCGATAACGCCAATTACAGAGCGTTTGACGCGAAAGTCCGTGGCGGGTCGGCCTTTTTGAATCCACAAAGCCCGTGGTGGGACTCCAGGGGAATCTTGAAACTGGTTAATGTTCACAATTCTATTCGCGTGACGCCTGCGGTGGAATCAGGAAACACGGATCAGATATGGATTCAGAGAACTCCGCGGGACTGAAAACGAAGCTGAATTCGTGAGGGAACAAGCGGCGAACCGCCTGATCTGGCAGCTAATTTCTAGAGCGGATTGGTGCCGCCCGATTGCGGTGGCGGTGGCGGGCTTACCATAGCGTTAACGTCGAACCTGCGCTGAAACTTGTAAGATTTGCGTCGGCGGATTTAGGACCACCTGGGCTTTGCTGACCAGTAGTCAATGGGCTAGCCCGTATTTCTCATGAAGAATTATTAACCATCGAAATGTCATCCTCCGCCCTTGACGAAAGCTGGCTTTGATAGAGAAACGAGCAGAACCTGTAATTGTCGGCGCGAGTAAGCACAACAATCCGCACCGGCCTGTTACAAGAATTAGAATGTCAAAGATCAGCGGCCAACAAAATCATTCCGTGCGAAGCTGTTGTACGACTCGAGCAAATAGCGATTGATATGGATAACTGCTGGCCATA
>JANXSF010000046.1 GCA_025352795.1 Acidobacteriota bacterium
CTGTCGTTGATCTCCCCCAAATACAAAACCTGTTTCTGTACTACTTTGCCTGATCCCAACCGCCGACTTTCCACCACCGAGTAATAGCAGTGTTGTTTGCCATCCTTGATCCGCTTGTTCGTGCGCAGAAACATGTTCACTTGCAGAATGCCAGAATTTTACTCGTCTGCATAGTGGGTAGGTCTCCACTACAAGCACTTGCGGAAATGTTTTATTGATAGCGAAGGAGTTACAGGTTCGATTCGGGTGTTTCTAGGCCAAAATCACGCTGAACTGCGAAAGATCGGCTAGCCCTGCGTTTCTCGCTTGTGATATAACTTCTGAATGGCTAAGCTTCATGTTTTGTTTCTCGCACTGTCTTGCGTGTCACTTCTGTATCCTCAAGCTCCAACCGGCGAAATCTCCGGAACTATTACCGACGCTTCCGGCGCTGTAGTCGCCGGCGCCAAGGTATCGCTAATAAACACCGCAACTAACCAAACCCGCACGCTCGATTCCAACGAATCGGGATTGTTCCGTATGCCAGCGCTTCCACCCGGCGTCTACAACATCCGGATTGAAAAGTCAGGTTTCGGAGGCCAGACTCGAAACAATATCGAGCTGCAAACGGGTGCTGTAGCAAGTCTTGATTTCCAACTTACCGTCGGCAATGTGTCGGAAATGATTGAGGTCACAACCGGCGCACCCGTGCTTGATACCGAAGGAACCTCGGTGGGCACACTGATCGAAAACAAACGCATCGTTGAGTTGCCGTTGAATGGCCGTAATTACCTCCAATTGGCCTCGCTGATTCCCGGGGCTACCACGAACGGTCCGGCTTCCTCGCAAGGACAGCAACGCATGGGCGGCTCGCGCAATACTTTCGCTCTTAACGTTGCCGGGCAGCGTGTTCATTACAACCATTACACGCTTGATGGCGTGGAAAACACCGATCCAAATTTCAACACATATCTGCTGCTGCCATCGGTTGACGCGCTGCAGGAATTCAAAGTGGAGAGCGGCGTGTTTCAAGCCGAATACGGCAGGGCCATTGCGCAAATCAACGTATCGACGAAGAGCGGCGGCAACGCGTTTCATGGAGCCGCGTTTGAATTCTTGCGCAACTCGGCAATGGATGCGAAGAACTTTTTCGACCGGGCCACTCAACCAATCCCACCCTTTAAGCGCAATCAATTTGGGGGCACCGCCACTGGTCCTATAATCAAGAACCGCCTGTTTTGGCTCTTTTCCTACGAAGGCCTTCGCGAACGCAAAGCCCTAACGCAAACCGGCGTCCTACCGAATTCACTGCAGCGAGCGGGCGATTTCTCCGGCCAAGCCGCCGCCGTGGTGGACCCGCTCACAAAGATTCCATATCCCGGTAACCGCCTCCCGGCCAGCCAGATCCAAGCACTCAGCACCAAAATCCTGAACGATTTCTACCCGCTTCCCAACCTCACTGGCGGGGCGCTTAACTTCATCAGCAACGAAGGCCGCCGATCCGACGCGGATCAATACCATGTCCGCATCGATTTCCAGGAATCGGGCACCTCCAACTGGTTCTTCCGCTACAGCCAGGCAGCCGATCCCCAATATTTGCCCAGCCTTACCAGCATTGCCCCAGGCATGGGTAATAACGTGAAGGTGGACGCCAAACAGCCCGTCATTGCCAACACCCGTCTATTCGGCTCAAACAAAGTGAATGAATTTCGTTTTGCCGTGAACCGCTTTGTCTCGCAGAACATTCAGACACGAGCCAATACATCGAATATCGTCGCGGGGCTGAATATTCCCGGCGTCGACACTTCCATTCCCTTGTTCTGGGGCATCCCGTTCTTCCAGATTTCAAATTTTTCCAGCATTGGCGAATGCAACGATTGCCCCTTCGTCAACTGGAACACCAGCTTTCAGATGAAGGATGATTTTTCCTGGACGCGTGGCAAGCATCAGTTCAAATTCGGAGGTGAATTCCGCCGCCTTCGCTATAACCAAATCGGCGCCGTCGTGCCCCGCGGCCGTTTCACATGGAATGGACAATATTCCGGGAATTCCATGGCCGATATGTTGCTCGGCTATATGAGCAACAGCGAAAGCCAAATCGGCGCGCCAATCGCCAACTTCCGCGAAAACTACTACGCCCTGTTCCTGCAGGATTCCTGGAAAATTTCCAGCAAACTCACCATGAACGTGGGCTTGCGTTGGGAAGCGCAGCCTCCGTATCTCGACAAGCACGACGCCATCGTGAATATTGATTACGTTTGGGACAACAGCCACGAACCAATTTTCGTTCGCGCCGGCACCGGCAATTTGTTGGAAGGCAATCCGAAGTTCCCAGTAGGGCCTCCGTTCAAGTTAGTCCGCGATGGGCGCTTCGGCCGGCGAGCCTTCAAGAGTGATTGGAACGATTTCGCTCCCCGCCTGGGCATTGCCTACCAAATGAGCTCAAAGACAGTCCTGCGCGGAGGTGCGGGCATTTACTACGTCCGCGATATCAGCAATTCCGTGTTTGATATTGTTCGCAATATTCCCTTCACGATCCGCCAAAATGAAGTAGCCAACTCAGTCAGTCCTAACTTGACTTGGCAGCGGCCCTTCACACAGACAGGCGCGCCGACCTTCATCCTGGCCAACCAATTTGGCGAGCCCTCCTCTTACGTCGCCCAGTGGTCCATAGGGGTACAGCGTGAGATAACTCGAAATTCGTCACTGGAAGTGAACTACATGGGGAGTGCCGGTATCCACCTGCGCCGTCTGCAGGTTTATAACAGCGCGCCTCCCGGCCCCGGAGCCACCAATTCACGCCGACCCTTCACATATTTAAATGGCAACGTGCAAACCATGAACGCGCCGGCTCATTCTTCCTATAATTCGCTGCAAGGGCGCTTCCAGCACCGCTTCAGCCATGGTTTTACTTTGCTCAGCTCTTACGCCTGGGGCAGGACTATCGACAACGGCAGCGGCGTCCGCACAACCGATGGAGACGCGCTGACGCCGTCCAATAATTACAATCTTAGAGCGGAACGCGGCCTTTCGGCTTTCCAATTCAAGCACCGCCTAACCAATTCATTTCTGTATGAATTGCCTGTCGGAAAAGGGAAACGGTATTTGGGTAGCGCCTCGCGGGCGGCGGATATGGTGCTTGGCGGATGGCAAATCGGCGGCATCATAACGCTACAATCAGGTTTCCCAGCTTCCATTTTTTGCGGTCCAGGCAATTGGCAGAACAACGATACAACTTGCTACGCGGATGCAACCGGCATCAACCCGGACCTGCCTTCCGGCCAGCGTGGTCCCAGCCAGTGGTTTAACTTGGCTGCTTTCGCCAACAGGGTGGGCATCGCGAACAATCGCCCGCAAGACATCACGGCCTATCGTTATGGCAACGCCGGACGCAACGTGTTGATTGGCCCCCGTATTGTTGGCGTGGACATGTCTGTAGCCAAGAATTTCATGGTGGGCGAAAAGAATCGCCTGGAACTGCGCGGCGAGTTCTTCAACCTTCCCAATCACCCGATTTTCGGGAATCCAGGCACCTCGCCAGGATCAACGACCTATGGCGTAATTGGCGGCACCCGCATTGACCCGCGCGATGTACAGATTGCGTTGAAGTTCGTGTTCTAGTGATTCACGGACAATCACGGGACGGCTCACGACATCCAAGTCGAACTCGCGGGTGGTCGGGTGCACATTTCCTACACCGTCAGTTAGGAGTCGGTGGTTCAATGTGATCGATCACCCAATATTCCACTGGACCCGTGGAGTTGGTTAGATACAATCCAAACTTCTCCTTCAACACGGAAACAAGTAAAGCTCGTCCTTCAACGCCCAATCCGCCAGACTGCCCTTCCGTTTTCTCCGGAGCGCTCCAACGGATGTCGAAGGTGTAATAACCCTTCAGACCGGTTTCGTCGATCACACGATGCTTCATGAATACAGTCAGCGCAGCGGCCATACCCTTCATGGTCGATTTGATTCCTATCATGCGGCCGTCGCTATCGCCGATTGCGGCGTTTACATATCCTTCCTTGGCCGGCGGCGCCGGTGCCTCTACCTCTGCTAGTTTGAGACCATCCTTGGCGGCTTGAAGACCGAATATTCGCTCCTGACGGGTTTCGGTGTGTAGCCGCAACTGAAAGCGATCCCCTAGCATGGTGCGCATCATTAAATTTAAGAGTATATCCCCCCTCTTCCACCTAAAAATTAGCAAAAACCGCCCATCGACACGAAGCATCACCACCACTGAAACAAGTGTGAACTTACGCGAGCTAGATTCGTCAGCTTTGCTAATATTAAAGCTAGGAGCCCTTCCAGTGCGGTCTATTCTGCTACTCGCCCGCTGTTCGCTACTACTCTCCGCCGAAGATTTTAAAGGCTACATTTCCGATGCTGCTTGCGGCTGGAACAATGCCCGCCCTGGCAAGGAAGCCAAAGAATGTGCGCAAAAGTGCGTCAAGGGCGGTTGGGACCCAGTGTTTGTCCGAGACGGCGATATGAATACTTACAAAGCCAACGACAAAGCGAAAATAATGGATTTCGTCGGTGAGCTCGTCATCATTACCGGGAAAATTAAAGCAGGTGTGGTGACCGTTGAAAAAATCAAAAAGTTCAGCAGCAACTAATTCCCGGAAACACGAAGCTTACTCCACCAACACACAAACATCCGGCAACCACGCCGCTAATGCCCGATCCTGCGTCGCTAGCCGACCGCCCCGTGCCCTCGCCAGTGTCGCCAGATAGGCGTCCGTTACCTGACGATATCCGCGAAGCCCGCGATCTGGAACGTCAGTGTACATCATCCGGCCAAAAATGACGCTGCGGTTGTGCTTCCAACTCTCGTAAAATCGCCTTGGCAATTTGCACGCCAGACGCTTCATTCAGCCTGGCATGAAATCGAACAAGAGCCCCCTGCGTAATGGGACACGTGGCAAAGCCGCTCGCCAACAGAATCGGGCTATACACTCTCTTCCAGGATCTTTCGAACCTCCTCACTGCTAACCATGCGACCAATGCTCACCACCGGCAGGCCATCTTCAACGTAGACTGACTTTGGCGATGGCAAACTGTCTGGATGCTCAAATTTCACAATGATTTGGCTGATAGCACGGCCTAACTCGAGATTTTCCTCTTGGGCGATAGCCTTCGCCAATGCGTAAGCTTCATCGGTCAAGTCCAGCGTTGCGCGCATATGGATGACGCTAGCATAATTGTTTGTATGGCACAATCCATCCAACTACACGGGGTGCGCGACGCAAAAGTGGAGACGAATGAGTGTCCGAAACAGAGCCGCGACCGCAAGGGAGTCGGTCATCTGTTCGTCGACGACGAGCTTAGAGGCGACACTCTAAACACAGCCCCTCGCGGTCACGGCTCGGTATGTGGATTTCCCCGCTTCGCCTGCGCTTCTACTAATCGATCACTTTTAAGTAGCACATCCAACTACACGTCGCAAATTCTCACGCCCTGCTTGAGTGACCCTAACTTATCATCCCGTTTAGGTATGAATTCCTGCGCCACGAATCCCTTGAATCCGGTATCCACAATGGCCTTCATAATTGCCGGATAATACAATTCCTGCGATTCATCAATCTCCGCCCGTCCAGGGACACCGCCCGTATGATAATGCGCAAAGTAAGGGTTATGTTTCTTGATCGTCGCGATCACGTCGCCTTCCATAATCTGCATGTGATAAATGTCATACAGCAGCTTGAATCGTTCTGACCCGACCTTTTTGCACAACTCCACACCCCACGCCGAGTGGTCGCACATGTAGTCTTTGTGATTCACTTTGGAGTTCAACAGTTCCATCACCAAGGTCACTTTGTGCTTTTCGCAAACTGCCATCAGTCGCTTCAGTCCAGTGGCGCAATTGTCCATGCCTTGCTCATCGTTCATGCCATCGCGATTACCGGAAAAACAGATCACATTTTGAAGTCCCGCCGCAGCAGCTTTCGGTAGGATGTCTTCATAGGCTTGAATCAACTTATCGTGATTCTCCACACGATTGAACGCCTTGGTAATTCCGCCCAGTCCATCAATCACCGGGTTGGATGCCATGGCACAGGTTAGGTTGTATTTCTTGAGCATGGACCAATCGTCAGGTCCCAGCAGTTCAATGGAATTGAGGCCAATGTCTTTCGCCGATTTACAAAGGTCTTCCAGCGACGTCTTCGCGTAGCACCATTTGCAAACGGAGTGGTTGATGTGACCCTTCATGCCCGATGCTGTGTCTGCAGCAGAAAGTCTTTGTGTTAATTGAGTGGCCGCCAGAGCGCCTGTTGATGTGGTGAGAATGGTTCGACGTGTCATAGCCATTCGAGTTTATCACTCGTGCGAATCGCGTAAATGATGTTTTGCTAATTTATTGAAAAATTCGATTTCCGTTTTTAAGCTGGCGCTGGATAAGCCCGTTTCGAAAATCAGCAGCACCGTTGCGTAGAACAAAAAACAAGCGCCAGTGATTCCCAATAACAGCGGTACCCAACTGAACTGGCTGAAGGCAATGGATGCCATTCCAATGGCGACGCTGGTGGCCACAAACACTCCGGCGGCAACGTATAAAAGTCGTAAGCATCGTTGCAACAGGTGCGCGCGTTTACTTTGCAATTCCACTTGCAGCGCCATCAGGCTTTGCCGTTCCTGATAAAGTGTTTCCTGCATTTGATCTTTTAGGAGTAGCTCCATCTCTGCCGATAAAGCGCGAACGCGATCCATGCAGCGTCCCAATCGCGAAGAGGTGGAAAGAATGAAAGTACCGGTAGCAGACAACAACAGCGCTGGGGTGATCATGGAAGTGAGCACGGCCAGCGCTGCCGAAAGAGTGGATTCGCGGAGTTCCTGAAGGACTTGGGGGATCACACTTTATTTTAGACTCACTTAATCTTTGTTGATCCTCTGATTGAAAAATGTCGTTCCACTGGACGTGCCTGAACCTTCTTCTATCTTGTAATCCGAAGGCACTTCAAACAGACTTTTCAAAGGTTCTGCGCGACGCACGTTCGTCAGCTTAAACGTGGTGTCGCCACTTCGAGGATCGCGGCGACGCGTTTGAATTGCAGTCTGCAAGTCCGCGGACGTCCAGGTTTCCTGTATTGTGTCAATCGCCCGTTCATTGCCAATCGTTCCTGCGGCCAGCGTCATCGTAGTTTTCACGCCAGTGCATTCCAACCCTTCAATGGTGCGCTTGCCCAATTGATCCACTTTGGAATTCGTACTGTTCGCCGTATGAATAGTCACACCTTGAACAGCTTGGTGTTGGGACATGGCTCCATGGGGTGTCGGTGGAGTGGGAGGAGTGGGCAGGTTCATCTTGCTCACTTCAGCCTTGGCTTCCGCGCCAGTTTTACGTTCCAGTGTTTCCTCGCCATTCGGTTGACGAGTTCGTTTCTCCATTACATATTCGCCATTCGAATCCATGGTGATTTTCGTGCTCACCGCTTGTGAGGACTGCGACATTGTGGTCTTCGATGAATTGGATGTTACAAAAATGAAATTGCCATTCCCAATGGGAATTTTGCGGGCCGTCTTTTTTTCGGGATCCAGAATGTAGCTGACCTTCGCCACTGGGTCATTGATGAAAACCATCTTTTTACTCGATTCAGAACCAATCGCCGGTAAAGATTCCTCGCGTCGTGTACGGCCCTGCCCATCACGATACACCGCCGCCGTATTCTTTCTGCTGATGCGATTGCCATCGGTCAAAACTTGCGCTGATTCCGTCACCGATTCAGCCGAATAAGGCGCGTTGGTAATCGGCTTGGCGTCGAAGTTAAATTGGTTGGCAACGAATGCCATCGTATCGGGCATTCCAGATTGCGACACGCCCGCGCCATTCACTACCACGTGAACTTCCTTGTGAATGTCCTGTGTGGTATGGGTTTGCGCGCTCAGCGTGGCGCTCACCGCCAACACTCCTACTGTAATTAGTTTGCTTCTCATGTTAAAAAACTGCTCCTTAAAGTTATTGAACAAAACGTACTGCGCGGGCAATGCCTTCCTCGCTTAAAACAAGATCCGCCTGAACGGCATCGTCCATGCGATCCATATTGACGGGCAGGCCCACCCTTAATAGCGAGGCTCGCGGCATACTCACTCGCACCACTCGTCCGCGGGCGATTTCAATGGGACCATCGCCCTCTTCCAATGGGAAAAAATCGGTGTAGATTTCTACCGGTGCCTGCTGAATTTGCGGCGTAAGCATTTTGCCTGCGCTTCTCAACCTCGGCTTTTTTACACCCGATGCACCGGTCAGAGCAGTCGCCATTTGAGGAGGTTGCTCCCTCACAACATCGGCCTTGTAAACGGGCTGAGTTGCTGAAGTTTGCGTAGCAGAAAGGGATCGCTCAGGCGTTGGTCGCAGGCTGAACACGACAATAATCACCGCAGCCGCCGTCGCCCACCACAGCCAATTCCCACCAGACTTACGTTTGTTAACCTGTCGAAACTGAGCCACTAAACGAGCTTCCATATCCGCTGGGGCCTGATATTTTTCCCGCCATTCCTTTGCTAATTGTTTCATTTGGTTAACCCCGGTTATCCTCTACAAGCCGCATGAGTTCTCAGCTTCCCCGCCAACATCGCCCTCGCCCGTGACAACCGCGACCGAATCGTACCCAATGGGCATTCCAACAGTCCCGCGGCCACATCATAGGGGGCTTCTTCCAAATCGCACAATACCAACACTTCCCGAAACGGAGAGGGCAGCGCTTGCACAGCTTCTTCCAACGCTTCCAACCTTTCGCGATTTGTCAATGCCGCCAGAACATCTTCCTGACTCCCTATCCCATCGGCAAGGTCGCTTTCCGATTCCCAGGAAACGTAGCGATGCTCCTTTTCCAGCCGTTTTCTCGATTGATTTCTGGCAACACTATAAAGCCAGGCTTGCACCGACCCTTTGTCTGGATTCAATTGTCTGGCCGAACTCATCAGGGCCAGGAATACTTCCTGAGTGATCTCTTCCGCCCAGTCGGGCCGACCACAAAGAGCATAGGAGAATCGGTAAATGCCATCCTTTCGACGACGAAACAGGGTTACAAAGGCGATCTCGTCACCTTTTTGGACACCAGCCAATAATTGTTCGTCGGTCAGGTTTTCCATTCAATCCAAGCCAAGCTTACAACACGTATATTCTAGTTAGAGGGAAATAGTTCCTAAATAGAGTTCGGAAAGCAAATTTTACCTAAGTACAACATTCCATTTCTTACATTTCTAGTGTGCTTCACTTTGAGCGCCCAGGAAGCAGCCAAACCAGCCCAACCCGGTTCTGTTTCTCAGAAGCAGGTAGGGGCAGACGCAGCCAGTCAAGCGGAATTGGAAAAGGTCGGCGACTGCCCCCGTTGCCCGCTTGTTTCTCAAAAGAAAAAACAAGATACTAGATATTTTTCACTGGACAGCGCGGAACGACGCAAGGTTTTGTTGCATCGACTCACTGGTTGGCAGGCGGTTTACGAAACTGTTCCCGGAACAATGATTGATCAGGCTCGTAACTTCCCGAAATCATGGGGTCGTGGGTTCGATGGTTTTGGGAAACGCATTGGCAGTCAATACGGTCAATTTGCAGCCGGCGAAGGGATTGAATTTGGATTCGCTGCCTGGCGCCAGGAAGACCCTCGTTACCATCGTAAGGCAACAGGTGGGTTTGGCGGACGACTGGGACATTCTTTGGCCGCTACCTTCGTGACCAACGATGCCACCGGAAATAAGACCATCGCAGGCGGCAGACTGCTAGGCATCTACGGGAGTTGGGCTGTGGCCACCGCCGCTTGGTTGGCAGAAGAAGAACGCAATTTCCGCCGTTATACAATCAACTCCAGCATGAATGTGCTAACCAAAACCGGCGCAAACGTGTTCCGCGAGTTTTGGCACGATATCAAAGGGAAACTATTCAAAAAGAAATCGCCCACCGTTCCCGCACCGGCAGGGAATACGAGTTCTGCAACTGTCCCAGCCAATTAAAGAATGCCAACAACACTCCCACCTTTGTCGGGATAACCTGTGGTCAAAACTCGCTTACTTGCTGTCGCCGATCTGCAACGTACTGATCCTACCGAGCCGTGACGGCGAGGGAGCGGTGTTGCGGGAAAACTATGCGACGTTGGACTTCCTCTATAGCCTAAAGTTAAACACGAAGTTAGCAACCGCATTCGTCGCCTTACCACTAGCTTCCACCGGCTTGAACTTCCACTGCTTCATCGCCCGATTAATAGACGACGAAAACAGCGGATTCCCATCCAAAATTGTCACTTTCTCCACGGCCCCAGCAGGATCAATATAACAATCCACTTGCACTCGACCCGATAGCCTCATCTGCTTCGCAAGAGGCGGATATTCGGGGTCCACTTTGTTCACCAACAATTTGCGAGCCGCTTCTTCAGACACTCGCACCAGATCCTGCGATAATCCCAGGCCCATCGTCAAGATCACAACAATCACTACCATCAACAACCGATTCCGTCGATGAAGTCGCATTGATTCTCCCGCGCTTACAAGGAGTCATATCGGGATGGATTGGGAAAGTCTTAGGAAAAGTTTTTATTAATATTGTTCCCCCCCCTACCGATGAGTTCCCTAAGGCGTTATTGCGGCCCCGGTAAAGGCGTACCATGACAGAGTTTTTTCAAAATCAAAAGCTGATCGTAAAAATGATGGGTGGCTTTGTTGTCACGGCCATCATTACGATGATTGTGGGCTTGTGGGGGGTGAGCGCCGTCCAAACGGAAAGCGGCACCATCAAGCGAATGTACACCCGCGATGTGGAGCAGCTCAGTAACTTGAAAGATGCGCAAATTCACCTGTTAAAAGCCCTTTCCGGTCAAAAAAGTGCGCTCTTTGCCTACACTCCGGAGCTGCGCGCCGGCTTCCTAAAGGATGTGGAAGCAAGCTGCAGTCAAGTCAACCAGATTCTCACTCGGCTGCAGAAAGCGTCTACGGAAAAAGATAGGGAAAAGGTGGGTCACATTCAGGGCGCCTGGAAGGATTTTGAATCCGCAAATGATCGTGTGATCGCCAAGCTAAAAGCTGATCAAGTGGAACATGCTTTTCTGGTATCCAATGGTGAGGCGTCCAAAAAATTTGTGGCAACGCAAACCGCATTGCAATCGGTGGTGGATCAGCACAAGGCTGAAAGTAATACGGAATATCAGGCTTCCGTCGCCAGAAATAAAGAAGCACGTTTCGTCATGCTGGCTCTCTGTTTGCTCGGCGTCGGATTGGGACTTTCCTTGGGCTATCTGATTTCCCGTGCCGTTTCGCGACCTATCGGGCGTGTCGTGGAAGGCCTACAAGCCTTGGAGCGTGGCGATCTTACTTACACTATTGGTGTGGATACGCAAGACGAGGTGGGCATACTTGCCCGAACTTACGATAGCCTGACATCGCGCTTAAGGGAGGTGATGCAGGATGTTCAAACCGCTTCCAATAATGTGGAACGGGCGGTTGCTTTAGTTTCTTCTTCCGTCAGCGGCGCCCATCGCCTGCGAGGTTCCAGTACCCCAACCATTGAAGAAACTGCCGTTGCCATGCGTCAACTCCTCGAAAGTTCCGAACGCAATGCCCAACTGGCCTCCGATGCTGCCCATAGTTTCACCATTGCCAAAGGCAGTGCCGATCAAGGTCGGCAAGCCATGCAACAGATGATTGCCGCCGTAACCGCCATCAGCGGGTCCAGTCAAAAGATTTCCAAAATCATTCATGTGATGGATGAAATTTCCCTGAAAACCAATCTACTGGCCCTTAACGCCGCAGTGGAAGCGGCCCACGCCGGTGAGCAAGGCAAGGGTTTTGCAGTGGTCGCCGCTGAGGTTCGCAGTCTCGCCCAAAGCAGTGCCGAAGCGGCCAAAGACATCACCAATCTGATCGCCGATTCCGTACAAAAATCCGAGTCCGGTAAAGATCTGGCAGAGCAATCCGGCCAGTTATTAACTGAAATCACCAATCATATGGATCGGGTCAGCCAGATGGTGCGCAATATTTCAGACGTCAGTAGCATGCAACGGCAAGCCATTGAAGGTGCCACAAAATCAATCACCGTGATCAATAAAACCATGCAGCAAAATACCGAACAGGTGAGCCGACTTCGTCATGTGGTCAGCTATTTCAAGGTGGGAGCTCACTTCTAATTTCAACGCCTCGCTAACCTTTCCGGTTCGCTTTCGTCAAACTAAGAATTGACGTGAGGGAACTAACCGCCATCGCACCGCACCCTTCACTGACGCTCGATGAAGCAGCACTCATCCGTCGTGCCCAAAAAGGCGATCAGGATGCCTTCGCCAGTCTCGTCGAATCTTACGATCATAACGTTCTGCGCATCGCCTACAATCTGCTGCGCTCAGAAGACGAAGCTCGCGACGTTTATCAGGAAGCTTTCCTCCGCGTCTACAAAAACCTCGATAAATTTCGTTTCGATTGCACCTTTCATACCTGGCTCTATCGCATTGTCACTAACATCTGCCTGGACCACTTGCGTCGTCGCAAAGTGCGCAAAGAAGAGCCATCTGTCCAGCAAACACCTTCCGGCACCATCAATCTGATCGACCAAATTGAAGAGCATCGCGCCAATGCCGACCCCCAGCGCCGACTCCTCAGTAAACAGTTAGGCGAAAAGATTAAGTCCGCCCTCGAATCTCTCACTCCAAGAGAAAAAATGGTGTTTGAGCTCCGTCACTTTCAGGGCATGCGCCTGCGCGGCATCGGCGAAGTGTTAGGAACCACCGAAGAAGCCGCTAAAAATTGTCTGTTTCGAGCGACGCAAAAAATGCGCGCCGCATTGGGAGAGTTTGTATGAACTGCGATTACGCTCGTGAAATGATGACCCTTTTCGTCCACGGGGAACTGAATTTTGATCAAGAGGAAAGCGTGGAACGGCACGTCTCCCAATGCCCTGGCTGTGCCTGCGAGCTCGCTTTGGAACGCGCCGTTCTCGATTTGGCCGAAGCCAATCGTCTGGAACCTGCCGCTGGTCAATTGGCAGCCGCCCGTCGTCAACTGGTCGCCCGTTTAGTAATCGAAAAAGGCAGTTGGCGCAATCAAATGCGCGAATGGTTCGATTTTCATCCCAGCCTTCTCTTCGCCCTGAAACCCGCCGCCGCCGTCCTTATACTAATCGCCGGTTTTCTCGCTGGATCCGCGGTTCGTCCCTCGCCATCCGATTGGGGACCCGTCCAGCAGCGTGTCCGCTTCGTTGAACCCTCCAAGTCCGGTCAAGTGGCCCTGGTCATTGACGAAACGCGCCAAAAGAAAATCTACGGTGGCGTGGAAGACGCCCGCATCCGCAGCCTGCTTCTCACCGCCGCCAAAGATCCCGACGATGCCGGCTTGCGCGCCGAAGTAGTGGATGTTCTAAAAGGCCGCACCGAAGCCGCCGATATTCGTGGCGTGCTGCTCTCCGCCCTGGAAAAAGACAACAATCCCGAGGTCCGCATGAAGGCCCTCGATGCCTTGCGCCCCTACACAAAATACGCCGACGTTCGCCGCGCCGTTTCCAAAGCATTGCTCAACGACAGCAGTCCTGAGGTGCGCACCTTGGCCATCGACATGATTGTTTCCATTGATCAACCCGACGTCGCCGGCACTCTGCAAAAACTCCTGGAAAGCGAGCCCAACCAATATCTGCGACAGCGCAGCCAATCGGCTCTGGTCGCAATGAAGGCATCTATCGATACTTTTTAACCTCACCTTTTCCAGTTGCAGGCGTCAATAAGAAGGAAGGCTCACAGCCACACAATTTTGAAAGAAGGACCTCTTACCATGTTTCGCAATCTTCAAATCATCGCCACTTTCGGACTCCTCACTGGGTTCGCCATCGCCCAACCATCGCCGGTTCCGCCAGTTCAACCCGTACCCCCGGTCATGGACATGCGCGCGTTTTCTATGGGCAATTTAGGTAAAGGCAGTTATCTCGGTGTAAATGTTAAAGAAATTGATGCAAATCGCGCCAAGGAACTTAAATTACGAGAAGAAAATGGTGTTGAAATTACCCAAGTGGAAGACGACGCGCCTGCTGGTAAAGCAGGGTTAAAGGTCGGCGACGTGGTTGTGGAATTCAATGGACAGCGGGTAGAAGGCACTGAGCAATTTGTAAGAATGGTGCGTGAAACTCCCGTCGGTCGGCAAGTCAAGTTGGGGGTGAATCGACAAGGTACCGCAATGACTATGTCGGCCACCATCGCCCAACGTTCGAGTAAGTTGACCGGTATGACCGCCCCCGCCGCGCGTAAGTTAGCCGAAGATATGAAACGCGAAGGCGAGAAGATGCGAGATGAGATGATGATGAACATGCCTCGCGCCTATATGGGATGGTCGAATGGGCAGTTAGGGGTAGAATCCGAGTCACTCAGCGATCAATTGGCTAATTACTTTGGAGTGAAAGAAGGAGTGCTGGTTCGTTCAGTGAAGAAGAGTTCAGCAGCAGAAAAAGCAGGGCTTAAAGCGGGTGATGTGATTGTGAAAGTGGATAGCACAAAGGTGGCGACGCCTAAAGAAATCGCGACACAACTCCGAGCATCACGCAGTAAGAAAGTGATCCCAGTCCAATTACTCCGCGATCATAAAGAAATGTCGATTGATGTTACTCTTCCTGAAGACGAGCAAGGTCGCAATGGTGGGTATAAATCGCGGACTGTGCTAAATGGGAATCCAGGGAATAAAGAGGATGGAGTAAATGAGTAACTGCTGAATTGGGCATTGAGTAAGTGGAAGTGAGAGCCAGCCGCAAGGCTGGCTTTTTGCGTTTAGGGGAGGGGTGCTCAGGATATCGGCAATGGATCAATAAAAACTACGTCTACAGGAATATTCTGGAGTTTTCGGAAATGTGGTCTTCGTTGGTACATGATACCGGAAGAAGAAACATCCATGTCAAAAAAACCAAATATCCTGTTTCCTTCGAAATCGCAGGCCCGGTCGCAATTTTCACAAGGCCAGATAGCGGATCTGGGTTCGTCTCATACCCAGCCCAACCTTTTCATCCTGAGGGGCATGTTCGACTGTGTCAGCTTTTTGGAGGAGTGCTTACATCAAACCAACGCGAGTTGAAATTTGCAACCCCATCCGGTTCCAACGTTATGCCACGAATTCTGCCCATCGTCTGCGATGAGTTCCGACCGGTTATTCCTTGATCGGGTTGCTCGCCAACTGCGTCTTTTCCCCGTGTCTCACAAAAGGGGTTCACCCCATTATCAGCGTTCATCTGCGTCCATCAGCGGCCATTAATCTGGGCGGCTGATGGACGTTAGAGTTGATTATGCCCCGTCAAACGGTTTTCATAAAATGGTTAAGCTCGCATTGGGATTGCGACAGAATCAATGCCAAGGAGGTGCGGTATGGTGATCAAATCTATCAGAAACGACGAAGACCACAATAAGGCGCTACTGGAAGTACAAAGACTTTGGGGTGAACGAGAAGGTACTGCGGCAGGTGACCGCCTGGAACTATTGATTACGCTAACCGATGCCTACGAGAGAGTCCATTTTCCTGTTGATTTGCCAGACCTTATCTATGCCATTCACTCCCGACTGAAACAGCAAGGATTGGAGCAACCTGGCAATGATCCGTCGCCTTCATAAACGGGGCAACTCGGCGGATTCTCCTACCCCGCAGTCTTGGGATTGCGCAACATGGGATCCTTTCGATCTGCCATGTGTGCTTCCAACTTCCGCTTCAACTGTCCCAATACTTTTTGCGATCCGGGGTCGGTGGCCAGATTCAGTTTTTCCTCTGGATCATCGGGCCAATCGTACAGCTCTACTTCACCGGATTCCCACAGAATCAGCTTGTGTGTTCTCGTTCGAATAATGCGATACGGGTCCAGGCCATGGCTGCTTTCCCTTACTGGGTCGCACCAGTAGGCGTACGATTCATTGCTCACTGCCTTACCCGTCTCAAGCGTTGCTTTCAGGCTTCTACCAACCAGAGGTGTCGCTGGTTTCAGTTGTGCCAGATCAAGCCAGGTCGCTGGAAAATCGGCGGTGGAAACTGGCTGATCGGATTGGATTCCGCCGCGCACACCTGCCCCTGAAATCAGCATGGGAACGCGAATTGAAGCTTCCCATGGATACACTTTTCCCGATTTCCCATGCGAACCGCACATGTTGCCATTCGCACCGCAAAAAAAAATAACCGTATTGGCCATGTCTCCAGCTTTTTCCAACGCGGCAAACACTTTCCCAACGCCCTCATCCAAATGTGTGATTGCGGAATAGTATCGCCTCCAGTTGAAGGGCAGCGCATCCTTGTCATGAAGTGGAGGGGCCAGTTCAGTATTTTTTTTCTTGTACTGGGCCAGAGCTTGGGCCTCAGTCGGCAGTTCGCTCTTCGAATGCAGGTAAGACAGCCAAAGGAAAAATGGCCGTTGCCGTGGGGATTCCAAATATTCCACTGCGGCCTGCGAAAAGGCTTCTGTGCAATTGGGCACCTTCACAGTCTCCTGCACAGGCACCCCGCGCGAAAGCAGGTAGGGACTTTCCACGGTATCCCGCGTGTTGATCCACAATGGTACTTTGCTGAATCCGAATACCGATGGCAATCGGTGTGTCTGCCACTTGCCGATCAGCGTAGTTTCGTAGCCGCTCATCAGCAGTTGGCTGACTATCGTGGTCCCACCGTACATGTTAAAACGACGCGCTCCGTTGCTGGTGACGCCCGTTCGGAATGGTTCCAAGCCAGTCAGCAAAACTCCACGGCTTGGTGCACATTGTGGTGACGATGAGATTGCGTTGGAAAAAACTACCCCACGTCCAGCCAGCGTATCCAACTGCGGAGTTTGGATGTGCGGATTGCCCGCAAACCCAGCCGCTTGAAAATGATGATCGTCAGAAAGGATGAATAGGATATTCGGTCGCTTCCTGCTTTGTGCCGAGGCTATACTTATTCCACAGGCTCCCAGAAAAGCCCGTCGAGTCCAATCCATGATGGAAATATTGTAATCCTATGAGCACGCTCCTGGCTATTGAATCGGTTGAAAAAGCGAAATCCTTATTGAATCAGCAAGTTGGAACTAGCGATTGGGTTATCATTTCGCAGGATAGCATTGACAAGTTCGCCATTGTTTCCGAAGATCACCAGTGGATCCACGTGGATCCGGTGCGGGCGAAGGCGGAATCGCCTTTTGGCGGGACCATTGCCCATGGATTTTTAACGCTCAGTAAGATGACCCAACTAGCCGGAACTGGCACCGATGTAAGGCTGGGTGCGAAAACGCTGATCAACTACGGCTTCAATAAGATTCGGTTTGTCAGCCCGGTGTTTTCTGGGGCAAGGATTCGTGGGCACTTCGTGCTGGCAGCGTTTAAAGAAATCGAAGGTGGTTACGAATTGATCTGGAACGTAACCGTGGAAGTGGAAAGCGGTACCAAGCCAGCCATTGTGGCGGAGTGGCTGTGCCGAGGCTACTACTAGAGTTTAGTTTCCCGCAATCGGACAGCTTAAAGTGTTGAAGTGAAGCGTATCAGGCCTTTGAAAAACCGCTCCCTCGCGGTCACGGCTCGGTAACGG
>JANXSF010000059.1 GCA_025352795.1 Acidobacteriota bacterium
TGATCCGGTCATCCGAAGCGTCAGAGCGTAACAGGCCGCGAACGTCGGTTTCATCGTGGCTGAACAGGCAATTGCGCAGTTTTCCGTCCGCAGTAATCCGGATGCGATTGCAGCTCATACAAAACGGCTGGCTGATTGACGCGATAAAGCCGATCCGACCGATTCCGTCTTCAAACACGAAATCCGTCGCTGGCCCCCCGTGACCGCCCGCCAATTTGTCACTCACCGGTTTCAGCGGCATGATTGATGCCGAAAGAGTCTCGATAATTTCGTGGGCGAAAAGAACTTTGCTCCTTTCCCACGCGTTATCGGCATCAAGCGGCATGTATTCGATAAAACGAACCTCGACTCCCGTTTCGCGAGCGAAGTGTCCGAACGGAACGATCTCGGTCTCGGACAAACCCCGTACAGAAACAGCATTCACTTTCACGGGATTGAAGCCGACGCGTTGTGCCGCCTTGATCCCTTCGATCACGTTTTCAAAACCGTCACGTCGAGTGAACTTTTTGAAGCTTTCGGCGGTCAACGCGTCGAGACTGACGTTGATCCGCCGAAGACCCGCATCGTGAAGATCTTTGGCCTGATCGGCCAGAAAGATGCCGTTCGTCGTGAGGCCAATGTCTTTGACGCCGGGAATAGTCGCTAATCGGGCAACCAGCCGATGCAAATCGCGACGGACGAGCGGTTCGCCACCCGTCAGCCGCAGCTTGTCGATCCCCAAGGGCACAGCGACGCGCACAAAGCGTTCAATCTCTTCGAACGTCAGCAGTTCCGACTTGTCCATAAACTGCACGTCCTCGGCGGGCATGCAGTAAAAGCAGCGGATGTTACACCGGTCGGTCACGCTGATGCGCAGGTTGTCATGCAGACGGCCGAAGGTGTCGTAGAGGGGCGCGGTGTTCATTGAATGGCTAACATCCGCTCAATGGGCAGGCGGGCGCGCTCCATGATTTCAGCGCTGAGTTCCACGCGGGGAGCCAGGTTGAGCAGCGCGTCGCGAACTTTTTCCAGCGTGTTCATCTTCATGTAGGGGCACTCACTACAGTTACAATTTTCGTTATTGACGAAGTAAAAACTCTTTTCCGGCGAATTCTTTTTTAGGGAATACTGTACGCCGCTTTCGGTCATCACAATGAATTCCTGAGCATCGGACTGGGCGCAGTAAGTGATTAATGCCGAAGTGGATCCAATGTAATCGGCCATGGCCAATACTGCGGGTGGGCATTCTGGATGGGCCACCACCACCGCTGTTGGATGGGCCGACTTTGCCTCTGCCAAACGTCGGGCAGGGAAGGTGGCATGTACGATGCAGGCACCTTGCCAGATGCGCATATTCTGCCTGCCTGTCTGCTTTTGCACCCAGTTGCCAAGGTTTACATCGGGCAGAAATAGAACCGGTTTATCTGCGGGAATGGAACGCACCACGTCCACTGCATTGCGCGATGTACAGAGAATATCCGATTCCGCCTTCACCTCAACGCTGGTATTGATGTAACTTACAATAATGTGATCTGGATGAAGTTTTTTAAATGCCCGGATAGGTTCCACGGGGCAGGAATCCACTAAGGAACAGCCTGCATTTTGATCGGGAACCACCACAATCTTTTTCGGATTCAGCACTTTGGCGGTTTCCGCCATGAAGTAAACTCCGGCGAAAAGGATCACGTCGGCAGTGGTGGTCTGGGCTTTGCGAGCCAGTTCCAAACTATCTCCGATAAAGTCGGCAAGTTCTTGAATCTCAGCCTCTTGGTAATGATGGGCCAGCAGAACCGCATTGCGCTGGTGCTTTAGCTCTTGTATTTCTTCGGCAATGGAAACGGCAACAGACATGTACGGATTCTCTTTCTCATTGTATCCTAGGAGTGGTTGTACTCTGCCTCCCGCGTCCAAGCGTCCACCCTGTTATTGACTTATAAAGATTACTGGAGGTCCTTGCCTTGTTTCAACGATCCTTACTTACTTGCACTTTCTTATTTGCTGCTGTGGCTCAAGCCCAGCAACTGAATTGCGCCGCTACGGCTGTTCCCGCGCTGATTCGTTCTGAAGGGATTACAGAACGTGTGGGAGATATTGTTCTTACCTGCAATGGAGGACAACCCGCTGCCAGCATTGTAACTGGCCTTACCTTATTTTCTACTTCCACGGTTATCACCAACCGAGTTAGTTCCACTGGAGTAACTGACATCCAAGTTACTCTGGAAACCAGCGGTGGTCCGCAGATGTTGAATACCACGGCTACCCTTGCCAGTTCCAACAGCGTGAACATCAGTGGTATTAGCTTCACCATCCCCAGTTCCGGCAGCGTGTCTCTGCGGATCAGTAATGTGCGGGTGAATGCCTGGCAGGCAACGGATTTGCCTGTGCGAATCCAACTTGCTTCAAACGGACCAACTCCCATCCGCATTGACATCAACAACCTTACAGTTGGAATTCCTGCGCGTGGATTGTTGGCAAGTTTCTCATCTGTATTTCTATGCACACAATCCACAATCCCTGCCCCTAATAGCATTAATTTCGCCAGCCTGATTAGTGCTGGATCGCGCTTTGCTTCTATACGGCTTACCGAAGGCGCGGCCAGTGCAAGTTCCTTTGAAAAACGTCAACCCGGATCCGATTCAGGTACGCGCATTGCCATTCGTTATAGCGGCTTTCCCGCAGGGGCAAGGCTGTTTGTTCCGGACGCGATAGCCGGAACTTCAGCCACAACTTCCACAGCCGGTGGTGACCTGGGGTATCCGGCCAATGGTGGTTCCTACACGCCTACTGCGCAAGGACAGCTATTGTTGGCAAGGGTACGCAATGCCGATGTAAATGGTGCCGGTGGGAATGCAGCTTACACCCCTGGAGCCATTGGTTCAGGCACTGTGAACTTCAACGGAGTAAGCGAAGTCGTGTTGACTGGTGGATCCGGCACGGCGACGTTTGAAGTAATGGATTCGAACAATGCCGTCCGTGAAAGCGCCCAGTTCCCCACGTTCCTGGCATACACATCATCAAACAATGGCACGGCCGCACAAGGCAAAGTGGATATTTCCTTTGGACCCATTTCCAATGATTCGGTTGCATCCACATCCGCCCCGGTTCCACGATTCCAAGCTGTTGCGCCAGCGTCTGATTGCCAATCGTTGGGCGATTGCAACTCTGGACTTTTCCCCATTCTTTCTTTATCGCCAGATCCGCTAAGCATCAGCGCTTTCACCAGTTCCGCACCACAAGTGCGTTATGTGCGCATCAACAACCAGGGGGGCAGTTTGTTGAATTGGACCGCATCCGTTACATACCAGGGATCGCCTGGGACCGAGGGTTGGTTGACTCTAGACCCTGGCTTTGGTTTGAATAATGCCACTCTGCGGATTGATTACACGCCTGGAAAATTACCTGCCGGCGTTTACAATGCAACGTTATTGATTGATGCAGGTCCGATTGCTGGTTCACGCAGTTTACCTATCCGGTTGGAATTGACTGATTTCACGCCGCCGACATCACCCTTTCCGGTGATTACTTCGCTGGTGAATGGTGCCAGCTTTGCTGCGGGACCCATTTCAGCAGGATCGCTGGTTACGCTGTTTGGGACTAACTTCGGAAATACTCCACCAGCGGTCACTTTTGATGATGTGCCGGCCACTGTTATTTTCGCCAATGCTACGCAACTCAACTTACGCGTTCCCTTCTTTGGAGATAAGTCCACGGCTCAAGTTGTGGTTACTCTATTCGATGGCCGCAAAAGCCCTGCGCGCACCGTAAATATTGTGGCGTCGGCTCCGGGCATCTTCACGCCGGGAGTTTTGAATCAGGACAACACGGTGAACACTGCGAGCAACCCGGCAGCGGCGGGGTCGGTAATTCAGGTGTACTGTACGGGATTGCAGACGGTGAATGTTACGGCAAAGTTAGGAGTGGAAATTATCGGGTCGCCACGATATGCGGGTCCGGCACCGGGCTTTTTGGGTTTGCAGCAAGTGAACCTGGATGTGCCCATGACGATCAATTCCACGTCGGCAGATCTATCGCTTTGCACTGGGACGGTTTGTAGTCCTAGCGTGAAGGTGTCGGTCAAGCCAGCGCAGTAGTAGTTGAAGTGTGGGGTAAGCTTTGGGTTACCTCACACATTTTCATTTAACCAACTCCACATCTACAATCATTGTTGGGATTACCTGTGGTTAAAAGACCGCTCCCTCGCGGTCACGGCTCGGTAGAATCAATACGTTACCGAGCCGTGACCGACGAGGGAGCGGTCTTTCAAAAGCCTGATAGCTTCGCTTCACACTTGAAGCTGTCCAATTACAGGAAAATTTCGCTGAATGCCTGCCCGCTCACTTGTTAGTGCAGTTTTCATTCCGAGTTTGAAAGGACAAGCCGGACTTAATTCTCCACGGTGAAATTAATGCCGCTATATATCGCGGCTGGGGCGCGGGTGATTGCTCCTTTATCATCTGCAACTGAGATGTACATGGAATGCACACCGTTGGTGAAACTGCGTGTGTCCAAAGACAGTGTGAAGCCGATGTTGGGACAAGCCGCCACGTCTTTCAGTTGTGCGCAAACTTCTGGACTTGGACGACCGATGGTGGCGGTGAAACCTCTTTGCTGATCAACTACCACTAACACCGATACAACACGACCATCCGGATCGTAAGCATACCCGGTTACATTGATCGTTCCTTTCACCTTTTCGTTCGGTTGGGGCGAAGTTAGAACAGCAATGGGGGGATCGTTTTTCGGCTTATCTAAAGTGAAGAGGAACGGGGTTTCTGGATACAGATAAAAGTTACCATTCAGGTCGCGAGCGCGGATTTTTAACTTATGCTCGCCGGAACTAATGGGTAAGTTTGACATGGGATTGAAGGTGTAGGTAAAGCCGACACCTGGACAATTGGTAGCCACCGCTGGTGAGGTACAAATGTCTGGGCGGGCGCCTCCGTAAGCTGCTGGGCCCCAGGTTACGCCATCAATTAAAACATCAGCACCAATGATACGAAGATCGCCAGCAAGAATGTAACCGCGGAAAACGGTGGTGCCGGTAAGCGTGCTGCCTGCATCGGGTGATTCAATCTGGATGGTGGGGGGCTTGGGTGCAACTGTTGTGAAATCCAGATCGAACTCCCGAGGCTTGTCGGGGAATGCCACTGTGGCACCTCGGTTATTTGTGGCGAATAATTGCACTGAGTGCTTACCTGCTTTTACACCGCGTGCCAGTAAGTCAACGGTGGCGGAAAAACCGATACGAGGACAGCCAGGGACGTTTTGAGCACCGCAGAAATCAGGTCGAAGAATACTGCTTGGCTGCGCGCGATTCAGAGATATGCCATCCACAAGAATGTCGATTCGGGAGATGCTTGCATCGGTATCCCAAGCTACTCCGCTGATTAATAAATTGTTGGTCACCTTGGCCCCTGCGGCGGGTGTTTCCAGAACCGCTTGGGGAGCACTGATGGCATTGACTGGTGGGTCAAGGCGCAACGTCAGAGCATTTTCAAAGGAGACTAAACCCAGGTGCAATGGCGACAATATCGCATAACTGGTTCCGCTGGAAATGCCGACCAACGGCAGAGCGGCCCCGCAAGTATTGTCGTAACTGGTCAGGTTCTTATTGCCAGCGCCGTAGCGGGTTTCAATGCGCCCGTCACTGAACAGTGTGATGGCGAAGTTGACCGGTTCCGCCCTGGTGTTGAAGGCGAGAGTGATGGTTTCACCAACCCAGCGAAATGTGACGGAGGTTGGGGTGGTGCTGGCGTAGATATTTTCGTTTGCCTGGGCGACACCGGTAATCCCGATATCGGCGAGCATTGCGGCGATACCTTTCACTTGAAGAATGGATGAGGTGGTGGAGCAGAACTGCGCTCCGCTGGTGCCAAAGTCAATATAACCATTGCTGTAAATAGTGGCCCGTCGCAGCGTTTCACCGAAGAAAGGAAATCCAAAGGGCAATGTATATCCAGTTGAAATGATCGCGGTGGGGGAAAGTTGTTGAAGTGTAAGTGGAGAAAACAGGGTTCCTTCACCGGCAAACTGAAGGGCTGTGTTGTTGAAGTAGCTCAACGAATAGGGCTGTGCCGTGGGAACATTGAAATCAATCTGTTTGGCCTTGCCGTTGCCTGAATCAACGTCCAAGTAATAGGCTGAAATGGAATCACTGGGCACAATTTCCAAACGATGGTTTTCGCGCACGGGCAAGGTTGCCCCCCCAGTGCTGCCGATATCGGCCTGGAACAGATTGCCGTTTCGGCGCAGCGTAACAGTTTCCAAATCGCCACTGCTGGTTGTGAGTTGAAGGGATACAGTCTGGTCTGTGACATTCGAATCGGAAAGGTAGATTCGGACTGTTTCGCCAGCGGAAAATTCCTTGCGGCTAAAACTGATTTTAGCGGCTGGCGAAGGCAGATCAAAAGAAGCGATGGTGTTGTTGGCAAGAGTTCCACGACTGGATGCTAGGCTGCCCAATCCACGCTTGGCGAAGGCGGCCCATAGTTGTTGCTGACTGGCACCTGCAAAATCGACACGATCAGCCATAAGAATGGCATCGCGCATGTCTACCATGGAGGGTGCTGGTGGTGAAAGCTTCATACCATCCATCACTAAGAGACGAACGCGGCGACGTCCTTCCTTCTCTCCCCATTGCTTGATCAGATTGGCGCGGAGGTCCCACAGAGTTTCAACCCAAATTTCGCCATCGGCATGCACTTCGGGGCGACCAATTACTTTGCCCATATCGCTATAAGTGAGCGGATTGATGGTTGTATCGGTAGTTGTGGGTCGTGAACGAAAGGCCCCGTTTATATAGTCTTGCGAAAGATAACTAGCCGAGGGATACACGCCATCTAAAGGGGCTCCTTCGGGAATAGTAAATTCCAGAGCGAAGAAATCGCTCCAGGCTTCCCCCATGGCTCCACCTTGTTGGCCACTTAGACTGCGAATCAATCTGTTGCTGACACCGTGTGTATATTCGTGAACTATCACCTGCGAATCATAAGCGCCATCGGTAAAGGTACCCTGGGCTCCCAAATACATGGCCACCATTGAGGGTTCGCCATCGTTGGTGTTCTGGGTGGTGTAAAAAGCATTGGTTAGCGAAGCCGCATTTACTGTTTGCGACCCGAAGTGGGTGTAGGCAAAGATGGCGTCGCCACCAACTCCTCCGCGTCCATAGTTGTCCTTTTGGTAGTTGCCTGCGCCCTCAGTGAATCCGATGGAATAGAAAAGATCATGGGCGCGGTTAATCCAATAAAACAGATTGGTGTTGGAGGCATCGGAAAAGTTGGAAGGGTTCGGCGCGGTGGGGCCCAACTGCAAAGGGAAGTCAAATTCGCCGTTGGTAGAAACAGCCAATTTAGGATTTGCGAGGAAGAGAACCCCCAATAAATTCTGACCGACCACGGCATTGTTTCCCTTGGTGGAATCGGTTTCCAACCAGCCATAAGGCGAAGCGGTAGGATCACCTTTGAAGGATTGCCAAGTTCGATCCACAAAGGGTGGGGCGGTGGTTAGGCGCACTCCGGGAGTGACGTTGGGCTGGGGATTTTCCCGCTCAAATACTTTACCGCGAGGTGCATTCTGAAACTTGGTTAGCGTTTCTTTTGACAACAACCGCTGTGACTCACTGTTGACGATCACTTCGTAGCTGTTTACGCCATCTTCATCCATCACGCTGACGATATACGCCGGTATAAGACGACCTTCCAACGGGAACCAAATAGGTTCGGCATTGACGTCTGCTCCAAGGCTCCCGCCGGCGATCACGGCACGACGGCCTTTTTGCGCCTTAATTTGAAAGGCAGCAAAGTGCGTGGCAGCTTGCGGATTTACGGCGGCAACGGCAGCCCGAACACTTTGCAATAAGCCGGTGGGCTTGGGTGCAAGTGTCCCTTGGCCTGGGCCAGGAACAAGAATGCCGCCCGCGTTCAGCACACGACCATCGCGATCAATGTTGACAGTCCATTCAGCACCATACACGTCGATACCCTGGTATTGCTGTTTGTACACCAGATGGGTAACGCCGTTGTGTTCGGTTAGATATTGTTTGGAGAGAAAGACGCTGTCTGAATCGCCTGGTCCGAAGTTCAACTCCTGGGACAGGCCCTCAATAAATCGACTTGCGATCTGCTGAGCCGGGTCACCGCTGGATTTGGTGAGAGTGCCGCCGGGGTTCAAAAGGTGTCTGCGTTCAGCGGCCAGGAGCGACGTTGCAAGCATTGTGAAGAGCATCAAGCGTTTCATCATTTTCATAGCTATACCCAGTATCTTAGTTGGACTTCCTAATTTATACAAGCGTGCTTCTTCGAGTATAAGGGTCAAAATAATTTCTTTGTTGGGATAACCTGTGGTTAAAAGACCGCTCCCTCGCGGTCACGGCTCGGTAGAATCCGTATGATACCGAGCC
>JANXSF010000073.1 GCA_025352795.1 Acidobacteriota bacterium
TATGGAGAATAGCCTGGAAGTGCCAGATGCCGGAATGCTTGGGATCAGCCCGTAACAACCGCTGTTCCAACATCTGCAGGTTGGCTGGGTCCGTCAAAAACTCAAGCGCCATCATTGTTCCTTCTGTATTGACTCCATTAATTAAATGCAGCTCTATCCCGATTGCAGCTAAATCCCGCCACTGTTCAGTTCGTTGATATCAGTTACTTCAGCCAGGTCTATGATGAAGTTCACAGAGTCTGAATGGCGGGTCAACCATTTGTCAGAAGCCGCAGCACCGTTGTCCCAGAACCTATTCCTCCGACAAGAGCCAATTGGGCTCCGCGAGTTAGTTCCACGGTATTCGCGAAAGAGACGTAGATCGGTGGTTGATCTGGATCCCGTGAATCATTAAGAGGAGTCACGATTAGATCTTGGGACTCCAGGACGCTTACCGAAACCGGGTTTAGACGCTCCAAGAACGGTCGATAAATCAGCCGTCGGTCGAAGATGACTTTGTTTGGGTTCATTCGCGTCTACAAATAATTATAAGGGATTCGAGTTTCACGACTTGGAAGAAGAGTATACGGAAAAAAAGGGCCAGCCCGAAGGCTGACCCTTTTCAACTTAACCTGACTTCTTTAGAACATGAACATCAAAGTCAGATTCATCAAAGGTTGGCCGCCAAGCGACGCTGTGCGTGGGTCGTCTGTCAGCTTGCCGAAGGTTGCGGGGTTGCGGAAGTCCACTGTAGTGGATGGTCCGGTAAAGTTATAGGTCTTGTATGCATTCTGCATATCCCAACGAAGCTGACCTTTCACACGTTCGCGAATTGAGAAGTTCTTCTGTGCCGAAATCTGCGCCCATGCCAGTCGTGGTCCAGTAAGAATGTTCCGACCCGCATTGCCGATTTTGTACGCTGCCGGATAAGCAAACGCACTTTGATCGATCACTGCAGGACGATTGTTCAATGTGAAGCGGTCCGGGCCGCCGTTGTTCCACAAACCGAAATCATAGACCGGCGTTCCAACCAGATCTGGTCGACGATTGCCGGCATAACCTGGCCAGTAGTTGTTCGGGCTATTGGCAAATCCAAAGTTCAACGGATTGCCCGATTCCAAAGTTTGTACCGTAGAAAGTTCCAAGCCGCCGAAAATCAAGTTGCCGATACGGCTACCCGATAGGAACTTCTTTCCTTTGCCGATGGGCAATTCATAATTGGCCGTAGCGATGAAGCGATGGTTGCGGTCAAAACCCGCACGACCTTTCTCCAAATTACGATTCTGAATCGGTGCCACTCCGCCGCCGGAGTTGTCACCATCGGAACTATCCAGGGCCTTTGAGAATGTATAGAAGGTATTCATGTAGAAGCCCGATGACATACGCTTTTCAAGCTTGATAGTCCCCGAATGGAACGTGGAATGACCAAAGTTGGAACGCATGCTAATGTTGCCGAATTGCGGAAAAGGTCGTAAGTTCTGCGCGTTTGCCAAAGCTGTGTTGCGTTGGGCGTCCGTTGCGGTAGACATGAAATCGACGGGGAACGTGTTCAGTTCCCAACGTTCAATCAGGCCCACGCTACCTGAACCCTGATAACTGGTCTCAATCAAATAATTGCGGCCCACTTCATGCTGAATGCTGAAGTTCCAGTTCATCACATAAGGATTCCGCAAATTCGGATCCCACAAGCTGACGTTCCGGCCACCGAAGTTAGTGCCCAGGAACGGGCTTGTGCCGTTGGCCAGGGTCACTGCGCTAGCCGGCTTAATGCCCTTGCTGATTTGATAGATTGGCGTAGGATCGCCGGTATTGGATTGTTGCGTGGAGGTGCCCACATATTCGTCGTACATGTCACGACCAGCGGGGAACTTTACGTCAACCGTATAGAAACCGAAGCCGCCGCGAAGTACCCATTTTTGTAAAGGATGCCAAGCCAGGCCAAGCCGCGGGTTGAAGTTGTTATTGTCACGCTTGTTCAGGCCAGACGTTGGATGAATCACGCCACCTTTCTTTCCGGTCAATGGGTCGGTAGCGTTAGGATCAAATTGGCTCATCAAACCATACTTGGTGCTGAAGGGGCTTTCATTGGAATAGCGCACTCCAATGTTGGCTGTCAGGCGTGGGGTGATCTTCCAATCATCCTGGAAGTAGAAGCTGTTGATTGAGGATCGTGGCAACCAGCTTGTCAGTTCTGTACGGAATGTGGCCGAGGTAACGTAACCACTCAAAAAGCCAGCGAAGGGGCTGCCCGTATTGGTGGCAGCAAGTCCAGTTTCCTGCAGCCCGGTTGTGGAACCCGAAAAATCGAATGCCACTGGGTTGCCCAGAGTTGCGGTATTCAGGCGGAACTTCAGAATTTCATAACCACCCTTGAACGCGTGAGTACCGCGAATCATAGATAGATCGTCACGGAAAGAAATTGTCTCATTCACAGTGCGGTTTGGCGTAGATCCACTCAGACCGTACTGCGTGCTGGGAGTGCTGCGGTCACCACTTCCGAAAGAAGGCATCAGGTCACCGTTGACATTCGGAATGCCTAACTTAGAAGCCCAATCCTGTTTGAAAGAGGGCACAATAGTTTCCGCCCAACGACGGTTGTAACCGACGCGCATATCATTCACCAGGGAAGGGGAAATGATCCAGGTATTGCCGAAAGACATGTTCTGGTTTCTGGAAGGAGCTCTATATCCGGCTGAGCCATCAAACTCGCCGCGATCAGAACGAATGTTCCAGGGTCGCTGCAAACCTGGCAGATATTTATTGTCTGTCCAGGAATAGTAAATTTTGTTGTTCTGCGTGAATTGGTGATCCAGCCTCAAGTTAATGTCATTGAGGAATGTGGCGGAAACTTCGTCAGCCGCATAGTTTCCTGTCGCGCCCGTGGAGTTAAAAAGGTCGGGTTTGTTGGGCTTCTGCCAAGGGTCGAAGCCAAGCACCTTAAGGGCAACCGGATCAATTCGCGCTAGGGGAATTCGATTTCCCGCAAACGGATCGCGCAGCCATTTGCCGCCCACGTTCCTGGTGGTTGCAGGATCGAAAATCATGTTCGCTCCGGGGAATGAGAAATCGCCTTGACGCATTCCAAGACTGGGCACGGCGGTATCCACCTGCGCTACTTTCTTTTCGTGTAGCCGTTGGAATCCAAAAAAGAAGAACGTTTTGTTCTTGCCGTTGTAGATTTTAGGAAACATGACTGGACCCGAAATATTCGCGTCGGGCATCATGAAAAATACAGAAGCACCATTGGGACGATTGCTGGTTGGCTGCGACGTCTTGAACCTGTCAAAAAACAACCGATGTTGCATGGTACGGGTACGTCCGAAAAACGATCCCATTGCGTGGATTTCATTGGTTCCGCTCTTTTTCACAGCGCTGATGACGCCGCCAGCAGAGTGGCCATATTCAGCAGGAGGCAGAGTAGTGATGACTTTCACTTCGGCAACCGAGTTCAAAATGGGCTTGGTGGTTTCCGTACCGCTACCTTGATCGTTACCACTTACTCCATCTTCAAAAATTCCGATGGCACCGGCACGTTGGCCAGCTAAGTGGTAGCTACCAAGACTGCCGCCATAAGCATATCCAGCAGTGGTCATACCAGGAACAAGGTTCAAGGTTGAATTAACAAAGCGTTGATACAGAGGCAAATCATAGAGCACTTGACCTGTGACCACGGTGCCGGTGGCGGAAGTTTCTGTTTCAAGCAGTGCTGATGCACCAGTTACTTCCACGGTTTCGGTGAGGCTGCCGACTTGCAAGGACACATCTACAGCGAGTGTGTCCCCTGTGCGAAGATCAACCGTTTCGGTTGCTTTCTTGAATCCGGTGCTTTCAAACGCAACCTTATACTGGCCAGGTTGCAAAGATAGGATTCTGTAAATACCGTCGTTGTTGGTTACGCCATTCGAGGTGAAATTGGTGGACACTTGAACTACAAGAATTTTTACGTTGGGCACCACAGCTCCGGTGGAGTCTGTTACGCGACCAGTTATTGTTGACGTGCCAATTTGAGCCCACATAGGCGTCAGCAGGCAGACAAGCATCGCACACAAGGCGAGTTTTGTCCTCATCATAATGTAATTTCCCCTTAAGGCCGGATTTCCGGCTAGCAAGGATGCTATCACACTGATATGCCAGCTGCAAGGGTAAGCCGTTGTTTCACGAACTTGATTCTAGCGCCTGCTTTAGCGGTTACTTTCTGGGCGTTATTTACTGATAGTTCAGGACGCTCTTTGTTACACTCACCTTCCCAACCGCGTACCCAACATCCAGACCAGTGGCTGTGAATAGCTTGGGAACCGTATTTGTCCCCACCGATAACAGACCAGTGAAGAATCCAGAATTGGTCCCACTTACTGGAAGACTGAGTAACGTAGCCGGAGGAATGGTGAACTGACCATCACTGGCCTTGGCCGTGCAGATAAACGTTGCACTGATTGTACTGGCACCAGTGCCCGTCGCCGAATATCCAAAGATGGTCACGTTGCCCGCCGGGTCGCCGCCGGTCCAGTTAATCAACTGCCCTGCCGCGCGATTCACATTCACGATGCTATCCATGTTGGTCCACTTCAACGCTGCGGGCATGGTGACTGTTGTCTGAAATGCCCCCACGTTGGCCCCTCCCGATCCGCTGACGGTGAAGATGCCCGGCTCAAAATATAAGCTGGTTCCTGATCCCAACGGCGCACCGTAAAGACCGGCAATCGCTCTGGGTATTTGTTTGGTAGATCCTGCCCCAGCTAATGAAATATTCCCACCTGCTTCTAGCCCCAGAGGCGATACCGGCTGCCCTGGCACCGACCCGCCGGGGAACGCGGTGCAGGCACCTACCGTGGTGGCGTTCAGTGCCGGGGCAGTGAACGGATTCGGCGATGCATTCACCTGTGCTGCTGAGTATTTAAATAAACTAACCAGGCCGCTATCGGAGGTCCCTAAAGGTCCGCTGGTGACCGTATCGAAGGAAGTGGTCCTTGACAGCAACACCCATCCCAACGAAACTCCGTCGGTAGTGAAACGCTGCACTTCGGATGCGGACGGTCCGCCTGCATCAGTGCACGTTTTAGACCCGGCAAGCGCAACCGGCATAGATGTGTAATTACTCACTACATCGTTGATCTTCAGCGTCACCGGCACTCGGCATCCGGTTACTTCAGGAACTGTGAACGCAATTTGATCGACCCCCGCGCAACAGCCGGATCGACCGCGGTAATTCACCACGGCGGGTTGTCCGCCCACCGAAACTTCAACGGGGATGCTGCTGATATCGCCGGGCAACGGGCCCCCTGCTTCATTCCCCTTTACGGCTCCTAGACCTGTTCCCCAAATCACAGCCACATCACCGGGATTCGCTGCGTTGGTCATGCCCAGTATTTGCGAACTCCCATTGGTGATGATGCCCGGTCCGCTGCCGCCCTGGTTCGCAGCAAAAATACCGAAGCTATTGGGCACAATTTTGAACGTCGCTGGGGTGCTGGGTTTTCCGTTGTAAGTAAGGACGAGCGTCGCTGCGCCCGCAGGCGTGATCGATGGAATGATAGCGGCAATCTGCCCTGCCGATGTGTAAATCATAATAGCGGCTGTGGTGGTTGAGCCCGATGTTACTTTCACCGATGTTCCACCCAACGTAGTTGGCAACGGATAGGCACCAGCTACCTGAAGAGTGGCTGGCCCCATATTGCTGCCGAAAATAACCACCATGGATCCCGGTGCAATGGCCCCATTGGGTTGCCCTGCCAAAGCGAAGCTGGCGACATTGACGATGCCGTTTGGGGTTACTACTGGATTCTGCGCAACGGCAAGACTTGCAAATCCGACTGCGATAAGAAACTTCTGACTCTTATTCATTGATACTTTGATCCTTACAATTTCTTAGTTGTATTGGGATGGCGAAAAGATCCGCATTACACTGCGATGGTAACAGGTCAAAGTGTTGGTGCAGTCAATCCTGAATGATCTTATGGACGGTGCTTCACTGAGACCACACCATGATCCACTAGGACTTCATCGTGCGGCTTCATTGGGCCATATGGGGTCCCATTGACGGTGAGTAGCGGGCCGCGAATCACCACCGCCGCATCGTTGCAGGGAACAAAGCGGTAAGAATCCGGTTCCATCATTTTTTCCGGGGGCGGAACTGTGGTGCGGTAACAATCTGTGACAATCACGGTATGCGTTCCAACAGTGGCTTCTACCCGTCCCATCAATAGATTATTGGACCGGTTGCAGGAACCAAGGATAAGGGTCGCAACTAGAAGAGTTAGCTTTGAAGCCATATTCTACTTTGTGAGTATGGGGCACTTTTAGTTGTAAAGTCAAGTGCTAAATAATCAGCTTCCGTCGCACGGCGAATAGCACCAGTTCCGCTGTATTGTGCAAGTCCAACTTTTGCATCAGGCTGGCCCGATGAGTCTCAATGGTTGACACGGCAAGTTCCAGCAAGGTGGCGCAATCCTTGTTTGTCTTGCCTTCCGCTAACAACTGAAGAACCTGCTTTTCGCGGTCGGTCAATTGCCGATAGGGGTCCAGTGCACGGTCCGATTGGCGTCGCCGCAGGTAATCATCCAACAGCCCTTGGGCAATGGCCGGGCTAAAGAAAGTTTTTCCAGCGGCCACTGCGCGGATTGCCCGCACCAGGTCGGGCTCAGCAGAATCCTTTAACAGATAGCCTTTCACACCGGCAGTCAGTGCATCCAATACAAACTCCTCGTCGGAATACATGCTCAGCATAATGACGCTGGTTCGCGGATTTTGCCGAACAATTTGAGCCGCTGCAGCAGTTCCGCCAAGTTGGGCCATGGCAATGTCCATGATAACGATATCGGGATTCAGATTCTTCGCCTGAACCAGCGCTTGCAGCCCATCAGATGCTTCACCAACCACTTCAAAATCCGCTTCCTCGGCCAACAGGTAGCGCAAGCCTTTGCGGACTACGTCGTGATCATCCACCAGCAGAATCCGGATCTTCATGGTAGCGGTAACTCCACGTTTAATTGCGTTCCTCGATGCGGTCCTGATTTCATGGAAAAGTGGCCGTTCAGTTCGCGCACACGTTCTTTAATGATAGTAAGTCCAATGCCCGAACTCAGATTGAGTGCCTCTTCATTGCGACCAATCCCGTCATCGCGAAGGGTCAGTATCACCATGTGAGCCCGTCCTTCCAGGCAAATACTAACGTGCTTGGCTTGCGAATGTTTGGCGCAGTTGGTGAGTCCTTCTTGAACCACCCGATACAGGCAGGTAGCGTGCGTCTCAGGCAGGCCCTGCAAATTCCCTTCGCAAGCAAGATCTACAACCACGTCGCCACGGCGCTTAAAATGGCGCACTTGCCATTGAATTGCAGGCACCAGTCCCAGGTCCAAAACGGATGGTCGCAAGCCCACGGCGATGTCCCGCACTACCCGCATGGTTCTTTCGGCAAGTGTCTTCGCTTCAGCCAGATGATCGTCAAACCGGGGCTTTTCCTGACGTAACCGTTCCAACATGCCTAACTCCATGCGTAAACCAGTTAGTAACTGACCTACCTCATCGTGTAACTCTCTGGACAATGCCCGGCGCTCCTCTTCTTGTATCTTGATCAACTGGGTAGATAGGTGACGCAACTCTTCCTCTTTGGCTTCGGTTTGGGCAAACAATTCGCGGGAACGGCCTTCCAGTGATGCCAGGCGCAGGGCAGTGCCTACGGCTGTTATCAGCCCTAAAATCAGGGCTGCGGCCAGTACGCGTTGTAAGTAATCCTGAAACTGGCGATGACTTTCGTCAATACGCTGATATTGGGTTCGATACCCATTTTGAATCAGAGTATCCACTTCACTGGCAATCACCAGTAACGATTGCCGACGCGGGCGTTGCTGCTCTCGCAAAAAGAAAGCGGCCCTTTCTGTGCGTTCCCGCGGTGTCCAGAGGAACACTGGCAACACCGATGCCGCATATAATTGCCACTCTGACCGAAGCTTGCCTACGGCAGGAATAGCTTCCGGTTCAAACACCTGACGCATGGTGTTTAACCCTTGCTGAATTGCGCTGTCACCGGTGCGGAATTGGCGGGCGAAGTTCTCCCCGGCGCTTGGCGAGGAATCCAAAAGATATTCGCGCACCAGTATGCTGGCCTGGTAAACGCGATCATGCACGTCCCGAACAATTTCCCGTTCTGTCTGATATTTTTCCTGGGCCAAGCGGATGTCTTTGGCCACCTGACCCATCCGTTGCGATGCCAGAACGCCACTGGCCAGGGTCAGCAAGAGCAATAATCCAGCACCAATTAGAGCAACCCACCACCTTCTCTCTGTCATGGCACTAACTGGCGCTTCTCCCCTATATTCCAGCCTAATCTCCAGGGAAACCTGGATGCCCGTTGGCCGGGCTGTCTGACATGCTGGAACGTAATTCTTATTATGCTCAGGAAATTACAAAAAGTGGTGGTTCGTGATTCGGGAAAAATTTCCCTGTTGGTGTCATTAGCGCTTTTCGGTTGCACCACTGCCCCCCTTGTTCCTACTGCTGAAATCATTCCGACTGTATCTGTCGTAAAGGCAACCATGGAAGACTTGGCCCAGGAAACGGAAATCACTGCTGAATTTCAACCCTCACAAGAAATCGACCTACACGCCAAGGTGGCCGGCTACTTGAAAGCAATCTACGTGGATGTAGGCGACCTGGTTCAAAAAGGGCAGTTGATTGCTGAACTGGAAATCCCCGAAACATTGGAGGAATTGGTCCATTCCAAAGCCATGGAAAAGAAGAGCGAGTTGGATGTCACACGTGCGGAAAGCGAGGTTAAGGGTGCGGAAAGCAGCTTAAAACTGCGTGAGTTGACCTATCAGCGCTTGGCCGCAGTGGCCAAAAGCAAACCGAACCTGATCGCGCAAATGGAAATTGACAGTGCGCAGGCAAGGTTCCAGGAAGGCGAGTCCCAACTGGCTTCGGCACAAGCGGCCTTGGCGGCCATCCGGCAGCAGGTGGTGGTAGCGTCCATCGGAACAGCGCGAGTGCAAACCATGATGGGATATCAAAAGCTGTACGCGCCATTTTCAGGGCAAATCACAAAACGCAGTGCCGACCCGGGGGTAATGGTTCAGGCTGGAACCGCTTCGCAATCGCAGGCCATTCCAGTGGTGCGGTTGTCGCAAGTAGATCACTTGAAGTTGGTGCTCCCTGTGCCGGAATCCATTGTTCCGCGTGTGAAGGTGAATACACCGGTGGAAATCCGGGTGGAAGTTTTGAAGCGTGTGTTCCAAGGGAAAGTGTCAAGAATCACGGGCAGGCTGGAAACGTCTACCCGCACAATGGATACAGAAGTGGATGTGCCGAATCCTGGTTTGGTGCTGAAGCCCGGCATGTTTGCGTACGTCCGCGTGGCCACTGAGCAACGTAATAATGTGGTGGCCGTACCGGTGCAGGCAGTTTCCATTGTAGATGGCAAAGCTTCCATTCTGGTGGTGAATAGCAATCACATTGTTGAATCCCGTGCAGTTGAATTGGGGCTTGAAACTCCTGAAAAACTTGAGATTCGTTCTGGCGTGAGGGACGGCGAACTGCTGATTATTGGTGCCGGGAATCAAATTAAAGCTGGTGCCCACGTGCTGCCAAAGGCTGCAAAGTAAAGGGCTCGTATGGCATCATTTTCCATTCGCAATCCCTACTTCATCATTGTCCTTTGTCTGGTGATTTCTGTGCTGGGTGGGGTCAGTTTACTGCGCATGCCGGTAGATTTATTTCCGGCAATCAACATTCCAGTGGTGGTGGTAGCCACCTTCTTTAATGGCATGCCGCCGGAACAGATTGAGGCCGATATCACCAGCCGGTTCGAACGCTTTTTCACCCTGGCCAGTGGCATTGAACATATTGAATCGCGGTCATTGCCTGGAGTGAGTTTGGTAAAGGTATACTTTCAACCAGGTGCCGATGCCGATGCGGCGGTCAGCACTATATCGAACCTGGCTATGGCAAACCTGCGACGTCTGCCTGCAGGGACTCTGCCCCCGGTGGTGCTTAAGTTCGACGCCTCCAGTTTGCCGGTGTGTCTGATCACGTTGAAAGGGGAAGGTCTCAGCGAAACTAAACTGCGTGATCTGGCACAATACACCATACGAAACCAAGTGGCTGGCGTGCCTGGAGCTTCCGTCCCGCAGCCGTTTGGTGGCAAGTATAGGCAGATCATGGTCTACGTTGATCCTGCCAAACTTGAAGCACACCAGTTGAGCCCAATGGATGTGGTTCGCGCTGTGAATGATTCGAACTTGATCATTCCAGCGGGCGATGTCCGCATAGGGCCCATTAACTATTCGCTTTACACCAACAGCCAAGTGGACCTGATTCCTGAAATCAACATGCTTCCGCTGAAGTCCGTGGCCAACGCTTTTGTACGTGTTGCCGATATTGGCCATGCTGAAGATGCACAACAAATCCAATTGAACATTGTGCGCGTGGATGGCCAGCCCTCGGTTTATGCGCCGGTGCTGAAGCAGGGTGGAGACACCAATACGATTGCTGTTGTGGACGGCGTCAAGGAAGTGATTGCGCGGTTGACGGATGTCCCCGAACAACTGAAGCCGCAGGTGGCTTTTGATCAATCTCTGTTTGTGAAGAAGGCGATTCAGAATTTAATTCATGAAGGTGGCCTGGGACTGCTTCTTACCTCGGCTTTGATTCTGCTATTTCTAGGAACCTTCCGGGCAACCAGCGCGGTGCTACTATCCATTCCACTTTCTGCGTTGGCAACGTTTCTGCTGCTTTATTATCGAGGCGAATCCATCAACTCTATGGTGCTAGGCGGATTGGCGCTGGCTTTTTCACGGTTGATTGATAATTCAGTGATCGTGTTGGAAAACATTCATCGTCATTTGGAAATGGGTGAGGGCATGATGGAGGCCTCGGAACGCGGCGGTAGTGAAGTAGCGCTGCCAGTGCTGGCGGCCACACTCACCACTGCCGTGGTGTTCTTTCCGGTAACGTTACTGTTTGGCGTAAGCCGATTTCTGTTCACCTCCATGGCCATCACAGTGGTGGTTTCGCTATTCGCTTCGTACTTTGTGGCCTTGACCGTGGTGCCGCTTTACTGTTCCAGATTTCTGCAAGTACACGTGACCACACATGGTCCTGCGGATCGTCGAAAATCAATGGCTGTGCGTTTTCAAAAGTGGTTCAATGTGCAGTTTGAAAAAGTTCAGGGTCGCTATGTACGCATGGCACGTGTTGCTGTACACTCACCTTTGAAGGTAGTGCTTGGGTGCTTCGTTTTATTCGGACTGAGTCTGCTGATGTATCCATCATTGCAGGTGGCGTTCTTTCCGCGAACAGATTCTGGGCAGTTTGTGGTGAACGTGAAGGCTTCTTCAGGCATGAGGCTGGAATTGACCGAACGCGAAATCGCTCGTTTTGAGGAATTGATTCGAAGCGTGATTCCACCATCTGAGTTAGCCATCATCGTTTCCAACATCGGAGTCACTCCTGGATTTTCGTCACTGTACACCAGCAACTCCGCCCAACACACAGCTTTCGTCCTGGTGAATTTACAGGAAGGGCATCGCGTAGGCACTTTTGACTACATGGATCGGGTGCGTCGTAAGGCTGCGGCAGAAATGCCCCACTTGCGCACTTACTTCCAACCTGGTGGATTAGTTGATTCCGTGTTGAACCTCGGCTTGCCTGCCCCGATTGACATTCAAGTGTCAGGCTCCAACATGGTTGCCAATCATCGCTTTGCTGGCGAAGTGGCAGAGCGCGTGTCCAAGCTGGCCGGGGTGCGCGATCTTTACATTCCACAAGACGTAGATTACCCTGCCTTGCGTCTGAATATCGACCGTTTGCACGCAGCGGGCATGGGTTTAACCCAACGTGAAGTAATTCAGAACGTGATTACGGCACTTACTTCCAACCAAATGATCGCCCCCAGTTACTGGGTGGATCCGAAATCTGGAAACGATTACATGCTAACCGTCCAGTATCCAGAAGGAACGATTAAGAGCATGTTCGATCTACAGAATATTCCGCTGCGTGGCACGGCGCGCAAGTCACCCACACGGCTGGCGGCCGTTTCAGCCATTGAGCGTGACTCCGCTCCGACAGAAGTGGATCATTACCAGTTCAGGCGTGTGATCGACGTGTTTGTCGGCTTAGAGGGTGAAGATCTTGGTCGTGTGGCTGATGGTATTGACAAGATCCTGGCCGGAATGAAGCCCCCGGTAGGAAGCCGCGTCGCGCTGCGCGGTATGGTGCAAGGAATGCGATCTTCGTTCCGCAGTTTTGGGATTGGTCTGGCCCTTTCTCTGCTTCTGCTGTATCTCATTTTAGTAGCGCAGTTCAAATCCTTTCTTGACCCGTTAGTGATTCTGCTGGCCATACCCATGGGACTTACCGGCGTGTTAGTTACATTGCTTGTAACTGGGACCAGCCTGAACGTAATGTCACTCATGGGGGTTATCATGCTAGTGGGTATCTCCGTATCGAACAGTATTTTGATTGTTGATTTTGCGCATCGCCTGCGAGCTGATGGACTGGGTGCAGTGGATGCCGTGATCAATTCAGCACGCGTGCGGCTACGTCCAATTTTGATGACGTCACTGGCTACCATCTTTGGACTTTTGCCGATGGCCATGAAACTGGGTGAGGGCAGTGAAAGCTACGCCCCGCTGGCTCGCGCCATTGTCGGCGGGTTGACAGTCTCGTTACTCTTCACCTTGTTTTTGGTGCCCGCCGGTTACGTGTTGGCGTATCACGCAGGGTCTCACCACCATCCTGATCGTGAGAGGCAAGCTTGAAATTCTCATTTCTATTTCTATTGCCTTTGTGTGCGCAGAATGTGGTTCCACTGCGACTTACTTTAGACCAGGCCCAGCAAATGGCGATGAAGAATAATCCATCGGTTGAGGCGGCACGGCTATCCGTGCTTACGGTAGGAGAATCGGCAAAGCAGATTCATTCCGTACGGTTGCCGTTAGTCAACGGGAGTGTAACTGGGGCCGCCGCCGCACCGGATACACGGCTGGCGGCTGGAGCGCTAAATAATCCGGTGATTTATAGCCGTGCAGCTACAGGGGTCTCAGTAAGTCAACTGATTACTGACTTCGGTAGAACCAGCTTACTGGAGCAAACCGCCGCATCGCGGACACTAGCCGAAAGCGCCAGTGCCAATGCAACTCGACTGGCAACATCGGTTGCCGTAAGGCAAGCTTACTTTGCCGGGCTACGGGCGCAAGCTTTGGTGCAAGTTACTCAGCAAACCGTCATCGCGCGGCAGTTAGTGGTGGATCAAGTGAAGGCACTGGCAGAAAGTAAGTTGCGGTCAGGATTGGATGTCAGTTTTGCAGAAGTGGCTTTGTCGGAAGGTAAGTTGCTGGTAGCCACAGCCCGCAATCAACGGCAATCCGCCGATGCCGACCTTGCCCGGGCAATTGGATTCACTGAAGTCCGGGCTTTTGAATTGGTGGAAGAACCGATGCCTGACGAACTGAAAGCATCGTTACCCGAATTACTGCGTTCGGCCATTGCTAATCGGCCAGAGATAGTTGTTCGTCGGCGCGAAACGGAAGCTGCACGCTCTTACGCTGCTGCGGAATCCAGGTTGAATCGTCCAACTATTTCCGCCATTGGTGCAGTTGGAGTAACCCCTGTAAGAGTGGAAAAGCTGATCCACCCCTATTACAGCGCGGCTGGAATCAATGTCTCAGTCCCATTATTTAATGGGGGATTGTTTGCATCGCGACGTGTGGAGGCGGAAACACGGGTGCTACAGAGCGAACAGCGGGTGAAGGAAATGGAATCGCGCGTGGCAAACGAAGTTCAGCAAGTGTATTTGCAAATGGAGAATGCCAGGGAACGCCTGACTCTCACCAAATTGCTTTTGGAGCATTCCTCACAAGCTCTTGAACTATCGCAAGCTCGCTACGACTTGGGTCTGGGGTCCATTGTGGAACTGAGTCAGAGTCAATTGGCTAAGACTACGGCGGAAATTCAGATCACCAGTGCGCGGTTTGAATACCAATTGCAGCGGTCGTTGTTGGAATCGCTTACGGAATTGCGACCGTAGCCATCGGTGACTTGCTAACATGATTGGCGGTCCCTATGAACATTGTTTTTGTTACCCTTGCACTATCAATCGGCCTGGTAATGGCTGCGGAGACTGATCCGGAAATCCTACTTCTTAAAAAGCAGTTGGGCGAACAGCAAAAGCAGATTGATGAGCTGCGAGACATGCTCAAATTGCAACAGATGCAGTTGGCTCGCGTTCTGCCTGTGCCAGAGGCGAAAGTGGAAGTGGCTGTGGCTGCTCCCGCTCCCGCTGCCGAGCTAAAAACGCTAAGCAGCGATGTGGAAAAGATTGGTCGGAATCTTGGTGGGTTTGCCTTCAGCGGCGATTTTCGTTATCGCTTGGACCTTCAGAATCGGCATGCAAATGCGTTGGGTTCGGGATTGCAGAACGATCGGAACCGCTATCGGGTGCGGTTAAATGTAGATAAACAGATCAACCCGCAATTCAAGTTTCACCTGCAACTTTCCACGGGTTCTTATATCAATCAACTGACCAATGATCAGGATTTTGGAGCGTTTGGCGTGAAGGTGCCATTCTCTATTGCCGAAGCTTCCGTGAGCTACAGTCCTACGAAAAATATCACTTTATCTGTAGGCCGAATGCGCGAAGCATTTTTCGACGACACTCGTTTCATATGGGATGACGACATTCGCTTCTCCGGTTTTGAACAGAAGATCCGGCTGCCGTTCAGCGCAGGGAAACTGTTTAAATCAATTGAGTTGCGTGCAGGGGAATATGTGTTGACGAATCCCAACACGCTCATTGTCCCACCCGATTCTGCTACGACGCCTTCCCCCTATGCCCGTGCTGGATTCCCGGTTGGCACAAGAGTTGGGGCCACGAATTTGTTTCATCCGGGGGCGGTGATCAGCGGTGATCTGGGTGCTGGTTGGATGCACCAGATTATTTTCGATACACAGGTTTGGAGGAATCCGAATCAGATTGCACTGGCATCCACGTCGTTTGGACCCAATGGATTAATCAATGGTCCACTGGGACTAACCATTTCAGGACCAATTGGGGCATCGGCCAACGGGCTAACCACACCGGGTGGGGCAATGTTCACGGCCAAAGACTTTACCATTCCGCGGATTGACTATCGCTTGAATCGAACCAATTTCCTGAAACTTGGCGGAAAGACGTTGCCTGGATATTTTGAATTGCAAGTGTCCAGAAACACCAGCGCTGCGTTCCTGAGAGATGCAGTGATGGGGTTGGTAAGCGTCGGTGCGGTGCGTAAGCCGGGCGATGGAAGGTTTCTATATTCCTACTCCATTAAAGATGCAAATGCACTGATTGCGCAGTTTACTGATGACGATATGGGCAATGGAGCCGGGGTCAATTCCGCCGTTCACCATTTCCGGTTCGACGTTGGATTAACGCGCTTTCTTAGTTGGCAAAATCTGTTCTTTGTACTGAACCCACGACGTGGAAGCAATCCATCGCAGCAATTTTACGTTTTGCTGCCTAGAGAGGCAAACACCACTTACCGGTTTCTTAGCCAGTTGGCGTTCACATTTTAATCGCTTAAAAAAGTTTTTTGAGGATCAACACAAATCTTAACGAAATCTTGCTTCACTCAAGGATGAGTGGTTGCTACACTGACTATTTGTTTTCAGTACTGGGGAGCTTTATTGGAAAGCATATTCGGCCACTCACTTACGTTGTACACCGGATTTTTTTTGGCGTTGGCGTTAGGCCTCGCCCTTACTTTTGAATTCGTCAATGGCTTTCACGACACTGCGAATGCCGTAGCTACGGTTATTTACACCCATTCCTTGCGACCAACGGTTGCTGTGGTCTGGTCTGGCATATGGAATCTGATTGGCGTATTGACTTCAACGGGGGCCGTCGCCTTTGGTGTGATCGCATTGCTGCCGTCGGAACTGGTTTTGAATATTGGCACCAGTGCGGGCTTTGCCATGGTTTTCGCATTGCTGTTTTCAGCCATTCTTTGGAATTTAGGCACGTGGTACTTTGGGCTGCCTGCTTCCAGTTCGCATACCTTGATCGGCTCCATTCTGGGCGTAGGCTTAGCCAACAATTGGATGCAATACGGCCACATATTTGGCGAAGGTGTGAATTGGACGAAGACTAAGGAAATCGGCCTTTCCTTGCTGATTTCGCCGATGATTGGATTCTGCGGTGCCGCTTTAGTGCTGCTGCTTTGTAAGGCATTGATCAAAAATCCTGATCTGTACACTGCTCCGAAAAACGGCAAGGCGCCGCCGTTTCTGATTCGATCTCTACTGGTTCTTACCTGCACAGGCGTTAGCTATGCGCATGGATCGAATGATGGTCAAAAAGGCATGGGGCTGATCATGCTGATTCTGATTGGCGTAATTCCATCTATTTACGCAGTGGACATGGCCGCGCAACCGGAAACCATTCAGGAACTGGTGGCGCTTTCCAGATCCACAGGGACGGTTTTAGAGAAGCAGGTTTCGTTTTCGGGAGTGCTGCCAGAGCACGCTGAAGAGCAAATTGGAACTTACTTGAAGACCAACGGAAAGTCCACTTCGGCATTGCTAGCCGCCATTGCCAGCAAGAATCGGGAGATTGGAGTGTCGTTAGACGGCAAGAGCGCGATGAAGGAAATTGATGAACAGGAAAGACTGAAGCTGCGCACGAATCTGTATCTGGTTTCGGAATCGCTTGGAAAGCTGAATAAGTCAAATCAGTTTACCGACCCTGCGGACAAGGCGGCATTAAACGCTTACAAATTGAAAATTGAAAAAGTCACCCGCTTCATTCCTGCCTGGGTGAAAGTGCTGGTGGCCTTGGCCCTTGGTTTGGGCACCATGATTGGTTGGAAACGAATTGTGGTCACGGTAGGTGAAAAGATCGGCAAAGAACACCTGACGTATGCTCAAGGAGCTTCCGCTGAACTGGTGGCCATGACCACCATTGGCGCAGCGGACATGTTGGGTTTACCAGTGAGTACAACGCACGTCCTTTCGTCAGGCATTGCCGGGACCATGGCTGCCAACCGAAGCGGTGTGCAACTGGCCACCATGCGTAACTTATTAATTGCCTGGGTGCTTACTCTGCCGGTGTGTGTTTCGTTGGGAGCAATCTTTTTCGGGTTCGGCCTTAATGTAGTATTAAAAGGTTTGGGTCTACATTGAGATTCCCTGAGGATCCATGAGTAACGATAAGAAATGGTACAACTACTTTGTTTCTGTGGACGAAGCGCCTGCGCAAGCTGACGAACCAATTGAACCGGGCTCCGCTACCCCTTCCGCAGTGAAAGCAATTGCCGATATTGCGGCGTCCATTCAGCCTTCTGCAAAGCAACAGGATCGGATGGAGCAAAAGCTGCAAACGGCTGCACCCGCTGCTTCAACTGGCAAGACAATGTCATTCGACGAAATCTATGCGGCAGCGGAAATCACAGCACCTACCCACGGTTACAGCATCCTGAAAATTGCCGACATGTTGGAGAGCCCCCATATTAAGGCCTTGCCAACCGACGTGAAGCGAAGTTCCGTGCTGGTAGCACTGGATGCCGCTGGGGTAAAGATGCAGGACGTAGTGGAAGACGCCGTGCGTCGCGATAAGGCGCTGGATGCTTTCGAGCGGGTGCAGAACAAGCAGGTGGAGGATTTAGAAGCCGCCAAGCTTGACGAAAATCGAAAGCTGCAGGCAGAGCTAGATAAGCTGACGGGCGAATATAGGGCGAAAATGCAGGCGAATACTCTATTTGTGACGCAACGCAAAGAGACCTTCTTTAGCTGGCGCGTGGAAAAGCAAAAGATGGAACAAAAAATCGCCGATGCCGTATCTCCTTTTGTGACCGACAATCCGATCACCACTTCTTCGCGGCCCACGCCGCTACCGTCTGCAGGGAAGACGGGAATCTAGAGACAACCCCCGTCTCAAGCCTCATTTGTTAAGCTATTACCTAGTCTTGGAGCCTCAATTATGTGGAACCGTTTAGTTAGAGTGGTTCGGTCCTTTGTTGGTATGTTCATTTCTGTTGCAGAAAATCCAGAGATGATTCTGGAACAGAACATCCGCGACCTGAACGATCAGGTGCCGCGAATGAACGAATCCATCGCCATGGTCAAAGCGAATGTGACGCTTCTTGAAAATGAAGAGACCAAGTATAAGAGCGATGTTCTGGATTTGACGTCGAAACTGAAGGCATCCATCCAGGCGAATCGGGACGATCTTGCGGCCAACTTCGCTGTGCAACTGGAAACTCTGAAGTCGGCACTGGGGCGTACCCAGGCACAATTGCAGACAGCTCAGTTGGCATTTGAGAAGGCGATGAATGTCAGAAAAGCCTTCATGCGAGAAAAAGAGCGCAAGACGCAGGAAGCCATGCAGGCCATCCGCGACAATCGCCGATCCCAATGGCAGAAGAAAGTCGCCGATACACTAGATCAATTTGAAGTGGCGGGCATTAGTCAAACACACGATGAAATGCTTCGCAAAGTAGAAGAGCAGACAGCCGTGAACGAAGCGCGGATGGAAATGGCTTTGGGCAATGTGGATCAACAGCGCGTCAAAATTGAAGAAGAAGCGGAAAAGCTCCGTGCCGGTGAATTGGTGAAGCAATTCAAAATTGAAATGGGGCTGATGAGCCCGGCACCCTCCGCAACGCCAGATAAGACTATTGGCAGCCGTGAAGGCGAGAGCACCAAAAGCTAACAAATAGGAGCGATCAAGAAAATGGCTGTCAAAATTGAAAAGGGTGGATGGTTTCTCATCTTTGCAATGGGACTGGGCATCACCGGATACGCGCTGAACAAGTACGGATTGCTGGATATGATCATGCCATCGGCTAAAGTCCGTCAATCGACGGATGTGGGCAAGGTGGTATTGCCGCAGGTGCAGGATTCGGGCAAGGTGGATGTTGCAGCGGCAGCTATGCCCGCCAGCCAGCGCGGTTGCGATGACAAGCCAGAAGTTCGTTTCTACCTTTGGGCATGGAACGCACAAATGGGATTGATGTTTGCCAATGGTGGTCCACAAGCAACCAAGGGCAGCCTGATGTGCGGCAAGAATGTCAATTTGCGAATGGTGCGTGAGGACGATAGCAACAAAATGCAGGAAGCTCTGGTGGCCTTTGCCACGGAGCTCAAGAGTGGCAACGCGAATCCTTCCAAAGGTGCTTATTTCGTGGCTATCATGGGCGATGGCGCGGCAACATTTCTGAAGGGTCTGAATGACACTCTGCGTAAGATCGGCCCGGAATACACGGCAAAAGTAATTGGTTCGGCTGGTTATTCCCGCGGTGAAGACAAGTTCATGGGTCCTGCAGAATGGAAGCGCAATCCACAGTCTTCTCGCGGTGGATTTGTGGCTGGCGTGCTGCGTGACGGCGATTGGAACATTGCTCAAAAATGGTTGGGCGATAACGGGCTGTGTAACAATCCTGACGAAAAAACTTACGATCCAGGTTGTTTGAACTGGGTGAATTCCAGCGACTACATTGACGCTGGCGAAAAGTATATCTCTAACTATTGTGAGACGCGACCCGTTGTACAAAGTGGCAAAAAGACTGGCGAGAATCGCAAAGTGTGCGTCAACGGGGTGGTTACCTGGACCCCAGGTGACGTGAACGTAGCTCGCAAACGTGGTGGATTGGTGGCTGTTGCTTCCACTCGCGAATATAGTTCGCAAATGCCAAATACAATCATCGGAATTGATAAATGGATGCAGGATAACCGACCGATTGTGGAAGGCATGATAGAGGCAATGTTCCAGGGTGGCGATCAGATCAAGTCGTATCCACAGGCTCTGAAGTACGCTTCTGGCGTAAGCGCTTCGGTTTATAACGAATATCAGAGCGAACCTGGATATTGGGAAAAATATTATAAAGGTGTCGTAGAACCTGACAAGTCAGGCACGCCCGTGGAATTGGGCGGATCTTCAGTGAACAACCTTGCCGATAACATTTTGTTGTTCGGCATGGCCCCCAACACGGCCAACATCTTTGCTGCCACTTACAAGACTTTCGGAGACATTGTTTCGCAGCAATATCCTGATTTGTTACCGTCGTATGACGCTGCCAACAAAGTGTTGGACACGTCTTACATAGAAGCCATTGCCCGCAGAAATCCGCAAATGACACCCGCCGCCATGCCGCAGTTTTCGTCAGCAGCTAAAGTTGAAAACGTGGTGAGTCGCCGGTCTTGGAACATCACGTTTGATACGGGTCAGGCAACCTTCACTCCGGGGACGAAAGCCGATCTGGAAAAGCTCACGCGCGACCTGTTGGTGGCTGGCAATACACTGGTTGAAATCCACGGGCATACAGATTCCGTCGGGGGGGCAGACTCCAATCAGACACTGTCTGAGGCCCGGGCATTTAGTGTGAAGAAGTACTTGGAAGGGCAGTCTTCAGTGAGTTTTCCTGAAGGTCGTTTACGAGTGTTCTCGCACGGTCAGGCGAATCCTATTGCGTCAAATGCTACGCCCGATGGTCGGGCAAAGAATCGGCGAGTTGAGATAGTTATCGGCACCTCAAAATGAGCCCTGCGGCACCTACGGGCCAACGCTTCAAAGGTTGGTTAGACGTATTGCGACCCAACGAGGTTGTCTCCCCGACGGCCATGCAAATCGTCGTTGTGGTGCAGGTGGCCATGGCGTTGGTCATCTGGTGGACGTCCCCATGGGCGGTGCTTCCCAAGCCGAACGAAGTGTTTACGGCCATGGGACGCTTGTGGATGCAAGAAGGCCTTGGGCAGGAATTAATCACCAGCTTCTTCATGAATGTGGAGGCGCTGCTGATCACCGCGGTCATTTCTTTAGGGCTTGCCTACTTGTCCGTCTTACCTGCGGTGAGACCCATTGTTGGCGCTATCGCAAAGGGTCGTTTCCTGGGACTCAGTGGGCTTACTTTCATCTTCACTCTAGTGGTGGGTGGCGGTCATCCTCTTAAAATCTCGTTGCTGGTGTTTGGCATGACAGTATTTTTCGTTACATCCATGGCATCAGTGGTGGCGTCCATTCCAAAATCAGCATTCGACCATGCCCGCACTTTGCGACTCACAGAGTGGCAGGCGGTTTGGGACGTGGTGATTTTAGGCACGTCCGATCAAGCCATTGAAGTGTTCCGTCAGAACGCGGCTATTGGTTGGATGATGCTAACTATGGTGGAAGGTATTTCGCGGTCGGAGGGTGGCGTGGGTGCGCTTTTATTGAATCAGAATAAACACTTCCATCTGGCTGAAGTGTTTGCCATTCAGCTCCTGATCCTTACCGTGGGTCTGTTGCAGGATTTTGCAATCGGCATAGGCAAGCGATTGTTGTGCCCCTGGGCGCACATCACGCTGGAGCGCATTTAAGAAATGCTGCCTAAGTTTGCCTATTCGATGGCAGAAAATATTCTGCAGGTTCAAGACGTCTGCTTGACGCTTGGCGGCAACTTGATTTTGGACAAGGTGAATTTCCAGATCAAGAACATTATCCGGCCCGATGCAATTGCAGGTCAAGTGGTGGGGTTATTGGGACCATCGGGGATTGGCAAGACACAACTTTTTCATATTCTTGCTGGCCTTAAACATGCAACCAGTGGGCAAGTGTTGATTGGAGAACCGGGCATTCCAGTGCATCGTGGCATGGTGGGTGTGGTGGCGCAACAATCACCGCTGTTCATGCATCGTACAGTGTTAGGCAACTTACTCATTGCAGGCAGACGTTCAGGCAAGACAGAGGAGCAGACTCAGGCCAAGGCGCAATCACTTCTGGATCGATTTCGTATGACTGATCGTGCCACGCATTATCCAGCAATGCTTTCCGGAGGTCAACGCCAACGCGTGGCCATTGCCCAGCAGATTATGTGTAGCGAATCTTTCCTGCTGATGGACGAACCTTTCAGTGGGCTTGATTTAATTGCCCTGCGCAAAGTGCAGGATCTGATTCGGGAAATTGCGACTGCCGATGAACTGAATACAATTATTGTGGTGACGCACGATATTGGAGTGGCGCTGGAAGTGTGTGACACCATACATCTTCTTGGACGCAATAGCGACCAGCACGGCAAGTTTGTACCGGGCGCTAGAATCCAAGCCAGCTACAATCTAATAGAGCGGGGCCTTGCGTGGCGGAAAGATATCTCCACAACTCCTGAGTTCCTGGATTGTCTTAAGGAAATCAGAGAACGATTTACCATTTTATAAGTGTGCAGCCAAAGATTTATGAGTCAGCAGCCGGAAGAACTAAACTACGTCAAAGCAGCTTTCCAGTGGCAGTACAATCTGATTGCATTGGGCGGAGCTGCAGCAACGTCGTTAGTCACTATGAATCCGCTGCCGTTGATTCTTGCTGCCGGGGTGGAGTTGATGTACATGGCCACCGTGCCGAACATGGCCGCGTTTCAACGCCTGGTTCGATCACGCCTGTATGAAGCTGGCAAGAAACAACACGACGATGCACTGAAGACTCTTTTATACGCGCTGCCGCCGGAACGTCGGGAACGCTACCAGCAACTGCAACAGATCAGCCAAACCATCCGTTCCAATTTAGCGCGCCTTTCTTCCACTTCGCAGATTTTCGTAAACCAATTAGACGGGCGTCTAAACGGACTTTTGGCAGCCTTTGTGCGCCTGTCCAATCACAGCCTGCAGCACGTGCAATACCTGCAAACAACCAATGCCGATAGCATCCGTCGTGAAATTAGTTCCCTTCAGTTGCGCTTGCCCAAAGACCTGCCACGGGTGCAGGAAGTGAACAAGAAGCGGATTGAAATTCTGGAAAAGCGTCTGGAAAAGTTCGGCAAGATTCAGGAAAATTATCAGGTGATTGAGGCTCAGAGTCGCGCCATTGAAGACGTGTTGCAACTGATTCGTGAGCAGTCAATGACCATGGAAGATCCGCAACAGGTGTCGGAACGGCTGGATACTTTGGTTCGCGACGTGGAATCAACAGAAGATGCAGTTCGTCAAGTGGAGGGTATTTTCCAGATGAGCCCGGAAATTGAAAATAGCTTCGATTCAACAGATAGCGGTGGCAATCGCGGACGGATTACGAGCTAACACACAATGGAACACCTCCCTGGCTGGGCCAAACAATTTTCCGAACGTTACTACTCTGGCGCATACTCCACATTTGTGCTGCATGGCAACGTTCATGACCTGGTTACAAGCTCTCCTGCGCGGGGCAAACCTACTTATCTGCCGCTGAATCAGTTTCTGCAGACGGTCCTATTTGAGCAGCGCGACATCGTTCTTTGTTACGACCGTGGTGGTGGAATCAGCTTTGCCACTGCCAGCATGCAGGCGGACTTTCGTAACGCCATGGAAGGGTACGATTCGTTTCACGGCACCAAGTATTCGCAAGGTGGATTGCCGCGTAACCCGGACGGGGTGCTGACCATTCTGGACAATTATCTGCGTCTGCGCGTACAAGACAAGCGGAAGATTGCGCTGATTGTTGAATACGCGGAAACCATTGTTCCGGCAGGCGGAGTGGGTACCATGCCTGCGGATGATCGCAATGCCCTGGTGATTTTTCAACGTTGGGCGCATAACCCAGTGTTCAAACAATCTGACATCACCATTGTTCTGATCTCTGAAAACATCGTGGAACTCAATCAGGACATTGTGCAGCATCCTGGAGTAACAGCCATTGCCATCCCCATGCCCGATGAAGCGGAGCGTCGTGAATTTCTGGAATGGCACTTGGCGGAATCGCCGCTGCCGGAAGGGTCCAATATCTCAACCCCTGTATTGGCGAATCTGACAGCGGGTTTGAAGCGCGTTCAATTGCAGGGCCTCACATTGTATGCAGCACGTAACCGTCAGCCTTTGACCATGGCTGAAATGGCTACCCGAAAGAAGGATCTGATTGAGGCGGAAGCAGGCGGCATGCTGGAGTTTGTGCAAAGCCGTTGGAATTTATCGATGGTGGCAGGGTCTATCAGCGCTAAGCAAAAACTTGTTGACGCGGTGACGGCCATCCGCATGGGGCGGTCAGAAATTCTGCCCATGGGTTATGTGATCTGCGGCCCGGTGGGTACCGGGAAAACTTTTCTGGCAACTTGCTTTGCCGGAGAGGTGGGTATACCCGCTGTTATTTTGAAGAACTTTCGTTCCATGTGGCAGGGGCAGACAGAGGCGAATCTGGAACGGATCCTGGCCCTGTTGAAGGCGATGAGTCCCATTGTGGTGATCATTGATGAAGCGGATGCGCAACTGGGTGATCGGTCTTCATCGGGCGATTCGGGAGTGAACAACCGCGTGTTCGCGCAGATTGCGCAGTTCATGGGGAACACGGAATATCGGGGCAAGGTTCTGTGGTTCCTGTTGACGTGTCGACCCGATTTGCTGCCTGTAGATTTGAAGCGTCAAGGTCGGGCAGAAGAGCATCTGGGTCTGTTTTATCCTGATAGTGACGAAGACAGAATCGCCATGTTGCGGGCGATGCAGAAGAAGACAGGCACCAGTTTCGAAATGGCGCAAGATGCAGAGAAAGTGTTTTTGGATCACGCCGCGCCACTGTCAGGTGCAGACATTGAATCGCTATTGGTGAGAGCGAAAATGCGGGCCGTGCTGGTTGGGAAATCTACGCCAGACGCGTCGGATTTACACAGCGCCATTCTTGACTTCATTCCGGCATCTTCACCTGCGGAGATCGAACTGCAGACGCTGGTGGCGGTGTTGGAATGCACCAGCCGGACGTTATTGCCAGAAAAATATCGAAGCGTGGATCGCAGTGAAGTGGTTCGCAGGGTGACCGAACTGAAAATGCTGTTGGCCCGGTAGAATTCCAACAGATTATTAATCGAATTGCAACCCGATTGAAACATACCAATGCTAACTTTTGATCAGGATACTAATGATGAAACTTATAAGTTTACGCTTTGCATCGATGTGCTTTGCGGCAATGGTAACGGCCACGCTGGCCTTATCACAAAATATCACTGGAGCGGGGGCTACCTTTCCCTATCCAATTTATTCTCAATGGTTTAGTGAATTCAAGAAAACGCATGGTAGCGTGCAGATCAATTATCAGTCGCTGGGATCCGGTGCGGGAATCCGCCAGTTGGAAGCGGGCACAGTGGATTTCGGCGCATCCGATAAGCCAATGACCGATGAGGAAATAGGCAAACAAAAGGTGAAACCCCTGCATTTCCCTACGGTGATGGGCGGCGTGGTTCCAATTTACAATCTTCCCGGTTCCAGTGGCGATGTCAAATTCAGTGCACAGGCATTGGCCGGAATTTTTCTGGGAACCATCAGCAAATGGAACGATCCGATTTTGTTGAAAGACAATCCTGGATTGCCCGATAAAAACATTGTGGTGGTTCACCGATCCGATGGTAGTGGAACCACATTTGTTTTCTCAGATTTCTTGGCGAAGGTTAGTCCGGAATGGAAATCGAAATGCGGTGCCAGTGCTTCAATTAAGTGGCCTGTTGGTTTGGGCGCCAAGGGTAGCGAAGGGGTCACAGGGTTGGTAAAGCAGACTCCTTTTTCCGTGAGTTATGTGGAATTGATTTTCGCCACACAGAACAAGATCGGCTACGGTTCAGTGAAGAACGCTGCGGGCAATTTTATTAAGGCCGATATCAATTCAGTAAGTGCGGCGGCATCTGGTGCTGCCAAAAACATGCCCACCGATTATCGGGTTTCCATCGCCAACGCCGCTGGCAAAGACTCCTATCCGATTTCCACTTTCACCTGGCTGTTGATTCCTTCCACCATCGCCGATGGCAATAAGAAAAAGGCACTGATCGAGTTCCTGCACTGGATGCTAAAGGACGGCCAGAAGATGGCTGGGGCCTTGGGCTATGCCCCCTTACCACCTTCGGTCGTTGCCATGGTGGATAAGTCAATTGCGCAAGTACAGTAGGCAATATGGCCAGCAGCGCTAAGTCCACGTCTTTTACCGCCGTTAGAAAATCTGTCCAAATGGGGGACGAAGCTGCCCGTTTGGTTACGCTGGTTTTCGCCGGTGGCATACTTCTAATCACGCTGTTAGTTGTGGCTGTGTTGTGGGACCATTCGTCGCTGGCCCTATACAAATTCGGCTTCCACTTTTTTACCAGCCAAAATTGGGACCCCAATTCCGATGAGTTCGGCGCGCTGCCCTTTGTTTACGGCACTCTTATGACGTCGTTCCTGGCGTTGCTGATTGCGGTTCCACTGGGAGTAGGGGCGGCCATCTTTCTGGCGGAACTTGCTCCACCGAAGATTTCCTCAATACTTACTTTCTTAGTAGAACTGCTGGCAGCGGTTCCCAGCGTGATTTACGGGCTGTTAGCTATCTTCACGTTAGTGCCATTCATGCGCGATACTGTGGAACCGGCGCTGCAATCCACTTTAGGATTCCTGCCATTCTTTCAAGGACAAATTTTTGGAGTGGGCTATTTGACGGCTGGAGTGATTCTGGCCATCATGACCTTCCCGTTCATCATTTCCATTTCTCGCGAAGCGCTACTGGCCGTTCCACGCGAACAACGGGAAGCAGCATTGGCACTAGGGGCCACGCAATGGGAATCCACTTTTGATATTGTCCTGCCCAATGCGCGCCTGGGCATCATTGGGTCTATCTTTCTGGGCCTGGCTCGCGCACTTGGGGAAACCATGGCGGTAACTATGGTGATTGGTAACGACCCTAGCATCAAGGCGAGTTTGTTCGCCCCTGGCTATACCATTGCCGCCGTCATTGCCAATGAGTTTGCGGAAGCTTCCGGCAACTTACATTTGAGTGCGCTGGTTGCGCTTTCCTTCGTACTGTTTCTATTGACCATGGTGATTAACGGCGCGGCGCGGCTAATGATTATGGCCACGTCGCGGAAGGGAGCATAGGCGATGACTCTCCGGACACGCTGGCGATATTTGGTGAACAATGTGATGTTGGCGCTCACTGGATTTTGCACATTACTCACCATCTCAATTCTGTTTTTCATTCTGGGCTACCTGGTTTGGAACGGCTTCACTTCGCTCGATTTGGCCTTCTTCACCGAACTACCCAAATCTCCTGGTGAGGCGGGCGGCGGAATGGCCAACGCCATTCTGGGCAGCTTTATGATGGTGGGATTAGCTACCGTGATCGGGGTGCCCATCGGCTTTCTGGGTGGCGTTTATCTGGCTGAATATGATGGCGGTTGGTTGCCGCCGGTGGTCCGTTACACGGCCGATTTGTTGAATGGGATCCCGTCCATCGTGTTGGGAATTGTTGCCTGGAATCTCTTAGTTGTTCCTATGAAAACATTTTCGGCCTGGGCTGGCAGTGTGGCATTGAGCCTGATTTTGATTCCCATTGTGGTTCGCAGTACAGAGCAGTTTTTACGGGCGGTGCCCAACTCTTTACGCGAAGGGGCACTGGCATTAGGCGCCAATAAAGCCACCGCCACATTAACTGTGGTTGTTCCTGCCGCACGTCGGGGCATACTTACCGGCATTATTTTGGGCGTGGCCCGCATTGCCGGTGAAACCGCTCCGCTGTTGTTCACCAGCTTAAACAATCAGTTTTGGGCAACCAGCCCCAATCAACCCACCGCATCCTTGCCGGTTATGATATTCACCCATGCAATTTCCCCCTATGACGATTGGCACAGGCAGGCTTGGGCCGCTGGTTTAGTGCTGCTGGCGTTTGTTCTAATAGCAAATATGACTGCGCGATTTGTTGTGTCGCGAAATGCGAGTTGATCGTTTATGCAACCCAAGGTGTCCTCCATGAGTTCCCCGAGTTTCCCAACGAAAATGCATATTGAACCTCATTCTTCAGGTGCTGCTAATACCCCGACTTCAAAAGAAGCAAAGATGAGGGCAGCGAATCTTAATTTCTTTTACGGTTCCTTTCAGGCTCTCTACGATATTGACCTGGAAATTCAGGCGAACCGCATTACGGCTCTGATTGGTCCGTCAGGGTGCGGTAAGTCCACTTTCTTAAGGACCTTGAACCGCATCAACGAAACCATTCGTGGGACAAGGTACACTGGGGAAGTCCTGCTGGATGGGGTGGACGTAAAAAGCCAGGACGTTACCGCGCTGCGTCGTCGCGTGGGGATGGTTTTCCAAAAGTCAAATCCATTTCCCAAGACAATTTTTGATAATATTGCCTACGGTCCCAAAGTGAATGGGATGACTTCCAAACAGGATCTTGAGGTGACTGTAGAAAAGAGTCTACGGCGGGCGGCTCTTTGGGAAGAGGTGAAAGATAAGCTGCAGAAGCCCGCATCGGCATTATCAGGAGGCCAACAACAACGCCTCTGCATTGCCCGGGCGATGGCCGTAGATCCAGAAGTCCTGCTGCTGGATGAGCCCTGTTCTGCATTGGATCCCATTGCGACACTGAAAATTGAAGAGCTCCTATTCAGTATTAAGGACCAAACGACGATTGTAATTGTGACCCATAACATGCAGCAAGCAGCCAGAGTGGCGGATAATACTGGTTTCTTCATGCTTGGCAAACTTGTGGAGTTTGATAGAACTGAGATGATTTTCAGAAACCCTTCCAAGAAAGAAACTGAAGATTACGTTACCGGCCGTTTCGGCTGAAAAAAGGAGAACCTGTTTGCGGCATTTTGCGATTGAACTGGAAGAGCTGAAAACCAAGCTACTGCAGATGGGTGGAATGGTGGAAGCGGCCCTGCATCGTAGCGTCCGCGCGGTTGTGGATCGTGATGCGGATTTGGCCAAGAAAGTAAAAGAGGGCGAGGCGGCCATCAACACCATGGAAATGGAGATTGATGAACTGGTTACTAAGCTGCTGGTATTGCAACAGCCAGTGGCCAGGGACCTACGCTTTCTTACGTCGGTACTGAAGATTAATACGGACCTGGAGCGCATGGGTGACTTGGCCAACGGCTTGGCTAAACGTGCCCAATCGCTGATGAATTATCCTCCGCTAAAGTTGAACATAGATCTTAACCACATGTCTTCGCTAGTGGAATCCATGTTGTTGAAAAGTCTGGATGCGTTTCTTCGGGAAGATGCCTATTTGGCGCAGCAGGTGCTGCTATCCGATGACGAAGTAGATGCCATCCGCGGTGCTGCTTACGGTGAGATCATCGCCCACATGCAAAGCAATCCGGCTGACGTACGGGCAGGTGTGGAACTGATTTTTGTTGTCCGCAATCTGGAACGCATCGGGGACCATGCCACGAACATGGCGGAAGGTGTGATCTACATGGCTAAGGGTGTGGATGTGCGGCATAATTCTAAAACTCTGGTTTAGACCGAGGTGATGGAAAAGCCCACAGGCGGGCTTGGCAGGCAAAACTGCCTGCCAACTCCCCTAGCGGACTTTCTTCACAACTTCAAGTGCTTGGGAAACTTCTAAAATTGGGACAACTATATGCCTGTGGTTAAAAGACCTGATACACTTCGCTCCAACACTTGATTCCGCCAGCTCGCTTGCGGCGAATCATTCCGATTTCCAAAAGGCTAGCGCTTCCATTCCGACGCCATATTGTCGTCAGTGATTACCCGCGCATTTCGTGTCCGCTGGCGAATGCTTTCCAACGCCTCCACCGCCAGGTGTTCGTTACCTGTGAAGTCTTTCCGGTTGAGATACACTGCCAACTGATCCAGCCGTTTGAGGGCTGACGGATCAGCCGCGTCCAATACAGGCTTGCCTCCTAGTCGATAACTCAACAAAGACTTGCGCCAACGGGCTTCATCCAGTTGCAGGGGACTGTCACTTACAGCAAGAAATGGCCCGAAGCGGAACGCATAGGGAAACATAGTGACGCCAGTAAGTTGGGCATCATCTGAGTAAGTGGTGTTGTAGTAAACAATACCGCCTGGCTTCAGCATTTCGCGAGCTAAAGTGAGCATCTCCACGGAAAGTAAATTGGTTGTATTGGCACGCCAGTGTTGGCCTGTGTCCATCAGGATAGCGTCGAATTTCCGCTGACGATTGCGAACCATCCAACGGCGTCCATCGTCCACCACAATCTCTAATTTCGGATTATGCAACAGGGGCGCCACTTCCGGGTAGCGTGCAATCACGGTGAGGTATCCGGGATTGATTTCCACTGCAACAGCGCTTTCCAGTTGTGGGTGGTTGCCTACAATCTGAGCCCAGGCACCGCCAGCCACTCCAATCAGCAACACCTGTTTCGGTGATGCGTGCAAATAGCTCAATGAGAAGGGACGAATGCAGCTATCGGAGTTGAGTAAGTCAGTACTTAGAATCCCATCGCGTGCGCCGCCACCATAGATTACTCGATCCTTATCGACAGTAACTACACCACTGCGTGTTTCTACGATATCTGTGAAGTGATCACTCGGTTCGTATTCGTCTTTGAACTGCAGGCGCTCATAGACTGCGTCGAACCGATAGCCGACACATAACAGGGCCAAAGCGAAAGCAATATAACTTCTGCGGCCTGCCATGGTGAGGATGAGGAAGGCAATGGAAAGGCCAAGCAATGCAAGGAACACGACGATACCCTGCAATGTCCAAGTGTCCATTAGTATGAATCCCATGAAGTAAGTGCCCGCCGCTGATCCAGCGATGTTACTCAAATAAAGGTAGCTCAACCCTTGACCAGCGCTGGCATTGGATGGGACGGTGATGTGGCAAATCAGCGGGAACACTGCGCCTAGGGCGCCTGCGGCTACTGCGATCAGCGGAAACGTGTATTCGTAACTCAGCCACTGCACGGCATGGCCGAGTAGCGGCACAGTGAAGAAACTGAGTACGGTTGCCCCCATCATCAAGCCTGCAATGGCGCTCAGCAGCGAATCTTTATCACGTCCCCGGCACAACTGTCGGGAACATAGTGATCCAAAAGCAATGCCGGCGAGAAAGGATCCCAACACGAATGAGAAGCAGCGCGGACTGCCTCCGCTGACAAAGGAATAGACGCGATACCAGACAATTTCATAGCCAAGTGATATGAATCCGGCTACGCCAGCAATGGCAATTCCCACGGGGAAAGGCAGCACCGCCACACTTACTGGTTCTGGAGCTATAACTGAACTTTCAAGGGCCCTCGATTTCGATGCAAAGAACAAGACTGAACACCCAACGATTGCGTTGAGCGCAGCCGCCAATCTTACCGACCCAGACATTCCCAGCATCGGCAGAATGACCAAGGCCGCCGCAAAACATGCCGCTGATGAACCGAGTGTGTTGGCGAAGTAGAGCATACCCACAGATCGACCAACGTTGCCTGATCGACTGACCAATTCCGCTACCAACACTGGCAGCGTAGCGCCCATCAAAATGGTGGGAAAAACGATTAAACCAAATGTGATTAAAAATGTTTGGGTAGGTGGAGAGCCCGCAGTGAATGCGGCCACCCAATGGAACAATGGCAAGGAAACAATTCCAAAGCCAGCAATCCCTAGTTCGATGAGTCCGAATATTGTGAAGCGGCTAATCCCTTTGCGGTTAGAAAGCCAGCCGCCCAGCATGCTGCCCAAGCCAAGTCCAAGCAGGAAGGCACTTACAACCACGGTAACCGATTCAATGTTGACGCCAAATATGGTGTAGAGGGTGCGCTGCCACACCACTTGATAGAGGAGTGCAGGAAAGCCTGAGACGAAGAATAGAAGGTAGAGCCAACGGAAATTGAGCATCGTGGAAGTGAGTCTCCGTCTACTGGTCGTGTGAGATCAGAGTCAAACCGGGAACACCCAAATAGTCGGCGCGGTTGTGAGTAACCAGCGGGGCTTCATAGAGCAAAGCCGTGGCGGCGATCCACGCGTCCGCACATTCAATTCTCCGACCTGCGGCTTGTGCCAAAACCATCACTTCTGCCCACTTGCAGCAGAGACTTGGACTAGAGGGCACCACCGTGAATCGGCTGAGGTATGTGCGAAGCCAATGAAGGCGCTGAGAGCTCCACTTATATTGGAGAGCCCAGCGTTCCAGCTCCGCAACACTCATGAATGAAATGACGGCAACTTTTCTAATTAGGTCGGGATTGTAACGGGAGCCAATGGAATGATTCTTGAAAATGAACGAAATAACATCGGTATCGACAACTATCGCAGTCATGCTGCGGAGCCGGATTGCGAATGGCCGCGCCACTGGTGGATTGCCGCAAGGAACTCCTCGACGGATTCCTCTTCTGGCCAGAAACCGCCGTGAAGAAGGGATATATCGGTGATGGGTCCCGTGCCTTGCTCGATCATTAGTTCTTCGATGGACGGATACACAAGAGGTTCCTTCTGAAGAGCTGGCTTAGGTTCGGGATTACTGGGATGTTTATTCAGCTTTGCCACGGGTTAGTTATAAGTATATCCTTCCACAACAAGCACTTGCTTAACGCCGCAGCGTGGGAACATACTGGTTTACCGAAGCTCCATTTACTGCCGCGATGCCCACTGATCCTAACGCACTCAGCGAATATCTTCGCAAACGTTCCCTTGAAAAAACTCCTGAACCGGATGCTCAAGACGCAGCGGCGCGCACGTTGCCGCCAAATGTTTACTGTGTCCAGCGGCACCATGCCAGTCGATTGCATTACGATTTGCGGATGGAAGTGGCCGGAACTCTTAAATCGTGGGCTGTGCCACAAGGGCCTACGCTTGACCCGGAATTCAAGCGTCTGGCGGTGCACGTGGAAGATCATCCCTTGCTGTACGCCACGTTTGAAGGCAACATTCCCAAAGGAAATTACGGCGCAGGTTCCATGATGCTGTGGGATTTTGGCACATTTGAAACTCTTGGAGATACGCCTGTTGCGGGTCAACTGGAACGCGGTGATTTTAAGTTCCGGTTGAGTGGCATCAAACTGAATGGTGATTTTGCATTGGTGCGTACCAAGCGCGGTAAGGGCAATGAATGGCTTTTGCTGAAGAAAAAAGGATTGGGTGCGGTTCCTGGTTGGGATGCAGAACAACATGCAACCAGCGTGGCCACTGGTCGTACGCAGGCGGAAATCGCCGCAGATCTGCCTGCCCGTTTCACATCGGCAAAGCTGGAAGGCGGATTAGAAACATCCATGCCCACGGCCATTACGCCGATGTTGGCCACCCTTGCAGAAGCCGCGCCGATCGGTTCCGATTGGGTCTACGAGATTAAATGGGATGGCGTGCGCGCTGTCGCAATGATTGAAAATGGCGCCATGCGATTGTTCGGTCGCAAAGGCACATCCATAGATCGCCAGTATCCTGAACTGAGCGTAATGCCACATGCAGTGAATGCGAAATCGGCAATCCTGGATGGTGAAATCGCCGCTATCGATGAAAACGGCCGACCCAGTTTTGAACGCTTGCAACCTCGCATTATGGCTACTGATCCAAATGCGATTGCCGCCATGGCGCGATCCCGCCCAGTTATTTTCTTTGCCTTCGACCTGTTGTATTTAGATGGGGAGGACCTGCGCAATGTGGCGCTGCAGGATCGCAAAAAACGGCTTGCTGAAATCCTGACAGCATCCCCGGTCTTGACTATCTCTGAGCATTTCAATACCGATCCAAATGCGCTGTTGGCCGCAGCGCGCGCACAAGGTCTGGAAGGAATTGTCGCCAAACGCCTCTCCAGTCGGTATCAGGCAGCACGCAGCAAAGAGTGGCTGAAAATCAAAATCAATCACGAACAGGATTTTGTGTTGTGCGGTTATACGCGCGGGGAACGCGATTATTTCGGTGCGTTAGTGCTGGGCGTGTACGACCAAGGCAAGTTGAAATATGCCGGAAATGTAGGCACCGGATTTGACCGCAAAATGATGGAGTTGATTCACTCTAAGCTGAACCCGCTGGAAACAGATCAAGCGCAATTCGCTATTGTTCCGACGCTGCCGCAAGCCATTGTCTGGACGCTTCCAGAACTGGTGGCTACTGTGAAATATCTGGAGTGGACCAATGATGGACGCCTTCGCGCCCCTGTGTTTGTTGGTCTGCGCAACGATATTGATCCTAAAGAATGCACACGTGAGAGTGAAACTGGGCCTGATGTTCCTCCACCTTTGTTGCCAGTCGACAAGGCAGAAGCCGCAGTCACAATTGAAGGGCATACCATGCGATTTAAGAACCTGAACAAGGTGTTCTATCCGCGTGAAGGTTACACCAAAGGCGATGTGATCAACTACTATGCAGCGGTATCGGAATGGCTGATTCCGCATTGGAAAGATCGTCCATTGTCGCTCCGCCGCTATCCGGATGGAATTGAAGGCGAAGGTTTTTTTCAAAAAAACGCCGCTACTGGATTTCCCGATTGGGTGCGCCTGCAAACGATTATTGCGGAAGATCATAAAGAACGCACGCAAGTTGTTGGTGACGGAAAGGCACTGCTGATCTACATGGCGAATCTGGGTTGCATCGACCAGAACCCATGGATGAGCCATGTGGAAACGTTAGATAGTCCTGACTTCATCCTGATTGATTTGGACCCCAGTGAATGCAGCTATGACCGCATTGTGGAGGCTGCCCAATACGTGCGACGCAAGCTGGATTTATTGGGACTTACTGGATACCCGAAAACTACCGGAGGTGACGGCATGCACATCTATGTTCCTTTGCAACCGGTATATTCTTACGACCAGAGTCGTGGCTTGGCGGAAATCCTGGCGCGGATTGCTGCAGCGGAGCGACACGACCTTTTCACCATGCCTCGCTCAGTCAATAAGCGCGAGAAAGGCAAGGTATATTTCGACTATTTGCAGAACGCCAGAGGGAAAACAATATCGGCACCTTACGTTCCAAGAGCTTATGCCGGAGCTCCTGTGGCCACCCCGTTGGAATGGCGCGAAGTGACCCCAGGCTTGCGTCCAGAGCAGTTTCATATTCGAAATGCAATTGAGCGTTTTGTACGTGTGGGAGATCTGTTCGGGGGCGTGCTGACCAATCTGCAGCGGCTGGAACCGGCCATGGAGCGGCTGGAAAAGATTGTGAACGGCGGCTAACTTTCAGGGGATAAGCCTTATAATACTCTCTATGTACCGCCGGTCGTTCCTGACTACCGCTGCGGCTGCCCCTTTGGTTGCCGCACAACAGTTACGAGGTCTTAACGTGCGCCTTGGCATTGATTTATTTAGCATCCGTTCGCAAAACTGGACCCCCTTTGAGTACCTGGATTACTGCGCCAAGTGGGGTGCCAAAGTGGTCCACTTTTCCGAAATCCGCTTTATTGGAAACCTTGAAAAAGATCACTTGAAGAGAGTGGGCGAGTATGCCAGGAAATTGGATATTGAAGTGGAAATCGGGATGCGGTCCATTTGCCCCACGTCGACTTTATTCGATCCCAAACAAGGTACTGGCGAAGAACAAATCAGCCGTATGATTGATGCCGCAGTTACTGTTGGTTCCCCCATTGTGCGGGCGTTTCTTGGATCCAGTTTAGACCGTGTCGGCAAGATTCCCTTGGAACAACACATTGAAAACGCCGCCAAAGTATTGCGCGGTGTGCGTTCTAAGGCGATGGATAATGGCAAGAAAATCGCGATTGAAAATCATTCTGGGGATATGCAAGGGCGCGAACTGAAATCGCTGATTGAGCAGGCAGGGAAGGATTTCGTAGGCGCGTGTCTCGATTCCGGTAACCCTTGCTGGACGGTGGAAGATCCGCATGTCACGCTGGAACATCTGGCACCTTATGTGCTCACCAGTCATGTGCGCGATAGTATGGTTTGGCGCACGTCGGAGGGGGCGGCCATGCAGTGGACACGCCTGGGCGAAGGCAATGTGGGCATTGCCGAATGGATCAAAAAGTATGTGGAGTTATGTCCGGGCAAGGCCATGTCTTTGGAAATCATAGTTACGAACACACGAGCCTTCCCCTACTTACAACCGAAGTTTTGGGATGCATATCGCAAGCAGCCTGCCTGGGAATTTGCGCGATTCGCAGCTATCGCTGACAAGGGTAAGCCCATGGCTGAACATCCGAAGCTTTCCCAACCGGAATCAATTGCCAAGGAAAAGGAAGATCTGGAAGTGTCGCTGAACTGGTTAAAAGCGTTGCAGGGGACATGAGGAATCTCATCTTTTGTTTATTGGTTGGCTGTGCGACGGCTTCCGCACAGTTGATAGATTATGTCAAAAGCCAAACGGCGCGGGGCAACTTTGAAGCCGCTGAGCAAGCCATTGCACAACTTAAGACCAAGTACGGCACAGTTCCTGAAATCCTGGAAGCGCATTCCTGGTTGGGGCGCGGCGCGTTGTCCGCTAAACGGTTAGATAAAGCGGAACAGTACGCGGCAGAAACTTACAAGCTATGTGAAGAGGCATTGAAGCATAGTAAACTGGATGCCGAACCACGCTTGCCCATTGCATTGGGTGCCGCCATTGAAGTGCAGGCGCAAGTGTTGGCGCAGCATGGGCAGCGTAGTGAAGCGGTTGCTTATCTGAATGGCGAACTAAAGAAATATCATGCCACCAGCATCCGCGCTCGCATTCAAAAGAACATTCATCTGCTCAGCCTGGAAGGCAAACCGGCACCTCCGTTGGAAGGTGTAGTGAAATGGCAAGGTAAACCGACCCTGCTGTTCTTTTGGGCTCACTGGTGTTCCGATTGCAAACAGCAAGGTCCGGTGATTGATCGGTTGCGGCAGGAGTTTCACACGCTGCAGGTGTTGGCTCCCACGCAGACATACGGTTATGTTGCCGGTGGGCAAGAGGCTTCACGAGCTGTAGAACTGCCGTATATCAAGCGCGTGTTCGATCAGTTTTATTCGACCTTACGATCTGTGCCAATGCCAATTAATGAAGAAAATTTTCGAGCCTATGGAGCCAGTTCCACGCCGACCCTGGTGTTGCTGGATCGGGTCGGCGTGGTTCGGTTGTATCATCCTGGCCAGATGAGTTACGAAGAGTTAAAGCCTGTTATCGCGCGCTGGATTAAATAATTGACGAAGTAGCTAACTACTTCTTAGCCATGGCCTCATGCGCTATTGCCATCATGTGCGCTTCCTTGGCTGCCTTGCCCATGCTTTCCGCCAGATAATCGCAGTGGGCGGCTGTATCCGGCGCCATTGGATGCTTCGTTTCCGAAACAGTCGGCTTGGCCCGATACATCTTTGCCATCTCAGTGTGCTCTGCTGATTCCATTTCGTACCGCTTGGAAAGTGCTTCAAAGTGCGCGGCCAGACGCAGATGATCTTGCGGTGTGCTCATCCTGGCCAGCAAAGCATTCAATTCTTTCTTGGATAATTCACGTGGCCGTTCAGCGGCGAAAGTGATTCCCATGCCAGCCGTAGCTAACAGCACAGGTCCCATCATAACTAACATTCTTCGTTTCATAAATTGCTCCTTTTTACAAATCAACTTTACTGCTCGAAATCAATGGGGCGGGTTCGTTGCGTTCTTCCTGAACGATCCGCCCATCTTCCAAAATGATTGTGCGATCAGCTTCCGCGCCAAACGCTGTATTATGCGTCGTCAGTAAGATCGCCAGCCCCTCTTCGGCGGCCAACCGCTTGAACAGGGCGATGATGGATTGGCCAGTAACTTTATCCAAATTCCCCGTCGGTTCATCGGCCACCAAAATTTTCGGACCAATGATTAGCGCCCTGGCAATGGCCACCCGTTGCATTTGCCCGCCTGACAATTCCCGAGGCAGATGAGTTGCACGATCGGTAAGCCCCACCGCTGACAGAATCGCTCGCGTTCTTTCTGGGTTAGTGCGCAGGCCCAAAAACATCAGCGGCAGTTCCACATTTTCTGTCACGGTAAGGGTCGGCAACAGTGAGAACTGCTGGAACACGAAGCCCAACAGGCCGCGACGAACTTCCACCAGTTGATCTTCCGAAAGACCCGCCACTGACTTTCCATCTACATTGAGCGTCCCTTCTGTGGGCGCATCCAAGCAGGAAAGAATGTTGATGAGTGTCGTCTTGCCTGAACCGGACGGCCCCAGAATGGCCACAATCTCACCCTTGCGAATGGCGATGTCCACTCCGTCAAGAGCCTTCACTGTCTCACTACCGCGATGGTAGTAACGCTTTAATCCATGCCCTTCAATAATGACGTCGTTCATATCAATCTCCTTTGTTGATGGCTTCTACTGGACGCATAGAGGACGCCCGCCAAGCAGGATAAAGCCCTGCGAAGAATCCCAGGATCACTGCTCCCAGCACCGCATAACCAATCACCGCAGGCGTGATGCGAACAATAGAACCAGATACTCCCAAATCTGCAATCGATTTAATGGCCCGCTCCACCAGGCCAGAGCCGACCACGGCCAGCACGGAACCGGCCATTGCGCCGCACAGGCAGATCATCACCGTCTCAAGCCAAATGAGTTGAAATACAGATTCACGCCTGGCCCCCAGCGCTTTCATGATTCCGATCTCAGATGTTCGTTCGTAAACACTCATCAGGATTGTGTTGATGACTCCAATGAAAGCGACGATCATGGCGATGGCCGCCACCGCCGCAATCATTGTCTGTGCAGTTGAAACCAGACTGACCAGCGTGTTCTTCACTTGCTGCAAACCCACTACCTGCACTTCCGGCAGCTTCAGCCAACGAGTTTCAAATTGACGCAATTTGACTGCTGAAAACTGCTTCAACTTGATTCCCAAAATCGTCAATTGGCCGGGCCGACCAAAGTATTCACGGGCGACGTCAAGTGGCAGAAAAACTGTACCGTCATCCTGCGTTCCTGTCCTATCCATCACGCCCACCACCTTGAATTCGTGCATCACTGCGTTGGTCATACCAGATGGAGTAATTGAGGCGTAAAACGTGTCACCTACCTTACGTTGTTCGTATTCGGCGGCCTCAAAACCCAGCACCACTTCGTTTTTTGAGTCCGCAGTAAACCATCGGCCACCGGCGTATCCAGAGCCTTGTTTGAAAGCGATCCACGGCTTCATCACTTTGTAACTAGGCACGTCGATCCCGCTGATGATCAGGAAATTCTTTTCCTTTTCGTCATCACGAATGCCACTACCCTGCTTCTGCGCCACGCCGACAAAAATTGGCGTAATGCTCTCAATGTCCGGGTCACTCTTCACCTTCTCGTAAGTGTCACCAGGAAGATAAAGCAGGCCTGTGCCGCCTTTCAGCATCATAGTTGCCGCTTCATAGGGGCAGCCCTTGGCCATGATCATCACCTGGAAACCTAGCATGTCAATGCTCTTGTCAATCGCATCGCGATAACCCAACATGAAGCCACCAAGCGACACTGCCACGGTGACAGCAAGCCCAACACCAGCAACAGTGAGCGCCGTGCGGATCACTCGTCGACGAAGATTTTTGATGGCAAGCACAAAGTAGCGCTTCAGGATAAATGGATCGGTTCTTGTATCGTTGTTCATAAGATTCACCTAAATTCCACCGCGTTGGCTACCAGTTGGTAACCGTCTCCAAAGGTTTCCAGTTGCCCTTCTGCAATAGCCGCCCGACCCTCATTCATAGGGGCGGCCATGGCTACCTGTTGCAGGTCAATGCGTAGGGTCTTTTCCCCGGCAACGAAAAAGAAAAAGCAGCCCATGGCTTTACACTGATCACGAATTTGCCCTTCCAGCCGCACCGTCTTACCAAGAAATTCCTTGGGTCGTTCAATCAAATCTTCCACACGTACTTTCGATGCGCCTGTGAATTCCCCAAATTTGGTGGGAGCCTGCGTAGCGCGCCAGCCTAGCACCCCCGCCACCACAAGGATTACTGCGCATAAACTTAAAATGGTTTTCATCAGTTACTCCTTACTTACTCTGATTTTTCCCTGCCGCTTGCTGGGCTCTTACAAAAAATGGCTCGAAACGTTGTCCGTAGATAAAGTAGTCAAGCAGAATTAAGTTCTTTCGAATGCCTCGTACAGAGGCTTCATAGTCTGGCTTTCCATTGGCATCGACCACTGGGGGCTTGATCGCCGCCACTTTATCGGCCTTCGATGCGGGTTGCACTTTAGCGTAGTAATCATGCTTGTAGAAATCGGCAAGAGTGAGCCCCGCGTATTGCGCGCGAAATTCCTTGCTCCGCAACTGCTTTGCGGCAGGGCTTTCCAGGCGTTGATAGAAGAAACTGCGGATCTCCGCTGTGGCAGGGTCTAACGATAGAAACACTTGAATGACTCCGCCCTTGCCTGGTACATTCACGCCGTGCACAATGCCGATTTTGGTGACACCTTTATAAACGCTATAAACCGTATATGGTGTTTCGTAAGTTTCGTAGATTGCATCCAAGTCACTGCCCAGACGGCTCTTCAATCCCTTAAAGAGTGCGGCACCATCAGTGAGTCTGGGGAATTCTTTCAGGTCTTCCTTGAACGTGGTCATTTCCGGATAGAGGTATTTCAAGTCCTCAGCCGGATTGCTCAGCGTGCAGCCGATTGCTCCAAATATGGTCCGTGGCAGCAAGCAGGCCAAAATGAACATTGCGATTTTCATAAAATCTCCTCACCGGTAAAAATAATATTGAAGCGTGAAAACTGTGCTGGGTAACTCTGGGCGCATGCGCTCTAGACGACGCTCGATATTGGCTTTGATCCAATGTAAATTTGAGTTTCCAACGTCGTTGCGGAAGTACCAGGTGAACTCCCCAATCAAGGAGGCGTCAGCGCCTGAATCGGATTCGCGGAAACGTCGATATTGTGTGGCCACTCCCCATCGTCGTGAGGCATGCAAGTAATCCGCCTGGTGGAGTTGCATGAACACTGGGGTTTGCGCATCTTTTCCACCGCTCAATTCATTGGTGAATGTGATTAAGCCCGTGGGTACGGCTCGCCGATATCTTCCATCCAGACCAACGCGCTGGGTTTCTATCTTGCCCGGTTTCATCCTATCCATGGACAATCGCTCACCTCCTAACAAGGAAAAGCCACCCTCCAAGCCGTGTTCATTGCTGTATTGATTTGCCAGGCTGATGCGTACCGCAGCCAGCCCACGCTGCCCCTTGACTTTCAAATCGTAACCGGAACCGGCCAAATAATAGGCGTCATAATTCAGGTGCTTATTCAACGATCCCCAAAGTCCGGTGTACCAATCGCGTTCGAATCCAAAGTTACGTTCGTTGGAAAGCTGCAGTACGGTTCCGTGTGTATCTGTTTGTAAGTTCAAACCAAAGGGAACATAGAACCGTCCTGCACGCAAGTTGAATCGCCCAATATTGTCACCCTTTTGCTGTTCGTTCAGGAAAGGATTCAGCACGTTGTAAAGGTCCAGGTACAGGTTGTGATACTCAAAGGCCCAGCCCGCACGGTTCTCTCCTTCCATGTCGTTTTGAACAGGATTAAAGCCGTCGCGCCGCACAAGGCGCCCTTGCAAGTTGAAGCTGGCCACGGTGGATGTGCCGGTAGAAAACTTCTTCAACACCTCAAAGCCAATGGATTGGCGACTGGCACCTTGGCCATCCTCGTTCGTCGTGAATTGCGACATAATTTCCTTCCTGAAACCGAAGTTATCAGTGAATAGAGTTCGCATCCAGGATTTGGTCGACGGGAAGCCATCCTGCTGTGTTTGTGGTTGCGATTTTACAGGCAGGCCTGCAAATGGATCTTGTTCAGCTTCCACTTTTGCCGGATCCTGGCCGGTCATCCTTGCGGATGCAAGAATAGCCACGGCGAACAGAACCGTTGCTGTTTTCTTCATAAGACATCTCCTGACGCAATTTCGCGCTAGTTCACACGCGCGGGGGCTCAGTAACGGAGATGGATTTTCAGATTAGGAATTGGTGGAAGGTGACAACCCGGTCATGCAGGGTGAACATCGCCACCCGAAAGGTAGGAGCCTTTACTAAGGAAGGCTGAATCCCAATCGACACTGCAATAAAAGGCAGTTCGCAGGGCACGGCGGCTACATCCATTTTTGCCGCCTCAAGAGGTGGTGTGAGGGAATCGATGAAGATGCAACTAGGTTTTGTGCAGTCGTCTTTATTTGGAGCTGATTGAGTAGGGTGGCAGGGCGGTACTGAAGGACCAGATGCCCTCATGCTTGATCCCAGACAAATACACAGCGGACTGGACAGTAGAATGGTGACGACCAGTGTTGCAATTCCGTATTTGACTGCGGTGTTCATCTACTACTTTAGCTTAGCACTTCAAGGACCAATTGCTTTTAAGCCAAAGTATCAGCAAAATACGATATTTTCCTGACTTGTTTGCGAGTGCCGGTGGGGTAAATCACCCAACATTTCAAATCAACGGAGTTAAACGCCCCCACAGAATTAGACTTTTTCAGGACATCATCACCTTATGGGGGCGTGCTTTAATTACTGGCGGCTAACGCGAATTCCGGTTCAACAAACGGTTGCGGCAAACTCAGGGCGGCACGCAATTCGGCGTCCAATCGAATGGCCTGTTCTTCGTGTTCGCGCATGTAAGTGCGAGCGTTTTCCCGACCTTGCCCGATTCGCTCCCCGTGATAGCTGTACCAGGATCCACTCTTTTCCACCAGCCCTTGTGCCACGCCCAGGTCCAGCAGATCGCCTTCGCGGGAAATGCCCAGGCCATATAAAATGTCCACTTCCACTTCGCGAAACGGTGGGGCCACTTTGTTCTTCACCACCTTGATCTTGGTGCGGTTGCCCACAACGGTTTCCCCTTCTTTGATCGCCGCTAAACGACGAATATCCAGTCGGACACTGGAAAAGAACTTTAACGCCCGACCCCCGGAAGTGGTCTCTGGACTCCCAAACATCACGCCGATCTTTTCGCGGATCTGGTTGATGAAAATCAGGCAGGTGCCCGTTCTGGAACACACGCCAGTGAGTTTACGCATGGCTTGCGACATCAATCGCGCCTGCACACCAATGGACGAATCGCCCATTTCGCCCTCTAGTTCCGATTTAGGAACCAGTGCCGCAACGGAATCCACCACCAGGACGTCAATTGCTCCTGAAGCAATCAATGTATTGGCGATTTCCAGAGCCTGTTCCGCATGGTCCGGTTGGGAGACAAGTAAGTTGTCTGTATCAACCCCTAACTTATTGGCATAAAGCGGATCAAGCGCATGTTCCACGTCAATGAAAGCCGCTGTGCCGCCGTTCTTTTGGGCCTGGGCGATGACCGTCAAGGCAACCGTAGTTTTTCCAGAAGATTCTGGTCCGTAGATTTCAATAATTCGTCCACGCGGCAGACCACCCACACCCAAAGCCACATCCAGCGAGATGGAACCCGTTGAAATGACTGCGACAGGGATAAGGGAATCGCGCGCACCCAGCCGGACCACGGAGCCTTTGCCGAAAGTCTTTTCAATCTGACCAAGGGTGGTGGCCAGCGCTTTGGATTTTTCTTTGAGATCGATCATGCAATGTAAGTGGGTGGTGCGGTGAAAGAGTCTCTGCAAGGTGTGAAGATCCCATGGAGTACGCCTGTAGCAGGAGTATTCCTATGGGCGCGGGTAGAGGTGTGTAGGCAATGGAATCTAGCGGTAGTGTGGAGGTTTTCAGGGTTTACCGATGTAGGGCGATTGCTTACAGATTCCCCTTGCTTCCTTGAACTATTAATTTTATAGTTGACAAGGATCTCTTTTTCAACTAATTTATTAATAGTTCACCGATGGCACGACCCAAATCATCCTCTCTCACCTCCGCCGAACTCCGACTTATGGACGTTTTGTGGTTAAAGGGCCCCTCTTCCGTTGCTGAAGTTGCCGACGCCTTGCCACTGGAAACTGGCCTTGCCTATTCAACGGTTCTCACCACCCTGCGCATTCTGGAAGACAAAGGTTATCTAAAGCACGAAAAGCAGGGTCGAGCCTTCATTTACAGCGCTGCGGTGGAACGCGAAACCGCCCAGCGCAGTGCACTTACTCAACTGCTTACTCGCTTCTTTGGTGGCAAGCCGGAACTGTTAGTGCAAAACCTTCTGGACAACGAAGAACTCAGCGAAGCCGAAATCCACCGACTCAGAGAATTGATAGCAAAACAGGAAGGTCGCCTATGAATCAAGTATTGGAAGCGCTCCTCAATACCATACTGCAGACAATGGCCATCACCGCGCTGGTCTACCTGGCATTGCGCTCTATTCCCACACTCAATGCCGCCACACGATACGCAGTTTGGTGCATCACGCTAGCCGCCGTTCTTGCTTTGCCCATCCTTTACCAGCTTAAGCCCAGTTATCAACCAGTGCGAACATTCGTCAAAGTAGGCTTGGCCAAGCCGCTGGGATTAACTCACGGAATCCAGGTTGACCCCAATGGTTCCATTCCCTGGCTCACGCTGGCCTGGGCTGCCGGTGCGGGTCTGATGATACTGCGCCTGGCCACCAGCTATGCGGCCCTTCGTCGACTCAAAAGCAGCGCTTCTCCACTGCCTATTGAGGCTCCCTACTTCCGACGGTCGCTGCGCATTCTGGTATCGAATCGCATCCACTCACCCATCTCCGTCGGTTACCTGCAACCAGCGATCATCGTGCCTGTCAGTCTGGCCACGCGCCTCACTGCCAGCGAATTGGATGGCGTCCTGATTCACGAATACGCCCATCTTGCCCGTCGCGATGACTGGACAAATCTTGCTGGCCGCTTACTGCAAGCACCGCTCTGGTTCCATCCCGTGGTTTGGTTCATCTTGCGGCAACAGGCCCTGGAACGGGAACTCGCTTGTGATGATTGGGTGGTGCATCGCACCGGGAACGCTGCTGCTTACGCGGCAACTTTGTTGAAGCTAACAGAGCTGCGGTGCTCCGGCAATGAACCCACCTTGGCCACGGGAATCCTTGGTCGTAAATCTCATTTCACACACCGAATAGAAGAACTACTCAGCCTGGGACGCCAGTTTGCACCTTTCGCATCCCGGCCCCGTATGGCCATATTCTTTCTCATTGTGGCCACCCTAAGTTTCGGCGCGTTGCTGTCCCCTGGCTTGGTGCAACTTCGTCGTCCCAAGGTGTTCCAAACGGCAGCCAGGGCCCACTTCATCTCTCCCGATAAAGGATTCCTTGCTGGTTTAAAAGACGCTGGATACAACCATCTGGATGTGGACGAAATCATTGAATTGAAAAACAACGGGGTACGCCCAAAATACATTGCGGATGTTTCTAACTTGCTGGGAAAAATTTCCGTTCCTCAGTTAGTTCAGCTAAGCCGCCATGGGGTAAATGCTTCCGACATCCGGCAGTCAAAAAAACTTCAGGCCGATGTGACGGTGGATCAGATTATCAAATTAAAAACTTCAGGAGTTCTATGAAAAACGTAACCGAAGTTGTGGGAATTTCAGTGTTAGTGATCAGTTGCCTGGCAGTTACTCAGATAAGTGAAGTGATCGCACGGCAACAATCGGAACATTACACTTGGTCCGTTAGTCGAGGGCAATCGGATAAGGTTCAGTTTGAAATAGACCATAGCACTCCTAACCGGAGTATTCGGTGGAACAGTGATCTGCCTTGGTCAAATTTTCGCGGATTAGACCCACAAAGCTTGCCTCACTGGACCGGCACGCACACCTTCAAATTCGCACGGGACGCGGGCAATTTTGTTTGTACCGGGAAATTTTCATCAGGCCGTGGGAAAGGCTCCTATACATACGAGGAAAATCCCACCTATGTAAGTGAACTTCAAAAGCTAGGCTTCTCTACTCCCAATGCTGAGGAACTGTTGTCCATGCTAATGAGTGATGTGTCTCTGGAACTCGTTCGCAGCGTCAGCGCCGCAGGATTGAACGCCTCTACGGCGGAGCTGATAGATATGCGCAATCGCGGCATTACCGCTGACTACTTGCGAGAAGTGCAAACCAAGAATTTAGAAGATTTTTCAGTGCATGAGCTGATTGAGATGAAGAATCACAACGTCCAACCAAAATTTCTTCGTCAACTGAAAGAGGCTGGTTACAACATTCCCACTGGGGAAATCATTGAGCTGCAGGATGGTGGTGTGAAGCCAGAATTCTTGCAAGAAGTTAAGGACTTGGGTTACAACTTCTCGCCCAGGGAAATCATTCAGATGAGTAACGAAGGCGTAAATATTGCCTACTTACGCAAACTCAAAACTTCCGGCTACAGTCACCTAAGTGCTGAAAAAATAATCGAGCTTCACAATCACGGGATCGACTAACTATTTCTTTTCTTTCGCCGGGCTGATCATAATGTGCGCCCCCGCCTTGCCTGGATACATTAACCAGGGTGCAGTGCCCGATGTCGTGGTAAGTCCAGTGGATTCAGGTGTGGCGTATGGTGTGTAAACCACCCAGCGCAAATAGGAATCAACCATCTCACCTTTAGCTGAATCAAAGCTGCTGCCGGTAAGCACATAGAGCATTCTGGGTTCACGGGGCATTTTCACTTTGCCTTCGTCCACTTCCTTCCAACGCTGTTCGTGCCGATCGTTACCTTTGTACTGCGCAGCCAATTCCCGACCGCGAGCCATGAACGGTTCCAGATCCTTGTGATAGCAGGCCACGCTGAGACCTTTCACCGCCGGGTCATCAGCCAGGCAGACCATTTCATTGGTGCCTTTGCGCAATGTCAGCATTTCACCTTTGGCATTGTAACCAAGCACAGTAGCCGCCGCGCGCCGTTCTTTGGGAGCTGCCAAAACTGCCGAAGCAATCTGATCCTCCACAGGTGCCACGTCCACGGCAAAGGCATTGCTTAATCCCAACAAGGTGGGAAACAGAAATAGTAATTTAATCTTCATATGAGTTGTGATCCAGGTCGGATTGTCTTCCGGGTTGATTATTGCAGAAAATGAAGCGCGAGGCCACCGGTAACTCCCCCATTGCTACACTAACCGTATGCCAGTCATCGGTGTGATGACCATGGAAATCAGTATTCCCCACGCGCAATCGCTGAAAGACAAGCGGAGCGTCGTGAAGGGATTGAAGGACCGTCTGCGCGAACGTCACAACGTTTCCGTTGCTGAAATTGATGGGGAACACACTTGGCAACGGGCCACACTTGCTGCTGTCACCGTCTCCACCAGTCGCGATTTTGCCAACAAAGTATTAGCGGCCGTGGAACGTGATGCGGCCAGCATTCTGGGTGGCATGCTCACCGATACCTGCCTTGAATGGTTGGATTAATCCCCTTGACTTTGATTTTAAATCGGCTTTAACATCGATCTGGAGTCCCCCATGCCCGAACCCATTTCCATGCTTGCGTTAGGTGTAGGATTTGTTGCTGCAGGCAAAGCTGTCGATGACATTGATAAGGGTGTCGGCGTCATTGCCAAGCTCGTTGAAAAGCTGAAGGCAAAGCCTGATTTAGCAGCTCTGAAACTTGCCCAGGCCCTGGGAGAAGTTGCTAAAACATTGCAGGTGGTGGATAACGCCGCAGCCTTATATTTGAGTCTGGGCATTGATCAAAATGCGCTCGAAGCGAATTCATTGCTTCTGCTTAATATCGATGGCGGCAGTCTCAGTACCGAAGTAATGCGCGGTCGCGGACACTGTCACTTAATCGAGCTAATCTATCACGACTGTCTGGATAAATGGTTCCATGAGGTATTCCAGCCCGATGATTATACTTCAGCGAAGGCAGTGTTTCGGGACCTCAGTAGTGCCGATGGCGAGCTCTTCCGCGACTTGGAACAGGTAGCCGTCTCCCTTGAAGCAGAAGCCAACGTGGTGCTGGATCTTGTTCTTAAGGGTGAAAAAGAAACTGCGAGAAAACGTGTACTTTCGGCCATGACGGCCTTACGTCCCTTGCGCAAAACAATCTCCAAAACCATGCAGACCCTGTATGCCATGCAAAGCGAGTTTGTAGATATCGCGGGCGCTGTGTAAACCCTATTGCACCCTGCGGCCAGCTTTACGCATCCTATGGGGAGCAACATGAATCTCTCCTCTCCACTCACCTTAGGCGATTATTCGCTTTCTAATCGCATTGTTATGGCACCCATGACTCGCTCCCGTGCCGACGCGCAAGCTGTGCCGTCTCCGCTCGCCGTTGAATATTACGGATCACGCGCCGACGCTGGCCTGATCATCACAGAAGGCACTGGCCCCAGTCTAATGGGCATGGGCTATGCACGCACTCCCGGAATCTATAACCAGGCCCAAATCTCCGCCTGGCGTAACGTCACAAATGCCGTCCACGCTCGTGGTGGCAAAATCTTTCTGCAATTGATGCATGTCGGTCGAATTGCGCATGCTGCCAATCGAAATATTGCCGATCCTCCCGTTGCCCCTTCAGCCATTCGTGCCGCTGGCCAGATGTGGACCGACGCACAGGGCATGCAACCCAACGATATGCCTCGCGCGCTGGAGCTTTCCGAAATCCCTGCAATCATTGCCGAATATGTCGATGCCACTCGCAATGCCCTGGTTGCCGGTTTCGATGGTGTGGAATTGCACGCAGCTTCCGGCTATCTATTGAATCAATTTTTGAGCCCAGGGGCCAATCATCGAACTGACGCCTATGGCGGTTCCATTGAAAATCGTATTCGACTTGTATTGGAAGTGCTTCAGGCGGTGATTGCGGCAGCCGGTTCATCCGGTAAGGTCGGCATGAAAGTTAGTCCAGGGATGGATTTTAACGATATCCAGGACCTCGACCCCATGCCCACATACGTTGCTTTGGCCAAAGCCATCTCCCCATTGCATCTCGCTTATCTGCACGTAATGCGCACGGGCATCGGTGCTGAAACCGCGCTGCGGGAAGCTTTTACCGGAACACTGTTGGTAGGTGGTGGATATCAGAAAGACGAAGCCAATAAGGTTCTAGCAGAATCCCGTGCTGATGCCGTTGTTTTCGGTACCCTCTACATTGCCAACCCTGATTTAGTGAAGCGCTTTGAACGCGACGCCCCCTTGAATGAGCTCGACAAAGCTACGTTCTACACGCCTGGCGCCAAGGGCTACACAGACTATCCACTGCTTGGATAGCAGTGGGATAGGCCTGTGACTAATCCACGCACCCACATGCAATAAGAGCCTAGCCTAGGAATGGCGTCTATGATAAAGTTATCCAGTCATGAATATTAGATTATTAACTTTTTTCTTATCTTCCGTCTTATCGTGTGCGGGAATCGCCGTTGCCCAAAAAGTACCTCAAGCAAAAAACGAGGTGGCTCGACCTGGTGGCATGCTGCCCGGCAATCCGAAAATCGCCCTGGTGAAAATTGCCGATGGATTCAACGATCCTACCAACGTGGCCAATGCAGGTGATGGCAGCGGGCGTCTGTTTGTGGTGGAACGCGTCGGCCGCATCCGCATTGTCGGCAAAGATGGCAAAGTACAGAAGGATCCGTTTTTGGACCTGACCAACATCAACCCATTGGGTAGCGATGTTCAAACCGGCTTTGTGGAACAGGGTCTTTATGCGGTGGCCTTTCACCCAAAATTCAAGCAAAACGGCTACTTTTACGTGCATTACTCGTCCCTACCCTTCAACGGTGCGGGGGTGGTGGTTCGCTTCCAGGTTGACCCGGCCAGCCCCAATGTTATGACTCCGGAACGCACGAACAAAACTGCGAAAGTCATCTTACGCATGGAGCGGCCCTATTACAATCACAACGGTGGACAAATTGAATTTGGCCCTGATGGGTACCTCTACATTGCCAGTGGCGATGGCGGCTGGGAAGGCGATCCGTATGGTTCCGGTCAGGACCTGACCGTCCTCTTCGGCAAAATGTTGCGGATTGATGTAAACACCGAAGATGACGATGTGATTGCCTATAAAATTCCTCCCACCAATCCATTTGTGCAAGCGCGCAAGGAACGGCTGATGGTGCTGTTTGGGGTCAGCGAGCTGGAGTTTTCCAAGATTAAGCCACGTGCCCGGCCAGAAATTTGGGCGTATGGTTTACGCAATCCCTACGAATTTTCTTTCGACCTGAAAACTGGCGATCTATACATGGCTGACGTTGGCCAGAATCATTGGGAAGAAATTGATTATCAACCGGCTGCCAGCAAAGGTGGGGAAAATTACGGTTGGAACTTCAATATGGGGAGCTGGTGCTTTCCTATGACCGGCCCGGATGACAAGTGCCCACAGGTGGGATTATTGCCGGCAGCGGAATATCCGCACGAAGTCCCTTATCCCGGCGCAGCACCCTTGAAAGATGGGCACGGCTGTTCGATTGAAGGGTTGGGAGTAGCTAACTACGGCGGCATGAAAGGTGTTTATCTGGTGGGCGACTGGTGTTCCGGCCGCGTGTTCGGCATGGGCTGGGATGGCAGTAAGTGGCAGTTACAGGAAATGATGCACACCAACTTACAATTCACGGCTGGAGGTTACGATGAACAGGGCTTTGTCTACGCTGTGAATTGTAACTGCTTCTACACATCGGATAAAGGCCCCATGGCGAATCCTCCCGGAGCATTGTGGAAAATTGTGGCTGCGGATCAGGTCCCAGCAGGAGCGGAAACGGCTCGTGTGGTTACTGAAATCAGTCAAGCAGGCGGTGCCGCAGCATCCAACGCCGATGGGTCGGTTGCGTTCCAACACGCATTGGATAACAAGCCTTTGAAGATTGTCCCCATGGCCAATGAGCGAGTAAGTGCGCAGGCCACCCAGTTCCTGAAAACTGGAGTAAATCCTTACAAAGGGAACACTGCGGCGGCGGCGGCGGGCAAGTTAACTTACGGGCAATGGTGCGTGGCATGTCACTTAGCCGATGGTACCGGACGAATTGGCTCTAACTTAGTGGATAACAATTACACTTACCCTAGAGTGAAAACCGATGTTGGAACGTTCGAAGTAATCTACGGTGGAGCAAGTGGCGCCATGCAATCCTTCGGCGGTCGTATAGGGCAGGACGATATTTTGAAAATCATGACTTACATGGAATCATTGAAGAAGAAGTAGCACTCGAAGGCAATTCGCTCGCAAGCGAGCTGGCAGGCATATAGTTTCCCTGCCAATCGGACATCTTCAAGTGTTGGAGCGAAGCGTATCAAGCGTTTGAAACACCGCTCCCTTGCGGTCACGTCTCAGTAGAAGCAGTATGTTAACGAGCCGTGACCGCGAGGGAGCGGTCTTTCAATTCAATCACAAGTTACCCAACAAATGTTGGTGGACTAAACCCTTTCCACTAACTCCGAAACTCACCATCCCCCAACAACTCCCGCAAAACAGCAACCGTATCCCGACCCAACTCGGGCGCCCCAGCCCCCACCTTCCCAGGTGTATCGGAAAACTTCACCGGCAATCCCGTTACCCGAATCTTGCCTGCCTTCTGATGTTCCACTTCAGGAAACAATTCCCGTTCTGTGGAATGCCGATCCGCCACAACCTCTGCCATATTCCGCACTAGCGAGACTGGAACGCCGCTTCGCCCTAACTGATCCACCCAATCAGCCGCCGACTTCTGCTGGAACATCACCATCAATTCCGGCTCCAGCACAGCCCGATTCTTCACCCGCAAGGCATTCGTCCTATACCGTTCATCAGCCGCAAAATCGGGTCGATTAATGGCTACGCAGAACGTCGCCCATAACTTATCACTGGCCACCGCAATGCTAATCTCCCGATCTGCACATGCAAAATTTCGATACGGAACAATGGTGCTAAACGCCGTCCCTAATGGCGTGGGCACCACCCCCGACCCCAAAAATGTCGCGTAGTTCGAAGCCATTGCGGAGACCAGCGAATCCAGCATGGAAACATCCACAAACTGCCCGCGACCTGTTTTGTGCCGAGCCTCCAACGCCATCAGCGCACCAGTCAATGCGAACATCCCCGCCGAAATATCGGCGACGGAATGGGCACAGCGTACCGTCTCCCCTGCCGCCGTACCCGTGGCGCTCATCAACCCTGACGACGCCTGCACAATTAAATCCATGGCCGCTTCCATGTGGCGCGGACCCGTTTGCCCGTAACCGGAAATGGATACGTAAATCAGCCGCGGGTTGTCCACCGCAATTTGTTCGTAACCTAATCCCAAGCGCGACATTGTGCCGGGTCGAAAATTTTCCATCAGCACATCGGCCCTTGCCACCAGACGTTTGGCCAACACCAGATCATCGGGATCTTTTAAGTTCAACGTCACACTTTGCTTGCCCCCATTGAGGCCCAAAAAGAAGGACGATTCCCCACCTTGAAATGGAGGCCCCCAACTGCGACCCATATCCGGCGACGCAACGCTTTCCACTTTAATCACGCGCGCTCCGTAGGCAGCCATCAACATGGTGCAGTAGGGTCCAGCCAACGCGTGGGTGAAATCCAACACAATCAGTCCGTCAAGAGGAGGTAGAGACATGCCCTTTCATTAGACCTTACTTAGTAATAGATCGAAAAACTTCAAAGATGGGCCAATTCGTCTATCCCAATCAGCAACCATTCCGCTTATTCTGCCGTCTACGTTAGTAGGTGCCACAAACGTAACGCTAATGCGCGACAATGAAGGCAAGCCATGTTGCAAACGTCTCGCGGTATTTTCCGAATCACTGATAGCGGAATTTGGCTGAAATCGTGAGTGAGGGGAACAGATTTTGACCGTAGGAATTCCAGGGGAAACATTCCCCGGGGAACGCCGCGTGGCGATGACCCCGGGTGCTTTTGATAAGTTAATCAAGGCTGGCATGATTATTATGGTGGAACATGGCGCTGGGGTAAGCGCCGGTTTTCCCGATTTTGAATATCAGGCCAAAGGTGCCACCTTAGGCTCACGCCAGGAAGTATTCGCCAAAGCAGACGTCATTTTACAAGTCAAAACTCTTGGCGCAAATCCCAAGGCTGGCCTATCCGACTTGTCCCTGATGCGGCCTGGGCAATTGCTGATTGGCTTTGCCGAACCACTCACCGCCCTGGCTGAATGCACGGAACTGGCCAGAGCTCAGGTGACGCTGTTATCCATGGAATTGGTTCCCCGCATCACTCGGGCACAGGCGATGGACGCGCTTTCTTCCATGGCCACCGTGGCTGGATATCGTGCTGTGTTGGCCGGTGCAACGGCTTCCGCCCGCATGTTTCCCATGCTCACCACCGCTGCTGGAACTCTAACCCCTGCCAAAGTTTTCGTACTGGGATGTGGGGTGGCAGGCTTGCAGGCCATCGCCACCGCCAAACGATTGGGCGCGGTTGTCAGCGCTTACGACGTCCGTCCGGCAGCTAAAGAACAGGCCGAAAGTGTGGGTGCCAAGTTCATTGTTTTAGACATGGATGCCAAAGCAGCGGAAGGATCCGGTGGCTATGCCAAGGCCATGGACGAAGCCTTTTATCGACGACAGCGCGAACTGATGACCGCCATTCTGCGTGAACAGGATGTTGTAATTACCACTGCCGCCGTCCCCGGTAAGAAGGCCCCCATCCTGATCACTGCGGAAATGGCTCGTGCAATGCACCCCGGCGCGGTGATTGTGGATATGGCTGCTGAACGCGGCGGTAACTGTGAACTTACTAAGTTGGGTGAGACCGTGGAAGATAGTGGAGTTACAATCCTTGGTCCCGCCAATCTGCCTTCCGAGGCAGCGTATCATAGCAGCCAGATGTACGCCAAAAACATCTGCACTTTCCTGCTGCATCTGGCACCTAAAGGGGAAGTAGTGCTGAATTTTCAAGACGAAATTACGCGCGAAACACTGGTCACACATCAGGGTCAAATTGTTCACGCAAAAGTAGCTGAGCTGGCCGGTCCTGTTTTAGTAGAAAGGTAGGTCCATGCACCAATACGAAGAAGGGTTGTGGATTTTTCTGCTCTCCGCATTCCTGGGGTTCGAGCTCATACGCCGAGTTTCCCCACTTTTGCACACCCCATTAATGTCGCTCACCAACGCCATCTCCTCCATTGCGGTGGTCGGCGCCATTCTGGTTACAGGACATAAAGATGCTTCCACTTTCGCTAAAGTGCTGGGATTCATTGCTGTAACCGCATCCACAATCAACGCTGTTGGCGGCTACATGATCACCGACCGTACCTTGAAAATGTTCAAGCGTAAGGACGATCGCAAGTAATGAAAGACGTCATTTACCCCATCTTTTACTTGTGTGCCGCAGCACTGTACATTCTGGCTTTGAAGTGGATGAATTCGCCCACCACCGCGCGTCGTGGTGTGCTGGCTGGCGAAATCGGCATGGTGCTCGCAGTGGTTGGCACAATGCTTCGTTACGAAGTGGTGGAATATCATTGGATCCTACTGGCCATGATCGTAGGAACAGCGATTGGTGTTCCGCTGGCATTGTTAATGCCTATGACCGCCGTCCCCCAGCGCACCGCCATCGCCCAAGCTTTCGGTGCTTTAGCTGCTGCGCTCATTGGAACTGTGGAATTCTTTGAACGGCAACCAACAGGTTTCATATTAGTGGCACTTACTATTGAAATGCTGCTGGGCTATCTTACTTTCACCGCCAGCTTAGTAGCCTTCGCCAAGTTACAGGAGTTGCTGCCTGGTCGACCGTTGGTCTATAAGGGCCAGAACATAGTGAACCTATGCGTCATGGCAGCGGCCATCTTCATGGGTTCGCTGTTTTATGTCTCTCCTGGAACGGCCTGGGTATTTCCCGCTTTTGCCGGCTTATCCATGTTATTTGGCGTATTACTGATCATCCCCATTGGCGGCGCTGATATGCCAACGGTGATTGCACTCCTGAACTCCTACGCCGGATTATCGGCCAGTGCCATGGGCTTCGCACTGAATAACAAACTCCTCATTGTTGCTGGCGCACTGGACGGTTCCTCTGGCCTGATTCTGGCCATCATTATGTGTCGCGCCATGAATCGGTCATTCACCAATGTCCTGTTTGGAGGCTTTGGTGCAGTCATTCAAAGTACCGCAGTCAAGGTGGAGCAACGACCAGTGCGTTCCGCCTCAGCCGAAGAAGTAGCATCTATTCTGGACACCGCTCGTTCCGTGATTGTAGTGCCCGGTTACGGCTTAGCAGTGGCTCAGGCGCAACATAAACTTCGCGAACTTTACGATATTCTTACCCGCCGTGGCGTAGACGTGCGCTTTGCCATCCATCCCGTGGCCGGCCGCATGCCCGGACACATGAATGTGCTGTTGGCCGAGGCCGACATTCCCTACGACAAGATGGTGGAAATGGAAGAGATCAATTCCGAATTCGCCATGTGTGACGTGGCCCTGGTGATTGGTGCGAATGACGTGGTGAATCCAGCAGCGAAAAACGATCCAGCAAGTCCCATTGCAGGCATGCCCATTCTGGAAGTGGACCGCGCCCGTACCGTGATGATCATCAAGCGCGGCATGGCCGCAGGGTTCGCCGGCATAGATAATGAGCTGTATTACATGGATAAAACGCTGATGCTGTTTGGCGATGCCAAGTCGTTCACTGCAAGTATCGTCAAGGAACTGGGGACGCTAGGCGTAGGCTAAAATTCTTGTTTGCACGGACCTGAGCTAATACAAAAGCAACTACCGTGTTGGCGATACACTCGAAAGTCCGCTAAATCTGTAGTGATCACCGGGTACTTTGGATGCAGTTCGCTTAGACGAATCAAACAAAGGTCTGCCAGATCAGGGGCCTGGTCTGCGTATCGAACAGCCAACTCCTTGCCAGAAACTCGGTATTCGCGACTGCTTTCATTTACGGGAAAAGCCCTTGCGCGTAGAAAGGTTAGCTGATCCTTCCACCGTACCGGCCAACCGCAAAAATGGTTTCCCAGATGGGTTACGCGCTCTTTCCAATTCGATACGCACAATGCTGCCGCGAGATACGCCGGACCCACGGGCAGTTTCATCCAACCATGCAGCAAGATCTTCAGGAATTCGCACTGTAAGTGTGTTACTCATTTGGTTGAAGCGTAACAAGTTCCAAAGTGCTCATTCCGATGCTTCGTTGTGGGCGCAGACAAAGCATCCTGTCCAGTCACAACCTAAAAAAATACCTCATCTCCAAACATATCAATTCTTTACCAATCTTCCCGCCTCAAAAACTTAGACCACCCCTGCTAATCTAAGTCCAGAGAGATAAGTTCCGGCCGGAATGCTCTTCATCAAAAAGCCCTCCGTCGTCGCTGGGGCGCTCGAATCGGTTCGAGTAAGTAGTCAAACACAATCAGTAAGGTCGCTAACATGGAATACCCGCATTACTTGGCTGGGGAGTCAAGTAAGTGAGCCTGTAAATCAGGCAAAACTGCTGGCCGGCAGTTTCAACGGGTGAAGTAGCGGCGACCTTGTTGGTTATTATTGTAAAAGGTCTCGCAGTTCGTAACGCCGTAGTGTGTCCAGTGACTGGGGTTCAGGCGACTAAACTAACTGGCCCCTTAGCCCTGCCGACACAAAGCAACCGGTATCCCTGAGCCTTCAACGCGGGTTCAAGACCCTCTTCGTTTTCCATTTCCACTTCCCCGTCCAGTACACGCGTGGCGCAGGTGCCACATTGGCCAACGCGGCAACTGTACGGAATTGTGATCCCATGCTTTTCAGCCACGGACAGAAGCGTTTCAGACGAAGAACATTCCAGCTTTACTTCGGACTTGGTAAATTCCACAGCGCAGGTAAATGCGGTGGAACTGGAAGTTGTTCCAGCCAACGCAAAGCGTTCTTGCCGGATCTGATCGGGACGAGCCCCTAAAGACAACAGAATCTCCTTTACACTCACCATGAACGGCGGTGGCCCGCAAAGGAAAAACGTTTGTCGACTGACATCGCCCAATTGTTGTTCCACTAATTGGCGATTCACATGCCCGTTTGGACCTTGCCATTCCAGACCAGGCTTGCTTGCAACCACCACATAGCGGAAACGGGGCAGACGTTTCTGAAGGTCGTCAAGATCCGCCTTGAAGACCACGTCGTTTTCTGTGCGAACACCATAGAGCATGGCGATTTCAGTCTCTGGTGCAGCTTTCTCAATGTATCTCAGCATAGACATAATGGGCGTAACACCACTGCCACCTGCTAACAGAACGATATTCTTATGTTGCTTTTCGTCGAAATAAAATTGTCCGTAGGGTCCTCGTGCAACCACTGTCAAGCCTTGCTTGGCCTCTTGATTGAGGAATGTGGAAACCACGCCCTGTTGTTTCACCGTAACCTCGACGTATCCGCTCTCTAGTGGCGATGATGAGATGGAATAGGACCTTGGTAGCGTCTTGCCACCCACCATCCAATCGAAGGTAAGAAACTGTCCCGGTCTTGCGCCCGATAGTTTTCCGCCAGGGAGCGGAAATCGTAACGTTACGGTATCGGGGGTTTGTCGTTCAATGCCTGATACCGTAAGTCGCAAAGTGTTGTCGGCTGTCTTGCTGCGCAGGCCAACAAGTCTTGATCCAAGCAGCACCAGCATAACCACGCCGTAAAAAACCGGCCAGCGAATATCGGATTTCACCAGCCAGTAGTAGTGAACCACGGCGGCGATTGCGGTGATATAAACTAGCCGATGAAGACGTTGCCAACGCAGAAGGCCCAAACGCCGAATCCAGCCGCCGGTTGAGGTCAGCGCAAGGGGCAGCATTAGCACAAAGGCGGTGAAACCGGCCAAGATAAACCGCCGCTTCACAACGTCCTGCAGCATCTCGGAAAAGTCCAGATTTTTATCCAGCCAGAACCAAGTAAGGAAGTGCATGGAGGCGTAGAAAAACGCGTAGAGACCTAACATGCGCCGGTAGGAGACCAGATCTGGAAGGCGCAAAAGTCTTCGTAGCGGCGTTATCGCCAGCGTGAAAGCAATGAAGCGGATGGCCCAATCGCCTGTGAAATGCGTGATGTACTCAACCGGATTTGCGGTCAGGTCCCCTTGCCCTGCACGCCAAGCCACCCACAGCACCGGCGCAAAGCAAACTACAAACACTAAGATTCCGAACCATCGTTTGCGCAACATATCTAGAAGTTCTTTTTCAGATCCATGCCTGAATAAAGCGACGCAACCTGATCTGCATAGCCGTTGAACATCAAGGTGGGCCGACGCCGCAATTCGCCCAACCGGCGCTCGTTCGCCTGGGTCCACCGCGGATGGTCTACTTGCGGATTCACGTTCGAGTAGAATCCGTATTCTTTGGAATTGGAAGCATTCCAGGTGTTTAGCGGCTGGCTGCTCACCAGCCGGATCTTGACCAACGATTTAATACTCTTGAAGCCGTACTTCCAAGGCACAATCAATCGCACCGGAGCTCCGTCCTGCGGCGGCAGAGACTCTCCATACATGCCCATTGTCAGCAGCGCCAATGGATGCATGGCCTCATCCAGGCGCAGCCCTTCAACATAAGGCAAGGGAATGCCGGCATTCTTTGCCTCGGGCATTTCTTTAAGATCGTAGTAAGTCTCAAAGTACACAAATTTCGCTTTCGATGTGGGCTCCACCTTCTTCAGCAGAGCGCTCAACGAATACCCAATCCACGGCACCACGATCGACCAAGCTTCCACACAACGGTGCCGGTAAATCCGCTCTTCGAGTGGCGCGAGTTTCAGCAACTCGTCCACGCTGAACTTGCGCGGCTTGGCCACTTCACCTTCTACCGAAACAACCCACGGGCTGGTTTTGAAGTTCTTCGCCAGTTGGGCCGGCTGTTCCTTGCTGGTGCCAAACTCATAAAAGTTGTTGTACGTGCTGACGTCCTTAAACGAATTTTGCTTTTCGGTGGTGCTCAGCGGGCTCTTGATAAGGTCCCCGAATTTCACCGCAGCATTCGCCCGGGCAGTTGGAGACAGCAGTTCGTGCGCTCCCAAAAAGGCTGGCGGAAGAGCCGTCAAAAAACTGCGCCTGTTTAAGTAGAGGGATTTTGGAGTCACCTCAGAAGAGGGGATTTCGATTGTTGTCTTTATTAGCATGTAATTTACCTGTTATTGCACAACTGGTGTGGCGTCACACGGTTTGCTATAGACTACTTCTTTGTATCGGTTTTGTCCATCATGGTTATGTCCATCTGGCGGCTCATGTTCATCTTTTCAAACATCATTGCCTTGTCATCCATCGACATTTTATTGGTCATGGACATCCGTTTTTTGGCGGACATTTTGCTCATGTCGTGGCCAGCCATCTTAGTTGCCATATTTTTCTCCGCGTCCGACATCTTGTCGAACATGGCAGCCTTTTCAGCCTTCGACATTTTATCCATCATCATGTCCTGGTCTGACATTTTCGACATGTTCGGCATCATGCCGCTCTGATGACTCATTGAAAACTTTTCATACATCATTGCCTTGTCATCGACAGACATTTTATCGGTCATCGCCATCCGCGCATCGGCGGGCATTGTAGACATATCGTGACCGGCCATTTTCGTAGCCATGCCTTTGTCCGCGTCCGACATCTTGTCAAACATGGCGGCCTTGTCTTCCTTGGACATCTTGTCCATCCCCATCATCATGTCCTTATCGGACATTTTCGATTGGGCAGTGCTTTGGGCCATCACCGGAACAACGGTCAATCCCAAAACCAAACCTGCCAGAGTCAATAATTTCGACTGTTTGCTATGCATAACTTCTCCTTAGAATTCTCTGCGGACAATTTCAGTCGTCCGTTTTAGTCTGTTCATAATTTCGGATCGGTGCGGCAGAAAGTTACGGTGGCAAAAAGAACCTGGCTAAGTGTGTCAAACTTGCTTTGAACCGAGATTTTGACATTTGTCAGTAACTTTAATCAGTGTCGATCCGAATCCTAGAGTGAGGCGGAATGTCTAAAGCACATTCCGTGGCCGAACTTGAAGAACTTATGCTTCGTTATCAACAAGCAGATCCCGTCGCCACAACCGAGTTGATCCGTCAGGTAAGCCCATTGTTACTGCGATTTTTGACCAGCCAATGTGGCAGTCGTGCCGACGCCGAAGACCTTCTTCAAGACACTTGGCTCCAAATCCATCGGGTGCGGCACACTCATCGGCCAGGAGAGCCGGTTCTGCCCTGGATCTACGCGATCACCCGCCACGTCCAAGTCGATGGATATCGCCGATCACGACGAATTCGTTCGCATGAGCATCTGATGGATCCGCTTCCAGAATCTTTCCGAGTTGCCCGCCCTGCTCCGGTAGTTGCGCCCGATTTCGATACCATGCTTGCGGTCTTGCCCCCCAGCCAACGCGAGGTGGTCAGGTTGCTGAAGCACACAGGAATGAGCCTCGAAGAAGTGGCCAGAGCAACCGGTTCAACCGTCGGTTCTGTAAAGTTGAAAGCACACCGCGCTTACGAAAAACTGCGGTCTGTGCTAGGGCGCAAGCAAGGGAAGGGCGCAGCGTTGGGCCACCAGGCACAAGGAAATTACGATGGCGTGTGACGATTTGGACAAGCTAAGAGCGGAGTCCCCGCAAGCCTCGCCGAGGGATTGGCCTGTGGATGCCCTGAATCACCTTGCCTCCTGCAGCCGCTGCGCACAACTGGAAGACTTGCTGGACAGCGAGCCGCAACCTGATTTCCCCGAAGCGCTGCGGCTCAAAATTGAGAACTCTATCCTGCCCGGGCTTAGTCCCGTCACACCTCTGTCCAGCGTGGCGACACTCACTATCATGCTGCTGCTTGCCTCGATGTTCGTGGTAATTGCCGCGGAATGGCCACTGGGATTGGCCGGATGGCGTGCCCGCAATAGTTACCAGATTGCCTTGAACCTTAGCATCTTGCTCATCTCGTCCAGCATGCTGGCGAATCTGCTGGCGCGCCTGATTAGCCCCGGCTCTAGTTCTCCAGTTTTGCCCTATTCTGTGGTGCCTTTGCTTGCCTTAATAGGATCAAATTCCCTCTTGTTTGGATATCAGTCCAACGAGACTCTTACCAGGCAGACACTTGCCTGCTGGGAAATCGGAGTTTCGTGCGCATCTGTTTCGGTACCATTGTTTTGGCTAATTTTACGCCGAGGATTTTCCATCAATCTTGTAGGGCAAGGTGCCATCACGGGATTGCTAGCCGGACTCACTGGAGTGATGGTACTAGAAATCCACTGTCCAATCCTCGAAAAGTCGCACATAGTCGCTGGACACCTAGGCGCGGCGCTCACCTCCACGGTCGCAGGTGCCTCGTTGGGCTACCTCTACGCAACCCAACGGCTCTTTTTGCGGAAGCGATAGAGGAATTTACCAGCCGCTTACACAATAAGGCATCATACAAATAGCATGCGTCTTATCCACCTTGTTCTTCTCACCGCACTCCCGGCGTTAACGCAAACCTTGGTGGATCCTGCCAAAATTCCTGCTCTTCTACGCTTTGATCCTCGTAGTGACGATAAGCCTCTGCGCTGCGAAATTACTCCCATCAAGCCCATGCTCAATTACGGATTTTTCTTTCAAGCTGGGTATACCGTGAGCATTCCTTTGACGCAATATTCGGGCAGACGAAATCGGCTGACCGTGGTGAGCCGCATCACTCCCAAAAAAGGTGACGCCAAACCGGTTTATCTGGCGCAGGGCCTGTTCCTGCCTCCCATACCCGCCGACGCTCCCAAAAAAGATTCTGTCATTGAAACTGGCGGCAATTTCCTTCTAGGCGAAGGTCGCTATGATGTGGACTGGATTTTGATGGATAACAGCGGGCGTATCTGCCGCAAACACTGGACTGCATCTGCCGATCTGCATGGTTCAAGCCGTAGTGTGAAAACCACCATTCCACCAAACGTAGCCACCGACCTTTCCCTGCGCGGAGTCTCCCTACCTACACCCGAAGATGAAGATGTCCGCAAACTGCGACTTACGGTGATGGTTCACGCCACCCCACTTTCACCGCGCCGCACCAAGTTGCGAGCCAGTGACGAAGCAATGCTGCTAGGCACGTTGTCTTCCTTGATGGGGCGAATTCCCACGCTCTCTGTGCGACTCGTAGTTTTCAATCTGGAACAACATGCCGAAATTTTTCGTCGTGACGATTTCCGACTGCGCGAACTGGATGAGGTTAGCGAAGCCATGCAGAAAGTGGAATTGGGGTCTGTCGATTACTCAGTCTTGAAGGATAAAGGGGGTCACTTAGACTTACTCGCCAAGTTACTCAACGAAGAACAAAATGCCGGTGAATCGAAACGTGGCCCTTCTGACGTCGTGATTTTCCTTGGACCCATGGCTCGTCATTTGGACAAGCTACCAGCCCAAGCCATTAACAAGCCGATCGGCACAGCGCCTCGATTCTTCTACTTCCGCTTCGAATCGTTTTTCCGTCGCAACCCCAATGCAGGCCTACCCGATGCCATCAATTTTGCACTGAAAAGTGTCAAAGGAAAGAGCATAGTGATTCATACTCCACTGGAATTTTCAAAAGCCATTGACCAAGTGCTCAAGTCGAACCGCAGCTAGCACTTTACCGCCCTTCCAACTCCGCGATCGTCGCCCCTGTTCCACCTTCTGCGGGCGTTGCTGCAAAGAACTTCGACACATGCGGATTCTTACCCAAAGCCTCTTGAATCAACTTACGCAAAATGCCCATGCCATGGCCGTGCACCACGCGCACTCGCTGCACTTCCGCCATCGCCGCCGAGTCAATGAATTTATCAACCGCCTCTAATGCTTCCTCGGCCCGCTGACCAATCACGTTGATTTCCGTGGTGATCGTGGTCCAAGTTGGACCTTGAGAAAAAGTCACGTTCTTCGGTAGCTTGGCTCCGCCCTTCGCATCGGGCAGCACTTCCAGCACATCGGCCCGCTCCACTTTCATTTTCATGAAACCGGCCTGGACTTCAATTTCCCCATTCGCTTTCACCTTCAAAACCTTCGCCGGTTCGCGCATGTCGCGAATTTTCACCCGCACACCTTCGCGGATATCCAACTGCGTTAATTCACCGGCACCCGATTCCAGCTTGGTCTCTCTAACCGTTGCCGCCAGTTCCCGTTCAAAGTCGCGCTTCACAACGACGATCTTTTTCAGCGCTTGCTCTGCCGCCTTGCGCTGCCCTTGGCCCTGCATCATCTGGTCCACACCGGCCCGTGCTTCCTGTTCAAACTTTTCTAAAAGCAACGAACTGCGCCGCTCAATTTCTTTAATCTTCTGATCTTCGCGCTTGGCCAATTCTTTACGTTGCAGTTCAAATGCCTGCGATTGTTCAATTCGCTGACGGCTCAATTGCTGTTCCAGCTCCGAAACTTCAGCCAACTTAATATCCAGATCGTGCAGAAAGCGGCTCACTTCCCGTTCACTGGAACTCATCGCCGCACGAGCCCGTTCAATCAAAAACGCGGGAATGCCTAACCTGCCCGCAATGTCCAAACCCGCTGATTTCCCCGGTGCCCCAACGCGCAGTACGTAAGTGGGCTGTAACGTTTCTTCATTGAAACCCATGGACGCATTTACAACACCTTCCGTATTGCCGCCATACACTTTCAACGCAAGTAAGTGGGTAGAAGCCAAAGTGAAACAGCCTTGCCTGCGGAAATGATCCAGCACCGCCAAACCCAAAGCGCCGCCTTCTTCGGGGTCCGTTGCCCGGCCAAGTTCATCCATCAGCACCAAACAATCAGGACTTACAGAGTCAATCATCTCCCTTACTTGCAGGATGTGCGATGAAAAACTACTTAAGCTTTGCTCAATGGATTGGTTGTCGCCCACATCGGCCAGCACATCATGGAAAAAAGGGAATTCCGCTGCATCGCAAGGCACAGGCATACCCGATTGAGCCATTAAAGTAAGCAGCCCGACAGTCTTCAAGGTCACCGTTTTCCCGCCCGTGTTCGGCCCGCTAATCAGCAGCGTACGGTTCACCCCGGAAAGCGTGAGTGTAACTGGCACCACCTGTTTTTTCTGCCGACGCAAAACATCTTCCAACAGCGGATGTCGTGCTTTGTGAATGCTCAACTTACTGCCAAAGGTCGGAATCACGCAGCGAAAGTCCGAGGCGAATCGTGCTTTGGCAAACAGCAATTCCAGTTCCGCCATCACCGTGAACGTGGATCGGATTTCAGTGGAGTGCTCACGTAACTGAGCCGTCATTTCACGCAGAATTCGATGCACTTCACGCATCTCTTCCTCTGAAAGCCTGACTAATTCGTTGTTCAACTCAATGGTGGCCATCGGTTCCACGAATAAAGTTTGGCCGCTGCCACTTGCCGCATGAATTACGCCATCTACTTTTCTTCGCTGCCCGGCAACTAGTGGAACCACGTAACGATCATTCCGAATGGTGACAAATTCTTCTTGCAGCACCCCTTCATCGCGATGAGCCCGCATGAACTTTTCCAACGATTCCTGGATTAAAGTCTGCTGTCGGGACATGCCTCGGCGGATGCGTTCCAGCGCCACACTGGCATGATCGGCAACCGAACCATCAGGCAAAATCTTACCCGCAAAATCGCGCAAAATTCCCCGAAACTCGCCGATTTGCCCAGCCTTCTTGCCTAAGCGGGGGAATCTCTGCGCAGCCGAAAGAAGATACATCCGCGATTCCGATGCCCGTTCCAACCACTGGATGATGTCCAGAATTTCCTTTGCATCCAGCGAAGCACCTTCAATGGAAATACGTGCCAATGCTTGCGCCGCATCGGGCAGATCCTGAAACACCAAACGCGCCGCCCCCCGGCCACTGGTACTTGCCGGGGAAACTGCCGATTGATTGTATTCCATCGCCTCAGACGTTTCCGCCAGAGTTAGTTCAAGCGCATCTCGATCCGTAGAAGGACTTACTTTTTCTAACTCCGATTGCCCCAGCGATGTGGACACGAAGCGTCCTATCAAAGCTTTCAATGCCGCATATTCTAAGATTTCAAGACTGCTTTGATTCATGGATTTGGAACGCTTTTTCAATTACAGGCAATGTGCCTTCAGTTATCTTGTAAGTAGCCAGGTCTTCTCTTTTTACCCAGGCCACGTTACTGGAATCATCCCCAGCGCGAAGTTCGCCTCCGCTCACTTGGCACAAATAGTCGATCAATACGTAATGATATTCAATGCAATCAGCGGCGTCGTAAATCAACCGCTCAAAGATCTCCACCGCTTCAATGGCCTCCACTGAAAGATTCGTTTCCTCCAGCACTTCCCGCTTGATGGCATCGCTCAGCCGTTCCCCAATCTCCACCGCGCCGCCAGGTAAAGACCACCAACCCTTCAGCGGTTCCCGACCTCGCTCCACCAGCAGAATACGGCCCGCATCAAAAATCAATGCGCCAACACCTAATATTGGGCGGGGTGGATACTTGCGGTTATCCGACGCGTTAATGTTGCACCGCGCCCTTCACTCCAGTGCGGATGCGATACAGCGACGTACGTGCGGTCACGTAAAGCGTTTCCATATCCGACTCCCCAAACGCGATGTTTGCGGGAGCTTCGCCAATTTCAATAAAGTGCAAAAATTTACCCTCCGCAGTATAGACTGCAATTCCGCGGCAGGTGATCCACAAATTGCCCTTCTCATCCACGCGCATGCCATCGGGAGGCCCATCAATATTGGAAATCAATACCCGCTCGTTACTGGTCTTGCCACTCTTATCCAGATCGTAAGCGCGAATGTTTCGCTCATCGGTGTTGGCAACATAAAGCAGATTCCCCTTGGGTGAAAATGCAATCCCGTTGGGACGGCCCGTGGGTTTGGCCACCAATTCCATGGGGCCCTTGGGCGGAATGTGATAGACGCCGTAGAAGTCAAGTTCCCGCTTATCGGCCTGATCTCCAAACGCCGGATCAGTGAAATAGATGTGCCCATCTTTCCGCACAACAATGTCGTTTGGGGCATTCAGTTTCTTGCCCTCCCACTTATCGGCCAGCGTTTCCCAGTTGCCTTTTTTATCCTGCCGAACTACCCGACGCCCTTCTGATTCGCACGATAATACCCGACCCTGCGCATCAATGGTGTTGCCGTTGGTCTTCCCCGAAGGAGTTCGAAACACTTTGATGCCATCGGTATCCATCTTCATTACTTTAGATGCGGGCACATCACTGAACAACAAGAAGCCACCTTCCTTAGACCAGACCGGCCCTTCTAAAAACTGATACCCCCCAGCGACTTTTTCCACGTGGAGATCGCTGAAATCCTGGGCGCAAAGAGGTACGGCAACGGCTATGGCGAAAAGCAAATTCTTCATGTGGTTCTTACTCTTACTATAACCCGCGCTATTCTGAAGTCACATGCGGTGATAGATTCGTAGAAATGCAGGCGAATCACGGAAGTTCGTGCGTAGTGGTACGCCAATCCGAGCCGTGACCGCGAGGGAGCGGTGTTTGACTTGGCTTGGCTCGGTATCGGATTCTACTTCGCCTCTAATTCTATGTCTCGCACCGAGTTCTGCCAAAGGAGGGTCGCTAACATGGGTACTCGTCGCGGTCTGCTTGCAGGATTGCTGTCACTCTGCGGATGCGCCACCAAGGTTGAAGAAGCGGCTTTTCAACCAACAGACGGTGAGCCGGTAGAGATCGCCGAGTTCGGACCCGACGGAAAAATGACCGGTGAGAAGATAATTCCCAAAATGCTTCTGGAACCACGCGGATGGCAGCAACGGTTGACGCCCATGGGTTACGCTGTGCTACGCAAGAAAGATACCGAAATCAGATTTATGGGGAAGTATAACAAGCACGATGCAACCGGAATTTACCGTTGTGCCGGTTGCGCCATCGCGCTATTCCGTTCAACGGATAAATATGAATCTGGCACAGGCTGGCCAAGTTTCACAGCACCAATTGCCGCAGTGAATATTTATACGATTGAGGACGGTTCCCAGTTGGAAGTGTTGTGCCGCCGTTGCGACGGCCATTTAGGTCACCTGTTTCCCGATGGTCCGGAGCCCACACGGCTGCGGTATTGCATCAACTCGGCTGCTTTACGATTCGCCGCGGTGTAAAGAACGACTGTATTAATATCGATGTGTGGTTTCACTAAAAACGAAGACTTAGAGATTGGCCTTGCTCCGCAGCTTTTATCGCTGTTATTGGGTCTGCTTTGGCCGTCAGCGGAGTTTGGTTGGCCATCTCCTACCCACTGCTTCGTTCGGTAATTCCCTTCCCTGAGCCGGAACGTTTGTTAGCCTTCGAATCCTTTCACAAGGGTCAAACAGGTGGGCTGAGCTGGATGGATTTAGAAGAGTTGCGTACCGCTTCGGTCCAGAATGTTGCAGGATATTCGAGCCGTACTTGGGGATTGCAAACTGAGCAACATGGGCACGTTGAGGTTGTACTTTCGCTGCAAGTGACTGGGGAATTCTTTGACACCCTGGGCGTAAGGCCAGAAGTTGGTCAAGCGTTGACGCGTGACCATGAACACCAGGGGAACCAGAATTACGTTTGGCTTTCACACTCTGCGTGGGTGAAATTGTTGGGCGGCTCTGCCGCGGATTTCGCACGGAACAGATTCTGATTGCGGGAATCGGCATATCTGAGACGAAATACAACACAGACCAAAAAATGACTGAATTTCATCAGCGCGTGATTGCGGAGTTGGAGCAAATTCCGGGCGTGACGGCGGCTTCGGGTGGAACTTCGATGCCAGTTGGCAGCGGGCGGACATGGTTTTTGCTGGACGATGAAAATACACCACGTGATGAACAGAGGATGGCACGCTTCGGAGTAGCTAGTCCGGCATTGCTGCCGATGCTTTCCATTCCTGTGCTGGTGGGCCGCGATTTCAATGCTACGGATAGGCTGGGTGCGACTCGGTCGGCGTTGGTGAATCAGATATTCGCCGATAGGTATCTGGCTGGGCGATCACCCATCGGCCGCAAACTGCGGGTGAGTTTTTATAATGGATTTGCGATGAAGCCGTATGAGGAGCATGTGATTGTCGGGATGATTGGGAACACACGGAATAGGGACTTGACTCTGGAACAGGCGCCGCAGATTCTTGTGACATCTAACCAAATCGCATTGGAGGGATTTCACTACTTCATTCGAAGTGGGCTTGGGGCTGATCAATTGGAAAATGCAGTGGCTGGGGCGGTGTGGAAAGTGGACCCAGAGATTCAGCGGGTGAGTGTGAAACAGTTGGCAGCGCACATTGAAAAATCGCTGGCGGGGCGGAGGGCGATGGTCCAATTGCTTGGGCTGTTTGGGATGCTAGCGGCCATTATCGTGGGGTTTGGATTGGCATCAAGCCTTGCTGCAACGTTCGCGGAAAGGAAAGTGGAGTTGGCAATACGATCGGCATTGGGTGCAACGCCGGCGCGGTTGGGCTTCGACGCGGTGCGGTGGGGAGTCTTTGCCGTAGCTTTGAGTTGGGCGATTTCTTTGCCAGTGTCTTTGGCATTGAGCAAAGTGTTGGTGCTGAATGGCACTCCCTTCGCGTGGGACGGGATGAGTTGGTTATTCGCGGCAGTTGTGTTGGGGTGGATTGGGGTAGCAGCAGCGTTCTGGCTAGCAAGGCAGGCGGCGGCAACGAACCCAGCCATGACAATGAGGCAGGGGTAAAAAGAATTGGCGTTAGTCCTGCTCGTTGCACCTTTGCCTCAAAAGGTATGTAATTGTTAACAGAGCCCACTTCATGTTTGATTTCCGTCCTACTTTACTGCTGCTTTTGTCTGCCTTTAACGTTTTCGGTGCCGTTGATTTTCAACGCGAGATCCGTCCCATTCTTGCTGATGCCTGCTTCCTTTGTCATGGCCCCGATAAGGGTTCGCGGATGGCCGGGCTGCGCCTGGATACTCGTGAAGGTGCGTTTGAGCAACGCAAAAATGGTCAACCGATTGTTGCTGGCAAGCCTTTAGAAAGTTTGATTTTCCAACGCATCAACCACGCCAAAGCTGGCCTGCGGATGCCGCCGATGGCGTCCCATAAAACGCTGACCGATGGCCAAAAGGCCACCCTTAAACGTTGGATTGAACAGGGCGCTCCATGGACTGAGCATTGGGCTTTTGTGGCTCCGCAGAAGAAACCATTGCCTGTAGTGAAGACTGCGGGTTGGGCGAAAAATCCCATCGACAATTTCATTTTGGCCAAACTGGAAGAGCAGGGGTTGACTCCTGCTGCTGAAGCAGATCGTCGAACGCTAGTTAGAAGACTTTCGCTGGACCTTACTGGTCTGCCCCCTGATCCGGCTGACGTGGAAGCTTTTGTTGCGTCGAAAGATGCGGAAAGCTACGGCAAGCTGGTGGACAAATATCTTGCGTCGAAACACTATGGGGAACATCGTGCACGCTATTGGTTGGACGCGGCCCGCTATGCCGATACTCATGGGATTCATGTGGATAACTATCGTGAAATGTGGCCTTATCGCGATTGGGTAATTCAAGCTTTCAATCGCAACATGCCGTTTAGCCAATTCACGGTGGAGCAGATAGCTGGTGACCTTTTACCTAAGCGTACGCTGGAACAGCAAATTGCCACTGGCTTTCATCGTTGCAATGTAACTACCAATGAAGCCGGAGTAATTACTGAGGAAGTGGAAGCGATCTACGCCAAAGACAGAGTAGATACAACCTCCACAGTGTTCCTTGGACTAACGCTTGGTTGCGCCACTTGTCATGATCATAAGTTTGACCCACTTTCACAAAAGGATTTCTATTCCATGGCGGCATTCTTCCGCAACACGACCCAGAATCCCATGGACGGCAACATACCCGATACACCCCCAGTGATTGTGGTTCCACGCGAACAAGACCGTTCCCGATGGGGACAATTACGCGGTGATCAAGATCAGGTTCTGACTATGAAAAAAGCAGCGCGGGCAAGGGCCAGCGTGGACTTTGAAGCTTGGTTGAACCGTCCTGCACGCCGCACAATTGCAGCTCCTTTGAGTGTTTCAGCCGAGGTGCTTTCGTTCCATTTGGACGACAGCCTGCATCTGCTCAATGAAGGCGAGAGGAAGCACATCTTATTGAAATCAGGGGTTACCGTTGATGCAGGACAAGCAGAAGACAGCAAGGCATTGTCGTTCGACAAAGATGGTTTTGTAGAACTCCCCAGCCAACCTATTTTCGATTCCGGCAAACCTTTTTCCATCGCTACCTGGGTATATTTTCCCAAGGGCGAAGACAGTTTTGCAGTGGCCAGCCAGATGGATGCGAAGAAAAAGAATCAAGGTTGGTTGATTGAGATTGGGGCAAGGGTGGTGAATTTCCGCCTGACAGGCAGCGATGGTAAATCAATCACCATTCGCGCCGGACACATGGAACAGTTCGCGCAGGGCAGTTGGAATCATATTGTTGTAACTTACGACGCCAGCCGTGAACAAGCGGGTCTGGGTCTTTTTTTGAACGGACATTCTGTACCTACACAAGGCGGTGGCGATCAGAATGTGAAGTTACTTACGAACATTGCCAACACGCAACCGCTGCGCTTAGCCAAGGAAGGGACACGTGGATTCCAAGGCGGAAAAATTGCTGATTTCCAGATTTTTAATCGGGCAATTTCTGAAGAGGAAGCGCTGCAGGTATCGCAATGGATGGTGCTGGGTCAACAGCGCAGCAAGGAAACAGCACAGTTGAATGCAGCGGAGCGCGAAGCGTTGTTGCTGTACTTCTTGAGCCATGAAGACAAGGGCTATGGTGAACTTTCCGTGCGTCTGGCGCAATTGGGCAATGAACGAAGGACGATTCGCGAACGAGGTTCGGTGACGCATGTTATGGAAGAGCAGCCTAATCACGATGCAACGGCGAACATTTTGTATCGCGGCATGTATGATCAAAAACGCGACGAAGTGAAACCGAACGTGCCCACGGTGTTGCCGCCAATGGATACAGGATCACCGCGCAATCGAATGGGATTGGCAAAGTGGTTGGTGGACGATGGGAATCCGCTGGTGTCACGAGTAGAAGTGAATCGGTTGTGGCAGGAGGTGTTTGGCACAGGAATTGTGAAGACATCGGAAGACTTTGGATCGCAGGGCCAAGCGCCGTCGCACCCTGAATTACTGGATTGGTTGGCTGTTGAATTTCGTGAATCTGGATGGGATATCAAAAAACTGATGAAGCTGATGGTAACTTCAGCATCTTATCGTCAACAGGCAATTATTACGCCAGTGAAATTGAAAAAAGATCCTGAAAATCGGCTACTTGCGCATGGACCCCGATTTCGTTTAGATGGGGAGTTGGTTCGCGATTATGCACTGGCTGCCAGCGGGTTGCTGGTGGGTGATATTGGTGGTCCTAGCGTGAAGCCATATCAGCCGGAAGGTGTTTGGGAAACTGTGGCGATGCAAGGTAGCAATACGCGATTCTATAAACCGGATACAGGCGATAAACTGTATCGGCGCAGTATGTATACGTTTTGGAAACGTAGTGCACCGCCAGCATCGTTGGACATTTTCAATGCTCCAACTCGGGAAAATTGCACGGTTCGCAGGGAACGGACCAACACTCCGTTACAGGCGTTAGTAACTATGAATGACCCGCAATATGTGGAAGCATCGCGCAACTTAGCGCAGCTTGCCATTTTGGGTGGCCAGGACTTCAACAAGAAATTGGACTTACTTACTATGCGGGCATTGTCTCGGCAGTTTGCACCCAATGAACGGGAGGTATTGCGACGCGCTTATGCTGATTTGAAGGCACACTACGCGGCGCATCCCGATCAGGCGCGGAAGCTGATTACGATTGGGGAATCGAAACCAGATGGAACCATCGCAGTGGCGGAATTCGCTGCCTGGACTATGTTGGCGAGCAATGTTTTGAATTTGGATGAGGCGTTAAACAAATGAGTATCTTTGACGAGAGTGTTCTAGCGGAAACGCGGCGCCAGTTTTTTGCCCAGGGAGCGCGCGGTATTGGTGGCATGGCGCTGGCTTCATTACTAAGTGAAGCGGCACCAGCGCGTACTGAAAAAGTAAGTGGGGTGTTGCCAGGACTGCCGCATTTTCCACCCAAAGCGAAGCGGGTTATTTACTTGCACATGGTGGGTGCGCCACCGCAACATGACTTATTTGATTACAAACCTGGGATGAACGATTGGTTCGATAAAGATCTTCCCGAATCCATCCGCAAAGGGCAGCGGTTAACTACCATGACCTCTGGGCAGAGCCGTTTTCCCATTGCGCCGACGGTGTTTAAGTTCGCTCAGCATGGCAAGAGCGGCACCTGGCTTTCCGAATTATTGCCGCATACCGCCAAGATGGTGGATGACATTACTGTGATCCGCAGCATGCATACGGAAGCGATTAATCACGAACCAGCGATCACGTTTATTCAAACCGGGAGTATGCTAGCGGGGAAGCCCTGCATAGGGTCTTGGACCGCTTACGGCTTGGGTAGCATGAATGAGGATCTGCCCTCTTTTGTGGTTTTGAATGCGACGCATTCTAATTCCAAAGCGAACGTGCAAGCCATTTCCGCACGGCTGTGGAGCGCCGGTTTTCTATCGGCGAAATATTCCGGTGTGGCTCTGCGCTCTGGTGGCGACCCGGTGTTGTATATCAACAACCCCGATGGCGTGGATCAAAAGGTGCGCCGTCGGATGTTGGATTCGTTGAGTGAATTGAACCAGATTCAATATCAAAAAGTGGGCGACCCGGAAACGCAGAGTCGTATTGCGCAATTCGAAATGGCGTATCGGATGCAGACATCGGTGCCGGATCTGACTGACTTATCGAAGGAGACGGAAGCCACTTACAAGATGTATGGCGAGGATGCGAAAAAAGGTGGGACGTTTGCTTATAGCTGCTTGATGGCTCGCCGATTGGCGGAGCGTGGTGTGCGCTTTGTACAGATTTATCATCGTGGATGGGACGTGCATGGGCAGCTGCCGGAAATTCTTCCGAGCCAATGTAAGGACGTGGATCAGGCCTGTTGGGCGTTAGTGCAGGATTTGAAACAGCGCGGCATGTTGGACGATACGCTTGTTATTTTTGGAGGGGAATTTGGACGCACCATTTACTCGCAAGGTAAGTTGACGGCAACGAGTTACGGACGGGATCATCATCCACGTGCGTTCAGTTTGTGGTTAGCAGGCGGCGGTATCAAGGGTGGCTTGGTGCATGGTGAGACGGATGAGTTCAGTTACAACATTGTGAAGGATGCAGTGCATGTGAGGGATCTGCAGGCGACGTTGCTGAATCAGTTAGGCATTGATCATAATCGGTTCACTTACAAGTATCAGGGATTGGATCAGAAGTTGACTGGCGTGGAACCGGCTAGTGTGGTGCGTGGGATCTTGGGGTAGCTTGGGCGTTAGTCGCCAGTTTCAATGGCACTTTCAAGGTAACAACGAATCGCATCGCGGGCCATCTCGCGCGCCTCCTGGAGGTCTGAACCGAAGGTACAGATTTCTGGGATTGCTGGTAACGGGACGTTAAACCCGCCTTCTGGCAAAGGTTCAAACACGGTAGTATAGAGCCGTAGGCAGCCATGGGCTTAGTGTAACCTAGCAATTTTCCGAGGAGAGCCCTTTGCGCTTTCGGGATTTACTATAGCAGGAGGATTCGCAGAGTTTTGTGGTGGGTGTGTCGTAATGGGCTGAAATGATGGGACATTCACTTTTGAATGGATGGTGACTCCAGTTTGAGCAGCCGATCCCGCCACCGTCGCACGCTCATTACGTCGAAGCGTTAGCCTTCGAAGATGATTTGCTTTACTGGTTTCTTGCCGTTGTCGCTGGCTTTCTTTAGCCAGTCGCGTACTTCCATCCAACGGACCTCCCCTTCTGAGTTGCGGATTACTAACATCACTAGAAATCCCTGATCCATCCAGTAACGCGTATGGCGCTCGTCCCGGATTGTAAAAACCTCAGCCTCGTCTCGCTTTCGTTTATCCAGGTAGGAATCGCCGGACTTAAGTTGGAGATAAAGTTTTTTCCCGCTGGCCTCGCCGTTGTCTCGCTTGAATTCGATCTCCATGTCAATGCCGTGGTCGCTTACGTTATGTTCGCGGCTGATCTGTCCGGCAAGCGCCACCGTGGAAATTACCTCCCCCACCAGTGCTCGCTCTTTGCTCTCGTTGTCCAACACAATAGCGGACTCTTCTTGCAGAGTTCGTACCCGCTGCCTTGTCTCTGGGCTAGCAAATTGTTGCTCCAGCTCGTCCCACAGCGGTACTCGCTGCTCGCATCTTGTGCAGAGGACGGTGGGAAGTTTATCGTCACCGAATAGCTTCTTCAGCCATCCTGCTGACTTAGTTGGTCTTCCTTCCAGCCAATCGTGCAGTCGTTCCATTGCGACTTCCCTATTGTCTACCGTGGTGCCGCAATGAGGGCACACGTAATGTCGCAGCCGCACTACCTCCGCTGATTTTTCCAGCAGGTGGTCGTGAACATACTTACTAAATAGAATTCTCAAATCCATCCCGATTTCAGGATCGAAATACACCTCCAGTTCGCCTGAGCCTTCCGCTCGCCTGGTCAACTTGACACCGAGTTGCTCCCCATTCAATGTTTTGAAATCGGCAGCGTAACGCCACAATTTGTCTTGGTCAAATGGTTTCGTGTGATGCAATCGCACCACCAGCGTGGCGTAGATGTCGTCAAGGAATCCGCTGAACTGGAAGCTTACTAGAACCGACGGATTCCCGACAAATTCCGGGCGCGTAATAACTAGGGAAGATCAAAAATGTCCCATGCTCACTGTGCTCTCGAAGGCAAAGGCCACGCTCGACCAAAGCTTGGTGCATGGCTAGCAAAACGATCCTTTCTTCTTCGGCATCCTCCAAACGCGCAACGGAGGATTCATACGAAAGGTTCCCCCTCAACACTTTTTCCTCTGGTATGGAACCTAGCTCGTGCTCATCCTTCCGAAGCGTTTGAATCACCGCCTGAGCATAGGCGTTAATCCGCTCGAGCTGCAGCAGTACCCAACTACCGAATTTTAGCTCCCATACAACTCCTGGACCTGCCAACAGACCCACTACAGCCTTCAGTTCCGCGTCGTTGAAGCTTGCTTCTTCACCGAATAGGCGGAGACGTAGCGCGTCCCGCAGTTCGTTGAATCGCAGCAGCACGCGGCCTTCATCCTTCAGCCGGATAATTTCTTCCTTCAATAGCTTGAATAGCAATGGGGATGATCGCCATTCAATTTTTTCCCATTGAATGCCGGCGATAATCGCCTGCTTCAGTTCGTGGCAACCCGTTCCTACTTTCGAGCTGGTCTCAAATAGCGGGCTGCGGAATCCTCGTTCCGGTGCGAACTTCTCTACCTCCACCCGGCTTACCCGAAGTCCACCAGCGTCTGCGCGGCCTGACGCAAGCAACTTAATGAAGGGCTTGCGCGATGAGCGTGTGAGGTCGCGATCCCACTGGCCCAGCGACTCGAACAGGTCTTCTTTCTGTCCGTCGAAGACGAGCACGGCCAGCGCGGTGTCTTCCATATAAAGCTGATGGATCAATCGCTGATCCGCCTGGCCGCCGAAATCCCACAGCCAGATTTCCCGCTCAACGCCCTCAGCTGCAGATATGGGTAACTTCAAATGCTTGGCCCAGGCACCTACGGTGGAGTCACTGGGTTCCCACGTATCCAATGCCAGCCGCATGGAAAGGCCAGTTTTGCCCGCGCCCGAATCGCCCACCAGCAGCACTTTGGCGTTGGTGTATTGGGTCTGGGCTTCTACTTTGGTTTCCGTAGGCGATTCTAAATCCCACACGCAGATTACTCCGTTAAAAGCAGAAGAGAAAGCCTGCCTGCCATCGAGGCCGAATGCCACGCTAGAAATGCTGGGGGAGTGGCCTTGCAACAAGGGGAACGAGAGTCCGTTGGAGAACCACAGCCGTACGGTGTTGTCAGCGGAGCCGGAGAGCGCGCGGAGGCCATCGGGGCTGAAGGCCACGCTCAGGACGTCGTCGGAGTGGCCTTCCAGCACACGCACCGCGCGTGCCGATTCCATGTCCCACAGCCCTAGGGTTGAATCTTTGGATCCAAAGAGTGCACGATTGGCATTTGAGGTAATAGCCAAACTCAAAAGTCTACTGGAGTAAGCCTTAATTTCGTTCATCTCAAATCCGGTTTCCACGTCCCAAATACGCAAAGATCTATCGTCAGAGCCAGAAATAGCAAGTCGGCTATCGGGGCTGAATGCCAAACTCCAGACAGCGTCAATGTGTCCTTGGATGATACGAACTTCCCGACCGGTTTCCAGATCCAAGATGCGCAAGGAATTGTCGGTCGCACCTGAGATAGCTAAACGTCCATCTGGGCTGAACGCAACGCTCCAAACTCCATTTGAATGGCCCGGGAGTAAGCGCACTCGCTCGCTGTCTAGATCCCAAATTCGCACAATACTGTCATAGGAGCCAGTTAGTACGGATGTTCCTTTGGGGTCGAATGTCACATTCCAGATAGTAGAGGGATGTTCAAAAACACAAGTGCAGGCACCTGTTTCCACATCCCAAATCCGGGCTGTTTTGTCGTCGGAGCCAGAGAGGATTTGTCGGCCATTGGGGCTGAAGGCCAAGCTAGAAACGCTGGCGGAGTGACCTCCAAGAACTCGCATCTCGCGCCCGCTACTTACTTCCCAAATGCGGATGGTATTGTCATATGAGCCTGAGATAGATAATCTTCCATCTGGACTGAAGGCCACGGCCAAGACCCTGGCGGAGTGGCCTTCCATTGTCCGTAGAGAGACACCGTCTCTCGCGTGCCACAGTCGTAGAGTGTTGTCATCAGAGCCGGAAAGAATGAATCTACCGTGGGGGCTGAAAACCACACTGTTGATCCCGGCGGAGTGACCTTGCATCACTCGTAGTGAACGACCTGTCCTGCCCTCCCACTTGCGTATGACTTTGTCGACTGACCCGGAGACGGCAAGATGTCCATCGGGGCTGAAGGCTACTGAACGGATCCAATCGGTATGTCCTAGTGAGAAACTTTTTTGGAGCGGCTCGCGCTCTTTGACGTGTTCGATTACAAAGGTTATCTTTACGCGGCAGGCGGCTAGCAGCTTTTCGTACTCTTGTTCGCGTGCTGGGGGGGCGCCAGTCGATGTAGAGGAACTGCGCAAGGGAGCCTTTGGGCTTTGCGTCATCCAGTTTCAGAGGAAGAAAGTGGCGACCTTTGTTGAGTGGATCTCTAAAGCCGAAGGTTACAGATTCGAGTTGCGCCCAGTCTGATCCGAAGGCGTTGGCTGACATGCAGAGGGCTAGCACGCGGGATTGCTCCAGGCCTTCTTCTATTTTTGCTGGGATGCTGTCGCCGGGGCGGATTTCCCATTCGTCGTACCAGACGCGGACTCCGTCAGCGCGCAACTTCTCGGCTAGCGGGCGGATGATTGCTTTGTCTTTGCTGCTGTGGCTGAGGAAGACGTCGTAGGTGAAGTACTCGGACATGGTTTGGTGGTTTGCTTTTGCAGGATATCACGGGCTTGCTTGTTCGCGATCAAAACCGGGGACAGACAGCGAAATTCCGCGCCTCGGGGCATTTGGTTTTTCTACTAACATCTTCTTCGCGGAAATTCGTAGTCTGTCCCCAGTTTTGCCGACCTCTACTTGCGTGGGTTTACTTGCCTATTCAACTTAGTTACTGCATCCATAGCTTGTTGCGTTGGGGCGGCGTCGGCTTCCTCTGTGATCCTCATTACCTCAAGTAACTCGACGGCTAGCTTGTCTGACTCTGCGCTCTTGGGGGCTCGGCGGAGTTTTCCTATGTTTTCATAACAGCTAAACGATGCGTCGAACATCTTTTGAATGTCCTGCGGGCTGGCCTTCACTCGGGGGTCCATGCGGATGGTTAGCGGTTGCTCTAATACCTTTGCGCCTACTGTGAGGCGTACGGTGTAGGTCCCGGGGGCTGCTAGTGGACCCATGGGTTCACTGGGGGTGTCACCATAAATTGCGGAAATGGGGAATGTCCTTGGAAAGCCCTCTGGTGCGGCGTAGTGCAAATCCCAGATCCAACGTTGCATGCCTGCTTTCGTTGGTAGCGTGCGTGTCTGGCGGAACCAGTAAGTGGGGTAGGCTTGTTTGGATTCATCAATCGCTTCCGGCTTGTCGCTATTGGCGAAACGACGGACCAGGAGCTTTTTACTATCGAAGATTTCAAGGGTCAGTGGGCCGTACACGTCGTTATCTAATAAGTAGTCGATGATGGCTCCATCGGGAGGATTTTGACCCATTGGTTCCTCTGGTGGAATGGGCGTATCGGTGTTTACACTGCGGCGAACTCTGTAAGTGTACGGAGGCTTGAATAAGTGGTCGCCAGAAGCGGCTAGTAAGACGGTTAATTCACGGAGGGCTGCTATGTTATCCAAAATCCAAAAAGACCGGCCATGGGTGCCCACTACTAAGTCATCTTCATGCACCACAATGTCGCGAATGGAACTGGAGGGCATGTTCATGCGCAAGGGCAACCAATTAGCCCCGTTATCCAGCGTGAAGTAGACAGCACGTTCTGTTGCGGCGTAGAGCATGCCTTTGCGTTTGGGATCTTCCCGAACGGCGTTGACTACTTCATTCTGCGGGATGCCTTTCACTATGAGGTTCCAGGTTTTGCCGCTATCGTGGGTGCTGTAAATATAGGGTCGAAGGTCATCCAGACGGAAACGGTTGACGGCGGCATAGGCAGTTTGATCGTCAAAGTGAGATGCTTCCATCAATGACACTTTACTCCAACTTGTAAGTGCTGGAGGAGTGATGTTACTCCACTTCTGACCGCCATCCCGGGTGATGTGAATTGCACCATCGTCAGTTCCGGCCCAGATAGTGTTGACGGTTTTGAACGATGGGGCCACGGTGTAGATGACTCCGCGACGGGCCATGGTTTGCATGTCCGCAGTGCGATAAACACCCACACTGGCAGGGACTTCGTTCTTCTCTCGACTTAAATCTGGACTGATCACCTTCCAAGATTTTCCCCCCGTGGTGGTTTTGAACAACACGTTGCCGGCGTAATAGAGCACATGGGGATCGACAGGGGAGAACAGCACGGGGGCGGTTCTTAAAAACCTGTAAGTGCCCCGACGCACCGCTTCTGGTGCGATGTTTTGCACTTGACCAGTGCGCTTATCGAACTTAGTCAACTTACCGCCGTAGATGATGTTGGAGTCAAGCGGGTCTGGTGCGACGTAGCCGTATTCTTCCACGCCGACGGTGCGCCAGTCACGCCAGGTGATGGCACCGTAATCGCCACGGCTGGCCACACCGGCGGAACCGCTTTCCTGCTGGCCGCCATACACCCAGTAGGGAAACTGATTGTCGGTAGACACGTGATAGAACTGAGCCGTTGCCTGGTTGTACCAGGAGCTCCAACTTTCACCACCATTGACACTGATGACAGCACCTTGATCAGCGGCCAGTAACATGATTTCAGGACGGTCCGGGTTAATCCAGATACGATGATAATCATCGCCACCAGGGGCGCCTTTGAACCCTTTGAACGTTTTGCCGCCATCAATGGAAACGTAAGTGCCGGTGTTGGCGACATACACCGTTTCAGGATCGTTCGGTTTGGCGCGCACTTCGGCGAAATCCGAACCACGGCCCCACAGGCGCGGGTCGGCAGTGAGCAGGCGCCAGATTGTGCCTGCGTTGTCAGACCGGTAAATGCCACCTAAACCGCGATCTGCTTCGACGGTGGCGTACATGATTTGCGGGTTACTATGAGCGATGCCAATGCCGATACGTCCCAAACCTTGAGTGATAGTCGGTAACCCTTGAGTAAGTTGGGTCCAGTTAGTGCCGCCATCGGTAGAATGGAACAGGCCGCTGCCAGCACCCTTCCATTGACCGTTTTCCCAAGGGCCTTGACGACCGGCCCACAAACAGGCGTAAATGTTTTGGGGATTTTGCGGGTCGAACTCAACTTGCATGGCTCCGGTGTTTTCGTCCTTGTATAAGACGCGTTCCCAGGATTCACCACCATTGAGCGAACGATAAAGTCCGCGCTCTGTGTTGGGCCCATAGGGATGACCTAATGCGGCGGCGAAGATGCGATTGGGATCGGCGGGGTCAACAATGATGGAAGCGATTTGCTGGGCATCGCGAAGTCCCATATTGCGCCAGGTGCTGCCGCCGTCGATGGATTTGTAGACGCCATCGCCAATGGAAAGGTCGGGTCGTTGCAGGCCTTCGCCACTGGCTGCGTATAAAACGTTGGGATTGGATTGGGAAACGGCCACATCGCCAATGGAACCGGTGGGCTGCTTATCGAACAGGGGTTTCCAGGTGCGACCATAATCGTTGGTTTTCCAGACACCGCCATTATTAACGCCTACGTAGAATACATTGGGCTGGCTGCGGACACCGGTGGCGCCAACGGTGCGACCGCCGCGGAAGGGTCCAATGGAACGCCAGTTGAGACTTTGCCAAAGAGTTGGGCTCATCGGCTGGGCAGATACGACTAAGCTGGTAAGAAAAATAAGGGCTAAAGTCTTTGGCAACATAAGTCGCATGATACCAAGTTGTGCGGAGGGGTATATACCTACTCCCTACAAAAGGGGGGAGTCATTTTACTGACTTAGTAAATTAAAAAACACTAGTTACTTGCATAAGTAATTAAAAAACGATGAAACGAGTTGCCCATTACTATTGGGTACTGTACTATTGGCATAACTTCAAATTGTTCTTGCTGCAACTTGCTGAGAACAATAAGCCAAATTAAGAAACCGTTAGATGCGCAGAGCACACCGCTATTAACAACTGTTGTAAATCGAAGCGCTAACACCGCGAAGACAATGTGAAGCAACTATGATTACAAATGTATACTCTTTGTTACCTCTAGCGATACTCTCTCTGGGTCTAGTTTCAACCACAAATGTGGCGTCGGCTCAGAGCATAACGCACCAAATCAATTTGACGTCAGGCCAATCCTGGTGCAGCGATACGGCCATTATTGGGCTTTTCAATCAGATCAACTCATTCCGTTCTCAAAATGGTGTGGCTGCTTTGGAGCTGGACAACTTAGGCATGAAGGATGCGGAGCTTCGGGCCACGCAATTCATCGCTTATATGGCAACACACACGCCTGGCCGGGGATTCAACCCGCATGAAGGGTACGACACCACGGCTGCGGGCATTGGTTATAACTTGATAACTGAAAATTTAGCGTTTGCGGTTAGTGATCCTGTTTCCGTACTTGGTGTTTGGAATGATTCCCTTCACATAGCGGCCATGCTGGCCAGTGATGCCAACGTTACGGGAGTTTCCTGCGTAGTTTCTGGCGGTACTCCGTTTTGGACTTATGAACCTGGTTATTGTGCTGGGGGAACTTGCGGGTCGCCAACCATTACTCCGCCACCTTCGGTTACGCCGCCGCCAACCACTTCCGGACTGGACACAGAGGAATGGGCGTTTCTCTCATTGATCAATAGTTACCGGGCACAGAACGGGTCTGGGCCATTGCAGGTTTCTGTGGCGCTGGAAGCTTCTTCTCGCTGGATGAGCAATGATCTGGCGGCGAAGAATTACTTCAGTCACACCGATAGTTTGGGTCGTGATGCGGGGACGCGGATCAATAGCTTCGGGTATCCTTACTTTCCCTGGGGCGAAAATATTGCTGCTGGGCATAGCGATGCACAGAGTTCATTTACTCAATGGGTGAATGCGTGCGACGCTGATGGATCTGGCCAATGCACGTATGCCCATCGGAAGAACATGTTGAACGGGTCGTTTAAGGTGATGGGGATTGCTCGTGCCTATGGTCCTAGTTCCACTTACGGCTGGTATTGGACAACGGATTTCGGCGGAGTGGTGGATCAGGTAATTGGAAGTGGCACGGCGCCTACGATTTCTGCATTCGTCGCTAACCCATCATCCATCACGGTTGGCCAAACAACTTCGTTGACCTGGAGTGTTTCTGGGGCGACTACAGTGAGTCTTAGTGGTGTTGGTGATGTAACTGGCTTGTCGTCAAAGTCTGTTGCACCTTCGGCAACTACTTCTTACACACTTACTGCAACTAACGCATCGGGCAGTGCTTCGGCGGTGGCTACGGTGACGGTTGGCGCAGCGGGTGGCGATAAGCAGCCTCCTACAGTACCTTCCATTTCGTCAGTTGTAGCGAGTTCGTCCACACAAGTGGATATCACTTGGACCGGTAGTACGGACAATGTGGGAGTTACCGGATATCAACTGTTTAGAAATGGCTCGGTGATTCTTAACGCACTACCTAACGCGTTTAGTTACAGTGATAAAGCTGTGTCGGCGGCCACTACTTACACTTACTCTGTAAGAGCCTATGATGCGGCTGGGAATTATTCTGCTCTGAGTAATGCTGTTACTGTGACCACACCCTCCCCCGTGGTTACCAGCAGTTGCCCGGCAGCGGCCAGCGGCGCATTCACGGGTTGTTACTACAACAACACGAACCTGGGCGGGAATCCGGTATTCACCAGGACCGATGGACAGATCAATTTCAATTGGGGAAGCAGCTTGCCCGATGCATCTGTCCCGGCTAAGAACTTTTCGGTTCGCTGGCAAGGTTACTTCACTTTCGGAAGCGGAAACACAACGTTTACGGCTACTACATCGGACGGCATGCGCATTTATGTGGATGGCACTTTGATTCTGGATCGGTGGTTCGATCAGTTTGGTGCGATGTACATTACACGTACAAACTTAACCCAGGGGTCGCATTTGGTGACGGTGGATTACTATCAACGGACTGGAGCGGCAGTCGCTGTTGTTTCCTGGAATAGTCCGGTGAGCGTGGGCGTCCCGACGATCAATGCTTTTGCGGCATCGCCAACAGTTTTGACTGCGGGGCAAGCTACCACACTCAGTTGGAATGTTACAGGTGCTAGCAGCGTCAGTATTAGTGGCGTGGGTGATGTTACAGGCTTATCGACTAAGTCAGTTACTCCAAGTGGAACAACGTCGTTTCTACTGACTGCCACAAATTCTGCTGGCAGTGCCACTGCGCAGGTTACGGTGGCGGTGAATGCTGGCGGTGGCGGCGGCGGTGGCGGAGATGGACAGGCACCCACAGCACCGACGATCACTTCAGCGAACGTCGTTACGATGAACCAAGTGGATCTTGCTTGGACGGCCAGCACAGACAATGTGGGAGTGACTGGCTATCAGGTGATTCGCGATGGGGCTGTGATCGCCACGACAGCGGGCAATCAGCGGTCATTCACGGATTGGACGGTGACTTACAACAGCAGTTACACTTACAACATCAGGGCGTATGATGCGTCGGGAAATTACTCGGTGAACAGCAATAGTGCATCGGTTACAACACCGGGTCTGGTTCGGCCACCCAGATAGACTGCTTGAGCTCTGAGAGTCCACTATTGGCGATGCGAGACCTTCTCCGGCTTGCATCGCCATTTCTTTGGTGTGCAGTTATCTTGAACGGGTTCAAAAAGCTCTTGACGGGCTGACGAATTCGGCGTACCTTGGACTTGAACACGTTCAACACAAGGAGGATACAATGTTTATTGAAGGAACTTATTTAGCTTACCTGTTGGTGAGTATTAGTGTGACAATTTGGGTGGCACGCACGCTGCATCAGCGCGGTGGAGTGTTTTTAGTGGATGCGTTTGGCGGCAATAAAGAGCTGGCGGATTCGGTGAATCATCTGCTGGTGGTGGGATTTTATTTGATCAACGTGGGATATGTGACCTTCACCCTGCGCTCCTATGGCGAAGTTTTAACGCTACGGGCGGCCATGGAACTGTTTGCAGATAAGCTGGGTTTGGTGTTGTTGGTTTTGGGTGGTATGCATTTTTTCAATATCTACGTGTTTTCAAGGTTCCGCAAACAAGCGCTCGGGCGATTGAACGAAACGGTTGTCCCGGGAAGTTTAAGAATTTGAGTTAAAGGATTAGGCATGGCAGCTAAGTCTGAAGAAACACGGAAGAAGATTTTGGAAGCCGCGTTACAGTTGTTTCGGGAGCGCGGCTTTGCGGAATCGACCATGCGCGACATTGCGCAGGAGGCAAAAGTTGCCACGGGCTTGGCCTATTATTATTTCCCCAAGAAAGAGGATTTGGTGATGGCGTTCTACGTGAAAGTGAACGCGGAAATACGGCCCAAGGTGGAAGCCGCTTTGGCCAGTCACGGCAAGTTGGAACAGAAGATTCGGGCACTGGTGTATGTAAAGTTCGATTATTTCGGACCGGACCGTAAGTTTTTGGGGGCCCTGTCGGGATATTCGGCGGACCCTGGGCATCGGCTATCACCGTTCAGTAAGGAGACGAAAGAGATTCGCGAGGAAGGGATCGCGCAGTTCCGTACTGCGTTGGAACGGAGCGAGTTAAAGGTGCCGGAAGACTTGGTTGAGGCGATGCCGAAAATTCTGTGGATGTACCAGATGGGGATGGTCCTATTTTGGATTTATGACCGGTCGGAAGGTCAGCGTCGGACGCAGTTGTTATTGGATAAGAGCCTGGGAATTGTAGTGCTGCTGTTGAAAGCATCGTCATTGCCGCTGATGCGTCCGGTGAGAAAGCTGATTTTAGATTTAGTAGATGTGATCGCAGGGGAACAAAGTGCGGTATACTGAAGGGGATTGACACATCGTCGGGGCGTAGCGCAGCCTGGTAGCGCACCTGCCTTGGGTGCAGGTTTACGTCTTAAAATCAACATTATCAACAACTTACAGACCGAAAGAGGTCTGTGTGCTGTCCTGCTTTGAGAACTTCATCAAGGAACGGAAGTTCCTTCATAACGTTTCCCCTCGAACCCTTGAGTGGTACGAACAATCCTTTATTTAACTGGCTAGAAAAATACCCGCTCACTGAGGCGGGTTTCAAAGACTGTGTGATTGCGATGCGTGAGGCTGGCCTGAAAGCTACGTCTTGCAACAACCGCATCCGCGTCTTCAACGCATATGCGAAGTGGGCCAAACTTGGCTTCACCATCGGACGGCTCAAAGAGCCAACCGAAACGCTGCCGACGTTCACGGCTGACCAAATTCATAAAATCGCCGGTAGTAAGCCGGTGGGCCGCGCACAGAAGCGACTTCACGCCCTTATCTGCACGCTGTTCGATACTGGTCTGCGTATCGAGGAAACTCTCGGACTTCGGCCCCAAGATGTAGACTTTGACAACCTCCTGCTCACGGTGGTTGGTAAAGGCAGTAAAGACCGGCGGGTACCGTTTTCGTTCGAACTCCGCAAAGTGCTGTGGAAACATCAACAGAAGGAACCGGGCCGCTTCATCTTTGGCACGCTCGATGGTCGGGCCAAACTTGGTCGGCGAGTGGTACTTCGAGACTTCAAACTACTCTGCCGAAGGCTTGGGTTTGAGCCACCACGAAGAACGCTCCACGCCACGCGCCATACGTTCGCTACAAACTATATCCGCAAAGGCGGCTCCCAATTCCATCTCATGAAGGTCTTGGGACACACCTCGCTAGAGATGACGAAGAAGTACGTCAACCTCCAAATTGACGACTTGAGGGAGGTGCACAATGCGCTCACGCCGCTCTGCCGCTAGCAACTCACCTGATGTAACTGATATCCTTGTCGGTGCAAACGAAATGGCTGACAAGAACTATTTATTCTACGGCGACATGTGTATTCCGACGAAGAAAATTACTCATTCCGAACTTAAGAAATTATTTCTTTGAGCTCGGAATGGGTTTCAATTGGAGCCAACCGCACTAAGCTCAACATCATTTCGTTTCAATGATTTGAGAGGTACAATTCGCCAAAGCGT